>JBJXFG010000098.1:0-83731 GCA_046154665.1 Phycisphaerales bacterium | reverse complement strand
CCATGTTCACCATCACCAACATCCGCGCCCGTCAGATCCTCGATTCCCGCGGCAACCCCACCGTCGAAGTCGACGCCGCGCTCTCCGGCGGCACCCTCGGCCGCGCCGCCGTCCCCTCCGGCGCTTCCACCGGCGAGCACGAAGCGTGCGAGCTCCGCGACGGCAAGAAGTCCGAGTGGCTGGGCAAGGGCGTCTCGAAGGCCGTCAAGAACGTCAACGACGTCATCGCCCCCGAACTCGAAGGCCTCGACGCACGCGACCAGGAGACCATCGACGCGATGATGATCGCCCTCGACGGCACTGCCAACAAAGCCAAACTCGGTGCCAACGCCATCCTCGGCGTCAGCATGGCCGTCGCCAAGGCCGCCGCCGAGCAGATGGGCCTGCCGCTGTACCGCTACCTCGGCGGCACCGGTGCGAAAACGCTACCGGTGCCGATGCTGAACATCCTCAACGGCGGCAAGCACGCCGACAACACCGTCGACTTTCAGGAGTTCATGGTCCAGCCGTGGGGCTTCTCGAACTTCCACGACGGGCTGCGCGCCGGCGTCGAGATTTATCACGCGCTCAAGGGCGTACTGCACGACAAGCACATGAGCACCGCCGTGGGCGATGAAGGCGGCTTCGCGCCGAACCTCAAGAGCAACGAAGAAGCCCTGCAGATCATCGAGCAGGCGGTGAAGAAGGCCGGCTACAAGTGGGGCGAGCAGATTTTCGTCGCCCTTGATCCGGCCACCAGCGAATGCTGGAACGAGGCTGAAAAAGCCGGCAAGACGGTGGGGGGGAAGGGCGGCTACATGATGTTCAAGAGCACCAAAGAGGTGCTCAGCAGCAAGGACATGGTCGACATGTGGGCGAGCTGGTGCAAGAAGTACCCCATCCGCTCGATCGAAGACGGCCTCGCCGAGAACGACTGGGACGGCTGGAAGATGCTCACCGAGAAACTCGGCGACAAAGTCCAGATCGTGGGCGATGACCTCTTCGTGACCAACCGCAAGTTCGTCCAGAAGGGGATTGACAAGGGCTGCGCCAACGCCGTGCTCGTGAAGGTCAACCAGATCGGCACGCTGAGCGAGACCTTCGACACGGTGAACCTCGCCATCCGCAACCGCATGGCCGCGGTCCTCAGCCACCGCTCAGGCGAAACCGAGGACGCGACCATCGCCGACATCGCCGTGGCGACCAACTGCGGCCAGATCAAGACCGGCGCCCCATGCCGGAGCGACCGCAACGCGAAGTACAACCAGTTGCTGCGGATCGCGGAAGAACTGGGCGACTCGGCGGAGTACGGGGCGGTGACGTGGTGGCGGAAGTGAGTGAAGCGGTATCGCGACCCTCGGTGCCACCCAACGCCATGAACTTCCCGCATTTGGCCATCTGCTCTCACTCTTCGTCCCGAAGGGACGCAAGCCTGTAGCCACGGGTGCGGGCGGCGCTTCGCCGCCAAACCCGTGGAAACCCGACGACTCTCACTCTGCCCCGGCAGGGGCAGAGGGAGTCCGTCACGAGCGACAATCACCCACACACGGGAAGTTCACGGCGCTGGATGGCACCGGTCTCTGACCGGTGCGACGTGGTGTGACCGCTCAACCGATCGCACCGAAGCTCATCGACGCCGTTGAAGCGCAAGGGCTGCCAACGCCCCGGCAAAGACGACGACCCCGGGTGCGGGGATGACGAACGATGCGTCGAAGATCGGTCTGAAGTGGGAATCAATCGGATAGCACGATTCACCGCTGACGGACAAGTGCATGGTGTAGGTACCGCGAACGGCTGGCCGGATCACGTCGATCGGTTCTTGGTAGTACGGACCTGAAGTCTGGTACGAAAGCGAGACAATCGTGCCCTGCGGTCCTTCCAGACGAACGGCCCACTCGTGTGGATCGGTGAAAACACTCACATACCTGAGGATCGCCGTGAACCGAAAGTCCTGCCCCGGTGCATCGACGAAGAACTCAGTCTGGAACGACGCTCCACCGCCAGACTCATTCGCGTAACCGCCTCCCAGCGCGTGCGAGCCTCCCCACGCTTCGCAGTGCGCAAGCACAGAGTTCTCACCAAACTGTGATGCCACCCGCCCCTCCCCGAAGTTGAACAGCGGCGTCGGATGATCCCAGAAAGTCTCTGCGCGAGCGGTGATATCCACCGAACTCGGCTCGTGCCACTCCTCGCGCGCCGTCGCTGGGTGCTGGGACGAGCTGTAACGCTCCGACATCGCCGTCGCCACATGGCTCGCCGACAGGTACATGATCGGCCCTCCCGAAGCGACGCCGACGGCAACGAAAGTGGAAACAACCGACAGCGCGGCGACGGCAATCTGGCTCTGGCTCATGGTGTGGCTCCTGTGCGACTGCATCCTAGGCGACCCACTCAATCACCTTGAACTCGGGGCTCATCGAAGACACGGCTCGGAGAGCCGTGCCACCAAAGGCACCGTCGCGCTTCCAAGTTCTCGGACACCCCGCGCCTCCAGCGCTGTCCCAGAATCCCCCAAGAATCCAGCCCCACACGCCCCACGCCGCGCCAGACGGAACCCTCGCGCGCCGCCCGGCCCGCGATCCCTTGCCCGCCGAGCGATCACGAGGCATGTTCCCTTGTCGGTGCCGTGCCTTGAAGCACCGCCGTCCCGCCTTCACACCGGCGGGCGGCGGCCACGAGGTTCGTTTCCGTTGAACCCCGTCCGCTCTCGGGCCCGGCTCGCCCCGCACAAGGAGCAGCAAACATGAAGTCTCTCGCCCTCAGCGCCGTGGCCCTTCTCTCGATCGTCGGCACCTCATCCGCCGCCATCATCAACGGCGACTTCGAGTCCGGCCCCGGCATCGCGCCCTCCACCAGCTCGTACTCGCTCGACGGCTCGATGCTCCCCCCCGCCACATACAACGTCGTCTCCTTCGACACCATCCACCCCGCTTGGGTCGACTTCTTCGACCACACCATCGGCACCGAACTCGGCCACTACATGATCGTCAACGGCACCGACTCCGGCGCCGGCCCCGCCTGGAGCCAGTCGGTCAGCGTCACCCCCGGCACCGAATACAGCCTCTCGGCGTGGTTCGCCTCGCTCTTCCCCGCCAGCGTCGCCGGCCTCTCGATGCGCGTCTTCCCCGCGGTTGACCGCGGCTTCAACCCCATCGCCAGCGTCGACTTCGTCGCCCCCAGCGACCTCGCCGTCTGGGCCGAGCAGACCCTCGCGTTCAACTCCGGCAACTTCAGCTCCGTCACCGTCGAAATCTGGGACATCAACCAGGCCTTCAGCGGCAACGACTACGCCATCGACGACGTCTCGCTGACCCAGGTCCCCGCCCCCGGCGCGGCGGCGATGCTCGGCCTGCTGGGCGTGGCCGGCGTCCGCCGTCGGCGGTAAGACCGTCGGCCTCGGCCCAACCTGATCGGATGCTCCGCCGGGGCGACGCACCGCGCGTCGCCCCGGTCTTTCTTTGCCCGGGTCGAGACCGTGGACGCTCAAACACACGAGCCCGGAGCGTGAACGACGGGTGCCTCGGTGTTCGTCGGCGCTCGAAGATCAAGCAGACCCGCTCGCTGACGCTCGAGACTCGTTGCTCGGGGCCTCGCCGCGGGTCGATTGACGGTCATGCCGACGACGCCGCCCTGCGGCAGCGTGTACTCGACGACACCGTCGAGCGGCCCGCCGAACCTGTCGCGGGCGGGCCTTTGCCAGAGTGATCGCTGCCAGCCGCTCGCGTGGCGCGCGCCACCGACGATGTGTCCGTCGTGAGACGCTGCTCTGGTGATGGTCTCGAAGGCGTTGGGCGCGGCGAGCGCGCAGAGCACGCCGTTGTCCAACACGCGGGCTTGCTCTAGGCTGGTTTCGGGCGACGGGCACGAGCCGACAACGCAGCGCTGCCCACTGGCCTGCTGGACGACCTGGGCGAGTCCGTTCGCCGCCGGTGCCGAGCCGCTGGTCAGGTTGAAGCCGATATCCACGCCGACGACGGAGGGGCTGCTCCCCTGCGCGATGGCGTCTACTGGAACAGCAGGGCCAACCAAAGCCCAGCGCGACGAAGCGCGAAAGCAGAACATCAAGTTTTCAACCAATCACTGCGGACGGTCGGCGTTCCGGCTTGGTTGGACTTTGGCGGGATACGGCGTCTTCGCTGCACCCCGCAGCCCCTTCAACGCAAGGCATATGGCCCGTGCAATCAAGTTCCATGCGGAGTGAGCGTCCTAGATCGATGCCCGAGTGGATTCCGAACGTGTTCGCGCGGGTGCTCCCGCGACCTCTGCCAATCTGACAGATATCCGCGGCCCAAAGGCCCGGTTGTCGCCCGGAACCCGCGTCTGGTCCATTCCAACGCAGTTTCACGTGATCGGGAAGGGGGGCGGGCTCGCGTATCGCGGGCATGAGACTGGCACGACGGTTGCACCCCATCATCGCCACCGCACGAAAGGAAACCCCACCATGTCCAAGACCATCGGCATCGACCTCGGCACCACCAACTCCTGCGTCGCCATCATGGAAGGCGGCCAGCCCAAGGTGTTGATCAACTCTTCCGGCTCGCGCACCACCCCGTCCGTCGTCGGCTTTACCGACAAGGGCGAGCGACTCGTCGGCCAGCCCGCCAAGCACCAGCAGGTCACCAACCCCAAGAACACCATCTACTCGATCAAGCGCTTCGTCGGAAGACGGCGCGACGAAGTCTCAGGCTCCGGCGATTCCGGCTACGGCAAGAGCGGCAACGAAGAGTCCAAAGTCCCTTACACCATCGTCGGCGCGCCCGATGAGAACGTGAAGGTGCGCGTCAACCAGGGCGAGTTCACGCCGCAGCAGGTCTCGGCGTTCGTCCTGATGAACCTCAAGAAGACCGCTGAGGACTACCTGGGCGAGACGGTCGACCGCGCCGTCATCACGGTGCCGGCGTACTTCAACGACGCCCAGCGTCAGGCCACCAAGGACGCGGGCGAGATCGCCGGCCTCAAGGTCGAGCGCATCATCAACGAGCCCACCGCCGCCGCGCTGGCCTACGGCCTCGACAAGAAGAAGAACGAGAAGATCGCCGTCTTCGACCTGGGCGGCGGCACGTTCGACGTCTCCATCCTCGACATCGGCGACGGGGTGTTCGAGGTGCTCTCGACCAACGGCGACACCCACCTGGGCGGCGACGACTGGGACCAGCGCCTCATCGACCACATCGCCGAGGAGTTTCGCAAGGAGCAGGGCATCGACATCCGCAAGGACCCGATGGCCTACCAGCGCCTGAAGGAGGCCGCCGAGAAGGCCAAGTGCGAACTCTCGACGATGCAGGAAACGTCGGTCAATCTGCCGTTCATCACGGCGGACCAGAACGGGCCCAAGCACCTGCAGATGAGCATCAACCGCGCCAAGTTCGAGTCGATCACCGCCGACCTGTTCGAACGCCTCCGGGCACCGTGCCTGCAGGCCCTCAAGGACGCCAAGATCGATACCAGCAAGATCGACGAGGTCGTGCTCGTCGGCGGCTCGACCCGAATGCCCCGCGCCCAGCAGATCGCCAAGGAAATCTTCGGCAAAGAGCCCAACAAGAGCGTCAACCCTGACGAAGTCGTCGCCGTCGGCGCCGCCATCCAGGGCGGCGTCCTGCAGGGCGACGTCAAGGACGTCCTGCTCCTCGACGTCACGCCGCTGAGCCTCGGCGTCGAGACCTACGGCGGGGTGATGACCCCGCTCATCACCCGCAACACCACCATCCCCACGTCCAAGAAGGAAGTCTTCTCGACCGCCGCCGACAACCAGACCAGCGTCACCATCCACGTGCTGCAGGGCGAGCGCGAGTTCGCCAACGACAACCGCTCGCTCGGTCGGTTTGACCTCACCGGCATCGCCCCGGCCCCGCGCGGCATGCCGCAGATCGAAGTCGAGTTCGCCCTCGACGCCAACGGCATCCTCAACGTGGCCGCGACCGACAAGGCCACCGGCAAGAGCCAGAAGATCGAGATCAAGAACTCGGGCGGCCTCGACAAGGCCGAGATCGACAAGATGAAGCGCGAGGCCGAGGCCAACGCCGCCAGCGACAAGGCCCGGCGCGAACTCATCGACGCCCGCAACAAGGCCGAGTCCTACGTCCACCAGACCCGCAAGGCCCTCGAAGAGCACGGCGCGAAGGTGAGCCCCGAGTCCCGCGGCAAGATCGAGTCCGCCATCTCCAGCGTCGAAGAGAAGATCAAGGGCGACGACAAGACCGCCCTCGAGCGGGCCCTCAAGGAGCTCGAAAACGCCTCGATGGAACTCGGCAAGGCCGTCTACGAGTCCAGCAAGTCTCAGGCCGCTGGCGGCGCCGCCCCCTCGGGCAACCCAACGAGCGGCGGCGAGAAGAAGGACGACGTCGTCGACGCGGAGTTCAAGATCAAGGAGTGAGACCCGGTCTGATGATCGAGCAAAAATCGTGAGGGCCCCGAGCTCGCCCCGAGAAGGGATACAGCATGCTCTTCCTCAGGGTGTGGCAAGGGGATGCATCAGCATCCACATGGCTTCGCGCCGCGGCGCGCGAAGTGTTGGAGCCTTGCTCTCCCTTTCCGCTTCTTGGAATGAAAACGGCCCCTTCTCGGGGCCGTCATTCAATCATCCACGAGGCTCGGAGCGTGCCCCGTGATCGATCGTCGCGCGGCGTGTGCCACGCCGTGCTCACCATCCTAGCGGCACATGCTCCACAATCTCAAGTCCGAACGCCTCCAAACCCGGCAGATCGCGCGGATGGTTCGTGAGCAGCCGGATCTTCTTGAGCCCGAGCTCACGCAGCGCCTGCACGCCGATGCCGAAGTCGCGCTGCAGCATCGGCGCGGTGCTCTCGGCCAGCGAACCCGCGCCCGACAAAGACGTCGACGAGAATCCGCCGCCCGCCCCCGTCACCGTCATGTACGCATCCCCGCCGCCCCGCGGCCTCAGATACACCACCGCCCCGCGCCCCTGCTTCTGAATCATCCGCATCGACGCCCGCAGCGCCTGCCCCGACGCGCCCTCTTTCCCCGAAGCCAAATCCAGGAACACATCCCCCAACAGATTCCCCCGGTGCATCCGCACCAACACCGGCTCGTCGATCGCCTTCACCACGCCGCGCGCGTCGAGTTCGCCCACCCCGCCGCACGTCAGCGCCAGCTGCGGCAACGGGTCCACCACGCTCGCGAACGTCACGAGATTGAACTCCCCGTCGGCGGTCCGAATCGGCACGCCCCCCACCGGCTCCATCCGCTTCACCAGCCGCTCGCCCTGCAGCCGGTGCTCGATCACCTGCTCGACCGAGCACATCTTCCACCCATGCTTGCGGCACATCACCTCAAGCTCGGGCCTTCGCGCCATCTGCCCGTCCTCACGCACGATCTCGATGATGAGCGCCGCTGGCCGCAGCCCCGCGAGGCGGCACAAATCCACGCTCCCCTCGGTCTGTCCGAAGCGAACCAGCACCCCGCCGTCGCGCGAGCGCAGCGGATTGATGTGCCCGGGCCTCACGAAATCGTCGGCGGTTGAGCGGGGCTCGGCGGCGAGCCGGATGGTGGTGGCACGGTCCGACGCCGAGATCCCCGTCGAAACCCCGTGCCGAGGGTGCGCATCAATCGAAACCGTGAACGGCGTGCCCCGCACCGTGGTGTTCTGCGCCGTCTGCGGGTGCAGGTTCAACCGGTCACAGTCCGCTTCGGTCAGACTCAAACACAGATACCCCCCAGCCAGCCGCGTCAGTGCGTTCACGGCTTCCGGCGTGACAAACTCCGCCGCCAGAACGAGATCGCCCTCGTTCTCCCGGTCCTCATCGTCGACCAAGACGATCATCCGCCCGGCACGCAACTCGTCGAGAATCTCAGGGATGGGGCTGAACACGGGGGCAGTGTACGGATGAAAAGCCGCCGCGGTGCACGAGCGCCGCCCGCACCCTACGGCACCCACAGCCATCGCCATGGTCATCGTGCTCGTGCGCGTCGAAGAAGTCGCCCTCGACATCGTCCCGAAGGTGCGAAGGCCCTCCGCGCCGATCTCCGCGGACATGGCCGTGCTCGTTCATCCGCCCATTCTCACCCCACCCCACGCATCCAAGCCCACTGCCGCCTCACCCCTTCCTCAAACCCCGTCTGCGGCGAATACCCCAGCTCCTCCCGGCTCCGCGTCAAATCCGCGAACGTCAACTCCACATCCCCAGGCTGCGACGGCTTGCGATCAACCCGCGCCTCGCTCCCGACTACCCGCGACACCGTCGCCACCATCTCGTTCAAGCTCACCGGCTTCGAGTTCCCCAGGTTCCACACCCGATACCCGAACCGCGGCACCCGTTCGTACGACGCCAGCACGCCCTTCACGATGTCATCGATGAAGGTGTAATCCCGTGCCGTGGTGCCGTCGCCGAAGACCGGGATCGCCTCGCCGCGCCCGACCTTTTCGAGAAACATCGAGATCGCCAGGCTCGGCCTCTGCCGCGGCCCGTACACCGTGAAAAACCGCAGGCACGCCACCGGCAGCTTGTACAGGTGCGCGAACGTCGCGCCCATCAGTTCGCACGCCCGCTTGGTCGCCGCGTAGGGGCTGATCGGGAACGACACATCGTCCGTCTCACTGAACGGCGCTTTCGAGAGGTTGCCGTACACCGACGACGACGACGCCAGCACGAAGCGCGTCACGCTGGCGCACCGGCGCGCCTGCTCGAGCATCACCGCCGTCGACTCGATGTTCACGCGGCAATAGAGCGCCGGCATCTCGATGCTGGGGCGCACGCCGCCTCGGGCACCCAGGTGGATCACGCCCTCGGGTGAGAATCTCCGCATCAGCCCCGCGACCAGCTCCGCATCGCCCGCGTCGCCTTCGACCATCTCGAAAGCACCACGCGGGAAATCGCGCCGAACCTCCGCCACGTTCCGCTCTTTCAGCGCCCGCGCGTACACCTCATCGTAGTTGTCCAATCCCACCACCCGCGCGCCGCGCGCCAGCAGCGCCCCGCACACATGCGACCCGATAAATCCCGCCGCCCCGGTCACCAGCACTGTTTGGCCTTCGTTCATCGCTGATCAGAGCCTACCCAGCACGCCGAATCCCCGCGCGCCAAACCCTTCGAGCACAAAAAAACGAGCAGGGCAGCATCGGTAGACACTGCCCCGCTGGAGGAGAGAGAGATCAAGACAATGCCATCGTATCGTCCGATGCCCCTTTGAGCGATCGAAAATGGAGGGGGAAACTTGTGAGTCGGTCCTGACCAGCCACGCCGATCCCGTCGGTCCCCACCCCCAAGCCGCGTTCGGGAGCGCCGGAACCGGACCTCGAAGTCCACAAAAAGCCCGATAAACCCGATGATCCCGAGCCCGCAGAGCCTCTCTGGTCAAGCCAGACCGAACCCCGCGTGAAACGCCCCGATCAGGGCATTCTTATACGAACAAAATGCAAACATGCGAACCACCTTCACTTGTCCGTTTCTTTGCGCGAGCCGGTGGGGAAATTGTTGCAAGCTCAAGCCTGCCGCCCGCGGCGACCCGCGCGCCTCGGCTCACTGCCCACAGCGCGAGTCGTCAGTCCAGGCCGCACGAAGCACCCGGCCCTCCGGACCGTCGGCTCGCGCGCACGCCACTGCGCCGCGCCGTCCATCCACGATCAGAACGCGAAGACCAACGGCCCCACACCGATCGCCACGATCGCGCACAGCGCTGTCAGAGGCAGCCCGAACCGCATGAAATCGCCCCAGCGATACCCGCCCGGACCCATCACCATCAGGTTCGTCTGATAGCCCAGCGGCGTCATGAACTCGCAGCTCGCCGCGATCGCCACCGCCACCGCGAAGGGCGTGAAGTTCAGCCCCTGCCCGCGCGCCACCTCCAGCGCGATCGGGAACACCAAAGCCGCCGCCGCGTTGTTGCTCACGAGCGTCGTGAACCCCAGCGACAGCAGGTACACCGCCCCCAGCAGCGCCCACGGCCCCATCCCGCCCGCCCACGCGATCACGTGCGATGCGATGTACGACGCCAGCCCCGTCTTGTCCATCGCCCGCGCCACCCCGAAGCTCGCCGCGATCACGATCAACACCGGCCACTCGACCCCCGCCCGCGCCTGCGGCCCCGTGCAGCAGCGGAAAGCGATCATGCACGCCGCCGAGCACATCGCCACCACCATCGGCGGGAACAGGTTCTCCCAACTCAGCAGCGCGATCGTCCCCAGCAAGATCGCCACCGCCACCCACGCCTTGTCGTGTCGAAGCGAAGCCGAACCTTCCAGCTCGCTCACCAGATAGAACTCGCCCGAATCCCGGTGCGCCGAGACGAACCCGGGCCGCGCCTCCAGCAGCAGCGTGTCGCCGGGCCGCACCTCGATCTCGCCGATCTTGCCCGGCAAACGCTCGCCGGCCCGGTGCACGCCCACCACCACGGCGTTGTACCGCGTCCGAATCCCCGCTTCCTTGATCGTCTTGCCCACCAAAGGGCTCGAAGGCGAAACCACCGCCTCGTGCAGCCGCATGTTTGGCCGGTAATCGGCTTTGCTTTCCGCACTTTCCGCCGGCGTCAGCCCCTTCATCTTCTGCAACTCCGCCACGCTCTCGACGCTGCCGACAAACATCAGCACGTCGCCCGCCAGCAGCGTCTGCTCAGGCCCCACCGCCACCAGTGATTCCGCCCCGCGATCGACGCGGCTGAGGAACACCCCCGGCAGATTCCTCAGCCCCGCCTGCTCAATCGTCTTCCCCACGATCACCGAGCCCGTCGGCACCAGCATCGCCGCCATATACCGGCGCGCCTGCTCGATCGGCGTCGACTTCGCGCCCCGGTCCGGCAGCAGACGCCGACCCGCGATCAGCATGTACGCCATCCCCACGAGCGCCACCGGCAATCCCACCGGCGTGATCGTCCACAGACCCCATTCCTCAAGCAGTTCCACCGGCGCAGCGCCGGGCGCGGCCTTCGCGTTCAACGCCGCGATCTTCTGGTTCTCTGCCGAGACCAGACTCGAAACCACTAGGTTCGTGCTCGTCCCGATCAGTGTGCAGATGCCCCCGAGGATCGCCGCGAAGCTCAACGGCATGAACAGCCGCGACGCCGGCACGCCGATCCGCTTGGACCACTCGCTCAGCACCGGCATGAACGCGGCGACCAGCGGCGTGTTGTTCACAAACGCCGACAGCACCGCCACCGGTCCGATCAACCGCGCCTGCGCCCCCAGCGCCGACCTGGGCCGACCCAACAGCGCCGAGGTCAGCAGCGTCATCGCCCCGGTCTCTTTCAGCCCCGTCGCCAGCACATACAGAAAGCCAACCGTCAGCACGCCCGCATTGCTAAACCCCGCCACCGCCTCCCCCGGCGTGATGATCCCGCTCAGCACCAGCATCAACACCGCGCCCATCAAGACGATGTCCGCCCCGAACCGCCCCGCCGCCAGCAGGCTCAGCATCAGCGCGATCACCCCGAGCGTGACCCACGCTTCCCATCCCGGCACACCCGCGCCGCCACCGGTCGAGACCGCCGCCGTCGTCGCCGCAAGTTGGATCACGCCGAGCATCACGCCCGGGATTATCGGCCAGAACCCCGATCGCCGTGATCTCCGAGTCGGCGGGGCAGGCTTCCAGCCTGCCTGAGTGGAGATGGCAGGCTGGAAGCCTGCCCCACCGATTCGCCCGCATATCCTCCACCCCTATGTTGACAAGCGTCCGCTGGCTGAACGCGCTGCTCGACCCGCCCACCCTCACGCCCCACGAGGCCGAGGAACGCCTCACCGCGCACTCGTTTCCGATCGAATCCACCTCCGCGGCACCCGGGGGGGAGGGTGACACCGTCCTCGACGTCGAAGTCACCTCCAACCGTGGCGACTGCCTGTGCCACCTCGGCCTGGCCCGCGAGCTCGCCGCCTCGACCGGGCGCCGACTCAAGACGCCCAACCCGAACCCCAAATCTCCCGCCGGTGCTCAGAAGGCCGACGCCATCACCAGCGTCCTCAACCACGCCACCGAGGTCTGCCCGCGCTTTACCGCCCGCGTCATCAAGGGCGTCAAGGTCGGCCCCTCGCCCGCCTGGCTGGTCAAGGCCCTCGAAGCCGTCGGCCAACGCTCCATCAACAACGTCGTTGATGTTTCCAACTACGTCCTCTTCGAGCTCGGCCACCCCAGCCACACCTTCGACCTCAACACCCTCGAAGGCAAGCGCCTCATCGTCCGCTACGCCCACGAGGGCGAGGCCTTCACCGCACTCGACAAACGCGCCCACACCCTCAAGGCTACGGACCTCGTCGTCGCCGACGCACGCCGCGCCGTCTCCCTCGCCGGCGTCATCGGCGGGCTCGAGACCGGCGTCACCGACAAGACCACCGACGTCCTCCTCGAACTCGCCACCTGGGACCCCGCCACCATCCGCCGCGCCGCGCGACGCATGGGCATCCGCACCGACGCCTCGCACCGCTTCGAGCGCATCGTCGCCGCTGGAGACCTCCCCTGGGCCTCGGCCCGCTGCGCCGAGCTCATCCTCCAAGTCGCCGGCGGCGAACTCTGCGAGGGCCTCATCGACACCGCCGACGCCCCCGCGCCGCGTGTCGTCGTCCCCCTCCGCCCGCAACGCATCACCCACATCCTGGGCAAAGAGATCGACCCCGCCGAGGTCCAGCGCCTCCTCGACATCATCGGCATCGAGGTCAGTTCAAGCGGTGGGGCAGGCTTCCAGCCTGCCATCCTGACCTGCACCATCCCCCACCACCGCCCCGACCTCACCCGCGAGATCGACCTCATCGAAGAGATCGCGCGTCTCCACGGCCTCGACAACTTCGCCCTCGCCGAGTTCATCCCCGTCAGCCTCTCGATCAACCAGCCGCAATCCTGGGACCTCCGCGAAAAGGCCGTCGACGCTCTGGCCCGCACCCTCACCGGCCTGGGCTATTTCGAGACTGTGACGTTCTCGTTCGTCCCGCGCGAGCACGCCGAGATGTTCGTCCCGAAGGGACTGCGCACCCTGAAGGTCGACGAAGCCCGCCGCCCCGGCACGCCGTACCTCCGCCCCAGCATCGCCCCGAGCCTGCTCACCTGCCGACGGGCCAACCAGGACGCGAAGGTGAACCCCGATCGCGCCGACGCACAGATCGGCACGGGCGTCCGCCTCTTCGAACTCGCCTCCGTCTTCGCCGAGGAAGACGACGCCAACGCCCACGCCCGCAAAACCCGCCAGCAGCGCCACCTCGGCCTGCTCATCGATGCCGGCAACGACCACGACAACAACCAACGCGCCCTGCGCGCGGTGCGAGGCACCATCGAGCACGCCGTCCGCGCCCTCGGCGGCCCCGCGCCCACCGTCCAGTTCGCCCCAATGCCCGCGCCGTTTAAGGGCGCCGACCCGGCGACGTGCGCCGCCGTCACGATCAACGGCAAACCCGCCGGCTACTTCGCCCTCGCCTCCGCCGAGGCGATGAAGCACTGGGGCCTCGATGAAAAGGTGTGCCTCGCCGAGGTGTGCCTCACCACGCTCACCGATCTCTACCCGCCCAAGTCCCGCGTCAAACCCATGCCCGAGTTCCCCGGCATCGAACGCGATCTCAGCATCGTCGTCGACGAAACCACCGCCTGGGCACGCCTCGAGAACATCGTCGAGAGCGCCAAACTCGACCGACTCGAATCCCTCCGCTACGTCGGCGTCTACCGAGACCCCAAGAAGCTGGCCCCCGGCAAGAAGTCCGTCACCCTCCGCCTCGCCTTCCGCGATCCTTCTCGGACCCTGCGACGCGAAGAGGTGGACCCGCAAATGGCCGCCGCCATGTCGGCACTTAAGGACGCCGTCGGGGCCGAACTGCGGGTCTAATGCGGCGTAACATCCCCGCATGGAAACCGGCGGCAACCGACAGCGCCTCACCGTCGAACTCTCCGAAGAGACGATGGAAATCCTCCAGCAGCGCGTGGCCGAGAGCGGCTGCGCGGACGCCTCCGAGTACCTCGACAACCTCGTGCACGCGGATCTCACGCGTGAGCAGAAGCAGCACCTCGAGCGCCTGCTGATCGAATCCATCGAATCCGGCCCGCCGCTCCCGATGGACGACGCCTATTGGGCGGACCTGCACAAGCGCGTCCAGGCTCGCATCGCCGCCAAGGGCCGATCCGCCGCATGATCCGCTACCTCCCGAGCGCCGACCTCACGCTCGAACACCACGCGGCGTACATCGGCGAACGCAACCCCGACGCCGCAACCCGTTTCCTCCAAGCCGTGCGCGCCGCGGTCAGCACTCTGGCTGACAACCCGAGAAAAGCACCCGCGATCGACTTCGAAGAGCATCGCCTCTTCGAAATCCGCTCCCTCGGGGTCCCCGGCTTCCGACACCATCGAGTGATCTACCGCCTCGCCGGGTCTGACGTCGAGGTGTTGCTCATTTTTCACACCTCACAGAACCCGCGACGCCTCCGCGACGTCTGATCGCTGAGCCCGCTGACCGACCCCCTCTATACTCCCCTTCGGTCCTTCCCCGTCCCCCCGCAGGCCCCAAAACCACCCGTGCCCACCACGGCCCAGGCCATCAGGAGTTCCACCATGACCACCGCACCCGTCGCCAGCAAACCCGCCGCCAGCCACAAGCCCGCGGGCCAGGACGCCGACCGGCCCTACATCTGGATCGACGGGAAGCTCCTCCCCAAGTCGCAGGCCACCGTCAGCGTCTTCGACCACGGGCTCCTCTACGGCGACGGCTGCTTCGAGGGCATCCGCATCTACAAGGGCCGCATCTTCAAGGCCGCCGCCCACATGCGCCGCATCTACCGCAACGCCGAGCGCCTCCGCATGAAGATGCCCTGGTCGCCCGAAGAGTGCGTCGCCGCCATGCGCGAGTGCATCACCGCCAACGAACTCAGCGACGGGTACATCCGCCTGCTCTTCACCCGCGGCGTCGGCACCCTCGGGCTCGACCCCCGCAAGTGCCCGCGCCCCAGCATGATCATCATCGCCGACCAGATCGCCCTCTACCCCGCCGAACTCTACGAGAAGGGCATGAAGGTCGTCGTCGCCAAGCGTCCGCGCACGCCCACCGTGTGCCTCGACCCCACGATGAAGAGCCTCAACTACCTCAACAACATCCTTGCCAAGTGCGAAGCCATCGACGCCGGATGCCACGAAGCCATCATGCTCTCGCTCGACGGCTACGTCGGCGAATGCACCGGCGACAACCTCTTCATCGTCAAGTCGGGCGAGGTCCTCACCAGCCCCCTCGACGTCGGCATGCTCGACGGCATCACCCGCGAGTTCGTCATGAAGACCCTCTGCCCCGGCGCGGGCATCCGCTGCACCGAAAAGAAACTCCGCGTCGAAGACGTCTACGAAGCCGACGAGGTCTTCCTCACCGGCACCGCCGCCGAGATGATCGCCGTCACCCAGGTCGGCGACCGAAAAATCGGCTCGGGCTCCGAAGGCCCCGTCACCAAGAAACTCCGCGCCGCCTTCCGCGCGATCGTCACCGGCGCTCATGTCCCCGAAGATTAACCCCTGAATCCCACGTTTCAGACCACCCACCAACCCAGAGCCCGCGGGCCCGCCCGTGGGCTTCCTCTTTTTCGATACCCCCTTCATCTCTCAACTGAGACCGAGTTTCAATAAGCGGCCATCGACGCCATCCTCCAAGATCCGAAATCCGCCCCCCACCAGCCCGCGAAGACCACGAGCACCAGTTTTTTCCGCACAACCGCGCCCAACCCGTGGTACTGTGTCTCTCTGGTGTCGCGCCCGGACAAGCCGCTTTCGTTCCCCCGTCCGCGCTGACCACCTTCAACCGTCGTGACCCGCAACTGTCATCTGGAGCCGTGACCATGACCACGCATCGTTCTTTCGCCGCCATCCTTGCCGCTTCGCTCGCGGCTTTCGCCGGCGCGCCAGTCTCTCTCGCCGCCGACCACCGCGAAGCCCCCCTCATCGCCGAGGACCCCACGGCGGATCTCAACGACATCTACGTCTTCCCCAACCCCAACGACGCCACCCGCCTTTGCATCATGCTGACGGTGAACCCGTTCATCAAGCGTGAGCAGAACGCCGGCTCGAACTTCTCCGAGAACGTCCGCTACCGCTTCGAGATCGACCACAACAACGACGGCCGCCCCGAGCGCACCATCTCCTTCACCTTCCTCCGCCTCGTGACCGGCGGCGTGCCCACCATGAAGGTCGACTTCCCCGGGACCCAGTTCGACTTCGACGCCACCGTCACCCAGCCCAGCCTCGCCCCCACCGCGCCCGCGCCCACCGTCACCACCTTCAACACCATCCAGGCCTTCGCCGGACAGCGCGACGACCCCTTCTTCTTCAACAACGTCGGCTTCGCCCGCTTCCGCGCCGGCGTCGCCAACCCCTTCGGCAACGCCGTTGACGGCTTCGCCGGCGTCAACACTTCCGCCATCATCCTCGAAGCCCCCATCGCCACGATCACCGGCGGCCCGCGCACCTTCCAGTGCTGGGGCGCCACCGATCGCCGGCGCACCGTCGTCCGTCGCAGCGCCGCCGGCCGCCTCGAAAAGGGCTCCGGCCCCTGGGAGCAGATCGAGCGCACCGGCAACCCCGCCGTCGCCACTGCCTTCGTCGCCCGCCCCAACCGCGACCGCTTCAACATCATCCGCCCCAACCGTGATGCGCAGGACTTCGGCGCCGAGATCAGCGCCACCCTCACCGCCCTGGGCACCAACCCCGCCAACCAGGCCATCCTCGCTAGCGTCGCCATCCCCGACACCCTGAAGGTCAACCTCGACAACGCCCCAGGCTTCCCCAACGGGCGCCGCCCGCAGGACGACGTGATCGACGGCCTCTTCTTCTTCATCTTCAACCAGCCCACCACCCCCGTCACCGACAACGTCCCCGCCAACGACAAGGCCTTCCTCGCCGCTTTCCCTTACCTCGCCGAGCCTTTCCAGCCCGTCGGCGCCCCCTGATGTTCCGCGGAGCCAACCCGTGAGATTCACAAGACCCCTGACCGCCGCCGCCAGCCTCGTTCTGGCGGCGGCGTTTCTTTCCACGCCCTTCAACCCCCGCGCCCTCGCGCACCCCAACCACGCACCCGACGGCCCCGCCGCCGCCATCGAAGAGGCACGCAAGGACATCGAGCAGTGGTCGGCCCAGGCCAAGGCCAGGCCCGACGACCTGATGACCCTCTCGCGCCTCGGGCAGTCGCAGCTCGCCTTGGCGCGCCACACCACCGACCACGCCGACTTCGCCGCCGCCGAGCAGACCTTCCGGCGCATGCTCGAGGTCGACGCCTCGACCTCCTGGGCGCCCTACGGCCTGGCGTACGCGCTCGTCGGTCAGCACCGCTTCAAGGAAGCCCTCGGCTTCGCGCGCGACGCCGCCCTGCACGAGCCCGATGAGGCGCAGGTCACCGCCCTCATCGCCGATGTCCATCTGGCCCTGGGCAACAACGCCGAGGCGCTGGTGATGTCCGAGCGTCTGGCCGAGCAAGACCTCACGCTCGAATCGCTCTCCCGCGTCGCGCTGGCCCGGCACGCCATGGGCAGGCTCGACGACGCGACGCACTCGATGACCGAAGCCCTCGAAGCCGGCGGCATGCTCGACGCCGAGCCCCGCGCCATCGCGTGGTGCCGATCGATGCTGGGCGACTTCGCCCTCGACGCCGCCGACCCCGAACGCGCCAAGGCCGAGTGGGAGGGCGCGCTGGTCCTCGACCCCGCGTGCCACCACGCGCGGTGGCGTCTGGCCCGGCTGCAACTGCACCGCGGCGACCACGCCGACGCCGTCACCGAACTCCGCGAACTGGTCGCCCAGGTGCCCAAGCCGGTCTATCTGGCGACGCTCGCCGACGCGCTCGAAGCCGACGGCGACACCGAAGAGAGCGGCACCGTCCGGGCCCGCGCCGAAGCCGCCATGAAAGCCGAGCTCGACGCCGACGGCCTCGGGCATCTCCGCGAGTACGCCGAGTTCCTGCTCGCCCGCGCCGCGCCCGGCGACGCGCCGCGTGCCGTCGAACTCGCTCTGCGCGATCTCAACCAAGTTCGCCAGGACCCCGGCGCGTTCGACACCGCCGCCTGGGCCCTGTTCCGCGCCGGCAACATCAAGGACGCCGCCCTGATGGCCGACCGCGCGATCCTGCGCAACCCGTCGCACGCGCCGTTCATGGCCCGCGCCGGGGTGATCTCGATCGCCGCCGGGAGGCGACTCGAAGGGCGCCGCCTGCTCGCCTCGGCGTTGCAGAAGGAGGCGGCGCTGGAGCCCGCGCTGGCCGCCGAGGCGCGCCGGGTTCTCGAATCCTCGCCGCCGCCCGCGCCGCCAGTCGCCGCGCCGAGCGCCCCACCTCCTAAGCCATGACCCAGACCGCGACCACGCCGCGGCACACGCGCTTCGCTGTCGCGCTCGGTTTTCTGGGCGTGCTGTTCGTCGGCCTGTTCACGATGGGCCGGCGCAACACCGCTGATAAGCCCGCGCCAACGCCGCCGCTCGCGCAGGCCGCGCCGCCGCCGACCGGCGCCGCACCCGAGCCGTCGCTCGCGCGGGCCCGCACGTTCCGAGTTGACTCGCTCCGCCCCGGCGAGCCCGTCCCCCGCATCCTCGACACACCCCTGGGCCCGCGCTTCGTCTCGGTCATGCTCCTCGAAGACGGCGACCCGCCCGATTTTCCCTTCGACGCCGAACCCGCCGACGTCCCCGAGCCCTCCGACCTCGACGCCGACCACCCCGGCGCGTACTGGTCGAACGCGGGTTTCACCACGCTGCGCGAGGTCGTCGCGGCGCTCGCCCTCGACCCCGCCGCCGCGTGGGTCGATAGCCCCAGCGGCGAGCTGCTGCTCAACATCACCTCCGCCGACGGCACGACGGGGATGCTCAGCATCTCGCCGGACCCCGTCCCGGGCGACCTCACGGGCGACGACCGCGCCGATCTGGGCGATCTGCTCCTCTACCTCGAATGGTTCGGCAAGAAACAGCCCTGGGCCGACCTGACCGACGACGGCACAACCGACACCGGCGACCTGCGCCGCTACCTCGAACACTGGTCGTCGGCTCGGTGAAACTTCCGGACCGAAGCGAACGGATCAGAGCCGTCCGCGCGAGCGGACAGTCCCAAACTCTGTTCTTGTGAGACGATTTGAACCGACGGCTTGCGCCGTCGGCTCGGAACGCTTGCCGCCGCTCTTACGTCCGCGGTGCCGCCGAGGCGGTTTCGGTCTCGGCGCCCTCGGTTGGAACCGGGTCACCCTCTTCGGTTGCGTCTTCGGCGGACGGTTCGTCGGCTTCAGCGGGTTCCGCGGCGGGGGTGCTCGCGGGCTTCGCCGCCGCGACGGTTGCGGCGGGCTGTGAGGCCGCCGGGGCAACGGGGGTGCCGGGCTTGGCCGCGTCCTTCTCGATGGGCTTGCCCGCATTCGGATCGGCGAGCACCAGCGCCGGCGAGGGCTCGCGCAGCAGCACCTTCTCGTTGGCGTCGAGGCCGGACTTGATTTCCGCCATCAGGTCCGAGCGCCTGCCGACCTTGACGCCGACGCGTTCGTACTTCGAGCCGCGCACGGCGTACACGATCGTCCGCGGGCCCTCGTTGAACACGCTGGTCAGCGGCACCGAGAGCGTGTTCTCGACACGCTCGGTGGTGATCTGCGCCTCGCAGCGCATCGAGGGCTTCAACGGCGGCGCGTCGGGGGGCAGGATCAGCGCGATCTTGACTTCGTACTCGCGCACGTTGTCGCCCATCCACCCGCCTTGCTGCTGGGCCATGATGCCGATGGAATCGACCACGCCGTCGAACGTGCGGCCCTGGGCGGCGTCGATCTTGACGGTGGCCTTCATGCCCGGCTTGATGCGGCTGACGAGGCTCTCGTGGACCTTGATCTGGGCGAGCATCTCGCTGGTATCGGGCAGGACGATGATGGTCTCGTTGGGATAGACCTTGCGGCCGATCGCCATGGGGCCCTGGTTGTTCCATTGCCACGACGGCTGGATGCTGCTGCTGTAGACGACAAGCCCGTCGGTCGGTGCCTTGATCACGGTTTTTTCGATCTGCTTCTTGAGCTTGTCGACCTGGCGCTCGCGCTGGGCCTTCTCGGCGACGGCGCGGTCGAGGGCGGCCTTCTTGCTCGAAAGCTCGCTCTCGTTCTTGCGGATCAGCCGCTCGACCTCGGCGATGGCCTCGGAGATGTCCGACTCGATCTTGCGACGCTCTTTCACCTGCGTGAACTGCTTGTGGACGTCGAGGGCCGTGGTCGCGGTTTTGAGCTTGCTCTCGGCCTGGATGCGGGTGACCTCGTCCTGCTTGAGCTGGTCGGTCGAGAGGAACTGGCGCTCGTGCAGGGCGATGGCCTTCTCGTACTTCTCGTCGGCGCGTTCGTGGTCCTTGGTCGCCGCTTCGAGGTCGAGCTGGAGCTCCTGGAGTTTGGCGGCGTTCTCGCCCTGCCACTTCTTGAGTTCGAGCTGGGCGAGTTCGAGGGTGACTTTGGCCTTGTTCATGGCCGCGTCGTTCTCGATTTCCTGGATCTCGTACGACTTCTGGGCGCTGACAGCCTCGCTGGTGGCGCCGGTGAGTTCGAGCGTCTCGGCGTCGAGCTGCTTCTCGAGCTCTTCCGAGTTCAGTCGGACAAGCACCTCGTCCTTCGGCACCGTCTTGCCCTCGTCGATGATCTCGGCGATGGACGATTCCATCTCGAGCTCGTTGCGGAGCTCGGTCTGCTTCTTGGCGGCGAGTTCGCCGTTGGCCGTCAGCACGATGTCGAAGGAAGACACCGAGGCGGTGGCGATCTCGGCGGCGGAGTGGTTGGTGGTCTCACGCGAGCGCCCGAAGGCCAGGTAGGTGCCGCCGCCGATCGCGGCGACGACGACCACACCGACGACCAGCTTGGTGAGGGAGAAGCCGCGGGGTTTGCGGGAGGCGTTTGGGGTGGGCATGGGGGGCTCCGCGGGCGGGGGGATGATGAGCTGAGGGTCTTCGGGCGGTGGCCCCGAGCTTGCGCTCGGGGTTCGGATGATGCGTGGGTGTTGGATGCCCCCTCAGTTCAATTCTACGAGTGAAGCGGGCTCAGGGCGGCGGCGAGTCGGCGTTTTGTGGCGGATTTTCTGGGTTTTGCTCGGGATCGACCGGGTTTGCGCGCGCCGGATCGGGAAGTGCTTGGGCCGCCGGCGCCGCGGGGGCGGAACTCGAAGCGGAGGGCATGGCGTCGCCTGTCTCGACCACACGCACCACCATGCCCTGGAGGGGCTTGAACACGCCGTCGGGCCCGACGCGGATTTGACCGGTCTGGAGCAGGTATTCGAGGATGGCGATGCGGAGGTCGCGCAGGGCATCCTGGAAGTCGTTGCGGGACTGGAGCAGTTCGTTCTCGGCGTCGAGCTTTTCCTGCGGGTCGACCTCGTCGGCCTTCAGTTCGAGTTCTTCGTTTCGCAGCTCGTTAATCTCGACGGCCTTCTGCAGCAGCACCAGCGCGTTGCGGGCGCGGTCGATCTCGCGCACGGCGCGCCGTGCGTTCAAGATGATCGTGTCGCGCAGCTCCTCGGTCTCGCGGGCGGAGCGTTGCACATCGATCATCGCCGAGCGGACGTTGAGGCGCTCGATCTGGCGGTCGAGCGGGAGGCTGAGCAGGATTCCGGCGTTGTAGTCGGTGTCCTTGAAGTCGAAGTCGAACTTGCCGCGGCGGCGGTCTTTGTCGGTGTTGAAGGTGGTGCCGGCGGTGAGGTTGAGATCGGGCAGCAAGTCGTTCTTGGCGTTGTCGAGGCGGCGCCGCGAGTCGTCGACCTGGTCGCGCCGGTTCTGGAAATCCAGCCGGTAGCGCAGGGCGGTCTGGGCGGCCTGTGTCACGGTGACGTCGGGGTCGGGGAGTTCGAGGCCCACCGGCTCGATGCGGATCGGGGCTTCCACCGGCATGCCCAGGCGGACCTTGAAACGATCGACCGACAAGATGTAGTTCTCGCGGGCGGCGATGAGCGAGTTGCGGCTGGTGAGCACGTTCTGCTCGACGTTTCTCGCACGGAACGGGCTGTCGCGGCCCGCTTCGACGAGGGCCGTGGTGCGGGCCTGCAGGGCGATGACGCTGTCGAGGCGCTTCTCCTGGTTGGCGATCGAGCTGGCCTGGGCGACCAGCGCGAAGTAGTCGCGGGCGATGTCGACCATGTGGGCGCGGCGGAAGTCCTCGAAGCCTCTTGACGCGTAGACGAGGTCGCGCTCGGCCTGGATGAGGTCTTCGCGGGCAACGTCGCCGGCACCGCGGAGCAACGGCACGTTGGCGCGGAGGTCGAGGGCGGTGTCCTGTTCGTACTGCTCGCCGATGACGCCGGTGAGCTGCTGGGTGGCCTGTGTGATGAGGCGTGCCTCGACTTCGCCGCCGTAGGGGAGGCGCTGGGTGGCGCGGAGTTCGTTGATGACGTTGAGTGCGGAGCTGTAGTCGGCGTTGTCGCCGATGCCGGCGACGTTGGCGCGGATGTCATCAAAGAGGCGCGGCCCCCAGCGGTGCTGCTCGATGAGCAGCCGGATGGCGGCGAGGAGGTATTCCTCTTCCGCCGAGCGGTATTCGCGTCCGGTGCGCTGGGCGGCCCGGAAGGCGCCTTCGAGGTCCAGTGGCTGGGCCGAGTCGGGCATGCCGGCGTAGGACTCGAGGCGGGCAAGCACGGCCTCGGGGGCGGTATCACCCGGCGCGAAGCGGAGCTCGTCGGCGCTGGGGTTGTCGCTGGCGGGCTTGGTGGAGGTTCGGGCTCTGCGATCGGCCGACGAGTTGGGGCCGGCCTCGGAGTCGGTCATCTTGCGGGCGTTGGGGGCGACGGCCTCGCCTCCCAGGGCGTCGGATCGGGCCTTGACGAGGCGGTCGATGCGTCGATCGATGGCGTCGAAGTTGGAGCAGCCCCCGGCGGCCAGGGCCAGGGCCATGGCGACCAAGACCGAACATTTTCCCAACAGATAGCGCCCTGAAGGCGATCTCGGGCGATGGGGTGGGATTTGGTTCGGCATGGGAAGGCGAGTGTACCGGGGCTTGTTCGGGCTGTTGCAGGGGGCGGGGTTGAGCCTTACTCTGGGCTCCTGTTTCGCCCCGTGTTCGTCCGCCCGGCTGATCGGGCCGGTGCCGGACGGGGAAGAGAAACGGTCGGGGGGTGCAAACGGGAACCCGCGGTCGGGGCCCTTTTGAGACGCACAGGGTGCGTTGAGCCGTCGTCCATCGCGCGAGACGTGGCTCACACAGTTCGGCGCGGCGTCGACCTCGGTTGCGGGTCAACGGTATTGATTTGGTAAGGAGCCTGCTGCGATGCCATCGATCACCTCGGACGGTCACACCCTCAGCGTCGACGGTCGTCGGCTGTGGGTGGTGTCCGGGACGATGATGTTCTCGCACATCGACCGGTCGCAGTGGGCGTCGCGTCTGCGGGCCGCGTGCGCCGCCGGGTTCAACACGGTCGAGGTCCCGGTGGTGTGGTCCGAGCACGAGCCGCGCCAGGGCAAGTTCCTCTTCGACGGCAACCTCGATATCACCGCGTTCCTCAAGCTCGCCGACTCGATGGGGCTGCGGGTGATCGTCCGGGCGGGGCCCTACATCGGCGAGGGGATGGACATGGGTGGGTTGCCGCCGTGGCTGCCGACGGTCGTGCCCGCGGGGCCGCTCCCCGGTGCGGCGGCGGCGCTGGTGGCGGGGGCGCTGGCGCAGGTGCGCTCGCATCATCCGCAATATCTGGCATTTGTGGCGTCGTGGATCTCGGCGCTGTGCGAGAAACTCGTCAACCAGCAGGTCACCGGGGGTCCGAACCGGCGCGGCAAGGGGCCGATCATCGCCGTCGCCGCGGAGTATCGCTGGCTGTGCGGTGACGACGGGGTGGTCTCACTGGCGACCAACACGGGCGGCGTCATCAAGGAAGGCACCGACTACCTGCGTGAAGTGGCCCGGTTCCTTCGCGAGGGCGGGATCAATGTGCCGGTGATCGCGAACCATGATCTGTACCACGCCTCCGAAGGACAGATCGAGGCGTGGTCGGGCACGGCCCACCTGCACGCCAACCTGCGGCAGTTGCGGACACAGCGCCCGCAGCAGCCCCGGTTCGTCATGGGGCTGCGCGGGGCGCACGATCGGGCGGGCGTCGACACCTGGGGGCACGCCCCCAGCCCCGGCGCGAGCGGGCGCACCGTGCAGCGGGCCCTGATCGAAGCGCTCGCCGCGGGGGCACAGTTCAACGTCGATTGCTTCGCGCCCGGGGCGCGGCTGGGCTTTTCGGGTGGCAAGACCGACGACGGCCCCTGGTCGTTTGTCACGCCGGGGTCGAGCGCGGCGCTGCTGACCGAGACGGGGCAGAAGACCGAGCGGTTCTACGCCATCAAACGCGTCGCGACGTTCGCATCGTCGTTCGAGCGTGTGTTGTGCGGGCTCGACCCGGCGTACCAGCCGGTGACGGTCGCGGTGGATTCGGCGGTCGAGGGGCGCAAGTCAAGGAAGGCCGGGCCGGCGCTGGTGGCGCACACGGTGACGCCTTCGGTGGTTCACGCGACGGGGTCGCAGGGGTCGGTGGTGTTCGTGTTCGCGGCCGCCGCCGAGGATCGGAAGGATGACCGTCGGACGGTGCGGTTGGTGCTGAGCGATGGATCAACCCTGCCGGTGACGCTGGACACTCAGGACGCGGGGTGGGTGCTGCTGGACACGCACCTGGCCGGTCGGGCGACGCTGGACTATTGCAACCTGTGCGCCTTCGCGCTGGCGGGCAAGAGCCTGGTGTGCTTCGGGCCCGCGGGATCGGTGGGGCTGATCTCGATCAACGGCTCGCCGGTGGAGATCATCGTGCCCGAGGGTGATGCGCCGCTGATCCAGGAGATCGAGGGCATCGCGGTGGCGGTGTGCAACGAGAAATCGATCGACCACGCGATCGCCACCGCCGACGGCGTGTGGTTCGGGGTCGAGGCTTTGGATATCGACGGCAACCCGATCCCGCGCGCGGGGGCCACCAGTGCGCTGCGGCTTGGACCGGATGGCTCGGTGCGGACGGCGGCGATCAAGCCCCCGCCGAAGTCCGCGTTGAAGATCACCCCCTCGGCGTGGTGGGGCTCGGGGTGCTTGCCTTACCTCACCGGGGATTCGCCTCGGTTCGCGCGGATCGACAAGCCGGCCACGCTGGCTGAACTGGGCGCGCCAACGGGCTACGGGTGGTACCGCCTGCGGGTGAAGTCGTCGGCGTCGCGGCGTGTCAAGGTCGGGCTGTTCGAGAGCGCCGATCGAATCCACCTGTGGAGCGCGGGCGAGAGCGGCGGGGTGATCGGCGTCGGGCCGGGCGCGACCGATTCCGCCGAGCCGGTGACCGTGGCGCTGGGCAAGGGCGAGACCAGCGTGGTGATGCTGGCGGACAACCTCGGGCGGGCCTCGGAAGGTTCGCTGATGGGCGAGCCTAAGGGCGTGTTCGGTCAGGTGTGGGAAGTGTCGGCGCTGAAGTGCCCCACGCCGAAGATCGAGACGTCGACGCCTGTTGAGCCGCTGAAGTTCCGCAGCCCGGTGATGGGCCTGCAACTGGGCGACACGACCGACCCGCGTCGATTGGCCTGGAAGTTTTCGCACAAGCGCAAGACTCCGGTGTTCGTGTGCGTGGATGTGCCGGTGGACGATGGCTCGCTGGCGCCGGGGCTGGTGCTACTGAACAACGAGGCGGTGAGCGTGCTGACGCCGGGCTGTTCGCTGCGGCTGCGGCTGGAGCCGGAGAAGCTCAAGGCCAACAACACGCTGGAACTGGCGATCGCGGGCGACATGGAGCACGCCGCCAGGGCGCTGAAGAGCGCCGTCACGCTCTTCGCGGGCGAATCGTGCGTGAGCGAGAAGGCCGACTGGGGCTTCGCCAAGTGGGAGGCCCCGACGGGCAACGCGTGGGAAGCGCTGAAGAAAGGCGCGGCCCGCAAGGGCGATGCGCCGATGTGGTGGAAGTGCGTCTTTGATCTGCCCGAGGAGCCGGGCCCGGTGGTCTTCGACACCGACGGCCTGAGCAAGGGCCAGGTCTTCGTCAACGGGCACAACCTGGGGCGCTACTTCACGTCGACCAGTTCGCACAAGGCCGTGGGGCCGCAGACGAAGCTGGCGATTCCGGAGTCTTGGCTGAAGGCGGGCGCGGCGAACGAAGTGCTGGTGTTTGATGAGCACGGGTGCATGCCGTGGGGCTGCCGGGTGGTTTCGGGGTGAGTGGATCGCTGCGCGCGGTGCGCTGTGCGCGGTGCGCTGTGCGCCGTGCGCGGAGCCGACCGCGCGAGCGGTCGGTCCGAAGTGCTCGCGGTTTCTCGGGCCTGGGACCGACGGCTCGCGCCGTCGGCTCTGCGATGACCCGCGACAGCCGCACAGAAAGCGCGCGAGAGCCAAAGTGTGGCCGCCGTGAGAGCGGAACTCAAACGGGGAGTGTTTCGCGGTCCGTCCGGCGTGCGCGATGTCCCGCGGCGCGCGGCGGCGCGGAGGCAATCATGCATCGTGTATCTCCATCCCACGGGATGTCCCCGATTCCTCATCGACTGCGCCCGCGGCTTCCGTTGACGTTCGCCCCAACACCAGCCAGGGCCTTCGAGCGCATGCGCCCGCAAGCTCGCGGCGCGGCTTGAGTGGCCCGCCAGCCACCAATCAAGACACTTCGGGCGCACAGGTTTTGGCGGCATCTGCGGTATCGTGAACCGCCGTTTTTCCCGCGCGCCCTCCTCACATGCGGAGCACCCGTGAGCCAAGCCGTCGACGTTGATGCCGCGAAGCCCGTTGATCCGCCGGTGGACTTTGTCACGCCGCAGTTGACGTGGAAGGCGGTGGGAACCGGGGCGATCCTGGGCGGGGTGCTGTCGATCTGCAACATCTACACGGGGCTCAAGATCGGCTGGGGCTTGAACATGTCCATCACCGGCATCCTGATCGCGTTCGCGTTCTGGATGGTGATCCATCGGATGACAGTGCGCCGGGTGGGGATGATGAACCGGCTGGAGAACAACATCAACCAGTCGGCGGTTTCGGCCGCGGGCGCGGTGAGCAGCGCGGGGCTGGTGAGCGCGATCCCGGCGGCGACGATCGTTGACAACGTGACGCTGTCGTGGTGGCAGCTCTCGTTGTGGATCATCAGCGTGTGCATGGTGGGCATCGCGGTGGCGATGGGGCTGCGACGCCAGATGATCATCGTGGATCGCCTCCCGTTCCCCGGCGGCATCGCCTGCGCCGAGACGCTGAAAGAAATCTACAACACCGGCAGCGAGGCGCTGAAGCGCGTCGGCGTGCTGGGCATCGGGGCGGCGGTAGGGGCGGCGCTCAAGCTGGCCGAACTGCTCAAGTGGGTGAAGCGCACCGATTTCGGCGCGACGATCAACGGCTCGCCGGCGCTCTCGACTTATTCGTTCGCGCTCGACCCGACGCTGCTGATGGCGGCGGTGGGGGGGCTGATCGGGTTCCGCGCCGGCGCGTCGTTGCTGCTGGGCGCGCTGGTCGCGTGGTGGGTGATCGGCACGCAACTGGTGGACCGAGGCGTGTCCGACGCCGCGCGCGGGCCCATCGGCGAGTGGCTGCTGTGGCCCGGTGTGACCTTGATGGTGGTTTCTTCGCTGGTTTCACTGAGTTTTTCGGCACCGGCGATCATGCGCTCGTTCCCGCGCTCGAAGGAGGCGCGAGAGGGCGCGGGCATCGACACGGGCGAGGTCACCCGCGCGTGGTTCTGGCGCTCGATGGCCATGGCGCTGGTGGCGGCGGTCATCTTGCAGACGTGGTTCTTCGGCATCTCGTGGTGGGCGGCGATCTTCGCGGTGCTGCTGAGTTTCGCGCTGGCGGTGGTGGCCTCGCGGGTCAGCGGCGAGACGAACGTGACGCCGGTGGGCGCGATGGGCAAGGTCACGCAGCTCGCCTTCGCCGCGGTCATGCCCAAGAACGCCGTGGCGAACCTGATGGGGGCGAGCGTCACGGCGGGTGCGGCGTCGCAGTGCGCCGACCTGATGCACGACCTCAAGTGCGGGTTCATGCTCGGGGCGGTGGCGCGGTACCAGGTGGTCGGGCAGATCGTGGGCTCGATCGCCGGGGCGCTGGTCGGTTCGGCGTTCTATCTCATCCTCGTGCCTGATCCGGCCAAGATGCTGATGACCGAGGAGTGGCCCGCGCCGGCGGTGGCGCAGTGGAAGGCCGTCGCGGAGGTGTTCCTGGTGGGCGTGTCGGGATTGCCCTCGGGGGCGGTGACGGCGATGTGGATCGCCACGGGCCTGGGCGTGCTGCTGCCGGTGCTGGAGAAGACGGTGCCGAAGAAGGCGGCGCTGTGGGTGCCGAGCGCGGCGTCGCTGGGTCTGGCGTTCGTGATCCCGGCCCACAACAGCATTTCGATGTTCATCGGCGGTCTGGCGGCGCTGGTGGTGGGGAAGCTGTGGCCGAACTGGTCGGGCAAGTACTTCATCACGGTGTGCGCGGGCGTCATCGCGGGCGAGAGCCTGCTGGGGGCGGGCGATGCGCTTCGGCTGGTGATCTTCGGGACGCGGTGAAGACCCGGGGGGGCGGGATTTGAGCGATCGTGGCCGGCGCGCTCAGGCGGCCTTGCGGTGCCGCGACTTTGCCGGAGCGGCTCGCGCTCGCGGCTTGCCGGGCAATGACTCGGCGGGTGCGCCCATCGCGGACAGCCGACGGATCATTCCTTCGAGGCCGCCCGTGCGCTGTTGAAGTGCCTTGCGCCAACGCCGGACTTCTTCGACGACGGGGTCAAGAAATGGGTCGGTTGACTTGGGCACGGTGCTTACTCGGGTGGGAGCTGAAACGGCGTGACGATGGTAGGCGAGTGGAGGGCTTTTCTGCCGCAGAGCACGGCGAGGTGCGTGGCCTTGTTGGGGTTCGCGAGGTGCTGGCAGTTCCAGGTCAGCAGGTAGTCGACGCCGTGAACCGCGCAGAATGCCAGGTGCAGCGCGTCGGCCAAGTTCTCACGAGGCACAAGGCGCTCACCCGCGAAGAACCGGGCCACATCTCCCACTCGATCGCTGAATGGCAAGAGCGGGAGCGGCCGCAACAGCGCCGCCATCCGCGAACCGCGCGCGGCGGGTGCCTGAGCGAGTTCGTCGAAAGTGACCTGAGATGTGACGCAATCGAAAGAAGGTCGGCAGTGACGCCACCATGTTCGTGTTGCGGCCTTCCAAGAGCGTGCCTTCGCTCCGGTCCGCACCGTGTGGAAGTAGCTTGGGATGCTCGTCTCGATGTAGACGGTGGGCATGAATGGATGCTAACACCCAGGGTTCTCGAAGTGGCGTATGTGTCGACTGATCTCCGGTGCTCAGCCTTTGAGCGCCCGCGGAAGCACATCGCCCGCCTTGCCGCGGATGCTCAGGTCGACCATGTCGGAGATGGGTGTGGGTTCGAGGTTGATTTCGACGGTTTTCGCGCCGCGCCGGGCCGCGCTCTGGATGAAGCTCGCCGCGGGGTAGACCACGCTCGAGGTGCCGATGGAGAGGAACAGGTCGCACGTCGCCGCGGCGTGCTGCGCGGCGGCGACGGCGCCCTCGGGCAGCGCCTCGCCGAACCACACCACTTCCGGGCGCAGCAGCGCGCCGGATGCGAAGGGCGAGGGCGGAGGGAACAACGCCATCGGCGCGTTCGGCGGTGTGAGCTTGTTGCCGGTGCGCGTGCAGCGCCACTGGATGATGCTGCCGTGGAGTTCGACGATGTTCACGCTGCCGGCGCGGTGGTGCAGGCGGTCGACGTTTTGGGTGAGCAGGGTGAGGGTGCCGCCGCGAGTGTTGACGCCGCGTTCGAGTTCGGCCAGCGCGAGGTGCCCGGCGTTCGGCTCGGCGGCGAGGCAGCCCAGACGCCGCCAGTCGTACCAGCGGGTAACGAGCTCGGGGTCGCGCTCGAAAGCCTCGGGGGTGGCGAGGGTGGCGGGGTCGAAGTCTCTCCACAGCGCGGCCATGTCAGGCGGCGGTGTCGGGTGTGTCGAGGTGACGCCGCGGAACGTGCGGAGGCCGGACTCGGCGGAGATGCCGGCGCCGGTGAGGATGGCGATGTGGTGGGAGGTGGAGAGCAACTCCCGCAGTTGGGCACTCTGGTTGCTCACGATGCAGCCTGCCGATGGGGTTGTTCAAGCGGCGCGTCGGCGCTTCGGAGAGACTTTCGCGGAAGCCGCTTCGATCTTTCGCATCGCTTCAATATCAAAGTACTGCTCGCCGCAGGTGCGGCAGATGTCCGCGCGAACTCCGGGCACGCTCCGCCCGTCGAGGCGTTGGACTGTGATGGTGCGGCGTGAAACCGTCTCTTCGCCGCACGTGATGCAGGTCCGCAGCGAACGCGACTTGAGGCGGGTGGGGTTGCTTTCAATCACCGAAGTCTGAGCGTTTCGAGGAGACGAAGATGTAGTACGTCGAGCGGTCGCCTTCTTCAACGATGGTGCCTTTGGTGTAGATGAGCGTGCCCGTGAACGTCCGGCCTTTGATGACATAGAGTTTTTCTCCCGCGCTTCGTCGGAACTGGCGGCGTGAGCGAAGCACCTTGTCGATCCGCTGAGCGTTGACAACCGCTTCGGCCACCTCGTCGCCTCGGAGGCCCTCGACCTCCATTTCGAGGCGGGCCTTTGCGGTGAACTCGCACTCGCCTCGGATAACGAGGCGCTTGATCCTGACCAGTACATCCTTCCGGGCATTCTATGGCGCGTGAAAAAGCCCAGTGGCAGAGCCGCTGGGCTTTGGGTGAGTCTCTGGTCGGCGTGCATGCTCAAACGGGAAGTTTGAGCATGCCACCTTGAGATTACTTCGCCTCGACGACTTCCTTCATCAGGTTCGCCGGCATGGGGCGATATTCGAGCGGTTCCATCGTGCTGGTCGCGCGGCCCTGGCTCATCGAGCGGAGGGCGGTGGTGTAGCCGAACATCTCGGACAGCGGGACCTCGGTGGTGAGGATGCGGGCGTTGCCGCGTTCCTCAGAGCCGACGATCATGCCGCGGCGGGAAGAGATGTCGCCCGAGACGTTGCCGAAGTAGTCCTCGGGGGTGGTGATGACGACCTTCATGATCGGCTCGAGGAGGGTGGGGCGGGCCTTGTTGCACGCCTCGATGAGGGCGGTGCGGCCGGCCTGCTCGAAGGCGACCTGGCTGGAGTCGACGGGGTGGAACGAGCCTTCGACGAGGGTGACCTTGACGTTGATGAGGGGGTAGCCGGCCAGGACGCCCGAGGCGGCGGTGGCGCGGACGCCGTGCTCGACCGCTGGGATGAACTCCTTGGGGATCGAGCCGCCGACGACCTTGTTCTCGAAGGCGATCTGGTTCTCGAAGTCGAGATCGGCCTCCTCGGCCTGGGCCTTGGTGAAGGGCTCGATGTTGATGGTGCAATCGCCGAACTGACCGCGGCCGCCGGACTGCTTCTTGAACAGGCCGCGGACGTACTCGGCGGTGCCGGTGATGGTCTCGCGGTAGCTGACGCGGGGCTTGCCGACCTCGACGTTGATCTTCATGTCGCGGACGAGCTTGTTCTTGATGATTTCGAGGTGCAGCTCGCCCATGCCGCTGATGATGGTCTGGCCGGTTTCCTCGTCGAACTTCGAGCGGAACGAAGGGTCTTCGCGGCGGATGACGGTGAGGGCGTCGCCGAGCTTGCGCTTGTCGTCGGCGCTCTTGGGCTCGATCGACATGCTGATGACCGGCTCGGGGAAGGTCATGCGCTCGAGGAGGATGGGGTGGTCGGGGTCGCAGAGGGTGTCGCCGGTGAAGGAGTCGCGGATGCCGACGACGGCGACGATCGAGCCGGCCTCGACGCCTTCGAGGGGGATGCGGTTCTGGGCGTGCATCTCGAAGATGCGGGAGATGATTTCCTTCTTGCCGTTGCCGGGGTTCATGACGCGTTCGCCCTTGGCGATCTTGCCCGAGTAGACGCGCATGTAGGTGAGGTCGCCGTGCATGTCGGAGACGACCTTGAAGACGAGCGCGGAGAAGGGCGCGTCGGCGCGGTGGGGGCGGTCGAGCTTCTCGTCGAAGTCCTTGGGGTTGGTGCCCTGGACGTTGTCCTTGTCGAGGGGGCAGGGGAGGTAGTCGACGACGGCGTCGAGCAGCAGCTGGACGCCGATGTTGCGGAGGGCGGCGCCGCAGAAGACGGCGGTGCACTGGCGGGTGCAGACGCCCTTGCGGATGGCCTTCTTGATCTCGGCCTCGGTCAGGGGCGTCTCGTTCAGCACCTTCTCGAGCAGCGAATCGTCGAAGTGGGTGGCGGCCTCGAGCAGCTCGTGCCGGTAGAGGTCGGAGATGTCCTTCAGGTCGGCGGGGATCTCGCGCTCTTCAACCTTGGCACCCTGGCTGGACGCGTCGAAGTAGTACGCTTTCATCTTGACGAGGTCGATGATGCCGGCGAGTTCGTTGCCGGTGCCGATCGAGATCTGCATGGCGATGGGGTTCGCGCCCAGGCGCTCGCGGATCGACTTGAAGGAGAACTCCCAGTCCGCACCGATCTTGTCCATCTTGTTGATGAAGCACAGGCGGGGGACGTTGTAGCGGTCGGCCTGGCGCCAGACGGTTTCAGACTGCGCCTCGACGCCTTCCTTGCCGTCGAACACGGCGACCGCGCCGTCGAGGACGCGCATCGAGCGTTCGACTTCGATGGTGAAGTCGACGTGCCCGGGGGTATCGATGAGGTTGATGCGGTAGTCGATCCCGTCTTTGGTCCAGGGGCAGGTGGTGGCGGCGGACTGGATGGTGATGCCGCGCTCCTGCTCTTCCTGCAGGAAGTCCATGGTGGCGGTGCCTTCGTGGACCTCGCCGAGCTTGTAGTTCTTGCCGGTGTAGAACAGGATGCGCTCGGAGACGGTGGTCTTGCCGGCGTCGATGTGGGCGCAGATGCCGATGTTGCGGGTATGGAGCAGTTCGGTGGAAACGGCCATGGGGTTCTCGCTTGCGTGTGACGCGTTGAAAAAGGTGGGTTCTGGAGGAAGGCCTAGTGCCGGCGGCCGAGAGCGGGAGGCGGGGGGGCGGGGGGGCGGGGACGACCTTCGCTCGCGCAGGTGCGGGCGTGGGGTTCGCGCTCCGGGGCGGGCCGGTTGTGGGTCGGGTTGTCAGAGGCGACGCGGGACGCTTCGAGCGGGCCCGTGACGAACCGGAGTTCGGCGCGGGCGGTCAGTGGTCGAGCGTGGCGTGGGAACGATGAAAGGAGGGCTCGTGCCGCCGCGAGCCTGTGGGGGCTGGCGGCGGACTATCGGCGGGGTGGGGCGATGTCGTCCTCGTCGTCGCTGGATTCCGTGTCCATAGGGCACTCCTGACTGCGATATACTAACGATCAACCGCGAAACGTCAAGAGGGCCTTCGGAGATTCGGAGCCCGGCGCGAAGCGCCCCACGAACGACGGATTCCGAAAAACCCATACAAAACACGATCGCAAGGTTCAATCCGCGCGAATTCGAGCCGTTTGCGGGCTGATCCGTCGCTTCGAGGACTCAGCGAGGGCTTCATTTGGCCCCATCCGTGTCCGCGAGGGCCTCGATCCGGGCTCGAACGGCAGGGGACATCTGCTTGATGGGGTCGAGGCGGAGGTTCTCGTTCAGTTCGAGCGCCTTTCGCGCCAGGTCGCGGATTTCGTCGGTCTGGCTCGCCAAGCCTGAGAGGGCGTCGATGAGGCGGAGGACCGGGGTGAGGGCCGTGGGATCGCGGTTGATGACGATCCGCCAACGCTCGGCGGCGGCTTCGAGCCACTTGGGGTCAGCGTCCAATCGGTGCAAGGCTTGATAGGCCCCGGCAGCGGTGGAGGCGAAGAGCTCCGGCCGGCGGCCGCCGTCGCGGGTTTCGACGGCTTCGAGGTGGGCGACGGCGCGGGCGATGGCGGCTTTGGCGGCTTCCGGCTGGCGGAGCGCGGTGAGATCGGTGGCGACGCCGACGAGGAGGCGAGTGGCGGCTTCGTCGGCGCGCAGGCTGTTCGGGCGCGTCTTCGACACCTCGTGGAGATGTCGCGCGACGAGGTCGGAAGCGGCGCGGATCGTCTCTGCGGCGGCGGCGGGTTCGGCCTCGCCAGCTACGAGCGCGGCGCGCGTGTCCGCGATCGGTCGGGCGGCTTCCGCCGCGGATCGGAGGGAGGACTCCCATCGGCTGAAGCTGCTGAGGTTGCGGGCGATCAAGATGGTGGGGAGGGCCATGATCAGCGCGACGGCGGCGGCTTGTGAAAGACGACTGGCGGTGAAGGGGATGTCGGAGTCAGAGGTTGTCGGGGGGTGGCGCCGAGCTTGCGCTCGGGGTTCGGCTGGCGGGGGCGCGGGGGGTTGTGGTTCGGTCGCGGCGAGCGCGATGAGGAGCAGCGCGAAGGACGCCGTGGCGGGGAGGACGGTGGTGACTTCGATCTGAGCGTGGGTGACCAGCGCGATGCCCGCGCCGAAGAGGCAGGCGGTGATGGCACGGCCGTGGGTGACACGCAGGGCGCATGAGACGGCGGCGACCCAGGCGAGCATCGCGACGGCGCGGATCGGGTACTCGTCGAGCGGGATGGTGGGGCTCTCACGCTGCCACGCGGTGGCGCACGCGAAGATGGGAACCATGAGCCAGATCGGCGTGCTCGACGACGAATGAAGGACCGTCGGTTCCGGGGCGTCAGTCGGGGGATATGCCGTGAGCAACGAGGCAGCGGTGAACCGACCGGCGAGCGCGGTCCACGTCATCAACAGCCCGCACCACGCCGCCCCGGCGAGGCCGAGGCACGCGAGCCAGTCAAAGAAGATCGAGTGCGGCGACTCGACGGTCTCGGGGCTCAGTGACGGCTTGTGCAGCGCATAGGCGGCCTTGAACCCGCCCGGGCCGACTCCGGAAGGGAACGCGTCGGCGATGATGCGGATCGAGCCTTCGAGGTACTGCGATCGGAAGAGCAGGCTGAGTTCGCCCAGCCAACCCAGGCGCTCTCCAATCAGCCCGCGCACGGCGACGGCCGCAAGCGCGAGCAGCGGCATCGCGAGCGCGAGCCACGCCAACGAGCCCCGAGTGTGAGCGAGCGGGGTCTTCTCAGACCCGTCGCTCGCGCTCGGGGCTCGTTGATCGGGCGATTCGATGAGATCGGGCGAGGCGCTCCGGCGCTGCGTGCGGATCGCGAGCAAGAGGGCGACGATCGCGATCATCACGCCGAGCAACGCCGCCGTGATGCCGCCCTTTGAGCCCGTCATCGCGAGGCCCGCCGCGGCGGCAAGTGAGCCGAGCACGAGTACGCCCGCGGCCCCGCCCGCGGTCTGCTTGGCACGGGCGGCGCGCACGCCGGCGACGGCGAGCCCGAGGCCGAGAATCAGGCACGCGCCCATGATCGATGCGTGGGCGTTCGACAGGCCGACCCACCCTGTCGCCTCGGCCTGCATGAGCCTTCGCTCGAACTCGCGCGCCCCCGATGAGCCGGGCTCGAGGCCCTGCGCGATCAGCACGGCGTCGGCATTGCCCTTGAAGTGGGCCACCGTCGCCGGGTGCTCGACGAACACCTGGTAGCCGCCCTTGAACGCGAGCACCCACGCCGTGCCGGCGATCACGGCGATCAGCCCCGCGCGCACGGCGCGGTCGCGGGCGAGGTGTGTGATCGCCCACGCGCCGACGACGGCGGCGGCCCACGCCGAGCCGAGCGCGAGATCATCGGCGGCGCTGCCGGCGCGGACCTGGAACATGCCGATGACGAGCGCCCACGCGGCACCGGCGAGCGCGAGCATGCCCGTGCGCCAGCGAAGGCGCTCCCCCAGCAGCACGCACGCGCCGACGCCGACGGCGGAGGCGACCCACACGATGAGGTCGAGCATCAGGCCGTGGGACGGGCGAAGGGTTGTTTCGGGGAGAAACTGGCGGGTGGGGTCCACTTCCCACCACGGGAATCGCGAGTGGGCGCTCAGCAGGCGGACGAGCGCGGCGAAGAGGATCGCGCCGGCGGCGAGGGGACGGGCGGTCTGCAGCAGACGCGGCGTCACGGAGCGCCTCGCGCGGCGGCGCTGGCGTGTTCGTAGATGCCCAGCAGCGCGAGGACTACGCACGTCTGCACGCCGATGAGAACGGCCTGCCAGGCGTTGGTCGAGGCGAGCAGCACGCCCCCGATGCCGGTGACGGCGGCGCAGCCGCAGATGACGGCGAGGGTCTGGCGGACGGTCAGCCCGCGGGCGCGGAGGCGGTGGCTGAAGTGCTGCTGGTCGCCCACCAGCGGGCTCTTGCCCTGAGCGACGCGGATGACGCACACGCTCACGAGGTCATACAGCGGGACGGCGAGAACGCAGAGCGGCATGAAGACGGCGTACCAGGCACCGGGTGAAGCGTCGGCTCGCAGAGCCGACGTACCAGGGAGAGCCGACGGACCTGCGTCGATGTACGTCGTGCGGACGGTCAGGAAGGCCAGCAGGAAGCCGATGACAAGCGAGCCGGCGTCGCCCATGAAGATGGTCGCGCCCCGCGGCGGTGCCCCCGGCGCGGCGGGGCGACGCGGCCAGGGGAAGTTGAAGACCAGGAACCCCAGCAGCGCCCCGATCAGCAGCGCCAGCGTCAGGGCGATGAACCACTGCCCGTGGAGCACGGCGGCGGCGAGAAAGAACGATGAGGCAACGACCCCGACGCCGGCGGACAAGCCGTCCATGTTGTCCATGAAGTTCATGGCGTTGGTGACGGCGAGGAACCAGAGGATGGTGACGATCCAAGATGCCCAGGAACCGCCGACGTGGGCGTCGAGGAACGTGAGCAGGCGGCAGTCGAAGCCGACGACCATCGCGGCGGACGCACCGGCGATGACCAGCAGTTTCGGGACGGCGGGGAGTGCGCGGCGGTCGTCGATGAGGCCCAGGACGTGGAGCACCCCGAGGCAGATGAGCAGCGCGACGGCCATGGGGGTCTGGGCCTTCATGCCCGGGGCGTGGGTTTCGACGGCGGAACGGATCGAGTCGCCGCCGATCATGCCGGCCAGCGGGCCGCCGGTGTTGGCCTCGAACAGGCCGAGGGCCATGAGCACGGCGATGGTGGCGAAGATGGCGACGCCGCCGATGTTCGGAACGCGGCGGAGCTCACGCTTCTGGTGGCCCGCGCTGCCGGCGGAATCGTGCAGCAAGGCGCGACGGCCGACGGTGCGCACCATCAGGGTGAGCGTCGTGGAGAGTGCGGTTGCGACGGCGAGCAGGATGAATACGAGCGCGAGCACGGGGGAACGATACCGTGGGCGACGCTCCAACAACGAGCCCCGAGCGTCAGCGAGTGGGTCTTGGGAGTTTGTGGCATCGACGGTGATTCAACCCGCTCGCTCACGCTCGGGGCTCGCTGCTTGGGGCGTTCGTCTGTGGAGCGCACGAAAAACCCCGCCTGACGGCGGGGTGTGGGGGGCATGCAAATCGAGTTCGCACACGCGGGACGCCTGTGCCCCCGCGCCCAGTCGGCTTACTTGTTCCCGTCCGGCACCGCCGGGGCTACCTGCGGCAGCGTCGGCTTCATATTGGTGTACTTCATCATGAACGCGAGGCGGTCGGTGGCCTCGGCGATCTGCTTGTCGGTAGGCTTGCCGGCGCCGTGGCCGGCCCGCACGTCGACGCGGATCACCACCGGGGCGGTGCCTTCGTGCGTGTTCTGCAGGCGGTTGGCGAACTTGAACGAGTGCGCCGGCACCACGCGGTCGTCATGGTCGCCGGTGATGATCATCGTGGCGGGGTACTTCACGCCCTTGACGAGGTTGTGCAGCGGCGAATAGGCGAGCAGGGCCTTGAACTCTTCGGGGTTTTCGGAGGAGCCGTAGTCGTCCTTCCACGCCCAGCCGATGGTGAACTGGTGGAAGCGGAGCATGTCGAGGACGCCGACGATGGGGATGGCCACCGCAAACAGATCAGGGCGCTGGGTCATGACGGCGCCGACGAGCAGGCCGCCGTTGCTCCCGCCCATGATCGAGAGCTTCTCGGGGCTGGTGTAGCGCTCGGTGATCAGATACTCGGCGGCGGCGATGAAGTCGTCGAAGACGTTCTGCTTCTTGAGCTTGGTTCCGGCCTTGTGCCACTCTTCGCCATACTCGCCGCCGCCGCGGATGTTGGCCGAGGCGTAGATGCCGCCCATCTCCATCCATGCGAGGTTGGCGACGGAGAACGAGGGGGTGATGGGGATGTTGAACCCGCCGTAGGCGTAGAGGAGGGTTGGATTGGAGCCGTCGAGGACGAGGCCTTTTTTGTGGGTGATGAACATGGGGACGCGGGTGCCGTCCTTTGAAGAGTAGAAAACCTGCTTGGTTTCGTAGTCGGCGGGGTTGAAGTCGACCTGTGCCTGCTTGAGCAGGGTGCTCTTGCCGGTGGTCATGTCGTAGCGCCAGGTCGAGGGCGGGTAGGTGAACGAGGTGAAGGAGTAGAAGGTCTCGGTGTCGGTGCGGAGTCCGCCGAAGCCGCCGGCGGAGCCGAGGGCGGGGAACTCGACGTCGCGGACGTGCTTGCCGGTCATGTCAAAGATGCGGACGTGGGTGGCCGCGTCTTTGAGATAGGTGGCGACGAACTGGTTGTTGACGATGCCCGCGCCCAGCAGGACGTTCTCGCTCTGCGGGATGATGACCTTCCAGTTTTCGCTGGCGGGGTTCTTGGTGTCGATGGCGATGACGCGGCCCTTGGGGGTGTCGAGGTCGTTGTTGAAGTAGAAGACGGGGCCGTCGTTGCCGAGGAAGGAGTATTCGGCCTCCCACGAATCGACGAGCGAGACGAAGTCGGCCTGGGTGGGGACCTTGCCGTTGGCGGCCTTGAGGTCGTAGTAGAGCAGCATGTTCTTGTCGTCGGTGCCCTTGCTGACGCCCAGGACGACGTACTGACCATCCTCAGAGACCTGCGCTCCGAAGGCCCAGTCGGGCTGGTCGGCGCGCTCATACACCAGCGTGTCAGCGGACTGCTCGGTGCCCAGTTTGTGGAAGTAGAGCTTCTGGAACTTGTTGATCGACTGCAGCTTTGACTCGCCCTCCTTCGGCTCGGCGTAGCGGCCGTAGAAGAAGCCGCTGTTGTCGAGCAGCCACGCGGGCGAGGTGAACTTGGTCCACTTGATGAGGTCGGGGAGGTCCTTGCCGGTGGCGACATCGCGGACGTGCCACTGCACCCAGTCCGAGCCCCCGGACGCCACGCCATAGGCCATGAGCGAGCCGTCTTGCGTCAAGCTCAGGCCGGCGAGGGCGACGGTGCCGTCGCTCGAGAAGTTGTTGGGGTTGAGCAGTTCGCGCGGCTCGGCGTCGAGCGAGTCCTGGACGTAGAGCACGCTCTGCTGCTGCAAGCCCGAGTTCTTCGAGAACATGTAGCGGCTGCCGACCTTGAACGGTGCCGAGTAGCGCTCGTAATCCCACAGCTTGGTGAGGCGGGCGCGGATGGTCTCGCGCTCGGGGATGGCGCGGAGGATGGTGTTGGTGATCTTGTTCTGGCCCAGCACCCAGTCTGCGACCATGTGGTCTTTGGTGGCGTCGCCCTCGAGCCAGCGGTCGGGGTCGGGCACCTTGACGCCGTGGTACTCGTCGACGTGTTCCGAGTCCGGCGAGGCGGGATAGGGGATGGTGGCGCGCTCAGGGCGGAAAGGCGGGGGCTGGGGTGCGTCTTTGGGTTTCGCGCGTGCGGGCTCGCCGTCACCGGCGATCGCGGCGGCGGCGGCGAGGCAGATCACGGCGAGTGCCGCGAACGGACGATGGACTTTCATGCGGGTGCTCCTGAAGACCTGGGGAAAGGCCAGTTGGCCAGTGGCCAGTAGGGGTTGGGGCGACGGCGAATGCAACAAACGCCCCCGTTTGGGGACTGGTCGGAGATGGTATCGGGGAAAGCAGTGGAGGTTGCGGCGTGCGATCGGGAAACGCCCGCGAACCAATGTCCCCCAATCGTGCCACTGCTGGCTCCGTCCGCGGAGACAGCAGTGCGCCTTCGTTCACGCTGCACTGATGTCGGTCCGAGGACGGACCGCCATCAGTGGCACGACGGAGGTCGCTTCGGTAGCCCACGCCGAATGGACGACGTTAGAGTGGATGCATGCCCCGCTTCCCTCTCGTGCTGCTCGCGGCGCTGACGCTCTCGCTCGGTTCGTGCGCTCAGCGGCCGGTGCCGCGGGATCAAGCACCGATCCTGCATGTGGTGCTGGTGAAGCTGAAGAACCCGGAGTGGGCGGATGCGGTGCATCGCCATGTCGTCCATGTTCTCAGGGCCACGCGCTCGGCCGATGAGGTCACGCGCGGATTCCATTATGACCTGGGGCGGCCCGAAGTCGACGGCGCGTACGACATCGCCTTCTTGATGCCCTTCGCCGATCGGGCGGCGTACGAGAAGTATCTGCGGAGCCCCGAGCACGCCGACCTGCTGCGCATGTGGCGGCCGCAGATCGAGTCGCTGCGCATCTTTGACGTGGGATGCGAGAGGACCGACGACACGACGCACCCGATTGCGAAGCCGCGCGGTTTGGTGGGCCCGTCGCACCAAGCGGGAGACGTGGAGCCCAACGGCGCAGCGCTACGCTGACCTCCATGCCGCTCGGAAGGGTGAGTTCGGCGCTCGGAGAGACGCTGGCGGGCGCGATGCCCAGCCGCCAGCCCACCCTCGTGCGCCACAACTACGAGCGGGAGCTCTGGTCCGTCGGGCTGCTCGGGTGCGCCACGGCGTGCGTCGAAGGGGGCGTCGTCGGGGTCATCGCCCACAAGGCCTTTGACGCTTCAGACCTCGACGTCGCGATCATCACCGCGGCACCGGCGGTGTCGAACCTCACCGCTGTGCTGTGGACCCGGCTCATCCACGGGCGAGACCGCGTGCGCGCCGTGAACGTTTTTCAGATCGCCGTGCTGGTGTGCGTGGCGGTGATGGGCTGCGGGGCGCTGGTGCCGCGTGAGATCGGTCTGTGGCTGCTGGTGTGCGGCTGCGTGCTGGCGCGGTGCTTTCTCACGGGGATGATCGCCGCCCGAACCGACCTGTGGCGGGGCAACTACCCGAGGGAGCGGCGCGCCCGCACCATCGGGCATGTGACGCTGCTGGCGTCGCTGGTGGTGGGCCTGACCGCGGTGGCGACGGGGTGGGCGATGGACGCCACGCCGATGGGTTTCGCGTGGGTTTACGGCTTCAGCGTGGTGATGGGGGCGCTGGGGGTGCGGGTGTTCGCGCGGATCCGCTGGCGCGGGCGGGGCGTGCAACTGGCCGAAGAGCGCCGCGGCGTGCGCGAAGAGAAAGGTGCCCCGCCCTCCCTTGCGGCGATGACCGAGGTGCTGAAAAACGACCCGATGTACCGGCGGTTCATGGCGGCGCAGTTCATGCTGGGTATGCCGCAGCTGGCGGCGATCCCGGTGTTCATCATCGCGATCAAGGACTACTTTGATCTGGCGTACACCGGCTCGATGCTGCTGACGCAGGCGCTGCCGGTGATCGTGCCGGTGCTGGTGATCCCGCTTTGGGCACCGCTGCTCGACCGGCTGCACATCGTCAAGTTCCGCGCGTGGCACTCGTGGGTGTTCGTGCTGGCGAACCTGCTGATGTTCCTCGCGTTCTGGCTGAAGAACGAGCCGCTGCTCTATCTGTCGCGGGTGATGCTGGGCATCGCCACCGGCGGCGGGATGCTGGCGTGGGAACTCGGGCACCACGACTTCGCGCGGCGTGACCAGGCGGCGATCTACATGGGCGTCCACGTGTTCCTGACGGGGGTGCGTGGGGTGTTCTCGCCGTTCCTGGGCACGATGCTCTACGCGGGCGGCGCGGTGGTCCTGGGGGCGACAACGCTGTCGGTGCCGGCGCTGGGGGCGTGGACGTTTCTGGTGCTGGCGGCGATGAGCGCGATGGCGGGTCTGATGTTTATCTCGATGGCGCGGGCGATGCGGAGGTCGTAGAGCCGGTTCACCGCGGAGGCGCGCAGGACGCGGAGAAGAGCGATAGGGTGTAGGGTGTGGCGCGCAGCGACGAGCGACGCGCGCGGCATGCCATACCCTAAACCCTACACCCTATCCCCTGATCTGAATCCCCTCCGCGCTCTCCGCGCCCCCGCGGTGAACCGGCTCTACAGCCGCCGCGACATCGCGCGGGCCATGTCGCGCTGCGCGTCCTTCTTCTTCAGTGTGTCGCGTTTGTCGTGGGCCTTCTTGCCTTCGCCGACGCCCACGAGCAGCTTCACGCGTCCGCCCTTGAAGTACATTTTGAGCGGGACGAGGGTGAAGCCTTTGATCTGGGCCTTGTCGTGGAGCTTGCGCACCTCGCGGGTATGGGCGAGCAGTGTGCGCGTCCGGGTCGGCCGGTGCTGGAGGTTGCCGCGGCCCGCCGCGGTGTATTCGTCGATGTGCAGGCCCATCAGCAGGAGTCGCGGCGGCGAGAGATCGGCCTTCACCCACCCTTCGGCGAGCGAGGCCCTGCCGGCGCGGATGCTCTTGACCTCGGTGCCCACGAGCATCAGGCCCACCTCGAGCGTTTCACTGATGTGGTACTCGTGGTAGGCCCGCCGGTTGGTGATCTCCGGCTCGCTGATTTTCTTGTCCTTGCCCGAGGCCATAGGGGGTAAGGGTAGCGGACAAGGGTGGGGGGCAAGGGTGGGGGGCAAGGATGGGGGGCGCGGCGCGCGGTCAGTGGCGACGGCGCAAGCCGTCGATCAAGGCGAAGTGACTGTGCCTGAAGGTGGGACCGTCCGCTTGCGCAAACGGCTCTGCCCGGATACCTCTCAGAAATCGAACAACTCGCCCAGCAGCGACTTCTTCTTGTAGGGCTTCTGATACGGCACCGACCCGGGGTGATAGCCGCCCGGGGCGGGGGGCACGCCCGGCGGTGCATATCCCGGCTGCTGGTACTTCTGCTGCTTCTTCCAGCGATCGTCGTCGTCGTCGTCATCGACGCGCTGCACGGTCGCAGAGCGCTCGATGAGCTTGTCGAGTTCGCCCCGGTCGAGCCACACGCCTCGGCATTTCGGGCAGTAGTCGATCTCGACGCCCTGTCGATCGGTCATCTGAAGGGCAACACTGGCGCAGGCGGGGCAGTTCATTGGGGCTCCTTGTAAGAAGAAAGCCTAACCGCGTGGGGGCGGGCGTGGGTGTCTTGACGCTCACGGCGACGGACACATCAGCTGAGGCGGATGCCGGTCAGAGCCGACGGCGCGAGCCGTAGGTCCAGAGTGATCGAAGCTCGTTCGACTTGGACCGTCCGCTTGCGCGGACGGCTCTGCGACGGCGCGCCTTTGCGACGTTCCTCACCCGATCTTGCAGCGTCCGCTCTCACACTGGGGGTCAGGGTGCCGTCCGAACCAGCCGCCGATGCGGATGCGGTTGCGGGCGAACCAGCGATACCCGGCGTCGAAGCCGACGCGGATCACCGGCCAGCCGGTCACGCGCCACAGCGTTCCCCACACCGGGCTCAGCACGCCGTAGGCACGCCGAAACACTTCGAGGCCGGTGATGACCCGACCATCGGGCAGTTCGGCGTGGATCGCGCCCTGCACCTGGTCGTGCGTGAGACCCCACCGCGCCGGGTCAAACGTCGGGGCCGCGATGTCTTCCAGCGCGATCAGACCGCGCCCCCGATCCATCCGCATCAGCATCGCACCCTCGCGCTTGCAGAGAGGGCACTCGCCGTCGATGAACAGGCGGATGGGGCGGGAGGTGGGGGCCGAGGCGAGCATGGGGAAGGGTATTCGTTGGATGTGGCGGCGGCGATGCACCTTGTCGAGAAAGCGGCGGCCCTCGTGCCACTGCTGGCTCCGCTCGGGGAGACGGCAGTGCCGCTTCAGGCTGCTTTCCGCGGTTCGGCACTGATGGCAGCGCGGACGCCGACATCAGTGGCACGGCGCGGGAGGGCCTCCAACATCTGAGGCGGTTCTCGGACCCCCGCGATCGGTGGTGGCGGTGCAATGAGCCCGGGGGGCATCAACCCGGCTTCTCGGATGGTCGATGCACGATGGTGGGGAGCGTCGCGCGAACGCCGCGCCCCTGTTCCGTCCTCGGGCCCCGCGCCCGTGTTGTCCCTTGTTGACCGTCAGCACGAAAGAAGCGTCCCCCATGGCGTTCTCGCTTGCCAACACCCTCAAGGCGCTGAATCTCGAGAAGTTCACCGGGCGCGTGCCGCTGGCGCCGCCGGTGAAGGCCTCGAAGATGCCCGAGAAGCCGGCGCCGTCGCCGATCGCGGTCGACTTCGGGGCGGCGTCGATGAAGGTGCTGCAGATCATGCTCGGCACGTTCACCGACCCGGCCCGCCTGATGGCCGCGGCGAGCATCGAGACGCCGCCCGAACTGCTGGGCAAAGACGCCGAGCGTCTGGCTTTCCAGGTGAGTTCGCTGCCCGGTCTGCTCAAGAGCGGCGCGTTCAAGGGCAGGCGGGCGGTGTGCGCGGTGTCGGCACGGCGGACCTTTGTGCAGCATGTGCAGCTGCCGATGAACGTCGGCGGCGCGACCGCCGACAGGGTCCGCGAGCAGGTCACGGCCCAGTCGGGCTGCGATCCGAGTTTGCTCATCGTGCGCCACGTCGAAGCGGGCGAGGTGAAGCGTCAGAACCAGATCAAGCTCGAGACCATCTGCTTTGTCATGCCGCGTGAGACCGTCGTGGGGCACATGGACGCGCTGAAACTGGCCAAGCTCGAGTGCGTCGGCGTCCACAGCGAACACCAGGCCCTCGTGCGCACGTTCGACCCCATCACCAAGCGCGACGACGATGACAAGCTCACCAGCGTGTACCTCGACGTCGGCGCGACCACCACCAAGATGGTCATCGCCCACGGACGCAGGCTCGTGCTCGCCAAAACGATCCAGATCGGCTGGGCCCACCTCAAGGGCAAGGGCGTGCAGGGACCGGGCGCGGCGAGCACACTGGCCCAGTTCGCGGCCGGCGCTCTGAAGAAGGCCGTGGCCCACGAGCAGGAGACGATCGAAGAAGCGGGCGGCACCGCGGCGCTCACCGGCGATGTGCCGGTGGACCGTCGCAAGGGCCAGACGCCCCATGGCCACGTCGAACTTCCCGAGACGGACACGAGCCCCTTGGCGAAGGTGACCAACGCCATCGAGCAGATGACCGACGAGATCGGGATGGGGCTGCGCTACCACGCGGCGCTGTTCCCGGGCCGTGCAGTGGGTCGGGCGGTGTTCGTGGGCGGCGGGGCGTGCGACATGGACCTGTGCCGGCACATCGCGCGGAAACTGAGGCTCGCGGCCCAGATCGCGGACCCCATCTCAACGGTGGACGCGGGAGGGCTGACCAGTCTGAACGGGCTGGACCTGACGATTCCGCAGCCGGGTTGGGCGGTGCCGCTTGGGTTGTGCCTGTCTCCGACCGACCTGTAAACGACGAAGTCCCCCGCGCGGGGGGCGGGGGCGGAGCGGATGTGATCGACGACCGGAGCGACGACCATGAGCCTTCTCGGACCCAGGCCCATCGACGCGAGCTTTCTGCCTGAGGACTATCTCGAACGCCGCGCCGAGGCGAGGACCAACCTCATCTCGATCGCGCTGTTCGTGGTGGTGACCCTCGGCGTGATCGGCGCGTTCTTCGTGACCAGCCGCCAGTGGAACGACGTGAAGTCGTACCAGCAGGCGGTGAACGTGCGCTACACGCAGGCCGCCAAAGACATCGAGCAGCTCAAGCAGCTCGAGAAGCAGAAGACCGACCTTCTTGAGAAGGCCGAGGTCACCACGGCTTTGATCGAGCGCGTGCCGCGGAGCATCCTGCTGGCCGAGCTGGTCAACCGCATGCCCAGCAAGATGACGCTGCTGAGCATCGAGGTGGCGAGCGCGCGGCTGGACAAGCCGGTGCGTCAGTACGGTGCCCCGCCGCCCGCCTCGAAAGACGGGGGCAAGTCGCTCTCGGGCAAGGCCGCCAACGACAAGAAGAAGGCCGACAAGCCCGTCGTCACCGCCCCGCGCTTCGACCACAAGATCATCCTCATCGGCGTGTCCCGCACCCACAACGAGGTCGCCCGCTATGTGAGCAACCTCCAGGAGTGCGCGATGCTCACCGGCGTCGACCTCATCTTCTCCGAGCAGACCAAGATCGAAAGCCAGACCATGAACCGCTTCCGGGTCGAGGCGGTGCTGCGGCCCGAGGCCGACGCCCGCAAGATCACCCCGATGGCGGCCCCGCGGCTGCAAACCGTCGACGAAATGACCGAGCCCACCGAGGGCGGGACCGAAGGTACCAAGCGCAAGGGCGGGACAGAGCTCCCGCTGGGCCTGGGCAAGGTGCCGAGCAACGAAGACCTCGAAGCCTGGCGCAACGACCCCACCGTGCCCCGCCCCGAGCCGGAGAAGCCGGTGAAGCCCGACGAGGGAGCGGACGGTGGTTCCGAGAACGAGGGAGGAACGAAGCCATGAAGTTCGGACTGCGTGAACTGCTGCTGTTGCTGGTGCTGCTGGCGATGCCCGTGTGCGCGTGGTGGTTCGTGTTCCGCCCGGTCAACGGCGAAATCATCACGGCGCGGAGCGAGATCGCCCAGAAGGAACGGACGCTCGAGAAGCTGAGCATCGCCACCAAGCAGAGCGCCGACCTGGCCAAGAGCAACGCCGAGGTCGCCCAGGCCATCGGGCTGATCGAGGCCCGCCTGCCCACCGGCAAGGAAGTCGACAAGATCCTCGAGCAGGTCGCCAACCTCGCCCGTCAATCGAACCTCGAGATCCCCAAGGTCAAGGCGGCCAAGCCCGTGGCGGCGTCGAAGTACATGGAGCAGCCGCTCGACATGACCATCGTCGGTGACTTCGACAACTTCTACGCCTTCCTGCTCAAGCTCGAGCAGCTCGACCGCATCACCCGCCTGCTCAACATGAAACTCATCCGCCAGGACAAGGCCGAGGGTGCCATGCAGGCGACGTTCACCCTCAGCATCTACTTCGAGCCCGAATCACCCGACGCCAAGCCGGTGAAGACGGCGAACGTCGATCAGAAGGGGGCCGCCCAATGAACCCCCGCATCATGCAGCCTCTGCCCGGATCGAACCCGCCCGCCGCGGGCACCGCGCCGCCTGCCAAGGCGGGCGGCGGCTTCACCACAATGGCCGATGTCGCCGCCGCCGCCGGCAACGCCGGCACCCAGTCGCTGCCCAAGCCCAGGAAGCTGGGCGGGATGGTGATGCTGGTGGTGGTGGCGTTGATCGCCGCCGGCCTGCTGCTGGGCATGCGCAAGCTGGGCATGACGCGGCGCATCGAGATGGTCGACTTCAAGATTGACTACCCCATCGAGAAGGCCGAACTCCAGCGCCTCAGCAAGGACCACGAAGAGGTGCTCACCGAGCTCAAGGCCAGCGGCGAACTGGTGCAGGTCCCGCTCGAAAAGGTGCAGACCGACCCCTTCGAGTGGAAGCTCAGCGAGAAGAAGGTCCAGCGCGACACGCAGGACGACGCCGCGCTCGAGGCCGAGCTGGCCCGCAAGGCCGCCGAGGACCGCAAGCGCGACCTCGAAAACCGCGCCGCGCGCATGAAGCTCAACGGCGTGATGGGCGGCCGCGTCCCCGTCGCCAACATCGGCGGCACGCTCGTCAAGGTCGGCGACCTCGTCGACGAGACCTTCACCGTCAAGTCCATCGAGGGCCGCACCGTCATCGTTGAGGCGGACGGCAAGGAGTTCACCATCTCGATCGGTGAGTCCAGCGCGCCCAAGAAGTGAGAATCGTCGCGCTCTCGCACAGAAACCTGAGAACGCCGTGGCCAAACTCGACCTCGACAAGCTGCTGAACGAGCTCTCGAACCCGTCGCCCGACGCGGCCAAGGAGCCATCGCCCGCGCCGCCCATGACGGTCGGCGGCGCCGCTGGCGCTGAAGGCAAGCCCGCGCGCCGCCCCACGCTCGCCCCGCAGCCCGACGACGACGCGCCCGCTGACGATCCCGACCACGACCCTGAGGTGATCCACAAGCCCAGCGCCGACGGCTCGCTGCTGGACATCTACCAGCCCAGCGCCGACGCCGAGCAGCGGGCCAGCGCCGCCAGCGACCTCGGCAAGGTTCTCGTCGAGAAGGGCGTGATCGACGCGGTGACGCTCGAACAAACGCAGGCGATGGTGGCGTCGTCGCCCGGTCTGCGCCTTGCCGACGCGTTCATCCAGGGTGGCATCGACGAAGCGCAGGTGCAGGAAGGCGTCGCCGACGCCGCGGGCCTTTCGTTCGAGCGCCTCACGCTCGGGGGCGGGCCGGACGAAGCGTGCGACACCACCAAGGTGACGGAGCTGACGGTCGAGTTCTGCCGTGAGAACGCTGTGCTGCCGCTGCGTTCCGAACGCGGGCGACTGGTCGTGGGCATGGTGCGTCCCGAGGACGTGTTCACCCTCGACGACCTCAAGTCTCGCCTCGGCGTGGCGTCGGTCAAGCCGGTGGTGATCACCGCGACCGACCTGGGCGCCGCCCTGGCGATGATGGACATCGGGCAGTCCGACGAGCTCGACGTCGACACCCTGCTCGCCGAGGTGGACGAAGACGAGATCCAGACGTCCAAGCCGATGGACCACGAGGTGGACCTCGAGCGCGAGGCGGGCGAGAGCCCGGTCATCCGCTTCGTGAACTACATCATCCAGCAGGCCGTGAAGGAAGGCGCCTCCGACATCCACATCGAGCCCGGCGAGAAGGGCCTCACGGTGCGTTTCCGCATCGACGGCGTCATGTTCGAGTCCATGAAGCCGCCGGCGAAGATGGCCGCGGCCATCACCAGCCGACTCAAGATCATGGCGAACCTCGACATCTCCGAGCGACGCCTGCCGCAGGACGGCCGCATCCGCTGCACCGTCCAACGGCGCAAGCTCGACCTGCGCGTCAGCACCATCCCCGCGACCTACGGCGAAAAAACCGTCATGCGTATCCTCGATACGCGGTCGATTAACGTCGGACTCGAAGAGCTCGGCTTCGACGACAACGCGCTCACCATCTGGAAGCACCAGATCGACCAGCCCCACGGCATCGTGCTCGTCACCGGCCCCACCGGCAGCGGCAAAACCACCACGCTCTACGCCTCGCTGCGCCACATGGACAAGGTGTCGCAGAACATCTCCACCGTCGAAGACCCCGTCGAATACCACCTCGACGGCATCACCCAGACGCAGATGCACGAGAAGATCGGCATGACCTTCGCGCGGGCCCTCAAGGCCCTGCTGCGCCAGGACCCCGACGTCATCATGGTCGGCGAAATCCGCGACCAGGAGACGGCGCACACCGCCATCCAGGCCTCGCTCACCGGCCACTTGGTCCTCAGCACGCTGCACACCAACGACGCGCCCAGCGCCATCACCCGCTTGGTGAACATCGGCGTCGAGCCGTTCCTCATCGCCGCCGCCGTCAACGCCTGTCTCGCCCAGCGCCTGGTGCGGAAGATCTGCTCGCAGTGCAAGCAGCCCGCCGAGATGAGCGACGACCTCAGTCAGATTCTCGAGGTCCAGGGCATCGACCCGGCCGCGGTGATGCACGGCAAGGGCTGCGAGAAGTGCCGCAAGATGGGTTACGCGGGCCGGCTGGGCATCTACGAGCTGCTGGTCGTCGACGACCACCTGCGCGACGTGGTGGCGCGGAGCCCGAACGTGACCGAGTTCCGGCGCATGTGCTGCGACCGCGGCATGGTGACGCTCCGCCAGGACGGCTTTGCCAAGGTGAAGCTCGGACGCACCAGCGTGGAAGAGGTGCTGCGCGTCACGGAAAACGCGATCTGACGTGCCACGATGCTCGGCGCTTTGCCGAGCGTCGTGCTCGGGATGTCATGCGTCATCGCGCGGCGCGACTTTTCTCAATCTGTGAAGTTCGCCGCGAACAGCGCCGTGCGTTGCGTGAATACCCGCAGGCGGCCCGCTGCCGTGCTGAGAGCTTCGAACAGCGAGCCCCGAGCGTGAGCGACGGGTCTCTCGGAAGACCGGAATCGTCGGCTTCTCCCACCCACTTGCTCACGCTCGGGGCTCGTGTGTTCGGGCGTCGCAATACAGCAGCGGCCCGCGCGATCCCCTTCGGGTCACGCGGGACGACGCGCGTGATGTTGTTCGCATGGTTGCTCGTCTGGAAGAGCGGCGCTCGCCGCCGATGTCGTTGATTCGAGGCCCTCATCTCGGAGGCGTGTCATGGTTCGTCGCGATCTGATTCTCGCGTGCGCCGTCGGTGCGCTCTTTTCCAATGCCGTGGTCGCCGCAACGCCGCAGGGGAAATCTGCCGCCACGGCCGCGGTTCCTGTGACCGCCGCCGCTCCCGCGCCGGCGGCGAAGGCCGCGCGGGCGAAGTTCGATTTCGTCCCCCCCGATGTCGCGGCGGCGAAGCTCTCGCGGCAAGGCGGTCTGGCGATCGACACGCGCCCCGTCGGCAAGTTCTTGGCCTCGCACGTTCCCGGCGCAGTCCACCTCGATGATGAATCGGTGCGGCGCAGCGAGGGCGGCACGCCGGCGCGGCTGCTGCCCGTGGGGGACCTGGCCGCGCTCTTCGCACGCCAGGGTGTGACGCCGACGCAGCCGGTGGTGGTCTACAGCGACCACGATGATCCGCTCGCCGCCACGATGGTCGCCTATGCGCTGCTGCGGGCCGGGCACCTTGATGTAAGCATTCTCGACGGCGGTTTCGCCGCCTGGCAGGGCTCGCAGACGACGACCGCGCACTTCGCCGATCGCCCGCCCCTCGACCCCGCCGAAGCGGCCCAGGCGTGGAGCGTCACGCCCCCGAGCGACTTCGCGGCGGACCTCACGGATGTCCGGCGCTACCTCGATACGCGCGAGCTCTCGATGATCGACGCCCGCCCGCCCCGCCTGTTCCGCGGCGAGGGCCGCAACTGGGGGCGCGACGGGCACATCCCCGGTGCGGCCAATCTCGATTGGACCAGCCTCATGGCGAGCGACAACCAGTCCTTGCTCAAGCCCAGGGCCGACATCGACAAACTCATCAAGGGCCTCAGCGCCGACTTCGTCGAGCCCGACGACGAAACCCTCGTCTACTGCGGCACCGGGCGCGAGGCCACCTTGCTCTACCTCTATCTGCGCTACGAAGCGGGCTGGAAGCGCGTCAGGCTCTTCGAGGGCTCGTGGACCGAGTACCAGGCCGACGCCTCGCTCCCCGTCATGACCGGCACCGAGCGATGGGTCCCCATCCAGTCCGACGGCGAGATCACCCTCAGCGGCCAGCCCACCGAGAGCGTGCTCCGCGAACTCGCCGGGCGAGGCGTCAAGCTCATCGTCAACTGCCGAACCCCGAACGAGATGGCGTCGGTTGGCTTCCCGATGAAGTCCGCGGCGGAGGGTTTGGGGATGAAGTACGTCGAGATCCCGCTGGGCGGCAGCGAGGGGTATGACCCCGCCGACGTCGCCGCGCTCGACGAGACCATCAAGGCCAACGCGGGCACAGCCCACATGCACCTGCATTGCGCCAGCGGCGGTCGCGCAGCCAACCTGTGGATGGCGTATCTGATTGAGAAGCGCGGGATGCCGCCCGCCGAGGTGGGGTCGAGGCTGAAGAAGGCAGGCATGGTCCGGGAATCCGCGCTGGAGCGGCTTCTCGGACGTGAGCTCGAGTACCAGTTGAAAGAAGGCCGGGACTCGGCCGCAGGACCAGCAACGCCGCCGGCCAAGCCCTGACAAAGTTCGAACGAGCGAGATTTTTCGAAGAAGGGCGTGAGCCGTCGAACTCGGTTTCGCCGGTGTCGTAGCAAGAGCGACAAATCTCCTCTCCTGCCTGACTCCTCTCGTCTCCCTCTCAAACGTGCGACTGTCCAAACGGTCCGACGGCCCCGGAATCCTCCCCGGGGCCGTTGCCTTTTTGGGGAGGTTGAGAATGCCGGGTGTGTCGGAAGCACCGGTTTCGTTGAGCCCGCTATGCTGGCCCCGTGATGACCCGATTCACGTCCCAGATTCAACCGTTCCTGGTTGCGCCGCGTGCGAGGCCTCGCGCTTTCGGACCTTTGCTCGCCGGCGCGGCGTTGATTTTCTTCGCTCTCAGCGCCGGGTGCTCGCGGCCGCTGCTCTCTCCGAAGGATCAACGCTCGCAGTACGACCGGTACGACCGGGCGCGGAACCAATACGCGCAGCAGTTCAAGGAAGACGAGTACGGCCGCAAGACCCCGAACCTGCGGGGACGTTTATCACAGAAGGAGTAAGCGTGTTGTGGTGCGGCGGAACGCCGTGGTCAATAACCACAAGCGGGCACAGTTCGGTCGGCGCGGCTTGGTTGGTCCCAAGCGTTTCTCCGGCTTTTTCACGCGGAAGCGGCGCATTTCGCTTGCACCACGCGGGCATTTTGCGATGCTCTCTTGTGGGTCGCGCCGATGTTTGAAGGGACGCTCGACCGGCGAGCGCACCGGGCCAACAATCTACGCCTCCCCCCACGCCTCCCCCTTCGGCCGCCGCATGAGCACGATGACCTCCCGCACCTCTCCATCCCTGTTCGCTTCGCTTCCGCAGGGCGCGCGTCCGCGCCGCCCGCATGTGGTGTGGGGTGCGCTGGTTCTGGGCATGACGCTGGTGGGTGGTTCGATGATGCTGCTGGAGCCCCGGTCGCGGAACGGGTCGGCGTTGGAACTGCCCGCCGCCGCCGCCATCGAGAGCACCGCGCCGCGGGCCGGTCAGGCCAGCCTGATCGGTGCCAAGGTCCCGCTCAACCAGGAGCGTTGGCTGGGCATCGTGATCCACCACTCGGGCTCGGCGATGGGGTCGGCGGATTCGATCGCCCGTCAGCAGCAGGCCGGCGGCATCAAGACGCTTGGCTACCACTTCGTGGTCGGGAACGGTCAGGGCGCGAAGGACGGCGTGATCGCCGCCGGGCCGCGCTGGTTGAACCAGACTCCCGGTGCCCACGCCAAGGGGCCGCAGTCCGAGGCCTTCAACCTCCGCACCATCGGCGTGTGCCTGGTGGGCGACGGCGAAAGCCGTGACTTCACCGACAAGCAGGTCGACGCCCTCGTCGAACTCGTCGGCCAACTGCAGAAGCAGTTCAACATCCCCGCCTCGGCGGTGGTGCTGCACCGCGACGTCGCCGCGACGGTCAGCCCGGGGAGGCTCTTCCCCGAGGCGACGTTCCGGGCGCGGCTGGCGGCGCTGCGCTAAACCACATCAGCCGGCGTCGGCGACGAACCAAGCACGAGTGGCTGACGGCCTTTTCGCGCGCTGAGGTCGCACCGACCTGAGGACGGGTCCGTGGCACGGGCCCTCAGCCCTTCCCAGCGTCCGCCGCTTCGCTCCGCGTCGTCGCGATGCTCGGCGTCACCCCCAAAATCGCCGTCAACGGCCCGCCCAGCAGGTCCTCGGCGTAGTTCGTGCTCGCCTTCCGCCTGGTGATCGGCCCCTCGGCGTCCCCGCGCAAAAACTGCCGGATCAGCTGCTCGCTCTCGGGGCGTTCCTCAGACTGCTCCAGCGGCAGCTTCCGCAGGTCGTCGAACCACCCCCGCGTGTTGCACATCAGCAGCTTGCCCTTGTCGAGCATCGCCATGCGGTCGGCGATGGTGAACGCCGAGTCCATCTCGTGCGTCACCACCACGCTGGTGACGAACAGCTTCTTTGAGAGGTCCATGATCAGCCGGTCGATCTCGGCGCTGGTCACCGGGTCGAGCCCCGCCGACGGTTCGTCGTAGAACAGGATCCGCGGGTCGAGCGCCAGCGCCCGCGCCAGCCCGGCCCGCTTCTTCATGCCCCCCGAGATCTGCGCCGGGTACTTCTCGGCGTGCTCGCGCAGACCCACCTGCTCGAGCTTGATCTTCACCATCGTGCTGATGATCTCGGGGTCCAGCGTCGTGTGCTCCTGTAGCGGCAACGCCACGTTCTCGGCGATCGTCATCGAGTTGAACAGCGCCCCGGACTGGAACAGAATCCCGAACCGCTTGCGGATGTCGTTGAGCTCGTCCTCGTCCATCCCCACGATGTTCCGCCCGAAGAGTTCGATCGACCCCTCTTCCGGCTTGATCGACCCGATGATGTGCCGAAGCAACGTCGACTTGCCGCAACCCGACCCGCCCATGACGACCATGGTCTCGCCGGGCAGCACGTCGAGGTTGATGCCGTCAAGGACCGCTCGCCCGTCAAAGCGCTTCACCAGCCCGCGGATCTTGATGATGGGTTCGACGGCGGTCATCGCGCTCGATCATACCGTCTCGCCGCTCCCCGCCTCTCCCTCCGACATCCGCACAAACTCGCGGTAGAGCTCCGCGTACCGACCACCCGCCGCCAGCAGCTCGGCGTGCCCGCCGCGCTCGACCACCCGGCCGTGGTCGAGCACCAGGATCTGGTCGCAGCGCCGCACCGTCGACAGCCGGTGGGCGACGATCAGGCACGTCCGGCCCTCCATGAGCTGCTCGAGGGCGAGCTGGATGCGGTGCTCGGTGAACGTGTCCACGGCACTGGTCGCCTCATCGAGCATCAGAATCCGCGGGTCGGCGAGCATGGCCCGCGCAAAGGTGACCAGTTGGCGTTGGCCCAGTGAGAGGCCGCCGCCGCGCTCGCCCACGTCGGAATCCAGGCCGCGGGGGAGGGCCTCGAAAACCTCCAGGCAGCCGAGTTTCTCGCACGCCGAGCGGACCTCTTCGTCGCTCGCCGTGGGCCGGGCGAAGCGGATGTTGTCGCGGACGCTGCCGGCGAAGAGGAAGTTGTCTTGCAGCACCAGGCCGGTCTGCGAGTGCAGCGAGGCCAGCGTGATCTCCTCGATCCGCCTGCCGTCGATGAGAATCTCGCCGGACCCGGGGGGGTGCGCGTAGAGGCGCGTGACGAGGCTCACGATGCTGGTTTTGCCCGAGCCGGTGTGCCCCACCAGGGCCACGCTCGTGCCCGGCGGCACTTGGAAACTCACATCGTGCAGCACCGCACGCTCGGGGGTGTAGCCGAACGTCACGCCGCGGAACTCGATGTCCGCCCCGCGCCCGCTCCGCGGCAAATCCTCGGCTTCGGCGGAGTCCACGATCGCCGGCTTGGTATCGAGCAGCGCGAAGATGCGTTCCGCACCCGCCATCGCCTGCAGCGTGACGTTATAAAGATCCGCGAGGATGATCACCGACATGAAGAAGTTGCCGGTGTAGAGCAGGAACCCGATCAGTTCCGCCAGCCCCATGTGCCCGCCCGCGACCCGCCACCCGCCGAAGAGCAGGATCAGCCCCGCCGCGACCTGCCCGCTCAACTCATAAAACGGGATGTACATGCCGTGCACGCGTGCCGCCCGCATGTTGTTTTTTGTATGGTCTGCGCACAACGCTTCAAAGAGTTGCGCGTTGACCCCTTCGCGGGCGAAGGCCTGCGTGACGCGGATGCCGCTGACCGTCTCGGCGATGTTCGCCGTCAGACGGCTGAAGCTCTCCTGCACCACGCGGTAGGCGCTGGTGAGGTGCCGGTCGAAGAGCGTGTTGCCGAAGTAGAGCGCCGGGCCCAACGCGCACAGGGCCAGAGCCAGCGGCCAGTCGAACGAGAACATCCGCGCCAGCGCGAACACCCCCATCCCCACGTGGATGATCGTCCGCGGGATCACCTGCACCACCGCCGACCGCACGCTCGCCACGTCCCCGGTCCCGCGCGACAGCACACGCCCCAGCCGAGTGCGGTCGAAGAACGACATGTCGAGCGTCTGGACGTGCCGGAACAAGTCGTGGCGGATGTCGAAGACGACGTTCTCGCCCAGCCGGTTCACCGCCACCAGCCGCACCCGCATGATGAGATAGAACGCCAGCCCGAGCACAAAGATGCTCCCCGCCCCGGCCCACAGCCCGTACGCCGGCTCGAGCCCGGTGAGCCCGCGCCACGTCTCGGGGTGCTCGATGGTCAGCGCGACGGTCTGCTTCACCGCCTCCGGCACGAGCGAATGCACCACCGCCAGCAGCACGCCGTAGAACACGATGCGCCGCTGCAAGGCCTTGTGCCGCCACATATAAGAAAGCAGTCGGCGCGCGATCGACCAGCGGAACGGCCGGAACTCGGCGTCCTTCTCGTCCTGCGGCATGGTGCCGACAACGAGCGTGCCCAGTTCGAGCGCGGTTCGTGCGGGCGGGTTGGACGGCTTCGGATCGCTCACGCCGCCGCCTCCGCGCCGTCGTCGTCCAGCGAGAGCTGGATGAGCGCCGCCGCCTGGTAGTGCCCGGGTCGGTTCATAAGTTCATCGTGAGTCCCGATATCCACCACGCGGCCCTTGTCGAGCACGATGACGCGGTCGGCGCGGCGGAGCGTGCTCAGCCGGTGGGCCACGATGAACGTCGTCCGCCCGCGCATGTAGCGGTCAAGGGCCCGCTGGATCGACGACTCGGTCAGCGCGTCGACCGACCCTGTCGCATCATCCAAGATCAGAATCGGCGGTCGCAACAAGAGGGCCCGCGCGATGGTGAGCCGTTGGCGCTGCCCGCCCGAGAGCGAGACGCCGCGCTCGCCGATCACCGTGTCCAGCCCTCTCGGCGCCTCGCGCACCACGTCCGCGGCCTCCGCCGCCGCGATCGCTTCCAACACCTTGTCCTCGTCCGCCCACGGCAGTCCGTACGCGACGTTGTTGCGGATGGTGTTGCTGAAGAGAAACGGCTCCTGGAACACGAAGCCGATCGAACGGCGCAGCGTTCCGACGTCCCACTGCCGCGCGTCGACGCCGTCGATGAAAACGTGCCCGATCTGCGGATCGTGGAAGCGTGCGATGAGCGAAAGCAGCGTCGACTTGCCGCTGCCCGTTGGCCCCACAATGGCGATCGTTTCACCAGGTTCGACGCGGAAGGAAAGATCGACCAGAGCGGCCCGGTCGAGATCGCCGGTGGCGTGGCTGCCGGCGTCGTCGGCTTCGGAACGCCGCGATGGATACGCGAACGTGACGTTCTTGAACTCAACGGCACCCGAGACTGGCGCGGCGGGCGGCATGCTCACGTCTTCGTGCGCATGCTCTTGCTCCCGCACGCCACGCTCTCCATTGCTCCCGATCGTCACCTTCTCATCCAGCAGCCGGAACACCCGCTCCGCCCCCGCCAGCGCTTCGGGTCCGCTGGCGATGATTTCCAGAATCGCCTGCACCTGCCCCGACAGATGACCCAGCAGGCCGCGGAACACCCACAGCGTCCCCAGCGCGATGCCGCCCGCCTCGGGCCCCTTGAGCACCAGCCACCCGCCGTAGAGAAGCAGAACGGCGAGCGTCCACTCGCCGCAGGCCTGCGTCAGCGGCTGGTAGTTCCCCTGATCGCGCGCGATGCCGATGCGCTGCGTCCGCGCTCGGTCGGAGTGTTCATCAAACAACTCGAGACGCCGAGATTCCTGCCCGAATGCGCGGATCACCCGCACGCCCGCGATCGACTCCTGAAAGCTCTTCACAAGCCGGTCGACCAGCCGCGACTGCTCGAGAAACAGCGGCTTGGTCTTTCGTCCGTACACATACATCGCGCCCACCTGCACCGGCAGGAGCGCCAGGCACGCCAGCGTCAGCCACGCATGCGTGGCGAGCATGAAGCCCAGGAACACCGCGACCGTCACCGCCGCCACCGCCGTGCGCACCATCACGCTCTGGATGAACCCGCGCACCGCCTGCGTGTCGCCGGTGATGCGGTTGATGACTTGCCCCGTGTCGTGCGCGTCGAACCAGGTGAAGCCGAGTCGTTGCAGCTTGTCATAGAGGCGGACGCGCAGGTCCGTCACGCACGTCTGCACAAACCGCTCGTCGGCGACCCGCAGCCCGTACCGCGCCCACGCCGACAGCAGCGATACCACCAGCACCCCGACCCCAAGGGCCGTGAGGGTGTGCATGAAGGTCCAGGACGGCGGCGGCGCGATGCCCATCGGCCACCCCGGCGCGGGTGCCCCCATGTCGACTTTCGCGCGGATCAGATCGATCGCCAGCCCCTGCCCGCCGAACATCGCCAGCGTCGCGCCCTGCAGCAGCACGGTGAGCAGCACGCTGGGCACGGCGACCCACCTGTGCCGCCACGCGAGCGCCCCGATGCGGCGCAGCAGCACACCCATCGGGATGGACGCGACCCGCCCGTTCCCATCCGCCGACACGGAACCGCCCGAGATTCTCCGGCTGTCAGCCACGCGGGTCGATGGTACGCTCCGTGCATGCACGAATCGCCCCACGCGCGCCGGGAACAGAACAGGCCCTCTCGTTGTGCCACTGACCGGTCCTCCGGTCCGTGCGAACGACTCGCGGCTCCGTTGATGACCAACGCTTCGCAAGCAGCAGCACGGACCCGAGGACGGGCCCGTGGCACGGCACGCGCGCGGCAAGTCTCCGCGCTCTCGCTGCTCGCTTGCGTGATCCTCCTCCCCGCCTGCGCCGATCCCAAGCCGCCGACGTTCAGCGTCGTCGAAGCCGCCATCACCGACCGCACCGCGGACGCCGTCGTCGTCACCTTCACCCTCGAAGGCACCAACAACAGCAACGAGCCGCTGCCGCTCGACGACGTGACGTACGCGCTCAACCTCAACGGCCGCCAGGTGTTCGCGGGCACCCGCGATTCCGAAGCCGCGCTCCCGCCCGGCCACACCCAGCGCATCCGCCTGCCCGTGCCCGTGCCGACACAAGGCGGCACGCCGACCACCGGCGCCGTCCCCTACCGCTTCAGCGGCACCATGCTCTACCGTCTGCCCGGCGCCATCGCCGAAGTCTTCTTCGACTCCGGCTTCCGCACGCCGAGCGTCGGATTCAGCGAGTCGGGCAACCTTGATTTCTCACAATCGACACCGTGAGCGCTGCACGGCAATGCGGTCGCTTCTTCTGAGATTCCCAACCTGTCCCTCGGCACGCGCACCGAAGCCGACCGCGCCATCGCGCATTCGCAAAAATAAAACACGCGCTTGACTTGCCCAGGCCCGAAATTGGGGTCATGCTGTGGTTCTGAGACGGGGCTTGGGGCATTCCGGTGGGGCGGCGAGCCGCGGATGGCGGGTGGAGAATCCGCCACTGCCCACTGCCCACTGCCCACTGCCCACTGCCCACTGCCCACTGCCCACTGCCCATTGCCCATTGCCCACTGCCCACTGCCTGATTTTCCCCGCACGGGGCTTCCGGGTCAGCGATTCATGGGGTACTCTGAAGGTGACGCCGCACAGCGTCAAGGAGTATTCCATATGAAGACGAATCGTACGAACGGGTGCCGTACTGGTGTCAGTGGCTGGACGCCACGCGGGCTGGGTTGGGTGTTGAGCGCCGTTGCGATGATGATGCTGCTCGGATGGGGCGCGGCTGAAGTGACCGCGCGGCCGACGCCGCCGCCGCTTGAAGACCCGGCTCATTGGGCGACGATCACGCACGCGGGGAACGCGCCACAAGTGATTCAGCCGCCCGGCTCGTCGCCTCAGCGCGTGGTCGGCAGGGTTGACTATGAGTACCAGATCAGTCGAACGGAGACGACTTCACGCGAATGGCTGGACTTCCTAAACGCATACAAGCCGTTCATTCCCCAATCGGAGCGCCGGTCGAGAACGCTCTTGGGCATTACGGTGACTTGGATTGACCGACCGGACGGCTCCGTGGACTATGCGATTCGGCCGGGGGTCGAGGACTTCGCAGCCGCTCCTGGCTGGCGGTATGCAGCGAGATACGCGAACTGGCTCCACAATGAAAAGGTCGCCGCTGCATGGGCATTTGAGTCAGGGGTGTACGACACAAGCACCTTCGGCACAAATCCCGATGGCACGTTCAACGACCAACAGGCTCGCTTGTCGGGAGCGAAGTTCTGGCTTCCCACGGAGGACGAGTGGGTCAAGGCGGCCTACTTCGATCCGCACAAGAACGGACAAGACCGGCCGGGTTATTGGCGTTATCCAACAACGAGCGATAGCGCGCCGATCATCGGAGCTCCGGGAGTCGGACAGAGCAACGGCGGCGATTTCACGTTTAACTACGCGGTTCGTGCCTATGGCGATGTGACGTCCCCTTGGGGGCTGTGGGATCTAAGCGGCGGCGGGTTGAAGGCCGAGTGGCTCGAGTCGACGATCACATCGCGGGGAGAGTTGCTGCCGTATCTTCGACGGAACCGAGGTAGTTATGCAGGGGAATACCTCGGAGATGTGTCCGACCGGATCGACGCAAGAGATGCTGGTAGTTGGCCAAGCGGTGAGTTGGGAGTGATCCGACTCGCACGCGCGGTTCCCGCTCCGGGAGCCACGCTGATGGTTCTTCTCATAGTGCTGCGAAGCGGCAAGCTTCGAGAAAGGTAGACGAGCGATGCTTCGTTTCACGAGTCTCTCTGCAATCGCGTTGTTGACTTTAAGTGCCGAACTCAATGCCCAGATCACGGTGAACGTCTTGTCAGGGCCAGCTGACCCCCCAATCGTGCAAGAGAACCCGCCAGGAAGTGGACGCTACGATGTGATTTTGTCGCGGCCACCAACGCCTGGTGACTTGACGCAGACTGACTTTGAGATTGAAGCCCAAAGCCCGACCGATCGCATTGGTGATATTCTCCTTCGGTCACAGCAGACATCGGCTCGTCTGACATTAACAATCGGCGATTTAGTTAATCGGGTTGCGGAGGTTGGCACCATCAAGTTCGATTCCGGGGCCACTCATTCACTTGGGGCAGCGTCGATCATCCACGCCTCTATCGCTGGCAATCTCGGGCAGGTACGGGTGTCGCAGATTCTCGGCCCGGTGCAAGTGGGTGGAGATACGACGTCGACGATTGAGTGCATATACTCCAACGGATTTGCGCCGAGACTTGCGGAGCTCCGAGTTGCTGGGAGTGTTCGAGGCGACGTGTTCGTAGAGTATGGCGCACTTCCCAATCAACTTGGAACGCTGGGACAGGTGTTTGTTGGTGGTGACATCGGTACCCAAGCTGATCCAATTGTGATGAGGGCGAATACTCATCGAGGAATCGAAGTCGATGGGAGTTGCTACGCGCGAATCGAGGGGGCGTTCGCGTCGACGCCTGCCTTCGCGATTGGGCGCATCGACGTCGGTGGGGACCTTGTTGCGGAGGTACTGACAGAGTATATGAATGCGTTTGCGCCAAGCTACATTGAATGTGATGGGGCGTTTTACGGTACGATTGTTCTGTTCGCCAGCTTTGATCCTGGAGATATTAATCCAGCGCCATACATGCAGTTTTCTGCTTCGAATCTATCGGGGCGCGTGATTGTCAATGGACTCAATGACGAGTTTTCATTCGCGTGGACCTCTCCGATCTATGTCGGCGATCCGCTCGGAGGTGGCCTCACCCTTTTCGACCTCTACACGCCCACCTCTGCGGACCTCGGCGGCGGCTCCGCCGGCCTCGTCCCCTTCGCCGTCCACAAGACCGACTGCAACCCGGCCCAAGGCTCGACAGTCCCGCCGTCGGGGCCGGGCGGGAATCAGTATGTGCGGTACTACGGCCCCGTGGGTTCCAGCGGCGGCGGGGACCCGCTTGTCATCTCGCAGCGGAAGGTCAACGCCGGATCGGGCGACCCGACGAACAACTTGGCATCCTGCTTCTCGCTGAAGCTCTCGACCGACCAACCGACATGGGCCTACTTCGAGATGGGCAACGCGTTCATGCCCGTCGGCGACTACACCGTCAAGGCCAACCCCGGCGTCCTCAAGAACGACATCCTCGGCACGCTCACCGGCGATGTCCGCACCGGCCCCGACGGAGAACTCACCTTCAGCGTCCGCTGGCCCTGCCTCGGCGACCTCAACGGCGACAACGCCGTCAACACCGCCGACCTGACCCTCTTGCTCGGCCAGTTCGGCCAGTCCGGCCCCTGCGGCGTGTCGCGCGATCTCGACGGCGACCTCGGGGTCAACACCGCCGACCTCACACTCTTCCTCGGCCGCTTCGGCACCACCTGCGGCAGCGGCCGCCCCGGCGATCCCGGCACCGGCTCGGCCTCCGCGCCCATCGACACCACCGCGCTCGCACGCGACACCGCGACCACCGGCCAGGGCACCCGCCCCGGCTCCGGCGAGACCGGCACCGCAACCGCGCACCAATCCGCCCTGCCCGAAGCGCCCGCGGCGTTGCCGCCGGTGCTCGCCGCGCTGGGGTTCACGACCATCGAGGGCTACACCACTTGGGTCAACGCCCGCACGCCCGCCGAGCTCAACGCCCACATCGTCGAGTTGCTGGAGACGATCCAGCAGTTGGAAGCGACGCCGTGATGCGGAAGGCATGAGGCAGGTCTTGAGGCTTGGGGCTTGGGGCTTGGGGCTTGTGGCCTGAGGCTTGAGGCCAGAGTGAAAAGACAGCGGCTCCGGCACAACGCCGGGGCCGCTTTGTTGTCTTGTGGTTCTCAAGGACGCAGAGCCCAGTGCCCAGTGCCTAGCGTGCAGTGCCTGATGCCTAATGCCCGATGCCTGGTGCCTTCTTCAAGACCTCACGCCGCCGCGCGCATCTGCCGCTTCTTCCCGACCGTCCGCTGGTTCGCCGGGGCCCGGCGCTGCGGCTCGGCGGTCATCGCGCCCACCAGGTCGAGCGGGTCGAACGCCCACAGGTCGGCGCCGATCTCTTCGGCCAGGCCCTCGGCACGGTTGAACACCCCGCCGCCGACCACGATCTGCGTCTGATCGCAAGCACCGATCTCGCGGATGGTGTCGATGAGCTGGCGCAGGGCGGGCAGGTCGCTCGGTGCCGTGGCGAAAGTCAGCAGCACGTCGGGCTTGTTTTCCTGCACCATGGCGAGGACTTCGTCGGAGGCGATGCCGCCGCCCGCGAAGCGGACTTCGTAGCCGCCGGCTTCGAGCATGTCCACGGCCATCTGGGCGCCGAGTTCGTCGGCGTCGGTCGGGCCGCAGTAGGCGAACACTGTGCGCCCGTTGGGAGCAGCACGTTCGAGCTGCTGCGACACCTGGTCAACGAGCACCCGCATCAGCCGCGTGGCCATGTGGTGGGCCAGCGTGGTGAGCTGGTCGTTGCGGAACAGCTTGGAGATCAGCTCATAGGTGGGCCAGCACACATCCTGGATGAGGTCTTGGGCCGAGAGGCCGGAGCGCTGCGCCTCGTCGAGCATTCGGCGTGAGGCAACGCGGTCGCCGTTGATCAGGGCCTCGAAGAACCGTTCGTTGAGCATCTCGATGTTCATGGTGCGGGTCTGCCTTGTGAGAAGGGGGGGGAGGGGAAGGAGAAGGTGCGGAGGTGCGGAGGTGCGGAGGGAGGAGGTGAGAGGTTCGGGTCCGACACGAGCGGTCATCCGTGTGACGCTGCTTTCATCGTGAGGTGAAACCCAAGTTCCACAGCGTGCTGAAACACGTCCGCGATAACGCGAACGCACGTCCGCGCGCGGTTCCACACGCGAATCCGCCGGTTATCACGGACGCACCGTGCTGCCACACGCCGCGTTCTCGGACACAACGCGGTGGGCAACGTCCCATCACCAGCGCCGCGAGCCCGGTAACGCGCGGCGCCCACGCTCATCGCGCCCGAGCGCGAGCGGCTGTTGGCCCCTGCGAAGATCGGAAGAAATCTAAGAAATCCCGCCCGCTCCCCCCGACTCAGGTGATCTCTGGTCCGGTTCTCGGGCATCCTTCATCATGCGTTGATCCGTCACTTCGCCCAAAGCGGCTCAGCGACGGCCTCAAAGGCACGCCTTCAAGCGTCGACGTGTATGACCTGTCGCCGACCTTTCCGCCAGCGTTCCGCCTCATTCTCTCCTCTTCTCTCTGCCTTCCTCCGCGCCCTCCGCGATCTCCGCGGTGGACTGTCTTTAGAGAGGAGGAGACTCAGCACCGCCCCACGCTGCACACGCACACGCCGAAGGTCATCGCTTTCTGTGAAACCTCGGTGAAACCGGCCGCGCGCAGCGAATCCGCGACCTGCTCGCGCGTCAGGAAGGTCTCGATGCTCTTGGGCAGGTACCGGTAGGCCCCGCTGCGGTCGCCGCTGATCATCGTGGCGGACCACGGCATGACCTTCGACGTATAGACGTCGTTGGCCCACGCGACCAGATTCGAGCGCGGGCGCGCGAACTCGAGCACCACCACGCGCCCCCCTGGGCGAAGAACGCGCTGGAACTCGCGGAGTGCCTTGCCCGGGTCGCTCACGTTGCGCAGGCCGAAAGCGATCGAGACCACGTCGAACGAGCCGTCCGGGAACGGCAGGTTCATCGCGTCGCCGTCGAGATACTCGGGCAGCACCCGGGTTGCCCCGACGGCGCCGCGCCGCCCGCCGCCCACAGGAGTCCCCGGTACCTCGTTCGAGCGCAGCCCCCGCGCCACCCCGGATTTCTGGCACGCGATGTCCAGCATCTGCGGCGTGAAATCCAGCCCGACCACCCTGCGCGGGCCCGTATCCGCGAAGGCCCGCGTGAGATCGCCCGTGCCGCAGGCCACGTCGAGCACGTCGTCGCCGGACTTCACCTGCGCCAGCCGCACGGCGGCCTTGCGCCACGCCACATCGCGCCCGAACGAGTGCAGCCGGTTGTTGAGGTCATACGACCGCGCGATGGCGGCGAACATCCCCCGCACCTTCTCGGCCTTTTGGGCGTTGCGGTGCGGATCGGCGCGCAGCTCGCCCTCAGACCAGGCGGGCGAACGCGGCGTGTCCTGTGCGGTGGGCATGAGGGACGATCGTAGGAGCACGGCACCCGCGTGCTGTGCCACCGACCTGTCTTCAGGTCGGTGCGAACCCCTGCGCTCCCCAATCGGTACACCTCGATAAGCTGTCCCACCGACCACTTGCCGCACAGGGCAAACGCTGGGACACTTTCGCGGGCGGCGCGACAGTCGCCGCGCCGCACCTGGAGGATTCACGCATGAACCGTTCCGCTGCCTTCACGCTGCTCGCTCTGGCCGGTGCCGCGCTCGCCGCCGCGTGTGCGACCAATGTCGCCACAGGGAAGCTGCAGTTCACCGGCATGCCGCGGAGCCAGGAGATCGCGCTGGGCGCGCAGGAAGGCCCCAAGCTGACGGCGGCCTACGGCGGCGAAGTGCCGGACCAGGTGCTGCGCGATTATGTGTCGCAGATCGGCTTCAAGGTCGCCGCCCATGTCGAGAAGGAGTACAAGGACATCCCCTGGAAGTTCACGCTGCTGAACAGCGACGTGATCAACGCCTTCGCGCTCCCCGGCGGGCAGGTGTTCATGAGCCGCGCGCTGATGGAACGCATGACAAACGAGGCCCAGCTCGCCGGCGTCCTCGGACACGAGATCGGCCACGTCACCGCCGAGCACATCGACCAGCGCATCGGGCGCGACACCGCCTTCCAGGTCGGTGCGGCGGTCGGCGGCGTGGTCGCCGGCGCGGACTACGGGCAGATGGTCTCGAGCGTCATCACCCAGGGCGGCGGGCTGTTCTCGATGAAGTACGGGCGCGACGAAGAGTCCGAGGCCGATTCGCTGGGCATTCGCTACATGGTCCGCGCCGGCTACAACCCCGCGGGCCAGCTCCAGGTCATGCAGATCCTCAAGGAAGCCAGCCAGGGCGGCGGGGGGGGGCAACCGGAGTGGCTCAGCACCCACCCCGCGCCGCAGACGCGCATCGACCGCATCAAGGAAGACCTGAAAGGCAAGTACGCCAACACCAAGGACAACCCGCAGTTCGCGTTCAACGAAGCTTCGTTCGTGCCGATGGTCGACCGGCTCAAGCGCCTGCCGCCCGCGCCCAAACCCCGCGCGAAGTGAAGCACGGCGGGGCAGGCTTCCAGCTGGCCTCCGCGCAGCGAGCCCGGAGCGTGAGCGACGGGTCTTCGGGAGATTGGGAATCCCAGGCAGGTTCAGCCCACTCGCTTACGCTCGGGGTTCGTTGCTCGAGCTTCTCAGAGCATTCGATGAAGGCCCGAAGGGTCGACACTTCGGCGCACAGGAATCCGGGGTCGATGAAGCACCGCACAGCGCTCACTCTCTTCGTTCTCGCGGCCCTCGCCGCGTGCGCCCCGACGCAGCCCGCGACATCGGCTCAGCGAGCCAGTTTTGCGCGCGCGTCTCTCCTCCACAATCTCCACACCATCACCCCCGGCCTCATCAGCGGCAGCGGCCCCCAATCACCCGCCGCCCTCGACGAACTCCGCGCGATGGGTGTCCGCACCATCATCTCGGTGGACGGCGCCGCCCCCGACGCCGACGGCGCTCAGGCCCGCGGCATGCGCTATGTCCACATCCCGACTACGTACGCGACGATCACCGACGGGCAGCGTCTCGAGATCGCCCGCGCCGTGCGTGATCTGCCCGGCCCGATCTACCTGCACTGCCACCATGGCAAGCACCGCGGCCCCGCCGTCGCCGCCGCCGCCGCGGTCACGCTCGGGCGGCTCACCAACGACGAGGCCGTGACGCTGATGAAGCGGGCGGGGACGAGCCCGTCTTACTCGGGTCTGTACCGCTGCGTGCAAGAGACGCGCCCGGCGTCGATCGCCGCGCTCGACGCGGCCCCCGCCGACTTTCCCAGCGTGCGTCGCCCTGCGGGGCTGGTCGCCGCGATGGTCGAGATCGACGCCGCCTTTGAGAACCTCGGGCTCATCCGCAAGAACAACTGGCGCACGCCCGCCGAACACCCCGACCTGGTCCCCGCGGCGGAAGCGGGCCGGCTGGCCGACCACCTCCGCACCAGCGTCGAAACCGCCGAAGCGACCGCCTTCGGAGCGGATTTCATCCATCTGATGCGCGAGAGCAGCACGCGGGCGTCGGAACTCGAGCGCGGCTTCGTCGCGGGAGCGCGTGCGGAAGCCCTGGATGCCGCGTGGGGCGCGGTCGAGGCGTCGTGCAAGGCTTGCCACACGGCGTATCGGGATCGATGAGCATCACGAGGGTGCTCGATTGATCCGTGCGTGAAATCGCGCGGCCTCTCGGCAACGGCGAACGGAACCGAGGTCCCCTCATTGCGTGCGCGCGATCGCTCGCACCACATCGGACAGCCGCGTCAACGCGCCTTCGAGGTCCCAGCGCTGCCGCGCGCGGTTGCCGGTTGTGTTGCTGATGACCCGGACTTCGGCGAACGGGGCCGCCGTTCCGCCCGGTGCCGCCGCGAGCGCCTCGGCGTTCAGACGCATCACGGTGAATCCGACCGCCGCCCCTTCCATCGCCTCGGCGATGGCGCCGGTTTCGCGCACCACGCGCAGGGCGATGCCGTTGCGGCCGGAGCAGGTGGAGACCGTTGCGACGGGGCCGGGCCGCACGCCGTGCGCCGCCCCGCGCGAGAGCAGCAGAACCAGCCGATCGCGGAGCGCGGCATCCGCGCCCACCGCGACCGACGGCGTTCCCGCGATCCCCTGGTTCGGCGCAAAGCCGCACTTCGCCATGTCGATGAACCGTTCCGGCGTGCGCACGCCTTCGTCGGCGTACACGCTCGGATCGGCCACCACCACGTCCAGCAGCGCCAGCTTCGAGCGCGGCAGCGCCCCCGCCACGCCGATGTTGATGACGGTCGCGTGCCGGGCCGGATCGAACACTCGGGCCACCGCCGCCGCTGCGTTGGCCTTGCCGACGCCGGTGATGACGAGATCGAAGTTCGCGCTCAGCGGCATGGCCCGCCAACGCACGGCGCCCAACGACTTGTCAGCGAACCGCTCCGGGTCGAGCGCGCGGGCCACCGCGAGCCCCTCGGCGGGGGCCGCGGCGACGAACAGGGTGACGCTTGGTGCGGTCATGCGGGGTGGCGGCGCGAAGGCAGCCTAGCACAGTCCGCCGCCGTCGCCCGCTACCATCTCGACCTGTTTCGTCCGTGAACCACGCCGCGGCCCGACGCGAGAACGAAGAGACCACCCATGTCCGACTCGACCCCCAGCACCAGCACCAGTTCCAAGCCGATGGACGCCATCATGGCCCTCTGCAAACGCCGAGGGTTCATCTACCAGGCCTCGGAAATCTACGGCGGGATCAACGGCTTCTGGGACTACGGGCCTTTGGGCGCGCAACTGAAGAAGAACCTCCGCGACGCGTGGTGGGAGGACATGATCATGCGCCCCTGCTGGGGGCGCAAAGGGCCGAACGGGCGCGAGGTGACGTGCGTGCCGGTGGAGACGTGCATCATCCAGCACCCGAAGGTTTGGGAGGCGAGTGGGCACGTTGGGGGTTTCAACGACCCCATGGTGGATTGCAAGGAGACCAAGCAGCGATATCGCTATGATCATGTGTTTGTCGTGAAGGAGCGTACGGATAGCGGGGCAAACCCGATGTACGCGTTCATGCCTGGAGACGACACTGAAGTCCTGGCGCACAAGCGGCTTGCGAAGTATCTCAAGCAAGAACTGCCCCTGAAGGATTGCCACGTAAAGCCATTGAAAGACATTCCGGTCGGCGAGTTCCATCGTGTGGTTGGGCCGCATGCAAAGGAGAGGGGCACACTGACTGAGCCGCGTCAGTTCAACCTGATGTTCCCCACGGTCCTCGGCGCTACGGGCGACATTGAGAACAACAAGGCTTATCTCCGCCCCGAGACCGCCCAGGGCGTCTTCGTCCAGGCCAAGAACGTCTGGGATACCACCCGAGTCCGTGTCCCCTTCGGCATCGGCAACACCGGGCGCTCCTTCCGCAACGAGGTCACGCCACGCAACTTTACCTTCCGCTCGCGCGAGTTCGAGCAGGCGGAACTCGAGTTCTTCTGCCACCCCGATGAATCCCAGGATTGGTACAAGTTCTGGCGGGATTTCCGCATGGAGTGGTGGAAGGCCATCGGCCTCGCCGGCGACAATCTCATCCTCCGCGAGCACGACAAGGACGAACTCTCGCACTACTCCGTCGGCACTTCGGATGTCGAGTACCGCTTCCCCTTCACCGCGCCGGGCTTCGGCGAGCTCGAAGGCATCGCGCACCGAGGTAACTTCGACCTCACCCAGCACGCCAAGCACTCGGGCGCGAAGATGGAGTACAACGACACCGAGCGCGGCGAGATCCTGCCCAACGGCTCCCGCCGCGGCGAGCGGTACATCCCGCACTGCATCGAGCCCGCCGCGGGGCTTGATCGCGGCGCGCTGGCGCTCATCTGCGAGGGCTACACGCGCGACGAGAGTCGCCCCAGCCCCGAGTTTATGAAGTTCCACCCCCGCGTGGCCCCCATCAAGGCGGCGATCTTCCCGCTGGTGAACAAGGACGGCATGCCCGAGGCCGCCGAGCGGTTGCACGCAGAACTGCACGGACGGTTCTGGCGATTGGGCGCGATCGAGATGGACGAGAAGCAGTCCATCGGCAAGCGCTACGCCCGCATGGACGAAGCCGGCTGCCCCTACTGCTTCACCATCGACGGCGACACGCTGAAAGACCAGACGGTGACCATGCGCGACCGCGACACCGGTCAGCAGACGCGCATGGCGATGGACAAGGTGAAGTGGTTCCTTGAGGAGAAACTCGCGTAGTAGTCGCGTGCCTGCTTGCGGGAACTTGCGTTCGCGGGCTACGCGCCGATCTTTCGGTTGAATCGAACGAGACGGACCAGCGGAGAACTCAACAGCTTGGGCAGGTCCGCGGGGCTCATGTCCACGCAGTAGGCGTTGGCGGCCGAGAGTTCGACACCGTCGAGCCCGATCTTGGCCAGATGCTCACCGAGTTTGGCGTACTGACGATCGCGGCGTGCTTTCGGTGCGACCACGATACGCTGAATGCCACCGATCCTCTTGATTCCGCCGACTTCGGTTCGATTGAGATACGGGTAGAGTCTGACCGGTGGGACGGCGGCCTCGACGATGAAACCCCGGGCGGGCCCCTTGCCCTTCATCATCCAAGCGACGATCTCGTCGTCACCGAGTTTCTTCCGCTGCTTCTCGGTCAGGTCGATGACTCGATCCACGAGCGACCCGGCTCGCGTCGCAGGGGTCTTGATCTTTGAAGGCCGCGGTTTCATGGTCTTCAAATCGACAGAGAGCGGATGCGTGTTCACTCGGCTCAAAGTCCACGCTCCTTTGCGAACCCGATCGAACGAAGGATGTCGAGCCGCCCGAAGCCGAAGCGGTGGTTCTGGCCGGACTCACCGAGTTCTCGGACGGCCCCGATGAGCAGTTGCTTGATCATCTGGACCCGCTCGAGGCCGTCATACCGGTTGCGGATATCGCAGGAACTCAAGAGCAAGGCGATGGCACCGGCCACATGGGGAGTCGCCATTGACGTGCCATTGTAGTACTCGTACCGGCCCTTCGGGATCGCCGAGTACACCGCGACACCTGGTGCCGAGATGTCCGGCTTTGAATAGACCAAGGGCAGAAGACGTTCCGGAATGGTGCGTGAGTGCTTGAGCACCTGGGTCCGCCCGCCGCTGAATCCGGCGGCGCGATCGGCGTGGTCCGTGGCGCCGACGGCGAAGGACAGCCAGTTATTCCCCGGAGACCCAGTCGTCTGGCTGCCTTCGTTCCCGATCGCGGTCACCACCGTGATGCCCGCCGCGGCGGCGACTGCAAACGTCTCGGTGTAGGTATCGGGCACCTCCATCTGTTCCGTCAATCCGCCCAGGGACATGCTGATCACGTCGACTCCCTGATCGATGGCCCACTTCAGGCCCGCGAGCACCTGCGCTTCCGTGCCGCCGTCGCGTCCAAGCACACGACCAACGATGAGGTCGCAGTCTGGCGCGACGCCGATCCATTTGCCGCTGGCGTTCCCACCCGCGATCGTTCCGCAGCAGTGCGTCCCGTGGGTGTCCTGATCGGAAGCCCGCTCATTCTTCAGCAGCACGCCTCGCTCGTCAAAAGCCGCGAACTCCTTGACCTTTCCGAGCAGGTCTGGGTGGCCCGCGTCAACACCCGTGTCAAGGACGGCGACCGTGACACCCTTGCCTCGAGCACCGTGCGCACCCCAGACGGAGAGGGCCCCGATCTTCGAGACACCCCACGAACTCGACGTCGCCTCACGCACTTCATCCGGGAGGTCGGTGACTTTCTGAATTCGAGGGACGAACAACGATCGATTTGGATAGATGTTGCGAATTTCGTGGGAGTTGGTCTCCGGCAGGCCACGAAGCGCGTTCTCCTGCATCTCGACAACGAGCGAGTTGGATGTCCAGAGTGCGACAGGCGACTGGACGGCTCTGCCCGCACGGCGCGTGCCCCGCGCCTGCTCAATGAGACTTGTCTGGAGCGACTTCAAGTTCGTGCCGAACGACTGCTGCAGAACGCGCACCGCCGCCGCGTTGGGGCCGTGCATTCCCGAAGCTTGACGCCGACTCCCGCGAAGTCTCTCGCCCTTTCCCGCGGCCCGCGTCATGCGAGAGGGCAGGAGTTCGCGAGACGACTGGCACAAACCTTGACGGTGGATCAACTCGGCCACTCGGCGCGCGACTCGCTTCGCGGATTCTTCGTGCGCGGCGGAACTTCGGGCCTGGATAATGACGCTTCGCGTCTTCCCGGGGTTCTCATCCAGAATACGTTCCACCTGACGCTTCAGGTGCCTCTTGGCGTCATCAAACATCATACGTACTCCTTTTGGCCCGATCCGTCGCCAGCTAGGAGTCTATCTCGAATCGCAAGCAAGGTCTTAGAGTGGCTACTTCTCCACAATGTTAACCCAAGCCAAACAATTCTTGCCCGGAACGCCCGCTTCCTGATCCCCTGAGGGTCCGCGTCCGCCCGATCGAACAGTGCCCGACTGAACCCGCGAAGCGCGCATGTCGCCCGGTCTGCTTAAACGCTGATCGTCCGCCGCAGGTCACGGTCGGCTCGCTGTTCCGCCAGAGGCGGTGAAATCAACGTCTCCGCCGCGCCATCGCGCACACGCTCATCAGGGCCATCGCCCCCACCCCCGGCGCGGGCACGATCGTCGCCGGGATCTTGCTCGATGAACCGTCCGCCAGCCCGCGGAAGCGGACGACGAAGTCGTGGTTGTAGGGGCCGGTGAGGAAGTCGCTGGCGGTCAGCGCTGGCGCGCTGGTGGTGGTGATGCGGAAGGTGAACGTGCCGGAGTTGCCTGGGGCGATGCCGTTGTTGGGGCTGCCGCCGCCCTCGAACTGGCCGCCGGTGCCCGCGCCGCCGACGTAGGACGAGCCGAAGGGGTTGGCGCTGCCGCCGGAGATGTTCGAGAGGTTCGCGCCAACCTGGGTGAGCAGGAGCGACGAGGGGCTGAGGGCCGAGCCGATGTTGAAGACGAACGCCGTGAGCCGCGCGTTGAGGGCCGGCGCGGTGGTGTTGGTGAGCACGACGGTGAGGGTGCCGGTGGTGGCGGTGTTCGGCGTGTAGTCGAGCGTGCCGGTGAAGGTCGCGTTGGTGTTGCCCTCACCCGCCGAGGCGTTCGATCCGATCATGATGCCGGCGTTCGCAGCGCCGGCGGCGGCCAACAGCGAAAGGGCCGACGCGAGAACCGCACAACTCGTCTTAATTTTGACCATGGTCCTGTGCTCCGGCGGAGCGCCCGCCGACCCAACAGATGTGACGGAGCGCCCGCAGACAACCATGCTGTCTATTCGACGTGTCGGCCAGCGCGGTTTTCACATTGCCCTTCTCGCACCCCGTCACAGACGGCCAACCCTGCCCGAACCCCCGAGTTCTCGCTCGTAAAGCCGGATATCCCGGCGTCAGCGCGACCGGGAACCTGTGACTGATTCTGGGACTCTCTTGCGTGCATCCTCGCCGGCGCGGCACGCGAACACTCCTGATGCGGATGATCACCGATCCTCGTGCGTGAGCGCGACGATTCGCTGCGAAGACTCCGCTCATCGTCGGCGTGAGCCACTCGTGAAGCGCTGTCGATCCGTCTTACGAAACCTTTGTTCAGCCGCGGTCGGCTCGGTGCCGGATTGTCTGAGCAGAGCGTGCCCTATCCCACGCGCTCGGGATCGGGGAAGTCGCGGTACAGCGCGCTGACGAAGTCCGTGACCATCGAGTACACCGGGTGGTGCAACCGCTCGACCTCGCCGGCGCGCGTGGCGACCACGCCGAAGGCCGAGTCGAGCTGCGCCAGATCGCGCGTCGAGACGGTGATGTGGAACTCGCCCAACCCCGGCGGCCCGAACCCGAACTTGCGGCGCTGCAACGACCAGCTTTCGATCAGCCCCTGCCCCTTGAGATGATCGAGGTACGCGCGCACGCTGGCGCTGAACTCAAGGTCCTTGCGAGACTCACGCAGGTTGCACCACATGTGGTAATGGTTCATGGCGGAGGGGCGGGAGTGGCAGGGCGGGAGTGGGGAGTGGGGGGTCGGGAGTGGGGATTCGGGGGGGCGTACCACCGAAGTCCGGTCCGCCGGGCTTCGGTGCTCGGCGTCACTGACAAGCACCAGACCCCTCGCCTCGCCCGGCAAAGGGCCGCGAGCACGCGACGAATCACATCAATCCAAGTCCGACTTGAACGCCTTCACGATCTCACCCCGGCACTCCCCAAACCCGATGCGCCGGAACCCCGGCCTCTCGCAGAACGCTCGGAAGATCACCTCGTCGCCGTCCTGCAGGAACGTGCGTGTTTCGCCGCCGGGAAGTTGGATCGGCACGCGCGGCTTGCCGGGGCCGTCCCATGTGAGTTCGAGCAGGCAGCCGCGCGATTCCGGCGTCGGGCCGCTCACCGTGCCCGTGCCCAGCAGGTCGCCCGGCTCAAGATTGCACCCGTTGCTGGTGTGGTGCGTCACCAGCTGCCCCGGCGTCCAGTACAGGTCCTTCAAGTTTCCCCGGCTAAGCCGGTGCGCCTCGACGCCCTTCTTCCGCATCGCCTCGGTGCGGATGTACGCCTCCATCTGAATGTCGTACGCGCCGAAATCCTGGTCGTACGGATCGTTGAGGTAGGGCAGCGGCGCGGGATCGCCCGCCTCGCGCTTCGCCGCGGCACAGCGGAAGGGCTTCAGCGCGTCCATCGTCACGACCCACGGCGAGATGGTCGTCGCGAAGTTCTTGGCCAGGAACGGGCCCAGCGGCTGGTATTCCCACTTCTGGATGTCGCGCGCCGACCAGTCGTTGAGCAGCACCATGCCGAAGAGAAACTCGCGGGCGGCGTCGATGGTGATCGGTTCGCTCAAGAGGTTGCCGATGCCCGCGACAAGGCCCATCTCAAGCTCATAGTCGAGCATCTTGCAGGGCCCGAACTCCGGCGGAGTCGTGGCCCCGCCCCCCATCCCACCCGCCGGATCGTCCGCCTTGGTCTGCCCGTACGGTCGGCGCACTGGCATGCCGCTGGGCACCACGCTCGACGCCCGTCCGTGGTAGCCGATCGGCACCCACTTGTAGTTCGGCAGCAGCGGCTGGTCCGGCCGGAACATCCGTCCCACGTTGGTCGCGTGGTGGATCGAGGCGTAGAAATCCGTGTAGTTCGCCGGCGGGTCCATCGGCAGCAGCATCCGCACGCTCTTCATCGGGCGCAGCGCCAGCATCCGCGCCTTGCGGTCGTTCTTCAGCTCGGTGTTGCCGTGCGAGAACAGCTCGATCAAACGCGAACGGATGCCGCCCCATGCCTCGGAGTCAACCCACGGCGTGATGAGCACCTCTTCCATCTCCGCTGCTTCGGCCTCGTCTTCGGGCTCGCCCAGCAGGCCGGATTCGAGCACCGCCAGCAAGTCGACCACCTGATCGCCCAGCGCCACGCACGGGAATGGCGGCTGGTCGCTGCCTTCGAGCAGCCCGACGCCGAAGGGCATGTTCTGGAGCGGGAAATCCGTCGCCGGGTCGTTGGCGGAATCGACCCACGACTTCAGGTCGGGGTCGTGGGTTTCGTCGAGTTCGCCGGTGAGAAAGTCGCTGGGTTCGTTGCTCATGCCGAGAGGGTACCAACGAGCCCCGAGCGTCAGCGAGTGGGTGGAAAACAGGTGGGTTCCAGCATTTCAAATACCCGTCGCTCACGCTCCGGGCTCGCTGTTCGGCGGATTCACTCCGACATCGACACGCGCTCGCGGTACACCGGGAACTCGCCGTTGCGCCCCACCGGCATGAGATCATTCGGCAGCACCACCACCTCGCGGTCGTCGCGCGGGCGATCGAACGCGAGCTGGCCGTCGATCTCGCGCACCCGCAGCAGGTAAGGCCCGGGCCGCGGCAGTTCCATCCACGTCGGCTCGCTCGTCGTCCCGTCGGTCAGTCGCTCACGCACTTCGACGCGCACCACGGCGTCCACGGTGCCTGTGGGCCACGGCTTGCGCTCGGTGTGACGCGCCACCTTCTTGCCCGGATTCGAGATGAAACCGAGGTGCTGCCCGGTGCGCAGGTCGGTGAACCCTTCGGGCTCGCCGGCGTCCACGCGGGCGATCCACCAGCGCACTTCAAGGGTCTTGGACGACTGGTTATCGAAGGCGACGCGCGGGCCGTCGGTGTCGTACGTCTTTCTGATGGCGACGACCGGCGCCAGCCCGATCGCCTGGGGGCCGCCGTTGTCGATGAACCCGCGCGACACCGTGGAGGCTTCTTCGCACCCGGTCAACGTCGCCGTCAGCGCCATCACCGCCACAGCGAGGACGCGAGCGATACGGTTCGATCGCGTGTCGGCGATAGACCGGAGACGGGCGTTCTGAGAAGTGTTCATCACGGCTGGTTCCTTCTAACGATCCTGGTTCGGCGGAGGTTCGGCGGGAGTCGCGGGCTGGCCTGGGCCGGGGGCTCCGGGGGGGCCGGGGGGACCGGGCACGATGACCTCGTCGATCACCGTCCGCCGAAGCGTCACTCTACCCATCGGCGTCACAGCCTCCCCGGTTTGCGTTTGTCGAGACACTTCCACGGTTTGCGGACCTTCCGAAGGGCTTTCCTGCTCGTCTCCGGTCCCCACCGGCGTCCGAATCCCCTTCACAATGTGCCCCAGGAACGACCCGAGGTTCCGGGCCAGCGATCTCGAACTCGGCGGCACTTGAGCCATGGGGCAAAGGGTAGGCGAGTCTTTTCTCTTGAAGGCAAGCGTTTGCGATCCAGCGCTGCCGTCGGAGCGACGGGCTCATCGCTCGGGCGTCTCCCATCGCTCGCTCGGTGGTGCCACTATCTTCCCGCCGTGACCGTCACCCCTGCCTCGTTCCTCTCCAGAGTCGTCTCATCGCGCCCCGCACGCGTTGTCTTTGCGCTCTACGCCGTGGCGCTGTTCATCGGCACCCACTGGCCGCAGCTGGCGATCCCGATGGCCGGTCGGCCCGATCTGGTGGTCCACCTCACGATTTTCTCGATCTGGACGGTGCTGCTGTTTGTGAGCGGGCTGCTGGGCGATCCGCGTTCGTGGCGGGCGGTCGCGCTGGTCCAGGTGGTGGCCGCCGCGTACGCGTGTGTCGATGAGGGGCTGCAGGCCGTCCCCTTCATCCGGCGCTGGTTCGCGTGGGACGACATGATGTTCAACACCCTGGGCGTGCTGCTCGGCACACTCATCAACATCAGCCTGCGCCGCTTTCTCGACCGTTCCGCTCCCCCCAGCCGATGACCCGCGACCGTGCCGGACGATCTGCCCATTCCCCTCGAGCAACAGAACCCCGACCGTGAGGGAGGGGTCTCTTCCGATGTGCGGAACGCGCCCGTATCTGCCACCGTGCCGGGGGAACAGGAAACCCCTCCCTCACGGTCGGGGTTCCGTTCTGCGCCCCCCCCTCCCGCACCCGCCCCCGCTCTCGCCCCCGCTCTCTCGACCGGCTTCGCCGGCTTCGTCCGCATCATCGCCTTCCTCACGCTCCTCTCGCGCCTTTCAGGCCTCATCCGCGAGTCCATCGCGTTCAAGGTCTTCGGCGCCTCGCCTGTCTGGTCGGCGTTCACGCTCGCGTTCGCCGTGCCGAATGTGTTCCGGCGGCTCTTCGGCGAGGGGGCCCTCACCGCCGCGTTCATCCCTGAATACTCGTCCCTTTTGAAGCAAGACTCCGGCAAGGCCAACGCCCTGGCGCGGCTGACCATGTCGGCGCTGCTCGCCCTCTCGGCCCTCATCGTGCTCGTGGGCGAGGCGATCCTCTTCCTCTTCCTCCGTTCCCTCACCCCCGGAGAAAGCGGGCACAGCTTCGTCGTCTTCACGATGGTGATGCTGCCTTACATGCCGCTGATCTGCGCCACCGCGATCCTCGGCGGCATGCTTCAGACCCACGGCAAGTTCGCCGCCCCCGCCGCCGCACCCATTCTGCTCAGCGCCTTCATGATCGCCGCGGCGACGCTGTGGGCATGGGCGTGGAAGGCTTCGCTCGAAACGTCCGCACTCGCCGTCGCTGTGAGCGTCACACTCTCCGGTTTCGTGCAGCTCGCGTGGTGCCTCTGGGCGCTGCGCGGCGTGGGGGGTGGAGTGCTGGTCTCGTGGAAGAAGCAAGCCGTCGACGTGCGCGACAACTTCCGGGCCATGCTGAAGCGCTTCATCCCCGTGACGATCTCGTCGGGCACGATGCAGCTCAGCGTGCTGGCCGACCAGCTCATCGCCGGGTACGTCGTGGTGTTCGGCACGGCGTCGCCCTTCGGCCTGTTGCCCGGCACGGCCTACCCCATCGACGGCGGCGGTGCCGCCGTGCTGTCTTATGCCTCGCGGCTGTACCAGTTCCCCCTCGGCGTGTTCGGCATCGCCGTGGCCACCGCCGTCTTCCCCGCGCTGGCTCGGGCCTGGGCCGACGAGGCCAACCGCACGCGGGACTTCGCCGAGATCATCCGCCGCGGCACGCGTCTCAGCCTGTTCATCGGCCTGCCCGCGACCGTCGGGCTGGTGATCGTCGGGCACAACATGTGTGCCGTGATCTACAGCAGCGAAGTGGGGCGGGCGGACGAGATCGCGCGGGTCGCCAACGTGCTGATCGGCTACAGCGTGGCGGTGTGGGCGTACTCGCTCACGCACGTGTTCAACAAGGCCTTCTACGCCGCCGGCGACACCAAGACGCCGATGCGGGTCAGCCTCATCACCATCGCCTGCAATCTGGTGCTGAACCTGGTGCTCATCTGGCCGCTGCAGGAGGCCGGGCTGGCCTGGGCGACGACCATCACCGCGACGGGCCAGTGCGTGGCGCTGGGGTGGCTGGCGTCGCGTCGGTTCGCATCCGCGACAAGCCCGCTTTTCAACGCCGAGACCCGCCGCGGCGTCTCGATCACCATCCTCGCCTCGATCATCATGGGCTGCGTGCTGATCGGCTCGGCGCTGGTCTGGCCGCTCGCCGCCGACGCCCCATGGGCCGATCGGGCCCTGGCCCTGGCCCGCGACACCATCATCGGCATCGGCGTCTTCGGCGTCATCGCCCTGCTCACCAAGCGCGACGAACTCAAGTGGCTCCTCGAACGAAACACCGGCAAGGACGGTGCGGGAGGGGGCGCCGACTTCGGATGACGCTCCCTCACTCTTGCCTCGATGCCTCGATGCCTCGATGCCTCGATGCCTTCCAAAAAAAGCAAACCGCCCCGGCAATCGCGGGGCGATCCGTCCACTTCCCAGTGGTTCTGAACACGCCGCGCGAGACTTCCACGATCGCACGCGCCGTGATTGAGACTCAGATTGATCGTCAGCCCGCGCCGGGATTACCGGGCGGCGGGGAAGTACATGTAGTTCTGAGGCAGCGGCGAGAGCTCGGTGCGACGCTCCGCACGGACGCGGAACGGCCGGCTGCGCCGGAACATGACCGGCCCGAGCAGCGCGATCGCCGCCGAGGGGGCCGCGACCGAGGTCGGGACGAGCTGGGCGAAGCTGGCGACGGGCTCGAACTGAGCGAGCACGACGGGCGCGGGGGCCACCGGGGCGGCAACAGCCTGGACCGGGGCGGTGCCTGTACCCTGAGCCGAGAACGCCACAGCAGATGTCAAAGCGATGGTCGCGAGAAACATGATCTGACTCCTCTTCAAAACCTGTGCCGAGAATTCGAGCACGGGCTTCCCTTTGTGCAGGGGTACTATGCCACGAGTCGGGGATGGGTGCAAGGGAGAACGCGGGAAAACGAGCAGAATTCGGCCACGGCTTTCGAAATCCATCCCCGGAACCGGTTTTTCTGGGTCGCTTTCAGCCAGTTCGAGTTCTCGATACCGATCAAAATACAAACATAACTAAGCCGGCTTCGCGCCCGGAGTTCAGATTGACATGTCCGGGTTTGCCCGCGATTCGGGCGGACTTTGGCTCCGTGTCGAGGGGATGGACGAATAAACTCGGGGCCGCGATGCGTCGATCTTCCCGGACGCAAAAGCGCGTCGGGCGCGGAGGCGGAGCGAGTCTCTCGGCGTGGGCCGATAAACCGTTCCACCTCATCGCCGCGCCGCCTCGAACCGTCGCGATTGTGCTCCAGCGCCCGAAAGGCCTTACTCATGCTCCACGCCGGCCAAGCCAGCATCCGTTCGTTCCGCGTCGTGCCGGACCTGCCCGAGGCGCTGCGCCCGCTGATGGAGATCGCGCACAACCTGTGGTGGTCGTGGCACCCCGAGGCCGTGCGCCTGTTCAAGCGCCTCGACCGCGAGCTGTGGGACTCGACCCATCACAACCCCATCAAGCTGCTCGGGCAGATCGACCAGGCCCAGCTCGACAAGATGGCCCGCGACCAGTCGTACCGGCACGAGCTGGCGCTCACCCACGCCAAGCTCAAGTACCACCAGGAACGCGCCAGCTGGTTCCACCGCCAGTTCCCCCAGCACCTGCCCGGGCCCGACGGCGAGGGCGGCATGCGCATCGCCTACTTCTGCGCCGAGTTCGGCCTCACCGAGTGCTTCCAGGTTTACTCCGGCGGCCTGGGCTGCCTGGCGGGCGACCATCTCAAGTCCGCCAGCGAACTGGGCCTGCCCCTGTGCGCCGTCGGGCTGCTCTACCGCTGCGGGTACTTCCATCAATACCTCTCCGCCGACGGGTGGCAGCAGGAGACCTACCCCGAGCTCGACTTCCCCAACCAGCCGTTGCACCGCCTGATCGACCCGAGCACGGGCGAGCAGTACCGCGTGACGGTGGACCTGCCGGGGCGTCAGGTGACCATCGGCGTGTGGCGCGTCCATGTCGGGCGCGTGCCGCTCTACCTGCTCGACACCAACATGCCGGAGAACTCGCGCGAAGACCGCGAGATCACCCGCACGCTCTACGGCGGCGACATCGAGACGCGGATCAAGCAGGAGATCGTCCTGGGCATCGGCGGCGCCCGCGCCCTCGAAAAGGTCGGCGAGCATCCCACCGTCTATCACATCAACGAGGGTCACGCCGCCTTCCTGGCCCTCGAACGAATCGCTCGCCTGCGTGAGACGCACAGCGTTTCCTTTGATGAAGCCCGCCTGGCCGCCGCATCGGCCCATCTGTTCACCACGCACACCCCGGTGCCCGCGGGCATCGACCGCTTCTCGGGCGAGCTCATTCAGCGCTACTTCGAGCCCATGCTGCCCCGACTGGGCACCGACCTCGAAGGCCTGCTGATGCTCGGGCGCAACAACGTGTTTGATCGAGGCGAGTTCTTCTCGATGGCCGTGCTGGCTCTGCGCACCACCCAGTTCTCCAACGGCGTCTCGCGCCTCCACGGCGAGGTGAGCCGCAACATGTGGCGCGACATCTGGCCGGGCCTCCCCGAGACCGAGGTGCCGATCGGGCACGTGACCAACGGCGTCCACCCGCGCTCGTGGCTCAGCCCGCAGTTGCAAGGCCTGTTTGACCGCTACCTCGGGCCCGATTGGGCCCTGGACCCCGATGATTTCCGCCTTTGGGACGCGATCGAAGACGTGCCCGACGATGAGCTGTGGCGTCTGCGGAAGCGTCAGCGTGAAAAGCTCATCACCTGGTGCCGCGGGCGGCTGCGCAAGCAGCTCAAGGCCCGCGGGGCGGGGCACGACGAGATCGAGCGCGCCGCCAACGCGCTCGACCCCGAGGTGTTCACGATCGGGTTTGCTCGCCGCTTCGCGACGTACAAGCGCGGCACGCTGCTGATGCACGACAAGGAACGCCTCAAGGCGCTCTTCACGAGCACCAAGCGGCCGATCCAGCTGCTGATCGCCGGCAAGGCCCACCCCGCCGACGGGCCGGGCAAGGAGCTGATCCGCGAAATCGTCAAGCTCGCCGACGCGACGCCCGAGCTGCGCCGCGTGGTGTTCCTCGAGGATTACGACATCGATGTGGCGCGGCGGATGGTGCAGGGCTGCGACGTGTGGCTGAACACCCCCAAGCGGGGCATGGAAGCCTCCGGGACCAGCGGCATGAAGGCCGCGATGAACGGCGTGATCAACGTCTCGATCCTCGACGGCTGGTGGGACGAGGCGTACGAGCCGCGCCACGGGTTCGCCATCGGCAAGGGCGAGGCGTACAACGATTCCGCCGAGCAGGACGCGATCGAGAGCCGTGCGCTCTATGACCTGCTCGAACGCCAGATTCTGCCGGAGTTCTACGACCGCGACGAGGGCGGCATCCCGCGCAAGTGGGTGGGCCGCATGAAGCACTCGATCCGGTCGCTGACGCCGCTGTTCAGCACCAACCGCATGGTCGCCGACTACGCGATGCAGTTTTACCTGGTGGCCCACGGTCTTTCGCGCAAACTGAGCGCGAACAGCCTGCACGACGCCAAGGACTTCGCCGCCCAGGTACGCCGGCTCAATGACCTGTGGCACAACGTGACCATCCGAGGCGTCTCCGCCGACGTGGGCCCGCAGATCCCGGTGCGCTCGCATGTGCGGGTGAAGGCCGAGGTCGAGCTCGGGGGCCTGCTGCCGCACGAGGTGCGCGTGCAGGTCTATCACGGCGAAGTGACCAGCCTGGGCGACATGACGCAGTGCGCCGTGTCAGACATGAAGCCGCTGCGCGAGAACGAAGGCGGCCTGCCCTCATCCCCCGCCAACGGCACCGACGCGCAGGGTGTCGCGACATTCGCGGGTGAGTTCGAGGCCGACGGCTCAGGCCGGCGCGGGTTCACGGTTCGCGTCGTCCCGCGCGACGAGCGATTGGTAGGAACCCTGCTGCCCGGGCGCATCACCTGGTATCGGGGCGACCCGGGCACGCCGGGCGTCCGCTACGGCTCGGATTCGGCGTGGGCGCACGAACACGAAGAACGCCGACCGGTGCTGACGACGGCGACGGCGCGGTGAAACAGCGCAGAACCCCGACCGTCAGGGAGGGGTTTCTTGAGAAGTGGTCGAGTGGTCAAGTGGTCAAGTGCGCGCCCGCCTGGCGCACCCGACCACTTGACCACTTCGTCCAGACCGCTCCCTCACGGTCGCGGTTCTGTTGACATCGTTACGCTCGTGATGTGACCGTTCCGACCGGCATCACCTTCACGCGCCTGACCCCCGCCGCCGCCGCCACCGGTGCGGCGTTGTCGCTCTATCAGCTCACCGCGATCGAGCCCGCCGGCGACTTCGCATTTGACGAGGTCTTCCGAGCGCTGAGCATCGCACCCGTCGCCCCGCGCACCGTCGGGCTGCGCGTGATCCCCGACATCGACGACGCGCTCGTGACGCGCCCCGCGCCGCACGTGCTGCACATGAGTCTCCACGCCGGACGGGCCGTGGAGCGGGCTTTCGAGGCCGCGCTGGCGCGCATCGGCATCGCGCACGCGCCCGCCGAAACGCTCGACCCGCGCCAGCTCTACCCCGAGGCCGCGAGCCTCGTCGAAGCCTGCGTGCTCGACGCGCTCGCGCGCGTCGAATCCCCCGCGGCGGTCGACGTGCTGCTGGCCCAGCCCGCGCTGTGGAACGATGCCGCGGCTCGCCCCGCGTCACCAGACGAATCCGCGCAGCTCGACCGCCTGCTCCGCGCCCCGGTGGTCGCGGCGATCGGGCACGCCAACGTCGGGAAGAGCACGCTGCTGAACGCGCTGGCGCGGCGCGAGGCCGCCATCGTCGCCGATCTGCCCGGCACGACGCTGGACCACCTCGGGGTGACGCTGACGCTCGACGGCGTGTGCGTCCACTGGCTCGATACGCCGGGGTGGCGTGACGGCATCGACCCGCGCTCCGCCGAAGCCGGCGCGCGAGCGCTCGCCGCCCGCGCCGTCTCTGATGCCGACCTCGTGTTGATCTGCGGCGACGCGAACTCGGGCTTTCTCGACGGCGCGGTGATGGGCGCGAAGGCGGGTACGCCGATGTTGCGCATCGGCACGCGCGCCGGGCTGTGGCCGCGCGGGGAAGCCCCGGCGTGCGATCTGACGACCGATGCGCTCTCCGGCGCGGGGCTGGAAGCGCTGGCGGAGTCGGTGGCGGATCGGCTGGTGCCGCGCGTGCTGCGCGCCCGTCCGCCGCGATGGGCGTTTCATCCGGCACTCCGAGCCAGCGGCTGAGGGCATTCGGTCTTTGTGTGGTGCAAGGGACGTCGAACCGCGCCCGCCTATCCTTCCCCCAACGCTCCGAATCGAATCACGGCCTGGCAAGCCCCGTCGTCTCCCACTCCGAAACTCCGCACCCTCTCCCTCTCATGGAACAACGCCAGCAACAAGTCCAGGTCGGCGCCGGCTTGCAAGAGTCGCGCCTCAACACCGACCTCATCAACTTCCTGCAGAAGTACGGCGGGTACGCCGTCTACTTGCTGCTCGCCATTGTGCTGATCTACGTCGGACGAAACTGGTGGAACCAGCGTCAGGAGAACGCCCGCGACCTCGCCTTCGCCGATCTCCGCGCCGCCGCCGACACCGGCAACCCCGCCTCGCTGATGGACGTGGCGAACAACCACCCCAACGGGAGCGTGGCGGCGATGGCCCGCGTCTCCGCCGCCGGGCTCTATGTGGACCTCGCGCGCAAAGGCCTCAAGCCCGGCGCGAACTTCATGTCGCCCGCGCCCGAAGACAAACTCGACGAAGCCGGTAAGCGCAACATGGAGGCCGAGGCCTCGAAGCTGATCGACGCGATCCTCGCCGACAAGTCCGCCGCCCCCACGCTGCACCAGCAGGCCCGCTGGTTCAAGGCCACGCTGCAGGCCGACGCCGGCCAGGTGGACGAAGCCGTCAAGACGATGGAGCAAGTGGCGTCGACGGCGAAGTCGATGGGGTTCCCGGACCAGGAAGCCAAGGCGAACGAGCGGATCGTGACGCTCAAGCGCGTCGCCACGCTTAAGCCGGTGTTTTCGCGCAACGACCTGCCCGAGTCGGCCCGCGAGCCGGTCGCCGTGGTGCCCCAGCCGGTGGACTCCGGCGTGGCGGGGATCACCCCGACGCTGAACGCGCCCCCCGGTGTTGAGTTGAAGAAGCTCGACCCCGAGGAAGTGCGCAAGCTGATGCGCGAGGGCAAGATCGACCCGACGCCGAAGGAGACGATCGAGGTGAGGCCGCCGGCGGCGGCACCCGCTCCGGCTCCCGCGCCGGCCCCTGAAGGAACTCCGCCCGCGCCCGCTCAGACCGAGCCGCAGACGCCGCCCGCGGAACCGAAGCCGGGCTGAGCTTTTGGCGAGCCCAGATCGCCAACGAGCCCCGAGCGTGAGCGAGTGGGTCTGAGTTTGCGGAGTTTCCGTGTTTCGCCCGGACCCGTCGCTGACGCTCCGGCCTCGCTTTTTCAGCCTTTCCGCGCTGTTCGCGCCGCCGCGGTGAGATCGGCCCCCCGCGCCAGCGAGCCAATGCCATGACGCGCGCCAACGACGACGACATCACC
>JBJXFG010000080.1:0-3464 GCA_046154665.1 Phycisphaerales bacterium | reverse complement strand
AGGCCGGCTTTGCGGGCCGCCTGACGATCAATCTGCCCGACCCCGCCATGGCCTGGCGGATGCAAGGCACCATGAATCTGGCCGGCAGCGGGGCCATCCCCGTCACGCGCGTCGCGGGCTCAAAGGTGTTCGTCACCGGCGAACTCAACGTCAGCAGCGGCATCGCCCAGATCACCGCCGACACCGCCTTCTCGACGCAGCAGGTCGCCGCCAATGTCAGCATCCAGGGCGGCAGCACGCTCCGCATGCGCGGCGTCACCAGTGTCGGCACCAACACAAACTTCGCGGGCACCGGCACACTGCAGAACGGCGTCAACGGCGTGATGGAGTTGCTGCCGGGCGTCTCACTCGGGCAGGTCGGCCTGACGAACAACAGCGTCCTCCATATCGGCGCAGGCACCGCGGGCATCGCCTCGGTCGACCGCTTCACCAGCACCGCTGACGCGCTGTGGAACGTCGACATCGGCGGCCCTATCGCCGGCACCCAGCACGACCTGGTGCTGGTGGGCAGCGGTGCGACGGTGCTTGGCGGCACGCTCGACGTCTCGCTGATCGGCCTGGGCGGCGGTGCCATTTTCGCGCCCAGCGTCGGCGATCAGTTCACCATCCTGCTCTCGCTCAGCGGCGTCAGCGGCACGTTCACCAATGACCCGGTCACCCAGATCAACGGCCTCACCTACGACTGGACCGTGCTCTACAACTCGCATTCCGTTGTGCTGCGGCTGGATTCGGTCGTGCCCGCGCCGGGCACCGCCGCACTCTTGGGCGCGGCCTTGCTGCTGGCGGGCCGACGCCAGCGCTCGGCCTTGAGTTGAACCGCCTCGATCAATCTGAACTGCCATATCGTGCCCCGTGCATCCACAGCCCAGCGTTGATGCACGGGGCGCGGCGCGTGATGCCTCGACCCTGACACAGGAAGCCACGATGATGCTCAATCCTCGGAATCAGCTCGTGATCGTCACCCTCGCGGTCCTTGCTGTGTGTGGTGGCGTCGGCGGCTGCGCCCGAGGCGGTGATGGGCCGCCGCGCGCAGACGGGCACTCGGCGGCTTGGGCCGTGCGCGACGCATCGCCCACGCTCAGCGGCGCACCATCGAATCAGCCGCGGCGAGCCAGCTTCTTCCACGATGGCAACGCGTTCGACGCGGTGATCGATCGACCCGCGAGCGGCAACTCCAACGGCTGGGGCGTGCTGATGATCGGTGGCGGTCTGGGCAACGACCTCGACTGGACCACGCCGGGAACCGTGAATGTGAACGGCAAGGCCGTCGCAATGACGATCAGCGGCGCGGCCCACGCCGACGCCCCTTTGCTGGCCCGGGCCTTGTGCGAGCGGGGCTTCGCGGTGATGCGTTGGAGCACGATTGCTCGGGGCGATCCGCTCGCCGCGGAATGGCCGGCTCGGTCGACGCCGCGCACGCTGGCGGAACTGACCGCGCAGGCCCGCGCCGCGCTCGGCACGATGCGACGAGCAGGGGAGATCGAGGCGGACCGCGTGATCCTGCTGGGGCACAGCCTCGGTGCCGCGCGAGCCTGCACCATCGCGGCAGAGGATGTCGGAGTGAAGGGTCTGATCCTTCTTTCACCGGCGTACTTCGCGCGCTCGACGCCCGCGCCGGCGTCTTTCCGGAATGCCGGGCTGGCGATTGGTGAAGATGTCCTGCGCACAACGCCACTGCGTTGCCTGGCGTTGTTCGGGGCGCTCGATGAGTCCCGGGCGGTGAACGCCGCCGCCGCGCTCGCGCTGGTTGACACGCCGGGGTTTGAGCGATTCGAGGCGGAGACACTCGCGGGCCTGGGGCATCAACTCGGCCCGCAACAAGGCAACCTGGTGGGGCCGATCGACCAGAGCGTGCTGGATCAGGTGGCGGCCTTTGCTGGGGCAGTCGCACGCCAGCCCTGAAGGGGGTTGTGCGGGTGCGATGTGGTCGCGAATCGCGCGGCGCGATCGCCGGACGGTTCCCGCGTCATGAGCAGCGGCGAGCGGCACTGGGTCGGCACGGCCAACCGGTTAGCCACCCCTGCCCTCCCCGCCCCTGCCCTTCCCGCCCCTGGGCTCAACGACTTCGGCGTTCGTTCGCCGTGAGCCGACAGCCCGCCGTGACTCTCTCGGAGACCACAATGAAGACCCCGCACCGAACCGCTCGCCTGACCTTCGCCCCGATGTTGATCGCCCTCGCGGGCCTTGCGGCGGGAACGCCCCACGCCGCGTGTGCGGCGGACTGCAAGCTCACCGTCGACGCCTCGCCCAACATCATCTCGTCGGGCCAGAGCGCCAACGTCAACGTGCTGGCACGCTTCGACGCGTCGAACTACGCCTTCGCCTCCTCGCTCTTTGACGTGCTCTCGACCCATCCCGCGTGGACTTTCAGCACCGGCGGCGCGATCGTCGGGGATGATGTCTTCGGCGTCTTTGCCAGCCAGAGCCACGCGCCGCAGGTCGGCGCCCCGGCCAACCCTGCCAACCCCTTCCGCGTGTGGCGCGGCACCATCACCCCCGCCACCAACGTCCCCATGCTGATCGAGATCGAGGCCGATCCGCAGGACTTCTCGGTCTACCCGAGCAAGCTCACATCGTCCGCCGCGCCGTGCGATGCCGACGGCGGAAGTGACTTTGTGCTCGTGAACCCGCTGCGTGCCGGCGCATGGGTGGCCGCACCGGGGCGCGGTACGGAAATCACCGTGAGCAGCGAGCGCGGCGGCATCGGCGACGATGTCATCGTGGACGGCCGCATCATCACCGGCGAGAACCCCTCGACCCCGATCCTCATGGGCCTGCTGTTGCCGGCCGTGCAGACGGTGCGCGAAGCGGCGGCACGCACCACCTTCGACGGCACGCCCGACAGCTTCCGCGCCGCGGTGCAGGTCGAACGCTCCGGAGTGCCGACGGACCAGTTCGCGCTGAACTTCACCAAGATCGAGTTCAACAACGGCACCCAGGCGATGGGCCTCACCGCCGACGGCGCGACCGAAGAGCCCGTGACCTTTGGTGCCTTCAACGGCGTGGTGCGCGTCGGAACCGGCACGCTGTCTCTCGACGCTGGCGGCCCCAACGGCCAACCGCCCGCCGTGATCGTCGATTCGATCGCCTCGGGCACGCGGGCGAAGCTTGAGCGCATCGCGCGTCCGCGCAAGCGCGGCCCTGAGAATCAGCTCGTATGGACCCTCACCTATGACGCGCCGGTTGCCGCGGTGGTCCGCGACGGCCGCGGCGCGCTGCACAGCCTTGTCATCGACAGGCTCGAAGTGGCAATGCCCGTCTCGAACGCGCCCGGCCCGCGGGCGAGCAACAACCTCAAGCAGCTGGGTCTCGGCGTCCACACGTTTGAGGCCACAGGCACCCGTGCCGTGCGGGTGACCCCCGCGCAACCACGATGAACAGCGGAGGAGTCAGACCCTCGCTTCGCGCAGCTTCCTCCCTCATCCTCGGTACGGCGGGCCGGCGCGCACCCGCCGGCCCGCCCC
>JBJXFG010000068.1:0-9210 GCA_046154665.1 Phycisphaerales bacterium | reverse complement strand
TGCGGCGCATCGAGATCGACTCGATGGCGGTGGCCTCGGGCGAGACCCCGGCCAACGTCGGGGCCCTGCGCGAATCACTGATTGCCGACCTGGCCCGCCGCGGCGAGCGCGTCGAGATCGTGGCCCTGGGCGGGACCGCACGGGTGCTCAAAGCCGCCGGGGATGTCACGGGGCTGGGCACCGGGGCGGGCACCACCACCCAGAGCGGCGGGTGGCCGATCGTCTCGATCGCCTTCGATGAGGCCAGGAGCGTGGGGGCGGTGGTGTTCTTCACGCTCACCATCGAGGCCCGTGAAGTGGTGTTCAACGCGGTTTCAAGCGGCTATAACGTGGTGCGCGACCCCGAGAGCCGGGAGTGGAAGAAGGACGAGGGCGGGCGGGCGTATTTGAAGGTCAGCGGCGAGATCGAGCTCAAGCCGGGGCAGGACGCCGAGGCGTATGTGCGGACGGTGATCCTCGACCCGGCCCGGACCACGGCGCAGGCCGCCGGGGACGAGTTTGTCGAGACGCGGACGCGGCGTGACCGGGACACCGCCTTCTGCGCGTACAGCTACGAACGCAAGGCCCCGTCGTTCGGCGGCGGCGGCGGCGGCACCGGGGCCACCGTGGTGGACGAGGACGACGTGACGGCGCGGACCGTCGAGGGGCGCGTGACCCGCACGATCTCCGGCACCGTCACCGGGGCCAACGCGCTCACCACGGCGCAGGGCCGCAAGCTCAGCCCCACCCCGGCCAACCACGTGCTGGAGCGCGAGGACATCGGCGTGCCCAACACGCAGAGCGGGAGCGTCCGCTACTCGTACGTCTACCAGACCGGGACGGCGGGGACCGGGGCCCTCAGCGGCACGGTGTTCTTCCGCTACTCACAGAGCGTGGAGCAGTCGGGCGGCGAGCGCGACGTGATGGTGGGCGAGTTTGACAACGCCGACCCCATCAAGGGCTTCGGGGTGCGCCGCATCGCCCGCTATGTGGAACGCACCGACATCGAGTTCACCGGCACCGTGCCGTCCGTGGCCAACCTGCCGCGGGCCACCAACCTCGACGCCGCCGACCAGGTGTCGGCCCGAGGCATCACGCGCCGGGCCGCGGGGGCGGGGATGCGGGCCATGTCGCTCGTGCGCGTGTACATGCGGGCCACGCCCTATGCCAGCGAGCCGGTGCCGGTGGAGGTGCCGTAGCGGGGCAGTCGGGAGTCGGGAGTCGGGAGTCGGCAGTCGGGAGTCGGAAAGGAAAAAGCCTCAAGCCTCAAGCCATGACCTACACCAGAGCCACCACCATGCGATTCACGAGGGCCGATGCTTCGGTCGTGGATGTCGCGTGCGCCGTGGTTGGGGGGCGGGTGTCGCGGAGCCTGGGCTTGTCCGGTGATGATCTGGAGATCATCGTGCCGGCGGCGGCGTGGACGCCGCTGCATGGGGCCGAAGCCGTGGGCGGCGGGGTGGACTTCACCAAGCCGTGCACGCTCCAGGTGTATTCGGTGAACGAGCCCTCGGGCAGCTCGGGGTTCAAGCCGGGTGATCTCAACCTGGCCCACTATTACGTGCGCGAGGTGCGGCCGCAGATGGTCAGCGCCGACACGGCCGAGGCGCCGAGCGGGACCACGCTGACGCCCAAGGAGTTCCTGATCCGCTTCGTGACGCTGCCGGGCTATCTGCGCGGGGACGGGCGCGGGGCCATGCTGCGGCTCAAGACGTACAACGCCTTGCTCAGCTCGGGCGAAGTCGACGGCGGGCACGCCGACTACAAGACCAACCTTCAACTGGTCGACCTGTGCGCCGCGGCGCTGGGGTTCACGGTGCCCAGCCTGCCGGGCACGCTCAACGACACGCCGCCGCCGGGTCCGTTGGACTGGGGCAACGGCAACGCGCTGCACGAGCTCGAATCGCTGCTGGCCCGCTGCGGCCATGCCATCAGCCTGCCCAACACGGGCACCGACTTCAAGGTGGTGGAGCTGCCCAAGCGGGCCGACGTGGTGACGCTCGATAGCGACGTGACCACGGCGCTGGCCGAGCCCTTCATCGCGGGGCGGGGGCCGAGCCTGCGCTCGGACACGATCGTGGTTCACTCCGGGGACACCAAGACGACGGTGCTGACGTGGCGCGATCTGTCGGCGCTGGAGTGGGTGCACTACGACGAGCGCGGGTTCGCGTGGAAGAACGACGCCCAGACAGCCAGCGGCGAGATCGACCCCGGCGACATAAACGAATGGAAGAAGGGGCCGGACCCCGCCGACGATGTGAAGCGGGCCCAGTATGCGCGGCTGCTGCGGGCCCTGCGTGTGAGGGGCGACGACGCGGGGATGCGCTTGATCGCGACGTGGGAGCCGATGACCTTCGGCGACGGCACCAAGCTGGGATCGACCGCCGCGTACGCCAAGGGCCGCGCTGCGGTGGCCGTTTCTGACAATCTGTTCGTGATGGTGCCGCGCGACCCGGCCACCGCCGTGGTGGACCTGGGCGCGTGCGAGGTGCACGCCGAGGCGGGCGTGTTCGTGCTGCCGCAGGAGCTGGCCTATGTGAAGGCGGCGGCGGCGGTGACGCAGGGGCAGCCGTTCGTGCGCGGCGACGCGGTCGCCCTGGGCGGGTCGGACCTGCGGCTGTTCTTCGCGCACGAGGCACGATTCACCGACCCGGTGCCGGTGGACTTCGGGGTGGGCAAGCCCGCGTTCACCTTCAACTACTTCGTGGCGGCGTGGAAGGTGACGTGGACCGGGGGGGGGCCGGGTGGAACGCCCACGTTCACCGAGCTGGTGGGCACGGACCTGCACGCCGCCCTGGACAACGTCACCACCATCAAGGTGGCGGCCCCGTGGCTGAAGCGCCTCGTCCGCTTCGACCCCGACGACACCGCGCCCGTCGAGCTCAACCTGGCGGCGCTGAAGGCCGCGGCCCTCAACGTCGCCAAGCGGCGCATGAGCAGCGCCCAGGCCGAATCGGGCGTGGCCCTGTGCAAGGGGTGGCTGAACAAGCGGCCGGGCGACTGCTCGGGCTCGTGCTCGCGGGTGACGTGGAACCTGGATGAGGGCACCACCGAGCTGGTCATCAACGACCACGAGGTGCCTGATGGCCAGATGGACCAGCTCGCGCTGGCGGCCAAACGCTCGCTGGCGGCGGGCATCAACCGCACCGCGCTGCCCGGAACCGCGGTGGACGTGAGCGAGGTGCGCGGGGCCACCGTGCCATCACAGCCCATGACGCCGATTGCGCTCGGGAACACGGGGGGCGGCGGTGGAGGTGGCGGCGGCGGGGGTGGGGGAAGAGCGGCGGGGAACCACCCCGAGAACGCCTCGGCTTCACGCGGGCTTGAAGGGGTGTTGAAGCCGGGTGCAACGCCGGATGATGTGGTGCCGCGCGAGGTTCGCATGATCGCCGAGATCACCTCCAGCGCCTCGGTGGGCAGCAACCGCTGGCGCTACGGCTGGAGCGCGGCACGGCTCATCACCCAGGGATCGAACGCGGGCAAGGTGCAGAGTGTGGCCGGTGGGGCCACGCACCTGACGCACGGGTTCGCGTACAACCTGTGCGAGAGCCACAACGACGGCGCGGGCGTCGAGGGCAACGGCATCAACATCGGCAACCTGCCCTCGGCATGGACCATGCAGCCCATCCCGGTCGGGGCCGTGGTGATGCTCGAAGTGTTCGTGCGCGACGCGGTGGGGCTCAGCGCGTGGTTCGCCCGCGAGAACGTGTTCGACGGGGAATGCCCCGGCACGGGGGGCTCGCTGCGCGGGGCCGCGGACGGCGACGCCGTGGCCATGGGCAACGCGCTGGTGTTCAACCGCCTGGGCGACATGGTGATCGGCCGCTCGAACCAGCCGGTGCTGGCGGCGGCCAGCGCGGAACTCTCGCCCTCGGACCGGGCCGCGGTGGGCAGCCTGGTGTTCAACCGCGAACGCAACGTCGTGGCCGCCCGCTTCGGCAGGCTCATCAGCGCGGCACGCACCCACCCCGAGGGGCCCGCTTCGGCCTCCAGCGACGTCGCCCTCAACCGCATCGTGCTCAGCAGGGCTTCCTCCGGCGGCGGGGCGGGCCGCGAGCCAATCGTCAACCGCGAGGGGAACCCGGTGATGAGCAGGTAGGGACTCAGAAGAAGGCATCGAGGCATCCAGGCATCCAGGCATCGAGGCATCGAGGCATCAAGGCATCAAGGCAATCGAACAGAAGGAACAACACCATGGCCAACTCCGATATCGCCCTCTTCGATCTCGTCAGCGTCTCGCAGGAGCTGCCCCTCAACGAGCTCGTGAACGACGGGTCGAACCCGTTCAACGACGACTTTGTGTTCTCGGCCGCCGCCTCACGGCGCCGCCTGGTCACGCCGGTGGTGAACGGCTCGGACGCCGACCCCGACACGCTCATCGCGCGGCGGTCGTTGTTCGTGCGGCTCAACCGCGCCTACGTCGCCGCCACCGCCCTGAGCGTGGACGTGACCGTCTTCGCCAGCCGAGCCCTGGGCACCCACACCAAGGCCACCGTCCGCGCCTACGCCGTGGGCACTGACGGCGTGGCCACCGGGGCCAACCTCGTCACCACCGCCGAGCAGACCTTCCAGGGGCAGACCACGCCCACCGTGCTCTCCTTCGCCATCAACCCCGCCTCGCTGGTGCCGGGCTCGAAGCTGTGCATCGAGATCGAGTTCAACCTCAACGACACCGGCGTGGCCGGCGGCAGCGCCGACGCCACCGCCACCCTCAGCCGCGCCCTGCTCACCACCACCGCGGCGGGCGGGCTGGATTTCTTTCAGGTGCTTTGAGGAAGGCACGGAGGCACGGAGGCACGGAGAGTGCCTGAGCAGCAACGCGAGTGAACACCATGTTCCCCAACGCACGCATCATCGGGTATTCGCGCAACACCGGGGCAGCCCCCTTGGGTGGCGAGCTGCTCACGTCGGTCGTGTTCACCGGGGCCTTCACCGCCGGGATCGCGTGCCAGGTGGAGGAGTTCTCGCTCGGCAAGATCGCTTCGCTCACCGCCGCGGGGCTGGACATCACCCGCACGCTGACGGTGCCGGGTGTGCCGCTGACGGGGCTGGGCGTGAGCCCGAGCGTCGGGGACCGCGTGCTGCTGCACGGCAACTTTGAGACGCAGGCGGGCTGGTTCGCGGTGCGCTCGGTGCGCGGGCCGGTGGGCGGGGGACGGCCCGGCGACGCGGGCCGCTTCGTGATGACGCTGAGCGCGGCGGAGCCGCCGTAGGAAGTGGCCAAGTGGCGAAGTGGTTGAGTGGATCGAACCCGACTCCCGAACCCGACTCCCGACTGCCGACTCCGATGACCAACAAACCCTCCATCGATGCACGCAAGGTGCTCCGCGAGCTCGGGGAGCTGCACCGCGCGGCGCCTCGGCTCGGGGACGAGATGCTGGGGCAGTGGGCGGAGAACCTGACCAGCGAGATGAAACAGGAGGGGGTGGTGCCGCGCGATACCGGGCGGCTCCGCGATTCGCACGGCTGGGAGAAGGTCAGGGCCCTGGTCTACCGCGTCTTCGCCAACACGACCTACGCCGCGGCGGTGCACGAACGGCACCCCACCCAGAGCGGGTGGTTCCAGAAGACCCTGGCGGCGCGGGCCCTGGAGACGCTGAAGAAGGTGGTGGAGGCGATGAGGGACAAGCTCAAGCCGTAGGCGAGAAAAACAGCAGAGCAGCAAAGAAGCAAAGAAGGCAGGCATCGAGTTTCCCGCTGAATCACCATGGCCAACGTCCCCAACAACCCGAGCCCGCAGACGCTGCTGAACCAGTTGGCGCGGTGGTGCGCCCTGGGCGGGGGCGGGGGCACCGGCAGCACGCTCAACGCCGCCGCGCCCGTCGGGTGGCCCATGGGCGTGCGCCTGCTGGACCCCGAGCTGGTCGCCGCCGCGCCCGCTGAACACGTGTTCACTTCGACCGTCGGCTTGTATGCGCGGGCGCTGCCCGAGGCGGGGCGTGCGGTGGGGCACGGCAAGTTCGCCGTGTCGTTCACCCTCAATCCTTCCCCGGTGATCGACTCGGGCATCGATCGGCCAGCCACGCTGTTCGCGGTGCGGATCACCTGCGAAGCCGCCGGGGAGGATGGTCGGTCGGTGGCGGTCGAGGTGCTGGCGGCGATCGCGGCGGCGCTGAAGCTGCCGGGGTATTCGATCGATGGGCGGGCGCTCACCTATCACGGCGGGGCCCTTCAGGCGCTCAGCGACGATGCGCGGACTTCGGTGGAAGGCACCGTGCACGGCATGCTCGGGATGCCGCCGCCCGAGGCCATCAACCTCCGCGCCAACGGGCTGCCGCTGTGGCGTGTCATCTCGATCGACCAGCTCGCGCCCATCCAGGTGATCAGCGACGAGATCGATGCGGCTTTGGCTGGGGCCCAGCCCGCGGCCTCGGGCGGACGCCGGGCCGCGATGATGATCGTGCTGGTGACGGCCGTGCCGGGGCGGGTGCTGCCGTGCTCGCTTGCGCTGACCGTCTCACGCGGCGGGCTGGCCACGGGCGACGATGCGGCGGTGCGTGTGGAGCCTGCCAGCGGGGACTCGGGCCGTGTGGTGGTTCGCACCGGGCGCTTCACCGCCGCGGGCGGGGCCCAGGTGTACCAGGGGTTTGATGGTTCGGCTGGGGGCGGGGTGTACACCATCGGGGGGCTCAAGGCTCAGCTTCAGGCCGACGGGTGGACGGTGACGGGCGCGGCGTTCGATGCGCGGCCCATGGCCGACCTGATCGCCATTGACTGGCGCAGGGCTGTGGCAGGGGATGCGGCGACTCTTCGAGTTCTCGGCGTGCCGCCGGGAGGAGGGGGATCATGAGCCACCACCGTTGCAACTGCTGCGAGGGCGGGGAGTGCGTCCAGCCGGGGCCGTGCTGCGAGCCGGACTTCACGGGGCGCTGCACGCCCGTTGGTTGGAACAAGAACCCCGACGGCACCTGGAGCGGGCCGCCGAACACGGCCCTGATGGGACGGGCGGGGTGCACCGGGAACATCACCAAGAAGCTCCAGAAGCTCACCAACGGGCTGCCGGACGGGGCCAACTCGGCCCTGTCCATGCCCTTCGCCGCCGACCAGTTTGAGCCGGTGAACCAGATCACCCTCAGCGTGTCGCCCGGCGACTGCCCGCGCTTCAGCGGCGGGCACGGCGCGAGCTGGTTCCGCACCGTGCCGCTGGACCCGCCCTGGCTGGGGGTGGCGTGCGGGCCGATTGTGCCCCAGCTCAATATGTACGGCCAGGAGTTCCGGGTGTTCATGGACTATGACCCGGGCGCGGGGATCGTGACTCCACCATCAAACGGCACCGCCGCGCTGGGGCGGGTGATCGTCGACATCGCGTCGCTCGACGTGACCATCAGGCTCGAGTTCCGCATGTTCAGGGCCGGGCAGAACGTCAACGCCGTGGCCGCGGGCATCATGTGGAGCGCCAAGATCAGCGTGAACAACCCTTCGGGTGGTGGCTTGCTCACCCGCGACCTCCGGCCCGACCAGGTGCGCATCCTGCCCGAGACCCCGTGCGGGACGCGGGTCCGCGTGTTCATCGACAAGTTCCCCTATGACAACCCGTTCCCCTTCCTCGATGAAGAGGAACCGGCCCGGCCCGCGGGGATCGAGAGCGGCATCGACGGGCCGCCCGCCTCGGGCTGCTCGGTGGGCGTCGGGCTGGCGGTGCAGCTCCAGGTCGTGGTCGATCTGACCGGGGTGGATGGGGAGCGGTTTGTGGCGTGCCAGGATTGCCGCGAAGCGCCCAGCATCCCGTGCGTGTGCAACACCCCGTGGATCGTGCGCAGCCTGGGCGGGGGGCGATGGGAGCCGCCCCGGGTGAGCGTGCAGGCCAGCGGGACCTACACCTATCCGCCGCCGGGCCCAACGCCGCCGCCGGAGTATCCGGTCTCTGAGACGCTCACCGGCGTGATCGAGCCCGACCGCGTCATCCAGTGCTCGGACGAGTTCGTGTCGGCGTGCGGGGCACGCTTCGACTACTACGGCTTCCGGGCCGGCGGGCTGGTCCGCTACAACACCGGACGCCAGGAAGCCGGCGGCGTGGCCTTCGGGGTGATCGTGGGATCGAGCGCCCAATCGGGCGTCACGGTTGCTTGCTTCGCCCTCTCGCACTGGTCGGAAAACCCCACCAGCTCGTACGTCGTCTGGTTCGCCGACGGGGGCGTTGGAACCATCAGCCAGACGCCGCCGGGCGCGGGCGCGTGCCGCTACAACTTCAACCCGCCCAACCTGCCGCCGCCTGCGGGGATGACCATCCAGGACAACGGGCCCACCAAGACGGTGCGCTATTCGCAGTCCGGCAGCGTCGGCGGCGCGACCTTCAACTTCGATTGGGTCCTGACCATCACCGGGCTGGTGCGGTGCCGGTCGTCTTTGCCTTCGGGGGCCGTGGGGGGCGGGGGCGGAGCCCCCGACACCTCAGGTGGCTGCTCGGGATGCGGGGGAGGGTCACTATGAGCACTTCGTTCAAGGGCCTCGCGTGGTGGTCTGCCGCCGCGGGCTTCGCCATCGCCAACCCCCGGCTCGTGGCCGACATGGTCGTGGCCGGCGGCAGCGACCCCGAGTATCGCGCCATGGCGGCGCGCGGCTCAGAAACCTACCTCAGCGCGATCGCCGCCGGCGACGTGGCCCATGACCGCGATGTCTCGGACCGCGCCGCCGTCTGCGCCGCCTGCCCGCGGCGCGTGATGGCCATGTCGCCGGGGCCGGCCAGCGGGTTTGTCTATGAGTGGTGCGGGGTGCCGCTGCGGGCGCTGTTGGCGGGTGAGCGCGGGCACGAGGCGGTGGCGCGGCTCAGCATCGAGGGGCGGGCCCTGGGCGGGGACTGGGACACCGTCGATTGGGAGCGCGTGGTCGGGCCGGCGTGCGGGTGTTTGTTGGAACTGAAGCGGCGCGTGGCTTCGTCGGTGTGCCCGGCGGGGCTTTGGGTGGAGGTGGCTCGGGCTGGGTGAAGGCGTGGGGGGGGTGGGGTGGTGGGGCGGGGTTGTCCGCGGCGGCTGAAGGGCCGTTGAACGGGCTTTGAATGGGGCTTCAGGCTCCGTTCAGCCGCGAGGCCAGGGATGGCCCGCGGCTGTTTGCTGCGCTGTGCGGGTTTCACAGTTTGGGTGGCTGATTTTACAGTTTGAGGTGGCCGCTATGGGTCCGCCGGCGTCGCGTGTGCGCTTCAGCGCCTCCATGCCGACGTACGGCTCGCCGCGTTCGTCTTTGTCCTTGTCGATGGCGAGGGCAAAGTCCAGGCTGCTGGCGAGCGCGTTGATG
>JBJXFG010000062.1:0-3818 GCA_046154665.1 Phycisphaerales bacterium | reverse complement strand
TCGGGCGATGAGGCCGGAGCGGAACCCCAAGGTTTGCAAGACGGCGTGCTCCTTGATTCGATCCTGCACGCTCAGCACGATGGCGTTGGCGACAAGCGCCAGCACCGCCGCCAGGCAACCCCAGCCCAGCCACTGCGTGAACTTCACGATCTCCACGATGTCAGCCCCGGCCTGCGCCACGAAGGCCTTCTCGGGACTGGTCATCGTCGGGTCGGCCTCGGTGCGGAACTCGGCATCGATGGCCTCCGCCACGGCCTCCATCTTCGCCGGATCATCGACGCGGACGGTGAACTGCGTGACGCTCCCCAGCCCGCCGCCCTTGCCCGCGGCCTGCTGAAGGAAGTCGAGGTGGACGTAGGCGACGTTCTGGTCCTGCGCTTCGGGGGAGCGGATGATCCCCGCGACTGTGACGGTGATGCCCGAGGCGTCGAAGGACTGGCCGACCTGGAAGCCGCGGCGCGCCGCAAGCGTCTCGCCGACGAGAGCGGAGTCGGAGCGCTTCTCCCACTCGGCCACAGAGCCGGCGATGAGTTGCCATTTGCTGGCCCAGCCATTGGGACCCGAAAGGTCTTCGCGCGGCACGCCCCGGAACGTGATGACATCGAGCGAGGCCCGGCAATTGTTGACGACGATCTTGACGGGCACAGCCGAGACCACGCCGGGGATCTTCTCGATCCGGTCGACGTAGAACTGCGGCAGGCGGCTGGCGGCGGGGCAGAAGCGGTTCTCGCGGTAGACCACCAGCGTGGTGTCCCCGGCGGCGGCCTGGGTGGATTGGCGCACGCCCTCCTGCAGCGTCTGTACCGCGATGAACAGGAACATGGCGATGGCGACGCCCGAGAGCGTGAGCACGCTGCGGACTTGGTGCCGCCACAGCTGCTTGAAGACGACGGGCATGAACTTGGGTGCAATCATGGATCAGGCCTCCTGGGGAACGAGTGGCGTGTGGCGCGTGGCGAGGAGTTCGGCCTCGACCAGGCGGCCTTTCTCCAAGTGCAGCGTCCGCTTGGCATAGGCCGCGCTCTTGGCATCGTGGGTCACGATGATGAGGGTCTTGCCCAGGTCCTCGCAGAGCCGGACCATGAGGTCCATGATCGCCTGCGCCGACTCTTGGTCGAGGTCGCCGGTGGGCTCGTCGCCGACGATGATGGTGGGGTCGGTCACGATGGCGCGGGCGATGGCGACTCGCTGCTCCTGGCCGCCCGAGAGTTGACGCGGGTAGTGGTCGTGCCGGTCGGCGATCCCGACGAGCTGCATGGCGGTCTGCACCTTTTCGTGGCGGTCCTTGGCGGACATGCTGTGAAGCAGAAGCGGAAGTTCGACGTTCTCGTAGGCCGTGAGCACGGGCACGAGGTTGTAGAGCTGGAAGACGTAGCCGACGTTCACGCTCCGCCAGTCGGCGAGCTTGGACCTCGACAGCGTGGAGATGTCCGTGCCGCCGATGATGAGTTGCCCGCCGCTGGGCCGGTCGATCCCGGCGATGAGGTTGAGCAGCGTGGTTTTACCGCTACCCGAGGGGCCCATGAGAGCGAGGAAGTCGCCCGCGGGCACGTCGAGGTCGAGCTCCTGCAAGGGCGTGATGGTGTTGTCGCCCTTCTTGTACGTCTTGGTGAGCCTGCGGCACTGGATCAGCGGAGGGCCGGACGGCTGTGTTCGATGGTTCGTGTGGTTGTTGGTCATGGTCGAGTTCTTTCGTGCGGCGAGCATGTCGCCGGTGTATTCGGGAGTGATGCGTTACGGGGTCGTCGGAGATGGCGAGAGCGCGGCAGAAGTTCGTTCACCCAGCACCTTGAGGCGCGTGCCGTCTTGGATGGCGGGTGGCGAGGGAGGGTCGAGAATGACGCGGTCTGTTAGGCGCAGCCCGCTGATGACGGCGGTGAAACCCTCGTCTGCCGCGGGCGTCGTCATGATGTCGCGGCGGCGGGCAACCGGGCTTCCGCCGGAAGTATCTACGACCCAGACCTGGCCTCGCCCATCGCCGACCGCAGCAACGGCGGCCGTCGGGACCAGAAGCATCGAGTCTCCCCCGCCGCCGTCGCCGGTAGAAGGGCCGCCGATGCCGCCGCCCCAGTGCCGCTGAGAAGCCGCCGCGGGTGCGTGGAGTTTGACGCGGGTGAGCATCTCGGGCTTGAGAACGGGCGATGGCGCGTCGAGCGCGACCTTGAACTGCACGGTGTTCCGCTGGATGTTGGCCTCGTGTACTACCCTCGACACCACGCCGCTGAAGGTCTGGTCGGAGAGCGCCTCGGTGCTGACGGTCGCGCGTGTGCCCACGCTCACCTTGGCTGTGTCGGCCAGCGGCACGTCCACACGCACCTGGAGTTTCGCGGGGTCGTAGACGCGGAGGATCGCGCCCGTCATGCCGCTGGCAGAGGCTGATTCGCCGCCCTTGCCGCTCATGCTGATGCGCGAGCCCGGCTCGACCAGGCGGGCGAGCACGACTCCCGCGATCGGCGAGCGCACCTCCATCCGCTTCAGCCGCAGCGCGGCCTCGTCGTGCAACACATGCGCCGCGGCGTGGGCCGACTCGGCCTGGGCGAGGGCGGCCCGCGCCTCGTTCACCATCATTTCCGCCGTAGCGATCTTGGCCTCCAGCCCCCCAAGGCGGATCTCCATCCGCCGGAACGTCCCCTCGCTCAGGCCGCCCACAGGGACCAACTCGCGTTTGCGTGTCACCTCATCGCGCAGTTCGGCGGCGGCGGTCCTCTCAACCTCGACCTGCGACTCGGCGGTCGCGAGCGCCGCCCGAGCCCGGGCCACATCCGTGTTGCGTTCCGCGACGGCCGCATCGGCGGCGCGCAGCGTTAGACGCGCATCCTCGTCGATGAGCCGAGCGACGACCTGACCGGCTTCGATGCGCTCGCCCTCGAGAACCAACACTTCGCGCACCACGCCCTCGGCCAGCGCGGGGACGCTGACCGCGTAGGGTGCCGGTTCGATCCACCCCGGGGCCTGTACCGCGACGGGGCCGAGCGGTGCATCGGATGGGGACTCTTCCGAACTGCCCGCCGAGACCGGAACGGCCCCGGCGTCCGCCGCCCCGACGCCACTCTTCGGAATCGCGGCGGCGACGTGGACCGCAAGCCGTGTCTGGAGCGCATCGCGAGCGGCATAGGCCAGCAGGCCGCCCGTCGCGAGCAGCACGACGGCGGGAATGAGCAGGCGCGTCGCCCATCGCGCCTTAGGACGCGCGATGACGGTGGTGCTGCCCGCAGGCTGTGGCCTGGGTATGGAATCCGAGTGGGTGGGCTGCGGGGCTCGACGGAGCGCCCGCAGGTCGGTCTGCGTGGTAGCCATAGGTGGTTCCTGCAATGCGCCGGCGGCCAAGGACGAATGACCGAGGGCGGGCGCGTCAAGCAAATACACCCCTCGCACGAGCGGCACGGAGCCGGTCGCGGAAGGACGATGCGGACGCTGGGGAGAGAGAGCGTCCGTTGCAGGATTGAACTACACCACGAGCGCGCAATGCCACCGCAAGGCTTCGCGGTTGGCCTTCAGGTGAGGCGGACCCAAGGCCCAGCCCGGAGACAAGGGCACGACCCTGGCATCGGGAGTCGGAATGGTCCACAGGACCGCGAGCGAAAACGTCGCCAGTGCGTCCCATTGCTGCTCGAACGCAGGGAGTCTACTTTCGGCCTTGACACCGGTACCGCCGGATGTGCCCTGGCACGATGGGCAAGACGGGCATTCGTCCGGCGAGAGCGGCGGCTCCTCGTTCGAATCATCCGGCTGCGGGTCCGACGCCCGGTGTGATGCCGTCTCGGTCGAACACCCACCGCAGCAAGAGTCCATCTCTACCGCGACGAGGTGCTTCCCGT
>JBJXFG010000026.1:0-29742 GCA_046154665.1 Phycisphaerales bacterium | reverse complement strand
GGTCGGCGGCTCGGCAAGGGTCGGCGACTCGGCATGGGTCGGCGGCTCGGCATGGGTCGGCGGCGAAGCCGAAATAAATGATACCCGCGACTATATCTGCATCGGCCCAATCGGCAGCCGTAATGATTTTTTCACAGCGCATCGTGATCGCAAGGCTGGTGTTTGGGTCAATGCTGGGTGCTTTCACGGGTCGCTTGACGAATTCGCGGCTGCGGTTAAACAAAAAGACGAGGGCGACGTTCACCGCGCAGAGTACGAGCTGGCCCTGGCGCTGATCCGCAAACGGTTCGCCGCGAAGGATGCCGTATGAACAACGACCAGGGGCTAGCCTTCTTCCTCGGCGCTTTGCTGGGCTGCTCGTTATCTACCGCGATTTGGGTAGTCCTGCTCATCATCGTGGCGGGGGCGACATGAAGCCGCGCAACCTCGCTTGGCATTTTGTAGGCGCAACACTCCGCGACGGATCGCCAATTCCCGCTAACGGCAAGTGGCTCAAATTCAAGGGGCCGCTGGCGTTGTGCAAAATCGGCCTTCACTTCTCTCGCCTTCCGCACCAGGCGCTCGAATGCGCTCCGGGCGATACGCTATGCCTTGTAGAGATCGGCGGCGAGATCATCGAGCCTGCCGGCGATGACAAAGGCGTTTGCTCGCGCCGCAAAATCATCGCCCGCATGGACGCAACCGAACTCTTGCGCTACTACGCTCGAATGCAGGCGGTCAAGGCGCTTGAGTATTGGGAAACAGAACCGCCGGCAGTGGTCTGCGACTACCTCATGACCGGCGATGAGAGCATTAGGGACGCAGCGAGGGCCGCAGCGAGGGACGCAGCGTGGGCCGCAGCGTGGGACGTAGCGTGGGCCGCAGCGAGGGCCGCAGCGAGGGACGCAGCGTGGAACGCAGCGTGGGCCGCAGCGAGGAACGCAGCGTGGGCCGCAGCGTGGAACGCAGTGTGGGCCGCAGCGAGGGCCGCAGCGAGGGACGCAGCAAACGCAGAATTCAACGCGCTGGTCTACGAATCGTTTGCCGACTTTTTGCCGAGGATCGAATGAAACCGCGCATCTACCTACAGGCCGGCGAACAAACGGTCTCCCCCGCCGTCGTGAAACTTGAGTGCGCGAAAGCGTACCTCCGCGAGCGCGGGCTCTACGTCCTCGACCGTGGCTCGCCGGCCAAGTGGGGAATTCCTGGAGACGTGCCGACACAGGCCAACCCGCTTCTCGAGCGGATCATGGAAGCGGATAGACGGAGGAAGAAATGATCGAAATCAACGAGGAATTGGCCCGCAAGGTGCTGCAAACCGTGGACGCAGGGCTGGTGCGCGGGCTTGGCGAACAGGTGCCGGGGCGCATGTGCGTCGAGGCGGCTGTCAACTACGCGATGGGCGCAGACCATAGCGACCGCCCCTCTTGCGTCGGCGCGGCTGTCAGGGCGTTCAAGATTCGACTGAACGACGCCGCGTGGCCCACGGATAAGGACCGCACCGATGGTATGCGGAGGCTCGCCATTGCGCAGCTTGGCAGCGACCAGATCGATCAGACCGCGTTCCGCGAGTACGTGGTGGTGGAGACAATCAAGCGAATCCTTCCTATTGCGCTCCGCGCCGCCGGTTCAATGATCCCGGCACACAAAGACGCGCTGGAAGCTGCCGCTACCGCGTGCGAGGGAGTCGTTGATCTTTCCTCTGCGCGAGCGGCAGCGAGAGTAGCAAACGAAAAGGCACTTGCGGCTCGCGTCGCCGCCTACGCCGACGCCTACGCCGCCGACGCCTACGCCGCCGCCGCCGCCGCCTACGCCGCCGCCGCCGCCGCCGACGACGACGACGACGCCACCGACGCGATGATCCGTGCTCTGTGGCACGACTACGACTTGCTCTTCGCCATTGCGAAGGCCGAAGGCTGGACCGACGACTCTCCCGCCGACCCCGATCTCTGCGGCCCCTTGTGGCCCTTCGGCAAGCCCGAGGGGTGGCCGGAGGATGCGCCGGACAGCGAGGAGCGCAAGAGCGCCATCGGGGGCATCGAGGTCACGATCGAGATCCCGGACGGGATGAGCGACGACGACACCGAGGCGTATGTGGACCGACTGGTAGACGGGCTTGACGACTATCACAGGGCCCTGGGCGGGCACGGGCTGTTCGTGCTGCCGCCGGTGGACGTTCGGAAGCGTGCCGGTGTGACGCAGGGGGCGGGGTCATGAGCCGCGAGATCACCATCAGGCTGGGTTCGCGTGCTCCGAAGGACGAGGACCGGTTGCTCAAGACGGTGATGCGGACCGCGAAGCACGGTGATGTCATCACCATCGACGCCACCGGCTCTCGATCGTCGAATCAGGGCGACGAGGAGAAAGAGACGGTTCGTGATGAACATGCGGAGACGCGGATCGCTCATCGAACCGGGGCGACGCTGGACGCGAAGGACGAGAGGCTGAAGCAGCAGCAGCAGGTACCCGAGCCACAAACCGATGAAGAGCGGAAGTCTCACGCCGAGGAGCGGGCGGGGGAGATCGTCAAGGCCCGCAAGAGCCTGCGCGAGATGGCAACCGAGTCCGTCGTGCGCTGGGGCGCCACCGAGATTCTCGACGAAGCGTGGAAGGCCCTGAAGGCCCTGTGGGAACTGGTGCCGTAGGACACGCGGAGACGGCGCAAGAGCGCGTGCTGGCGTGGTCGAGCACGGCTGGTTCGTGCGCCCGTTTCACGGGCGGGTTTCTTTGTGGGGTACCTGCCAGATGCTGCGCATCTGGCAACCATCGTGGACCCGCTTTGCGGGTGCGAGTTCGGAGTTGATTCGATGTTGTGGGTTGTTCGGCACGACGCTGGCGAGGACGCCAGCATCGTGGCACATTACCGGCGTCGTGGCGCATCACCAGCACCGTGGCACATCACCCGCGTCGCGGCGCGTCATGCGTGTGCGATGCGCGGACAACGAGCCCGGAGCGTGAGCGACGGGTTCTTTGGAGTTCAAAAATGCATCGAGAAGTTCGGACCCACTCGCTCACGCTCGGGGCTCGTTGCACGACGCTGGCGAGGACGCCAGCATCTTGGCACATGCATCACGGACCCACAAACGCGTCGGTTTCGGTGGCGGGGAGTTCGGCGCCGTTGAGCTGGGGTGACGCGACCCCTTCGAGGGAGCGGGGGAGCCAGATGTTGTCGCCGTTGTCGAGGACGGGGCGGTTGAGGAAGGTCACCGCGCCGGTGTTGAACAGGACGTTCTGGCCTCGGGAGGGATGGTTGGTGGAGGGGGCGAGGGGGTCGGGGGTTTCGCCGCGGCGGGCTCGGTCGACGACTGGGGAACGATCGGCGAGGACGACCTTGGTGTGGCCTGAGAACCAGCGCGGGGTTTCGGGGCCGAAGAGCTGGTAGGAGTAAGAGACGGCGTCGGGGTTGGCCCAGTCGGTGGCCCCTGGGGCGAAGTTGGTCTGGGCGGTTTCGTTTCCGGGGCAGGCGAGGTCGGTGGTGGAGACGTATCCGCCGCGGACGAGGGTGAAGAGGTTGGCGGTGTGCGAGGCGGGGTCGGCGCCGACGGACCACCAGGCGGCGAGGGGCCGGCCCTGGGCGTCGGTGCGGATGGCGAGCGTGAGGACGCGCTGCGGGGATGACGGCCAAGCCGGGCCGATGGCTCCGGGGGCGGCCGGAGCGGGCGCGATGCCGTCGAAGGTTTGGACGCTGGGGAGGGCGCCGTCGTGGTCGTTGGCGAAGAGGGAGAAGCCCAGCCCGGCGCGTCCCATGTTCATGGCGCAGACGGTCTCGCGGTTGACGGCGCGGGCGTTGACGACCATCGGGGCAAGGATGAGTCCGGCGAGGCCGACGCACGCCGCGGCGGCGAGGATGTCGGAGAGGGTGATGCGTCGGCGGGCGCGGGGGGCGAGCTCGGCGTCGGGGATGCGGAGGCGGAAGCGGCTTTCGCTTTCGGACTGGATGCGGTCAAGGGTGCTGCCGACGAGGCGGCGGCGGGCCGAATCGGTGGGGATCGGGGCGGCGTCGAGGGCGGAGAGGAGAGCGCTGAGTCGCGGGTTCGAGGTGGACCAGCCGGCTTCGGCGGCGGCGTCGAGCTCGGTGGCGGAAGCCGTCGAGAGCGAGGGGCTCGCCTCGTGCGCCGGCTCGATGCCGATGCGGCCGGCGGAGTCGGACTCGGCGGAACGCATCACCCGGGCCATAGTGATGTCGATGAGGAGTCGGCGGCGCTCGGGGTCGATGGGTTCGAGGGGGAGGTCGAGGAGCGCGAGGATTTTGGGGAGGGTGGGGAGTGCGGTGGCCGGGGGGGCTGCGGGGTCGGCCGCACCATCTCCCGCGCCCAGGATCGCGTCAACGGCGCGGGCCTGAGCGGGGGTGAGGGTGAGGCGGTCCGGGGGATCGGGGGGGGGGGAGGGCATGGGAGGGCGGGGCAGTGGGCAGTGGGCAGTCGGGGGGAGTCGGCTCGGAGAGCCGACGTACCTGGGAGTGGTGGTACGTTCGGGGGGTCAGGCGTGTTCGCCGCCGCTGGGGTTTCGCGGGGGGGGACGATTGGCCGTCGAGAAACCCGAGCGATTCCCGGACTCTCTTCGATGGGACGCTTCGAGTTCGTGCTGCCAGGCCTGGGCGAACGAGGCGACGGCGGCGTGGATGCGGCTTTTCACGGTGCCCAGGGGGATGCCCAGGAGGTCCGAGAGTTGGGCGTAGGAGAGTTTTTGAAAGTAGGCGAGCAGGAGCGTTTCTTTGAGGCGCGGGGAGAGGGTGTCAAGGGCGCGCTGCACCATGGCGCTCTGCTCGTTCTGCTCGATGCGGGTCGAGACTGGGGGGATGTCGATGGACATCAGGTCGACGAATGAGGGGGCGTCGTCGCCGTCGGTGCCTCCGCGTCCGCCGCGGGTGGGGGCGGAGAGGGAGACGGCGGGGCGTCGGCTGATTTTCCGCAGGGCGTCGCGGCCTTTGTTGGCGGCGATGGTGAAGAGCCACGGCTTGAAACGGCGCTCGCGGTCAAAGCCGGCGAGCGATTGGTGGACCTGCAGGAAGGCGTCCTGAAAAACGTCCTCGGCGAGCTGGCGCTGGCCGGTGAGGCGGATGAGGAAGCGCATGAGCGCGTCGTGGTAGCGCTCGATGAGGGCCTGGAAGGCGCGGGTATCGCCGGCGAGTGACTCCTCGACCAACTGCTCGTCGGTGGAATGGTCGTAGAGGGTCACCGGGGGGCTGGGTTGGGGTTCGGGCTTGGGGCTTGGGCTGGATGAGGCTCTTGTTGTACGGATGGGCGGGGGTTGGGTTCGAATTTCGGGGTTGCCCGAGTGTAAGCCGAACTTGGTGGTTTTCGGGCGATATGGAGAGGCCCCCCCCTGACGGTCGGGGTTCTGGTTTGTGGACGTGGTATCGTGCCGTGATGCAAGGACTGACGCACCGATGGGTGCGGCGAAGCGAATCTGATTTGGGCCCAGGGATGGGTTCGGGGGTGGCGGTGGTGCCGTGCGCTGTGGGGGCGGGGGTGAGCCCGTTGGTCGCGCGGGTTCTGGCTTCGCGAGGGATGGTGGAGGAAGAAGAAGTCCGAGCGTTCTGCAATCCTTCGCTGCGGCAGTTGCATGAGCCCTCGCTGATGGCGGGGCTGGAGCGTGCGGCGGGGCGGGTGCTGATGGCGCTCGAACGCGGCGAGAAGATCGTCATCTATGGGGACTACGACGTCGACGGGCTGTGCGCTTCGGCGATTTTGTTTCACACGCTGAGCGCGCTGGGCGGAGGGAGCTCGCGCGTTGAGACGTATGTGCCGCACCGGTTGGATGAGGGGTACGGGTTGCACGTCGAGGCGATGGAGCAGCTCGCGGCGGCGGGGGCGAAGCTCGTCGTGAGCGTGGATTGCGGTGTGACGGGTTTCGCGGCGGCTTCTCGGGTGCGCGAGCTTGGGATGGACCTCATCATCACCGACCATCACGCGCTCCCGCCGGAAGAGAAGGGGCTGCCCGAGGCGTACAGCGTGGTGCATCCGCGTTTGCGCGGCGAGGATGGATCGACCTACCCGTGGGGCGAGTTGTGCGGCGCGGGGGTGGCGTTCAAGCTGGCGTGGCGCTTGGCGACGATGCGGCAGGGGAGCGAGCGCGTTTCGCCCGAGATGCGGGACCTGCTGCTGGAGATGCTGGGGCTGGCGGCGCTGGGGACGATCGCGGACGTGGTGCCGTTGCAGGGGGAGAACCGGATCATCGCGCGGTTCGGGCTGTCGCACCTGAAGCGGTCGAAGCTTGTGGGGGTGCGGGCGCTGCTGGAGGCGAGCAGTTTAGACGGAGAGGAAATCGACAGTGAACGAGCGGGGTTTGCGCTGGCGCCGCGGTTGAACGCGTGCGGTCGGATGGGGCATGCGAAGGATGCGTTGGAGATGCTGACGGTCGCTCCGCCGGAGCGGGCTCGGGCGATCGCGCGGGACTTGAACCAGCACAACGCGGATCGGCGCGAGACCGAGCAAACGATTTTCGAGCAGGCGTGTGAGGCGGCGGAGCGTGCGGGGATGACTTCGTCAAGTCATCGGGCGATCGTGCTGGCGGATGAGCGGTGGCACGCCGGGGTGGTGGGGATTGTGTGCTCGCGGTTGATCGGGAAGTTCCACCGACCGACGCTGCTGCTCCAGCGCGGGTCGGAGACGAGCCACGGGTCGGGGCGGTCGATCGACGGTTTCAACTTGCACGCGGGGCTGAGCGGGTGCGGGGACATCCTTGAGAAGTTCGGCGGTCACGACATGGCGGCGGGCCTGGTGGTGCGGAATGAACGGCTCGAGGAGTTTGTGGCGCGGTTTGTCGAGTGTGCGAACGCGGGGGTGAGCCAAGAGATGCTGACGCCGGCGCTGAAGGTGGATGCGGACGCGACCATCGAGGAACTGGATTCGTGGAGCGTGAAGCAGTTGAGCGCGCTGGGGCCGTTCGGGCGGGGGAATCCGCGCCCGTGCGTGGTGCTGCGCGGGGTGAGGGCGCTGCGGGACGCCGAAGTGATGGGGAAGAACGGGGCGCACCTGAATGTGCAGGTTGGGCCTGTTGATGGGGGCGGGAAAGTGATTCGGTTGGTGGGGTGGAGGTGGGGCGATCGGCGCTCGGCGCTGCGGGCCGGGACGGCGTTGGATGTGGCGGTGCATCCGAAAGTGAGCGTGTGGAACGGGATCGAGCGGGTGGAAGGGGAAATCTGCGATGTTCTGCGGCGCTGAGTGATGCTTCACCGCGGAGGCTCGGAGGGCGCGGAGAAAAGAAAGGCATTTTCAACGCGGAGATCGCGGAGAACGCGGAGGAAGGCAAGAGAGAGAGAGAGACGGATTGGGGATGCACTGAAGTCGATGAGGACATCGACTTCAGTGGCACGGGGCTAGCTTCACGTCGCTTTGCGCCACGGGAAGTTTTTGGGGATCAACTCGGGCACGTCGTGGAGCCATCCGACGAGCCATTCGTAGGCGTCGACGAGGCGGGGGCCGGGGCGGTTGAACATCTGGTTGCCGTCGACGAGGGCGATGCGGTTGTTGTGGAACGCGGGGAGGGCTCGCCACCATGCTTGTGTTCGCAAGTCTTCGTAGGCTTTCGCGGCGGCTTCGAGGTCGAGGCCGCAGGGGCAGATGATGGCCGCATGGGGTTGCATCAAGACGACTTCGTCGATGGTCACCCTGCGGCCCGGCGCGGCGGTTCGATGGGCCTGCTGGCCGCCGGCACCCGCGCCGGCGCCGGGCATGGGGGTGGTGGGGTTGAGGGGTGATTCGCCGCCGGCGCGTTCGATGAGCTGGGCGGTCCAGTGCCCGGCGACGAACATCGGGTCGGTCCATTCGAGGAACAGCGTGGGGATCGGAGCGGCCCAGGGGCTCACATGATCGGACGCGGCGAAGAAGCGTTCGCGGAGCCGGGCGATGCTTGCTCGGGCGGCGGGTTCCCGGTCGAGGGCTGTGCCCACGGTGAGAATGTCGTCGAAGAGGTCTTCGAAAGACGTTGGGTTGAGGGTGACGAGCCGCGGGCGCGGGTGGATTTCGTCGAGGGCTCTTTCGACTTCGGTTGCGTCGATTGAGCAGACCGAACAAAGGCTCTGGGTGATGACGATGTCCGGGCGGAGTTCTCGCAGCCGGGTGGTGTCGAGTCGGTAGAGACTCTCGGAGGCGGCGAGTGCCGCACGCACCTGGGAATCGATCTCGGCGGGAGCGCCGGGGGTGATTCTGGGGGCGGTGAGGATGGGGACATCTCGAACCATCGGGGTCGGCCAGTCGCACTCGTGGGATCGCCCCACGAGTCGGTGGTTGTCGTTGCCGCGCGGTGCGGCGTCCGGCCCAGTGAGCAAGGCGACGAGCTCGGTGGCGGAGGGGACGAGGCTAACGATCCGCATGGGCGGATTATGCGCGGGTGAGTGGGAGTCGGTGGGTGGTGGGTCGCGGCTTTGCAGCGAGACAGGTGGGACGCCTGTCTTACGGCGGAAGGGATGCCCCACCGGCTGGTGAAGGTGGAGAAGGCGGGTCCGGCTCGGGGCCGGTATCCTGCCGGTCGCGGTTGAGGCGGCGCTCTCGCGCCTCGGAGGGGCCGCGTTGACTGTTGGTGAGTGGAAGTGGAATCAAAGAAGTAGAAGCAAAGGCTGAGCCGATTGACCCGAACCGCAACCGACCCGATGAACAACCGAACGGAGAACAGCCTGAGGACGCCGATGGGCGTGACGAACCGCTTTGCGGCTCACGGTGTGCTTTCGAGGCGGGTTTGGGTTGGAGCGGGGTGCGTTTTGCTGGCGGCGTCGGCTGGGGCGGCGTGGCCGATGGGGGCGTGGATGCTGGCGAGTTCGGGGGGGAGTCCCGCGGTCCGTTCGCCGGTGGTGCAGGATCAGCCGAAACAGGATGAGCCGGCTGCTCAGCCCCCCGCTGCTCAGCCCCCCGCGTCTCAGCCTGATTTTGAGGCGCAGCGCAAGGCCGCCGAGGAGCAGCGGGCGAAGATGGATGAGATGATGCGTCAGCGGCGTGAGCTGGCCGACGCGGAGCGGAAGAGGGCGATGCAGGGTGGTGCCGGGGGGGCGGGTCAGCCCGGGCAACCGGTGCCTCTGCAGCCGGGTGTCAATCGCGCGCAGCCGGTGATGCCCGGCGGGCAAGACGGGCAGGACGGCGACCAGCCGGATCAGGGCGAGCAGCCCTTTGAAGGGGTTCCGGCACCAGAGGGCGCGGGTGGGGCCAATGGACCCGAGATCGCGCCGGCCAACGCCGCCGCGCCGCACCAGGGCGCTCTGGTGGGCGTCGACGACCTCATCAGCCTGGATTTCACCGATCCGATCGACCTGATGGCGTTTGTCGATTTCGTGAGCAAGTCGCTCAACATCAACATCATTGGCGATGAGGGCCTCGCCGGTCGGCGCGTGGTGTTCCGCGCGCCGGTGAAGATCAAGGCGAGCGAGCTGCTGCAACTGCTGTCGCGGCTGATCGAAGATCAAGATTTCATTCTGAGCCAGGACCCGCTTGGTTTCTACACGATCAAGAGTTCGGCGAAGGTGCCGATCGTGATGGACGGGGTGGGCGTTGAGCTGCCGACGACGCGGATCATCCCGACGCCGATGGTGCGCCCGAGCATCATGCAGCAGGCGATCCAGGCGGCGATGGGCGGGCAGGGCGGCGTGGGGGGCGGCCCGCGGATCACAGCGGTGGACGACATCGGCGTGCTCATCGTCACCGGGCCGGGTGGCTCGCTCGCCACCGTCGAATCGCTCGCGAACACCATCCAGGCGGAACTGGCCAAACAGAAGCTGCACCGGCTGGCGCTGGTGAATGTGTCGGCGGACTTCGCGCTCAACCGCATTCTGATTCTGAACGGCAAGATGGCCCAGCAGGCCGGGGGCGGGGGCATCCCGGGCGGCGGCCAGGTGCCCAATCAGGGCGGCGGCGGCGTGGGCGGTTCGCTGACGCACCTCGATTCTCGACTGTTCATCGACCCGGGCAACGCGCTGATCTTCCGCGGGACCGATGAAGAGGCTCTGAAGGTGCGCGAGCTCGTCTCGGTCATCGATACCGTCAACACACTGATCGCGCGGCGGTATGACACAGGCTCGGTGACGGCGGACGTGGCCCTCGCGGGTGAACGCATCGGGCTCGGCCCGGTGACGCAGATTTCCAGCGGGGGGATCGGCGGCAGCGGGTTCGCCGGTGGGTCCGGTGGCGGAGGGTTCGGGGGCAATCAGTTCGGCGGCGGCGGGGGGCAGGGCGCGAGCCAGAGCGATCTGCCGGGAAGCGGGTTCTCGGTGGATATCGAGCGCGGGTCGCTGATTTACTACGGCACCGACCGCCAGCACGCCGAGGTGGCGAAGCTGGCGAAAGAGTTTGCCGAGATGGCGCTCAATGAGGATGTCGAGATCCGGGCGTACAAGCTGTTCTATGCCAAGGCGGAATCCGGGGACGGCGAGGACGGGTCAAAGGGCGTGGCGGAGATCCTGAACGAGCTACTGGAGAACCCCGCGGACCAGACGGCGCGGTCGGACTTCTTGCCGCGGAGCGGGAGCTCGACGCGGCGCGGGACGTCGAGCCCGCTGGTCACGCCTCCGGCGGCCGAGCCGTCCGGCGCGGCGAGCGGTGGCTCGGGGTCTGAGGACGGGGCTTCGCTGACGGCGACGAAGAACGACGTGATCATCGTCGCCGACGGGTCGCGGAACCAGGTGATCATCAAGGCCCCGAACCGGCTGCACCGCGAGTTTTCGCGGATCATCAAGAAGCTCGACGTTCGGCAGCGCCAGGTGTATGTCGAGGCGAAGATCGTCGCGATGCGACTGGACGATACCTTCACCTTCCGGTCAGACTTGCAGATCGACGCCGAGGCCTTCCAGTTCCTTTCGAGCTTCGGGATCACCGCGCCGGCGGCGAACACGGTATTCAACGCGACCCGCATCATTCCGCAGCCGGCGCAGGGTGTCTCGGGCGTGACGGCGGCGCTGCTGAACCAAGACAGCGTACAAGGCGTGATCCAGGCGCTGCAGGTGGTGGGCGACGCGCGGATCGTCTCGACGCCGCGGATTTTGGTGAACGACAACAAGGAAGCGACGCAGGAGAGCACGCGCGAGGAGCCCTTTGCCGCGACCAGCCAGACGGCGGGCAGTCCGACGGTCACCAGCCAGGGCGGGACGGCGTCGGCGGGCACGAAGCTGAAGGTCAAGCCGGCGATCAGCGAGAACGGGGACATCGTGCTCGATTACGAGATCGAGCTCTCGAACTTCGACCGCTCGGCGTCGTCGAACTCGAACCTGCAGCCGCCCAAGCAGCAGGAGGTCTACAAGAGTTCGGTCACCGTGCCGTCGGACTCGACGATCGTGGTGGGCGGGTTCACGTTTGAAGCGAAGCAGAACACCGAGAACAAGGTGCCGATCCTGGGCGATATCCCGCTGGTCGGACTGCTGTTCAAGAGCATCTCGGAAGTGACGAACCGGACGACGATCTTCGTGTTCATCACGCCCAAGGTGCTGAGCGACCCGACGGGGGCGGACCTGCGGATCCTGACGGAAGGCCCGATGAAAGAGGCGCGGATCGAGGGCATCACGCCGAAGATGTCGCCCGAGACGATCTCGATCAGCCCGCGGACGATGACGTTGCCGGGATTGGACCAGAGTATTCGGACGCCGGGGGCGATTGATTCGAAGCATCGCCCGCGGCGTGATTTCCCGCTGGCCGAGCCCGTGCCGGTGCCGACGACGGAGCCCGCGCCTTCGCTGGCGCCTGAGACGATGCCGGAGGGTGAACCGGTGCCGCCGGAGGGTGGGACGGAGCACTGAGCGGGCTAGATTTCCCGCAGATTCTTCCGCAGCTTTCCCCACCCCATGGCTTCGACTGATCCCAACTCGACCGGCGTCGGCCCCGCATCTTCAGGGTCGGGTGGGCCGCGCCCTGGGAACGGATCGCCCGGCGTGCCGGGGGCGATGCCCGTCGGATTCGAAGGATTGGGTGAGATCAAGCGTGGTGAACGGCTGGCGGCGCTGTTCGGGCTGATGCCGATGCGGGCTGATCAGCTGGCGCGGTTTGCGCAAACGCCCGGCGCCGCCGAGGACCCGTGGGACGTGCTGCTGAGCACGACCGCAACGGACGAGCATGCGGGTCTGGAGAGCGTGGCGCGGCAGTACGGTCTGTTGTTTGAGGTCGAGCCTCGGGCGCACGAGTCGGCCGAGCGGTTCTACGCGGTGGTTCCGCCGGCGGCGGCGCGTCGGCATCAGGTGGCCGCCCTGCGCTCCGACGGGCACGTGATGACGGTGGCCACTTCGCAGCCGCTGCAGCCGGCGGCGTTCACGATGCTCGAGCGGCTCGTGGGCATGCCGCTGGAGGTCGTGCTGGCACCGCGGGCGGCGGTGGGCAACCTCATCAACCGCGGGTATGAGGCGAAGCAGGACCTGGTGACGGAGATCGTCGAGGACCTGCCGCTGGACGAGCGCGAGCTCGAGAACGCCGCGAGCAGCCTGGGGCAGGCGACGGACCTGCTGCAGCTGGCGCGGCAGACGCCGGTGATCCGGCTGGTGAACATGATCCTGTTCGAGGCGCTGCGCCGTCGCGCCAGCGATATCCACATCCAGCCGCTCGAGTCTCGGCTGGTGATCCGTTTCCGCGTGGACGGGATGCTGGTGGACGCGTTCAGCCCGCCGTTGAGCCTGGCGGCGGCGATCACCAGCCGCATCAAGGTGATGGCGGAGCTGGACATCGCGAATCGGCACTCGCCGCAGGACGGTCAGACGACGGTGCGGATCGGGAGCCGGAAGATCGATATTCGTTTGTCGTGCGTGCCGACGATCTACGGCGAGCGTCTGGTGCTGCGGTTGCTTGACCAGAGCCAGACGAAGCTGTCGCTCGACCATCTGGGCATGGCCCAGGAGATGCAGAAACAGCTGGTTTCGTTGACCGATCGGCCCAACGGGATGGTGCTGGTGACGGGTCCGACGGGCAGCGGCAAGACGACGACGCTGTACGCCGCGATGGAGAAGATCGACCGCGGTTCGCGGAACGTGATGACCATCGAGGACCCGGTGGAGTACCACCTCGAAGGTATTGCCCAGGTGCAGGTGAACGTGAAGCGGGGTGTGACGTTCGCGGCGGGGCTTCGGAGCCTGCTGCGTCAGGACCCGGACGTGATCCTGGTGGGCGAAATCCGCGACGCCGAGACGGCGCAGCTGGCGGTGCAGGCTTCGCTCACGGGCCACCTGGTGCTGGCGACGCTGCACACCAACGACGCGCCAAGTGCCATCAGCCGCATGCAGGACATCGGGATTGAGCCTTACTTGATTGCGTCGTCGCTGCTGGCGGTGCTGGCGCAGCGTCTGACTCGAAGAGTGTGCCCGCAGTGTCAGGGGAAGGGTCAGTCGCCGCTGGCCAATGCGCCGAGCATCATCGGGCGGTGCGAGCGGTGCTTCGGCGGCGGGTTCTCGGGGCGGCTGGCGATCTACGAGATCATGCCGGTGAGCGACGAGGTGCGGAAGCTGACGATGACGACGGCGGACGCGATCGCGATCCGCGAACTCGCGGTGCGCGAGGGCATGCGGACCATGTGGGACGACGGCCGTGACAAGGTGGCCCGGAACCTGACGACGGAGACGGAGCTGCGGCGGGTGCTGGCGTAGCTTCGCAAACCGCAAAGCAGCAAAGCAACAAATCAGCAAATGATGGAGCGGCGAAACTCCACCGAGCCCATGTGGCCTTGATCCGAGAGTCTCAATGCATAACTTCAATAGGGTACAACTGAATGGCGGAAAGCGGCAGCAGCCGCGGGCGACTGTGCCTTTCTTTGCTGCTTTGCTGATTTGCTGATTTGCTGTTTTCCCAGAGGCCCCCTTGCCCCCCACCCAGACCCAGTCCTACCTCTTCCGAGCCATGACCCCCAGCGGGGGCACGCAGTTCGGCTTGCGCGCGGCGGGGGACGCCGGGGCGCTCACCGAAGACCTCAAGCGTGAGCAGCTCCTGCTGATGAAGGCGTGGAAGCTGCCGCTGGGACCGGCGCCCACGGCCCGGTTCCCGCTCAAGGACGACGCGCTGATGAACGAGCAGTTGCACACGCTGCTGTCGCGCGGCGTGCCTTTGTTCGAAGCGCTCGAGGTCGCCTCGAGCGTCGTTTCCGCGAACTCGAAGGTGACGGTAGACAAGCTGCGCGAGGCCGTCGCCTCGGGCTCGTCGTTCTCGTCGGCGTGCGAGAAGCTCGGGGTGTTTGATCCGGTGGCGATCGCGGTGTATCGATCGGCGGAGCGCACGGGTGATCTCGCCGGGGCGGGGCTGCGGCTGGCGCAGGCGGCGCGGCGTCGGCTGGCGATCGCCGGCAAGGCGCTGACGGTGATGATCTACCCGGCGGTGGTGAGCCTCATCGCGCTGGTGCTGTTCACGGGGCTGATGGTGTTTTTGGTGCCGAAGATCGCGGAGCAGATGTCGCAGCTGGGGGCCAACGTGCCGTGGTTCTCGCAGATCGTGTTTTCGGTGGGGGTGTGGCTGAACGCTCACTTCGGGCAGCTGATGATCATGGTCGGGGCGGTGGTCGTGGTGCTGATTCTGGTTCGGCGATTGGTGGTGCAGGGGCTCAAGCGGCTGGGCTCGATGCTGCCGGGCGTGGCCCCCCTGCTGCTGTCGGTCGAGCTCACGCGGTTCTTCAGCGTGCTGGCGGCGATGACGCGCACGGGCGTGCCGCTGTCGGAAGCGCTGGCGACGGCGGTGCCGGTGATCACCGACGCGAACCTTCGCACGCAGCTCGATCTGCTGCGCAAGAACCTGGTCGAGGGCGGGGTGCTGCGGGTGCTGATTGAGAAGGTGAGCGCCCTGCCGCTGGCCACGCGACGGCTGCTGGTGGCGGCGGAACGAGCGGGCGATCTTGATTCGGCGTTTGACACGCTGAGCCAGGACATGGCGGCGGACGTCGACAAGCAGTCGGGTCGGCTGCTGGCGCTGCTGGAACCGATGGTGATCGTGGCGATGTTCGCGGTTCTCGGGCCGCTGATCATCGCCATCGCGATCCCGCTGATTTCGTTTACGGGCAACCAGCAGTGAGGGTGGGGGTAAGAGAAGGGCAGTGGGCAGTGGGCAGTGGGCAGTGGCAGTGGGCGGTGGAAACTTGGGATGGGGTAACGGGCTTCGATCGCATTCAGCCCCAAGCCCCAAGCCCCAAGCCGCAAGACCCAAGCCTCAAGCCTCAAGCCCCAAGCCGCAAGCCGCAAGCCGCCCCCGCTCCGCCCCTCGCTCGCGCTTCGGGTTCGTTGCTTTCGGCCTACGATGACGACATGAGGATTCACGCCATGAACAGCCATGAAAAATCTCGGGCTTTGCGGGCCGCGGACGGCCGCGGCGGGTTCACGCTGGTTGAGCTGATGATCGTGCTGGTGATCATCGCGGTGCTGGCGGGGGTGGCGGTGTACAACTTCCGCGGGCAGGTCGATAACGCCAAGAAGACCGCGACGATCAGCAAAATGACACAGATCAAGACGGCGCTGAACACCTATATGGGGACGTACAACGCGTACCCGCCGAATGCCTCGCAAGGCGGCGGATTGCCCGTGCTGATCCAGGCAGGGCTGCTGCTGCAGGGGGCCGCGAAAGATGCCTGGGACGTCGAGTTTCAGTACTACTCGCCCGGGCCGAACAACCAGCCTTATGCGCTGGTGAGTTTGGGCGCGGACAAGCAACCGAACACGCCGGACGACATCGTTCAGTTCCCGGAGCAGTGATGCGCGAACGCGGCGTTGCCAACCTGCGGTGGAAGCGACGCGGGCTTGAACGAGCCCCGAGCGTCAGCGAGTGGGTCTGTCTGACCCGCGCTATCGGAAGTTCATTCAGACCCGTCGCTCACGCTCCGGGCTCGTGGTTCGGGCGACGAGAGAGTGCCGGCCTCACGCTCATCGAGGTCGTTATCGCGCTGACCACGCTGACGATCGCCGCGGCGGCGCTGCTGGGCGGGTCGTCGTTCGTCACCACGCTCGGAGCCCGCGACCGGGCCCGGATGGATGCGCACGAGATCGCGCACCGCGTCATCCTTCAGCACATCGAAGACCCCGGCATGTTCACGGGTCAGGTGAAGCGGGCGGAGATCGCCGGGCGGTACTACGCGTTTACGCTGGACGAAGAGGTGGTGCTCAGCAAGGAGTCGGTTGCCGAGAGGCCGGCGTCGCGCGGGTCGCGGGTGAGCTATAGCTCGAGCAGCATGGCGAGCTTGGGCGGCGACGACGCGATCAAGCAGCTCAACCGGCTCGTGGTTCGCGTGTACCCCGACGACGACAACACCGGCCCGGCAAGCAAGATCGCCGCGGCGGAACTCGTCCGGTTCTATTCGTGGTTCGGGGCGGTCGATGAAGAGGACGTGATCCGCGAGACGCTGCGCCGTGCGGCCCAGATGCTGGATTCCTCGGGGCTGGGCGCGAGCCCTTCGCGGTGAGGCGGGCATTCCACATGAGCACGTTCTGGGCCATCTCAGCGTGGAAACCCGGACGCGGCGCGCCAGGTGGCCCGCTCGCGCCGACGATTCCGAGCGGTCCAACCCACTCGCTCACGCTCGGGGCTCGTTGTTCGGGAGCGCGTGCCCGCGGCTTCACCGCCGTCGAGCTCATGCTCGCCCTGGCGCTCGCGACGATCGTGAGCCTCGCGGCGTTCGGGCTGCTGGTGACGGTGTACCGCTCCGACGCGCTGGGGCAGAAGCGGTTCGCCGATGAGGCCGAGTTGCAGACACTCCAGCGGGCGGTGCGGTCGCTGTCGCGCAGCATGACGTGCAAACAGCCCAGCGCGCCCGGGGCGCTCGAGGGCGTTCCCTCCGAGACCGACGTGCAGGAAGCCGAATCGCGCATCCGCGTGGCGATGGAGCGTTCCGGCCAACCCTTCACGCCCGAGAGCCTGCGCTCGCAGGCGCTCGAAGAGGCCCGCAACACGATGCGGCAACGATCGGCGGAACGCGGCGACGAACGCAAGCACATCCCCCCGCGCTTCGAGCTTCGACTCGAGGGCTCGGGCAGCGGCGGCGCCTTGCCGGTGGTCGAGGCGCTGCTGACCGATGCGCCGGTGGCCCCGCGATGGAGCGCGGACCCGGAGGAGCGAAGGCTCGCCATGGCGGGGAATCTGGTGCGCGGCGTGATCGAAGGCGTTCGCTCGGCGGACTTCGACGAGCAAGGCTGGAGGATCCAGTGGCGGCCGATCGAGCCGCCGGGCGAGCCGGTGACGCTGGCGCGGCGTGTGTCGGGGTGGGAATGGAGCGTGCTGCCGCGGAAGGCACACCAGAACGAGGCCACGCCGTGGGCCGAGACCGCGGCGGCGTGGTACGACTCGGATTTCCCGCGGGCGTTCCGGCTCCGGATCGCGATGATGTCGGGTGCGACGGCGGACTGGATGTTCGAGGTGCCGCGCCCGATCACGCCGGTGATCGATGTGGACGACAAGCCCGCGGAGGGCGCGAACGAGGCTGAATCGACGGGGGCGTTTGATGAAGCCGAGGGGCTCGACGCGCTGCGTGGCAGCGGGCAGGTGCCCCGATGATGCGGAGGACCGACAGCGATCGTGCGCCGCTCGTTCCACCTCAGGCCGCCTCGTCGGCGCGGCGCGGTTATGTGTTCCTCATCGTGCTGGTCGTCATGGTGATCGGGATGATCATGGTGATGGTCGCCATCGAACGGGCCGGGGCCCAGGCGAGCATCGCGCAGGAACGGGCGCGCGACTATCAGCGGCACCACGAGATGCTGGGGATGCGCGACCTGCTGGTCGAATGGCTGCAGCGCCCGGGCCGGCGTGAAGAACTTTTCGCCGCGGCAAAGACGGGCGCGACGTTCTACGACGCGGCGCTGCCGGGCGAGTTGATCGTGTCGGCACGGGCCACGGACGCGCAAGGGGCGGTGCTGCTGCCGCACGCGGGGGTGAGCGACCCGCAGTTGGTGTTCGCGCTGAACGATCTCGTCGCGCGGCTGCCGCCGGACCGGCCCGACCTCGTGCGTTCCAGCGGCCCGCCGCAGATCAGTCTGGGCGGCGCGCCGGACGAGGTGCTGCGGGCGCTGTCGGACGGGGACGGGGATTTGTTCGAGATTCTGCGCGCGATGCAGGCCGAACAGAGCATGGACGCGGCGCGGTTCAGCACGTCGTTGGGCGCGGTTGGAATGAGCGACAAGAGCGCCGAGCTGACGCGGGTGCTGACGTTCACGCCCAACTACTTCCGGCTCAAGATCCGCGTCGACGACGGGCGCGAGGTGCGGCGCTATTCGATGCTCGCGGACCTGACGGGGAACATGATGCCGATCTTCCGCTCGATGCGGTTTGAGCCCGCCGGGCCGGGGAACGACGACCAGGAGTGGGTGGGGTTGGACAACAGCGGAGGTGCGACCGGCGGGCGGGACGGCGGTTCAAGAAGGAGTACGCGGTAGCGTTCTCAGGGGAGACGTGGGCGGAGCGGCCCACGTCGTCGAGGCACCCAGCGATGTGCCACTGATGGGGGGCCGTCCTCGGACCCACATCAGTGCCGAAGGGCGGCAACCTCAGGAGTTCCGCACTGCTGTCTCCGCCCCTCCGGGGCAGAGCCAGCAGTGGCACGGCCGAGACTCCCGCCATCGCGGAAGTCAGGCATCGCGCATCGCACACACGCCCCTCGGCGAACGTACACTGGACCCCGCGCTCCTCAGCCCGTCCTGAACCGCATCGCACTCTCACGAACGACCATGGCCACACCCGCGACAACCCGGCTCATCGGCCCCTTGCTGGCGGGCTCGGCGGCGCTGTTCGCGGGCGGCGTGTGGTTGATCCCCGGCCGGGTGCTGACGCCCGACGCCTCGCCGCAGGCGCCCGCCGCGCCGATCCCCACCAAGCCCGCGTATGTCCCGCCCCCGAAGGAGACGCGCTGGCCGGAACTGGCGGCGAAACTCGAAGGGCTCCGCGAGCCGTGGAAGGGCCCGGACCCCGCGCTGGCGACGCAGCCGGACCAGCCCGCCGCGGTGCCTGAGTCGATGCTCTCGTGGGAGTATGTCGGGCTGGTCGAGACCGCGAAGCTCCGCGCCGCGATCGTGGTGGTCAACAACGCGCAGCGCTTCGTTTCGGCGGGCGAGGTCGTGAGCGATCCATCGTTCCCCGGAGCCACGCTGCGGGTCAAGTCAATCGAGGCCGAGCAGCTCGAAGTCGAGCACGTCTCGGACGGATCACGGCCCAACGGCAAGGAGCGGATCAGCACGGTGCAGCGGAAAAAGCCGACGCCGGCGACGGTGACGCCGGCGTTTTCGCGCGGTCCGGAGACGATGCCCGGGGGAGGACCGGGGGGGATACCGGGGATGAACAGCACGCCCGGACTGACGACCGGCGGCGGGCGCGGGATCGTGCAGCCGCCGATGCCCGGCAGCGGCAAGCCTCGGCCGGTCGCTCCTCCTGGAACGGCGTTCCCCACCAGCCCGGGCGCGACGCCGCAGCCGGTTTACAAAGTGCCCCCGACCCCAGGGGCTCCGCCACAGCCGCAACCGCCCACCTATCCCCCGGGGTCGGCACCAAGCAAGTAAGCAAGCCGACTCCACGCAAGGTTCTTGCCGGCCTTCTCCCCCGACTCCCCACTCCCCACTCCCGACTCCCCTCCCCTTCCTCGCCCCCATGGCCCAGTCCGTCTGCATCGTCCGCTCCGATCTCTCGCACCTGCGGCGCTTCGGCCCCGGCGGGGGTGGTGGGGCCGCTGGCGGCACCGCGGCGTCGTGGACCGCCACGCCCATCCCCGAGAACGAGCGCGACAACATCCGCCCGCTGCTCGAGCGCGTGCGCGCGGCGGCGGGGTGGTGCGCCTCGGGCCCCGGCCGACGCCGACTTGACCGTGTCGTGATCGATGTTGATGAGAGCGTGTGTTCGATGGTCCGCACCCCCAGCACGGCCCGGCCGGTGCTGGCCGCGAGCGTGCGGTCGAGCTCGCAAGATTGGGGCGATCTCGCGCCGGTCTCGGGCCTCGAACCGCTGATCGACCCGCCCGCAAAGCCCCAGAAGAAGAAGCGCGATGCCGACGTCGGGCCCGCCGCGGCGGAGAGCGAGGGGGTCTCGGTCGCGGTCATCAGCCAGACGGACGCGCTGACGCGGCTCTGGCTCGACGCGCTCGACGGTCGCGGCGTGCGCGCCGGCGATGTCTGCAGCCTGTGGCATGCGGCGGCACAGGCGTGGGGCGCGTTCGGCGCGGGGGCGAGTGGAAATGAAGTCTCGCTGATCCTGCTGTGCGAGTCCGAGCGCATTGTCTGGGCGATGGCCCGCGGCGCGGACCTTCTGTGCGGGGGCTCGGCGGCGATCTCGACGCCCGCGACACCATCCCAGACAACCGACGAGGGCGGCGCGGCCGTTCCGACGCCGGTGCCCTCGGACCCGCTCGCGCTCACGGTGCGGCGCTGCGGCCTCGACTGGCTGAGCTGGTGCGGGCAGTTCGGATTCACCGCCGATCGGGTGGTGATCGTCGGGCCGCGGGCCGGGGCGGTGGCCGAGTTGCTCCCTCCGGCGTGGCGGCGGGGCACGGGGGGCGGCGGTGCTTCGGGCGGGTCTGCTTCCGGCGGGGGGGCGTCGGGCGGGGGGGCATCGGGCGGCCACGCGCCGAATATCGATCTCCATGTCGACGCCGACCCGGTCGGGCTGACCTGCACGCGGCTGGCACAGCGCCCCGCCGAGGCCGGGCGCCCGCTGGCGCGGCGCTCGCTCGTCAGGCTCGCGGCCCGTCCCACGCGCGCGACGCGCTGGCGCTACGGCTGGGCGGCGGCGTCGCTTGTCATCTTCGGGCTGGGGCTGGGCGGGCTTGGCTACCGGCTCGCCAAGGCCGGCAATGATGTCCGAGCATCGTCGCTGCAGGTGCGCGAGCAGATCATCACGCGGGCCCAGACCGTGCTACCGAACGTCGGGCCGAACACGAACGTGGTGTGGGACCTTGAGGCGGTGGTGGCCAAGTTGCGGGGTGCACCGCCGTTCGCGGCCCCCACGCCGCCACCCAAGATCTTTGATGAGCTCGCGCGGGTGAGCGAGACGCTGGCGAAGTTCCCGGGGGCGAAGATCAAGTCGGTTTCCCTCGCGGGTGACGGCGGGCGTCTGACGTGCTCGGTCACCGATCGTGAGTCGAACGAACGCCTGATCACGGCGCTGAAAGAAGGCGGGCTGATGGAGTGGGTCGCCCCGCGCGACCAGTCGAACGACTTCACGACGCTTTCCCTGAACGGAGCGTGGCGCAAATGAGCGAGGGCACGACGCGTCCGCGTCCCACGAGCATCGAGTCGCAGTTGCGCGCGATGGCCAACGCCACCGACCGCGCCAACCGGCCCACCGGGCTGCTGGTGATCGGCTGCGTGGTGGCGCTGGGGTTCGGGCTGTACGCGCTGGCGGCGTTCCGGGGCTGGTCGGCGGCGCGGTCGTCGCTCACGCTGGCCCAGGCTGACGCGGCGACCGTCGAGCGGCTGATCGGTGAACACGCCGCGGAGAAAGCCAAGACCCCCGACCTGGGCACGATGTTCCCCAAGCAGGCGGCACTCGGGACGGACATCGAAAAGGCGGCGCGGCGCGTGTGGCAGCTCGCGGAAAACCAGCCCATCCCGGGCGTCACCATCGGGCGGCCCGCCGACGGGACGATTTTCTCGGCCCAGGTCGCCGCCGTCCTGCAGCTGCGATCTGTCGAGGCCACCATCGCCGATCAGCCCCTCGAAAAGGTCTTCGGCTGGCTGGCCGCGGTCGAGTCCGACAAGTTCCTGGGGTCCACCTTTGTCTCATCCTTGAACCTCAACCCGGCGGGCCAGGGATGGCAGGGCTCCATCCGATTCAACACCTACGAGCGCAAGATCCCATGACGACCTGCAAGCGTGTGAATGTGTCCGGCCGTTGGTCGGCGGCGTGGTCCGCGGCGTTTGTCGCAGGGGGGGCATGCTTGGCCGCGTGCCTTGCCGCGGGCCTGGGCGGCTGCGCCAGGGGAGCCCCGCGGACCAACGTCACCCAAGCCGACGCCGTCCGCATCTCCGAGGCCCACGCCGTGGCGTATGAGGCCTCACGCATCAGCGACCCCGAGAAGTCCTCGCGGCGCTACGTCGACGCCCTCAACCGCTACGACGACTTCCCCGCGGCGTGGAACAACCTCGGGGTGACGCTGATGGCCCGCGGCGAATACCTCGACGCCGAGACCGCCTTCGCCCGCGCCGCCGAGCAGAGCCGCACCGACCCGCGCCCGCTGTTCAACCGAGGCCTCTTGTGGCTGCAGCGCCATTACCCGGCCGACGCCCGGCGTTACTTCAAGGCCGCGCTCGAGCGCGACGCGTACTACCTACCCGCCCTGCGCGGGGCGGTCGAGTGCGACATCATGCTCCGCGAGACCACGCCCGAGACGCTGGACAACATCCGCCGCGCGCTGCTGCTCGAGAAGGATGAGAGGTGGCTCGAACGGCTCGAAGGCCAGCGCGTCAAGATTCAGGCGGGTCTGGCGATGCCTGAGTCGGCGCGGAGCCTTAACGAGATGGACCTGAACCCGGCGCGCTCGACGCTGCCCGCCGACGGGGCCATCAGCCTGCCCGCCGGGGAGCGTGAGCGGCAACTGATCGAAGAGGCGACGAAGGCTCGGGAGGGCGGGAAGTAGCGTCGCCCGCCTCGGTTCGCACCGCCCGCCAGCCGCTGCCCCACCGCCGGCGGCTTTCCTCCCCCCACCCCGATATCCTCTCTCCGCCATGGCCATCGCCCCCACGGATGTCGTCACCCTCACCCGCCCCCAGTTGAACGCGCTGGAGAGCGTCTACGTCCCGGAAGTCCTCCGCGGCTTCGGGACGACCATGCGCCACTTCTTCACGTCGTTCGGGCAGTCCAAGATCCCCGTCATCGGCGCCTCGAAGACCAGCCTCACGATGCAATACCCCGAAGAGCGCCGCGAGAACATGCCGGTGCTCGACGGCGGGATGGAGAAGTCCAACTTCCGGGCCGTGCATCGCCTGAACCGCGACGAGCAGGGGCGCGTGAAGTGCGTCGCGTGCATGATGTGCCCGACGCTGTGCCCGGCCCGGTGCATCCACATCGTCGCCGGCGAGGCCCCGTGGGACGACCGCGAGAAGTACCCCGTCAAGTTCGAGATCGACGAGCTGCGCTGCATCTTCTGCGGCATGTGCGAAGAAGCGTGCCCGGTGGACGCGATCGAGCTGACGCCGGAGTACGACGTGGTGGGGCTGTCGCGCCAGGAGATGATCTTCGACAAAGAGAAGCTGCTGAGCGTGTACGACCTCACGATTGATGGCAAGCCGATGTGACGGATCGGTGTGCGCGGTGCGCTATGCGCGGTGCGCCAGAAGCGGACGCGATCTCACATTGGCTGTCTGGCGCAGAGCGCACGGCGCATCGCGCACAGCGTCTTCCGAAAAGACAACCGGCGTCGCCCATCTGGGGACGACGCCGGTGTGCTTCAGTGTTTGAACCAATGAGCCTCAGACCAACCCGCTCAGCGACGACGCCGGAACGCCATCAGAGCGGCCAGCCCCGCCAGCGACGCAGCGCCGGGGGTTGGGACGATGTTCACGCCGATGACCATTTTGTACTCGTAGGTGTCGAGGCTGGGCCGCAGGTCGTCGGGATCGCCGATGAAACCGTCGAAGACGGTGGGCATGACGTCGAAGCCACGGGCGTCGTCCGGGAAGTCGAGGTCGTCGAAGGTCGAGACGCCAATGTAGTAGGTGCCGGCTTCAAAGAGCGCCCCAAGCGCCGGCATGAGGCCGATCGAGTCATCGTCGAACGCGATGACCTGGAAATCGGAGTTGAGAACCTGAAGGGCGCCGTCGCGCTCGGGCTCCGAGGGTTCGCCACCGCGCTTGTCGCCGTCGTTGGGGTTGAGGTCAAAGACGGAGATGCCGACGAAGGACTCGCCAGTGAGAACGAGTCGGAACCAGTCGACATCTCCCGGGCTGGAGCCGCGGAGGTCGGGGATCCCGGGGGTGATGACGCCGTCGACCGCAACGCTGCCGCCGGGGGCAACGAAGTTCGGGAGGTCATTGGCGGTGAGGGGGGTGCTGTTGGGCTCGGTCTCGGAGATGAGGCCGGCTGATGACACGCCAGCGCAGAGCGCGAGCGCAACGGCGCTGCAAGAGAAACGCGAAATCATGTCTGACTCCTGTGCGGGGAGACGGAAAAGGACAATCGCCACGAGAAGCGCGGCTGTGCGTCCGCGCTTCTTCATCAATATAGCACAGGGTTGGCTCTGAGCAACCGAAAATGCGGGAATTCCAGCCATCTCAGGCTGAATTCGCGCGTTCAAGACAAACCGATTTGAGGCGAGTCGCCACTGATTGGATTTCGTTCGGTACGCGCCCGCGCTGGCTAGCTGGGCCGCGCCAGGCGGCGTTGCAGCGTGGCCAGGAGTTCCTGGCTGACCTGGTCGGCCTCTCGTCCGCCGTCGATCAGGGCGTAGCGATCCGGCCACTCGCGGACCTGCGAGAGGTAGCCCTCGCGGACGCGGGCGCGGAAGTCGTCGCCCTTGCGCTCCATGCGGTCGGCGAAGAGTGACGACGCAAGGCCGCCCCCGGGCGTGGGAGCTCCGCGCCGCCGCGAGGATTTCGCGGGGGCACCCGCCAACCGCTGGGCGGCGGTCTTCTCATCGACATCGAAAATGACGACCAGATCGGGCTCGACGCCGGCGCACGCGGCTTTTCCCACGGCGACGATCTCCTCGCGCGGCAGCCCCCCGGCGGCACCCTGATAGGCAAGGGTGCTGGAGATGAAGCGGTCGGCCAGGACGAGCTCGCCTCGGGCGATGGCCGGGGCGATGCGCTGGTGGCACAACTGGGCGCGGCTGGCCATGTAGAGGAGCATCTCGCAGCGGACGGTCATCTCGTCGTGGACGGGGTCGAGGAGGATGGCGCGGACGCGTTCGCCGACCTCGGTTCCGCCGGGCTCGCGGACATCGCAAACGGGCTGTCCCGCGGCGCGGGCGAGTTCGCAGAGGCGCTTGAACTGGGTGGACTTGCCGGACCCGTCGGGCCCGTCGAGGACGATGAACCGGCCAGCAAGCCAGCGCAGCCACGCAAACTCGGCCTGCGGCGAGAGCGGTGCGGAAGCGGCGGATGCGGGGGCGGGGCCGGGGGGAACCAGGGGGTTGGGCTGGGCAGTCGAAATCGGTCTGGAGGAAAGGGAATCGACGTGGGCCGAGGGCATCGGCGGAGTCTAGCGGGTTCGAACCAGGGATTGAGAGCCCGCGAGCATGCGACCCGCTTGCTTCGACTGAAACCGGCGGGCCCCGTCTGCCGATCTACTATCCAACGATGAAGAACTTCGGGGTCGAGATGCTGCGGGTGTTCGCGTCGGCGTGGCTGCGCCGGGGGATCGCGCTGCTTGCGCTGGCGATGCTGTTGGCCCTGCCGCAGACCGGCCGGGGCGTTGAGGCGACCAGCGGGACGGCTTCGCCCTCCGCTGCCCCCTCCACCGCCGCCGCCACGACACCCACCGCGGCGACGAGCCTTTCCGCCGCCGCGCCGATCCCCGCGTTCCGCCAGGCGCAGAACCTCGCGGTGATCACCATCGAGGGGGCGATCAACGGCATCACCAGTCTGAGCTTCAAGCGTCGGCTGGATGCAGCGCTCGCCGCCGGGGCCGATGCGATTGTCGTCGAACTCAACACCCCGGGCGGCGAGGTCACGGCGGTCATCGAGATCTGCAAGGCCCTCAAGGGCTGCGGCAAGCACACCATCGCGTGGATCAGGCCCGATGCGTACTCCGGCGGGGCCATCATCGCGCTGGCGTGCAAAGAGATCGTCGTCGCGCCGGGGGCGACCATGGGCGACGCGGCCCCGATCGCCCCGGGGCCGCTGGGGCTGGGATGGCTGCAGGGGCTGACGCGCACCGAGCGGGCCAAGGCGCTCTCGCCGGTGCTGGTCGAGATCGTCGATTCGGCGCGGCTCAACGGCTATGACGAGAAGCTGGTGCAGGCGTTTGTCACGCTCGACGCCGAGCTTTGGATGGTCGAGGACACCCGCAACGGTCGGCGGCACTTCGTGACCAAAGAGGAGTACCGCCGCCTCTTCGGCGAATCACCCGATCGCGGCAACCCGGTGGTGCCCTCGCTCGGCGACGCCCAGAAGGCCGACCCGGTCGGTTCGGTCGAGGACGAGGCGAGGCAGGACCAGCCCCTCGAAGCACCGACGGACGAAGGGACGGCGTTCAAGCCGGCCAGCCCGAGCATCAGCAACGCCGTCATCAACGAACTCAACAGCGAAGTGACCGGCCTGACGCAGGTGAGCAAGCGGCCCGACTTCGCGAAGGAAGACAAGTCTCACTACCGCGCGCTGGGCTACGCCACCGATGGGAAGACGCTGCTGACGATCAAGGAACAGACGATCAAGGACTTCGGCCTGGCGGTGCGGACGATCTCGACCGACGATGAGATCAAGCAGTTCACCGGTGCGACGAACCTGCGGAGGCTCGACCAGTCGTGGTCGGAGGACTTCGCGTCGTTCCTCGACGTCGGCGGCCCTATCGGCCTGCTGTACCGCGGCGTGCTCATCGTGGTCTTCCTGATCGCGCTGTTCCTCGAGCTCTCGATGCCCGGCGCGACCATCCCCAGCATCGTGGCGCTGGGGGCGCTGCTTGGGCTGCTGGCGCCGTCGCTGCTCATCGGCGCTTCCTCTTGGTGGGCGCTGGCGGCGATCCTGTTCGGTCTGGTTTTGATCCTGCTGGAACTATTCATTCTGCCCGGGTTCGGCGTGCCGGGAATCCTGGGATTGCTGCTACTGCTGGGCGGGCTGGTGGGCACGTTCGCCGAAGCGGGCGAGCTGTTCCCCGGCTCGGGCAGGGGCGGCAGCGATCTTTCGTGGGCGGTGAGCGTGGTGCTCCTGGCGTTTTTCGCGGCGGGGGTGGGGATGTTCCTGTTCAGCAAGTACACGCGGAGTTTCCCGATCGCCGGGCGGATGGTGCTGATGAGCCCGCGCCCGTCGGACGACGGCGAGGGCCTGCTGGCCGCGATGGCCGCCGAGGCACCTTCGGATGCGCCGGTGAAGATCGGACAGTTCGGGATGGCGACGACGTCGCTGCGTCCCAGCGGGACGGCGGAGTTCGACGGGAAACTCATCGACGTCGTCGCCGAGTTTGGCTACATCGAGAAAGGCACAAGGGTCCGCGTGGTCAGCACGTCGTTCCGCATCGGGGTGGAGGCCGCCCCTGACAACGCCGCCGGCGGCTCCGGCGATCGCACGGAGGGCAACGCCTGATGGAACCGCTTCTGCTGTGGGGATTCGGACTTCTCGCCGCCGCCGTGCTGCTGTTCGTCGTCGAGCTGTTCATTCCCAGCGGCGGGCTGCTGGGCGTGGTGGCGGCGGTGGCGGCGATCGCGGCGTGCGTCGCCTTCTGGCGCGCCGGAACCTGGTGGGGCGTCAGCGCCACCCTCTTCGTGCTGACGGCGACGCCGATCGCCTTCAACTTCGCGATCAAGATCATGCCGCACACCCCGATGGGCCGCGCGCTCATTCTGGGTGAGGGCGAAGACGAGGTGCAGCGCCGCGCCATCGAAACGATGCGCGAGGCCGAGGCGACCAAGGCGATCATCGGGGCCACCGGCGTGGCGGTGACGCCGCTGAGGCCGGTGGGCATGGCGGAGATCGAGGGCCAGCGGATCGAGGTGCTGGCCGAGGGCGGTCCGATCGATGCGGGGACGAAGGTGCGGATCAGCGGGGTGATTGATAATCAGGTGCGGGTGCGGGGGGTGTGAGCCCCGGAAAGGCGGGAGTTGGGGTGTGGAGAGTCGGGAGTCGTGCGTCGGGAGTCGGGGGGGCGAGCAATGGAGTCGATTCGGCGACAACCGGCGCGGGATTCCGGTCCGCCGGATTGCCTTGTCCGGGTCTGTTTCCGCGTCTACGATCTTCCCCCCAAAAAGAGACGGGGATTGTCCGCCGATCTCCGCGCTCCGGCCCCCGCCCTGACCCTGCAAGAACGAGGTTCCCGCGATGAAAGCCACCGCTCTCCGACCCGGATACGCCTGCCGCATGGACGGCAAGCTGTTTGTGATCACCAAGTTCGAGCACCGCACGCCGGGCAACCTGCGGGCGTTCATCCAGGTGAAGCTGCGCGACGTGATGAACGGGGCCTACATCGAGAAGCGCCTCGCCTCCGACGACGAAATCGACGTCACCACCGTCGACCGCACCGCGATGGAGTACCTCTATCAGGACGGCGACTTCTTCGTCTTTATGGACACCGCCACCTTCGAGCAGATGAACATCCCCGAGAGCGTGTGCGGCGAATCCATGCAGTTCCTCGCCCCCAACGCCCAGACCATCGTGCTGCTGCACGAGGGCAAGCCGCTGATGATCGAGCTGCCCGCCTCGGTCGAACTCACCGTGACCGAGACGCAGCCGGGGGTGAAGAACGCCACAGCGACGAACCAGTTGAAGGAGGCCACAATGGACACCGGCCTCAAGACGCGCGTGCCGGCGTTCATCAACGAGGGCGAGCGGATCAAGATTTCGACCGCCGACGGGTCTTACTTGTCCCGCGCGTGAGGCTCCCCGGTGGCGCGGCTCTCCGAGCCGCGTGTCTTGCGACGTTCACGAGATGATGAACGAATCATTCGGTCGAACCGCCCGCTCGAACGGACGGCTCCGCTTCGGCGCGGCCGGATTGGTTTCCCAAGCGGACCCACCAGATTTCTCCCGACCGGCGCGGGGGAGATTGGTGCGCTTGCGGCGTTTCTCGGACACTGCCCAAACTCGGGGCGTCGTTTCAACCGGAATTGACCCGATTGAAACACGGCTTGGCTCGCGTCTGACCCCAATCTGTGGAATGATGCAACCGACGCGGGCCGAAGACGAATCACTTGAGGATTCGAGGTCCGAGCAGTCGGACCTTTCTGATGATTCACGGAGGACCCGGGTTTTGGGATGGAGCATCGCGCCGCTGCGAAACTCGGAGCGAGCGCAGGGAAAAAGGCCCCCTGTTTGGGCAGGGGGAAGGCGGGACCGAGACACCCCGCTTCTGTTGGGCCCGCGGCCCCATCGCCGATACGCGACGGACCCGCCCCTTCCGCCTCTGAGGGTGGGGCGTCCCAAGCCTCGGCGCTCCGCGAGCCTGTGGGGAAGACCATGCCCGACACGATCATTGATCGCATCAACCCCGCCGACCTCGACCTGATCGGTCATCTGTACAACCAGATTTTCCGACCGGAGCGCGACCCGGAGTGGATCCGCAAGCGTCTGCGCGGCCGTCACAACGTGCTGATCCAGGTGGCCCGCGTGGGCAACGACGCGGTTGGTTTTTACGCCGGGATGGAACTCAAGCCGAGCGTGCATTTCTCGTGGCTGGTGGGTGTGGCGCCGCAGTTGAGGCGAGGCGGGATCGCCACGCAGCTCATGCACGCGGCGGAAGACTGGGCGCGGATCGAGGGCTACCGCACGCTGCGCTTCGAGTGCGACAACCGGATTCGCCCGTTCCTGCACTTCGGCATCGCCGACGGCTACGACATCATGGGCCTGCGCTGGGACCAGGACCGGATGAGCAACCTGATCATCTTCGAGAAGACGATCGGCGAGCACGAGGACGCGGACGGGGACTGAGCGGGGCGCTTCTGAGCGTCAGTGCATCTGAAGCAGCGCTGACCCAAAAGGGCCGTTCCAAGCCGCTCGACACCAAGAGACTTCTGTGCAAGGACCCGCGTCACCGCATCTTCACCCGCGACGCGGGTGCCTGATGGTTGCCAGACGCGCAGCGTCTGGAAAGAGCCGGTGGTTCATCCTCGCCCGTGCAACGGGCGAGCGTTGCTGCAACAGGCAGCCCGCCCGCCCGTTCCGAGCCTGTGAATGAATCCCAGAATCGCGGGAACCGGGGTTCGATCTGGCGCGGATGTTGAGGCATGAACAGTGTGCCGCGGGTTGCTCGTCCGGAGCGTCATCAGTTCGTGTTGGAA
>JBJXFG010000016.1:0-42285 GCA_046154665.1 Phycisphaerales bacterium | reverse complement strand
CTTCCAGCCTGCCCGCCTCTTTGGATGGCAGGCTGGAAGCCTGCCCCACCGACTCTTACCCCCTCCCCCGACTCCCCACTCCCGACTCCCGACTCCCGCCCCCGCTCCCATCACCGGAGACGACCCCAAATGATTTCCAAGACCAACGCCATACACCTGACCGCCCTCGCGCTGCTGGCCTCCGCTGCGGCGGCCTCGGCACCCAATCGCGAAACCGCCAGCAAAGCGAGCGCCTCCACCAAGACAACCTCGCAGAGCGTGAAGGCGGCCGCCGCGGCGCCCGACGCAGGCGCGCCTGCGGCTCGGATGGCCCCGGTTTCGTCCCGCACCATCACCGGGCCGGTTGACCCGCTGAAGGCCCGCCAGGTGCAGGAAGACATCCGGCGTGCCGGCGATAAGTTCGGCAAGGGCACGCCGATGCAGATCAGCGATGATCGGAGCGTCTCGACCCCCGTTCATGAGAGTTCAGACAGCCACGGCGCTCAGGTGCGCGCGGCCGCGCGGTGGAGGCAGCAGCTCCGCGACGCGGTGAAGTGGGAGCACCTGGACCGGTCTGCCAAGAACGCGCTGGCCCCGTACCTCGTCGCCGATGACCAGATCGACGAGCGCGGCGTTGCGCTCGTCACCTATGCCTGGACCTTCACCCCGGCGGTCGTCTCAGGTTCCAACCGCGAATCCAGAGACGCGATCCTGAACGTCGAGGGCGACCTCGTGGTCGTGGGTGATCGATTCGTCCCCACTGAGGGACTTCTGGTGGCCGAGGTCAGCGGCACGAGGGTGGCGGGCCAAGCCGCCGTCCAGAACTGGCAGAGAGAGTTCGCACTCGTCGGCTCGGATCAGCCGGAAATTTGGGCTGTCGCCACAAGCCTCTATGGCAACGCCTATGTCTGTGGCAAGATCATTGGCCCCGGGCCGAACACCGGCAGGTACCTGCTCGCGGAGTTTGCCGGATCAAACGGCGATCAGGTCGGCAGCGTCGTGAACTTCCCCGCCGGGGGCAACGCGCGGGCCGACGGCGTCGTCATCGATCCCATCGAGGACTACCTCTATGTCTGCGGGCGCGGCGGCGGTCAGTTCAGCGGCGGGTGGCTCGCACGCCATCGGCCCGATGCCGCCAAGACCCGCGACTGGATCGTCGCCATGCCCTGGGGCGGCGGCGGCTCACCAACTCTTCACGACCCGGTCAAGGTCAACCGCTACGGCGAGGTCTTCGTCGCCGGCTATAACGCCACGCAAACGTGCCTCACCAAGTTCAACCCAGTCGACGGCTCGCAAGACTGGACCTACATCGGCACCGACGGGAGCTTCACCCAAGCCTTTGAACTCGACTTTGACGGGAACCCCTACGTCACGTCGCTCGACGACGACAGCCAGGGCTGGATCACCCGCAAGTTTGACCGCAAGACGGGCGCCGTGCTGTGGACCGCCACCGAAACCCTGGGCAACCCGCAGGACATCGCGGTGGACGACAGCGGGAACGTTTACGTCTGCGGCTTGGGAAACGCGCCCAGCACCTCCATGGTGCGGAAGTACAACGCCTCGGGCACGCTCGAATGGTCGGAGCAGTACGGCACCACCGGCTTCGCCAAGCGCGTCGCGCTCGACCGGCTGGGCAACCCGTACGTCGCGGGGTTCTTCGGCAGCGGCGGCGTCGACCTCCGCAAGTTCAAGCCGCAGGACATGAACGGCGGCGCGGGTGCCCAGCAGGTCTGGGCCACCACCCACACCCCGAAGTTCAACGCTGCTGAGACCGCTCAGACCGTCGATCCCATCGGCCTTGACATCGACGCCAACGGCTCGATCTACGTCTCGGGTCCCCGCCAAGCGCTCCCGTCGGGCGGCGGCAACTTCGGCACCGAATACTTCGTCATCAAGTGGGAGCAGCCCTTCGAGTTCATCCCGCAGATCAAGCGCTCGAACCCCACCGTCCGCATGGAGAAGCGCAGCCTCTGGTCGCCCACCCTGCAGGATGACCTGAACAACGCGCTGCCCGGCCTTTCCAACCTCGATTTCACGCTCTTCTCGTTCCCGATGCAGCCCATCGTCGACATCGTCAACTACGCGACGTACTTGCAGGTGTCCTACGGCCTCCAGGGCAACGGCCTCACCCAAGGCGGTATCCGGTTTGGCTTCAACACCCCGAGCGCATCCCTCGGTGTCGGCTTCCAGTCGGAAATCACCGGCGGCACCTTCGACGCCTCGGCCAAGGGTGAACTCGTCACCGTCGCCCCCGCCGACGGCGGAACCTCGGGCCTCTCGGTGGGCGACCCGATCCCGCTGACCTTTGATTGGACGCCCAGCGCCAAGCAACTGGAACTGATCGCCAACAACACCCCGCGTCTCACCGCCGCGATCGTCTCGAAGGCCGTGGGCGACATGAACATCACCGCCCGGGCCCACGACACCACCCTGGGCACCATCCTGGGTGACACGGCGGTGCTGTCGGGCACGAACCTGTCGCGCCTCAACAACAAGCCCATCATCAGCGTCGACACCAACCAACTCCTCGAAGACCTCTACGACTGGTACGACTACCGCAGCGGCAGCTACCCGCAGTCCGAGTTCGCCAATGCGCAGTTCCGCCTGCCGCGGCTGCGCCCCTCGTCGTCGTTCGACGCCAGCACCGCCCTGCTCAAGAGCACCATCAGCGAGAAGTTCGTCAAGGGCCGCGTCAACGTGACCAACATCATCTCCTTCTACGCCACCGGCGGCTTCGTCCCCAGCGTCACCTACTACGACGACTCCTGCTGCCACACCATCGATTTCTACGTCGGCATCCTGCAGGCGTATTTCCGCGGCGACATCGCCGCCGAGCAGGACCTCACGCTCGAACTCCGTCCCTACGTCAAGCTCGCGACGGACCAGAACGGGACCATCATCACCATCCCGCTGCTCCGCACCGGCACGCCCGGCAACTACACCTACACCGCGAGTTACAGCAACGCGAACCTCACGCTCCCCAGCGACGGCAACATCCAGATCACCCCCACCTTCGGCATGAAAGGCGTGCTGACCAACCGCACCGGCCTGCGGATGGGCCTCTACGCCGGTTTCGAGCCGGTGGACATCGACATCAACGCCCGCGCCGCCGGCATTGATCTTGCCAACATCGACCAGTGCCTGGGCTGCATCGAACAGGACCTCATCGCCCTGGTCCCCGGCAACTCCCGCGTCAGCAGCGCCCTCAACGGCGGCAAGATCAACCTCTTCAACCAGACCTTCCCCGAGTTCACCTTCCCCAACGAGGTCGTCCAGTCCACCTTCACCGTCACCGGCGATGTGAACAACCAGCCGCAACTGTCCGGGTTCAGCCGGGCGTTCGCGCCGATGATCATCTACAACCAGCGCAACCCGCCCACCCCGAATCAGTTCAGCTTTGGATTCGCTCCGGGCAACGCGGCCGGGAATGTGCCGATGATCGCCTACGGCGCCAAGTTCACCTCGACCACACCAAACCTGACGGTCCGCATCAGCCACCAGGGGCGCAACGCCACCCTGTCATACACGCGCCTCAACGACAACAGCCTGCTGGTTGAACTCCCGCGCTACTACCTCGTGGTGCCGGGCGTCGCTCAGATCTGGGTGACGAACAACAACGGTTCCTCGAAGGCCATCGACTTCCCCATCGTCTATCCCACGCCGAACTTCGCGGGTCTCTCATCCACCGTCTGGGCCGGCGATCCCCGCTGGGCCGGTGACGGCGAAACCATCGGTGACGGCCTCATCGCCGTCGACGGCGGCTCCCCCGGCGGCTACGACACCTGGATTGCCCGCCGCGATTACTACAAGTACCTCCGCCAGAGTATCTGGAACGGCAGCGTCGCCGTCTTTTCAATCTTCAACGTCCCCGTCAATCAGATCTTCCCCGCCTTTGCCGGCTGGGAACTCGGTGCCACCAAGTCGCCCCCGGACTTCCCCACCCTCGTCGCCCTCAACGGCCCCGGCGATGACGACGACGTCCCACTCAGCCTCTTCCGCCAGGCCTCGCCCCTCCCCGAGTTCAACAACGACGGCTTCTTCCGCTCCAACCTGCAGCAGAACCTGCACACCCAGGCTGGCTTCCTCGACTTCGTGGTGGTCAACCCCGGTCCCTACCCCGGCGGCGGCGAGAGCCGCATCCGCACCATCGAAATCCCGGCCCCCAAGCCCGTCATCAGCGAGATCTTCCCGCCCTCGGTCAAGCCCGGTTCGGTCCCCGCCGGACAGTTCCTCCGCCTCGACGTCCGCGGCCCCGACTCGGTTCCCTTCTTCAACGGATACGAGAACGCCAAGTTCGGCAACTTCACCTCTGATTCGGTTGTCCGCATCGGCAACCTCGACTGCACCACCGAGTTCATCAACCCCGGCTACCTCGTCGCCCTCATCCCCGCCAACCAACTCAACGCCTTCTCTGACAAGATCATCACCGTCCGCACCCCCGCCAACAGCACCAAGTACGCCGAGGAACGCCGCGACGGCAACAACAACATCGTCTTCACCGGCAACGTGAACAGCGGCGGCACCTCCGACCCCATCGTTCTCGAAGTCCTCTGGCCCGCCCCGGTCATCAACGGCGTCGGGCAGAGCATCCTCACCGTCAACACGCCCCCAACCACCCCCATCCTCGTCAACGGCGTGCCCTCCGACAACCACAACTTCTCCATCACCGGCAACAACTTCGCCCCCGGCTGCATCGTCACCTGGAACGGCGTCTCCATCCCCTTCACCCGCGTGAGCGATACCGAAATCCGCACGACCATCAACGCAGCCCAGATCAGCACGACGGGCACGCGCCGCCTGGAAGTCTCGAACCCCGCCCCCAACGCCCGCACCTCGAACGCGTTCATCATCACGGTCGTGAACTGAGCCCGTTTCGCTCCGCCCTTGCGGCCCAGAGCCGTCCGCGCAAGCGGACGGTCCCGATCACTCGCACCTGTTTGCCTCGGGACCGACGGCTCGCGCCGTCGGCTCTGATCCGAGTCACGCCCCACCGACGTCAATCCCCCTCGCATTCACGTTTCACGAGGCCACCCATGAACCGCAACTCCGCCGCCATCGCCGCCGCCGCCGCCACACTCCTCGCGGCCGCCGCGAGCGCCCCCGCGTTCAACATCCCCTGGTTCTGCGTCCACACCGGCGGCACGACGCAGTCCGGCTCGTGGATCGCGTCGGCGACCTTCGGGCAGCCCATCTCCACCTTCGCCACCGGCGGCTCGTTCGCGATCGACGGCGGCTACATGGGCGGAACACGCCTCGCGCCGCCGCCAATCTGCCTGGGCGACACCAACGGCGACAACCAGGTGAACACCGCCGACCTGGTGTTCTTCCTCGGGAGGTTCGGCCAGGCGGTCCCGCCGGGATCAGCTGTGGACTTCAACAACGACGGCGTGGTCAACACCGCCGACCTCGTCACGTTCCTTGGCCGCTTCGGTGCCTCGTGCCCGTGACGCCGAATCCACGCAAAGCACGCTGAATTCGAGGGCTGCACCCGACGTTCCTCCAACGCACCACCCCGTGAGGCGATGCCCATGACGCCGTCGCGCCGCTCAAGACTGTCCGAGAACCGTGTGGTGCGCGTCGAGGCGCTCGGGGCTTGTGGACCGAGCCCCATCGGATACGATGAGGATGTCCGCCGTGTGGTGCAGCAAGCGATGCTGCGGCTGGCGATCCGGCGCGCCGTGCGCCCCGGTGACCCAGCAGCGCCGGACGGGGCACCGCCCGTGGGAGATCGACGCGCCGGCCAGCCCGAGGATGAAGCCCCCGCTGGACGGGTGGGAGCTTCGGGGCGCGCCCCGGGACACACGGACGGCGATCCCGACGTGGCGCTGCTGCTCGAGTCCGTCGTCGCCGGAAGCCCCGGCGCCGAGACGGCGCTGCTCGAGGTGGTCTACGGCGAGTTGCGGGCCATCGCTGGCTCGTTCTTCAAACGCCAGGTGATGAACCACACGCTCCAGCCCACCGCGCTGGTCCATGAAGCGTACATGAAGCTGCTCGGCGGCGGCCGCGCCGCCCAAGGCACCGCGTCCTTCGAGAACCGGGCCCACTTCGTCGCCGTGGCGGCCAAGGCGATGCGCCAGGTGCTGATCGATCACGCACGGCGCAAGCGGGCCGAAAAACGTGGCGGCGGGCCGAATGGAGCCGCGGACGCCGAGCGCGTCACGCTCTCAGGCCTCGCCCTCGACGACGCCGACACGCCCGTCGACGCGCTCGACATCCACGAACACCTCAACCGCCTCGCGGCGATCGACGAGCGCCAGGCCCGCGTGGTCGAGCTGCGATTCTTCGCGGGCCTCAGCGTGCCCGAGGCGGCCCAAGTGCTGGGCGTGAGCGATCGCACCGTGGAACTGGATTGGCGGATGGCGCGGGCGTGGCTGCGGCGTTCGCTCAGCGAGGCCGGCGCGTGAACCCGCCTTTGACCCCTTCGCACACCCCTCCCACCACCGCGCCCACCACCGCGCCCACCACCGCGCCCACCACCGCCGCGGCCGGGGCGGACCGCGACCGCGTGCGGGCCCTGTTCGAGGAAGTCTGCGATCTCGCCCCACGCGAGCGCGAGGAGCATCTCTCGCGCTCGTGCGCAGGAGGCACGGCGCTCCGCGACGAAGTCCTCTCGCTGCTGGCCCACGATCGCGCCGCGGCGGACATCCTCGCCGACGACCGCCTCGGGGCGGCCCTGCGCGAGTCCGAAGACATCGACGACGCCGCAGCGAACCCCAAGCCCGGCGACCGCGTGGGCAACTATGTGCTCACGAAAAAGCTCGGCGCGGGCGGCATGGGCGAGGTGTTCGAGGCCCAGCAGCAGACACCGAGCCGGCGCGTGGCGGTCAAGTTCCTGCACGCCACGGGATCGCGCGAACTCGCGCGCCGCTTCCGGCGCGAGGGGCTCATCCAGGCGCGCCTCAACCACCCGGGAATCGCGCAGATTTACGAAGCGGGCGTTTACCTCCACGGCGGGCGCTCCACGCCGTACTTCGCCATGGAGCTCGTCGAAGGTGCGGCGCTCACCCGCTTCCTGCAAGAGCAAGCCGCCCAGGTGCCCCAGCGGCTGCGGCTGATGGCCCAGGTGTGCGACGCGGTGAGCCACGCCCACCAGCGCGGCGTGATCCACCGCGACCTCAAGCCGGACAACATTCTCGTGGAACTCACGCCCGCCGGCCCGCGCCCAAAGGTGCTCGACTTCGGCGTCGCAAAGCTCACCGGCACGGAAAGCGCAGGCGTTCCCGCGGCGACGATGGCCACCAACGCCGGCGTGATCATCGGCACGCTCGCCTCGATGAGCCCCGAGCAGGTCTCGGGCCGCGCCGATGCCATCGATACCACCACCGACATCTACGCGCTGGGCCTGATCCTCTACGAAGTGCTGGCGGGGCGGCCGGCACGGGATGTGTCGGGCCTCTCGATCCCCGAAGCGATCCGGCGCATCACCGACACCGATCCGCCGAGGCTCGGCTCAATCGACGCCAGGTTTCGCGGCGATCTCGACACCATCGTCCACAAGGCGCTGGCACGCGAGAAGTCGATGCGTTACGCCTCGGCGTCAGAGCTCGCCGCGGACCTCCGGCGACACCTGGCACACGAGCCGATCTCGGCCCACCCGCCCAGCACGGCCTATCAACTGAAGAAGTTCGCCCGACGCAACCGCACGCTGGTGGCGTCGGCGGGGGTCATCGCCGTCCTGCTCGTCGCGTCGACCGTCGTCACCACGCTGCTGGCCGTCGGCCAGACGCGGGCTCTCGCCCAGGCCGAGGACGAGCGGCGCAACGCCGAGGCCACCAGCGCCTTCCTCGAGTCCACGCTCGCCAGCGTCGCCCCGTCGGTCGCGCTCGGGCAGGACACGACGATGCTGCGCGGCGTGCTCGACCGCGCGGGGGCTCGCGCGCGCAACGAGCTCGGCACCTACCCGCGGATCCTGGCCCGCCTTCTTACCACCATCGGCTCGACCTACCGCGAACTGGGCGACCTTCCCGCGGCGGAGCGCGAGCTGCTCGCGGCCCAGGAGCTTCACGCCAAGCGTGAAGGCCCGCCCGACGCCGGAACACTCGCCACTCGCCACGCCCTGGCCGAGTTGCTCGAGACGCAGGGCAAGCTCGTCGAGGCGCTGTCGCTCGCGCGCGCAACCGCCGATGACCGAGCGCGCTTGCTGGGTGAATCGGCCCCGGAAACGCTGGAGTCCCGCTATGTGGCTGGCGTGGCCCTCGACCGCCTGGAAGACCCCGCGGCGCTCGAAGTAGTGCGCGCGTGCCTCATCGCTTTCGAGGCCCGCTTCGGCCCCACTGACGTCCGCACACTCAACGCCATGACCACCCTCTCGGCGGCACTCGAACGCGAGAAACGCTGGAACGAATCGCTCGCGCTCAAGCTGGAACTGCTCGAACGCACCCGCCGATCACTCGGCGAACGCCACCCCTCGGCCATGACGGCGGCGAACAACCTCGCCATCCTGCACGATCGCATGGGCCGCTTCAACGAGGCCGAGCCGATGTACGCCTGGACGTTGGACATGCGGCGCAAGGTGCTGGGCGACCGGCACCCGCAGACGATGAACTCGGTGGTCAATATGTCGGCGTTCTACTCGCGGCGCGGGCGATTCGCGGAAGCGATGCCGCTCGCCGAGGTGGCGATGGCGATATCCGAGCAAACACTCGAACCGGGCCACTACCGCATCGCGCACGCGCTGCGGGCGCGCGGCGCGGCCAACGCCGGGCTCGGCTGCTTCGACGAAGCCGAAGCCGACCTACTCCGCTCGGAGGCGATCTTCCGGGCCACCTTCGGCGAGGGCGCGCCGCTCACGATGCGGGCGGCCGGGCTGCTGGCGGAGTTCTATGAATCAAGAGGAGAGTCGCGGAAGATGAAGGCTGACGCCGCCTTGGCGGTGTTGTGGCGATCCAGGTCGGACCTTCCGCCGCGGTAGGTCTGGTTGCTTGCGGCGCGGCGTCTGATGACCGATGCACGTTCACCATCTCCCGATCGCGCCAGGGTCGCCGAGCTCTTTGGGCTGCTGTGCGCCAAGTCGCCGGCGGAACAGTCGGCGTATCTCGATGCGCACTGCGCAAGCGATACCGCCCTCCGCGCCGAAGTCGAGTCGCTGCTCGCGCACGACGGGATGACCGGGGACCTGCTCTCTGACGGCGTGCTCGGTACCGTCGACGCCCGCGCCGAAGAACCGCCCGCGCGCATCGCCGGCTACCGCGTCGTGCGGCTCATCGGCGCGGGGGGCATGGGCGAGGTGTACGAAGCGCTGCAGGATTCGCCCCAGCGGCGTGTGGCCCTCAAGCTGCTCCGCGCCGGCGACCACGCGCGGGCGCTGGTGCGCCGATTCCGACGCGAGGGAGACATCCAGGCCGGGCTGAGCCATCCGGGCATCGCCCAGGTTCACGAGACCGGCGTCCATGTCGAAGGCGCGAGGGTCACGGCGTTCATCGCCATGGAACTCGTCGAGGGGCCGCCCTTGCTCGAGTTTTGCGACGCCGAGCGCCCGGGCATCCGCGAGCGCGTGGCCCTGGTCATCGAAGCCTGCGACGCCGTCAGCCACGCCCACCAGCGCGGCGTGATCCACCGCGACCTCAAGCCCGACAACATCCTCGTCGTGCAGACCGAGTCCGGGCCACGCGCCAAACTGCTGGATTTCGGCGTGGCCAAGCTGACGGGCGTCGGCGCCGCCGCCGCCACGATGCGCACCGAGGCCGGCGCGATCATCGGCACCATCGCCTACATGAGCCCGGAACAGGTCTCCGGCGTCGGCGACGACATCGACACCCGCACCGACATCTACGCGCTGGGGCTGATCCTCTACCGACTGCTCGCTGGAAAGTCGGCGCACCCTGTGACCGGGCTGACGCTCGCCGAGGCAGCGCGGCGCATCTGCGAGAGCGAGCCCGCGCGCCTCGGCACTGTCGCGCCGGAAGCCCGCGGCGATCTCGAAACGATCGTGCACAAGGCGATGGCCCGCGAGAAGGCCCGGCGTTACGCCTCGACATCAGAACTCGCCGCCGACCTGCGCCGCTACCTCGGCAACGAGCCCGTGCTGGCACGGCCTGCGTCGGCGTGGTACCAGATGAGCAAGTTCGCCGCCCGCAATCGCCCTCTCGTCGCCGCCGCCGGGTTCGCCGTCGTCGCGCTGGTCGGCGGCGCGGTCGCCACCACCCTGCAAGCCAGAGCGGCGATCCGAGCCCGCGACGACGCACGTCTGCAAGCCCAGCGCGCTGATTCCAAGGCGAACATCGCCAACGCCGTCGCGGAGTCGCTGCGCCAGGTCTTCTACTTCGCCTCCCCGGACCAGGCCCGCGGCAAAGACCCGACGCTGCGAGAGGCCGTGGCGCGGGTGAACGACCTCTTCGGCGACTCGTACAAAGGCCCGCCCGAGGCCGAGGCCATCGTGCGCAACGTCGCCGGGATCGTGCACCGCAACTTCGGCGAGTTCGATCGCTCACGCGAGCAGTTCGAGAAGTCGCTGGCGATCCGTCGCCGGGTGCTGCCTGCCAGCAGCATCGAGATCGCCGACAGCCTGCAGAACCTCGCGACGCTGAGCAGCCAGTCGGGCAAGCCGGCGGAGGCGCTGCCGCTGCTGACCGAGGCGCTGGAGGTGCAGCGCCGCGCGCTGGGGCCGGATGACCCGGTCGTCGCACGCTCGTTGTTCAACCTCGCACGCACCGAAGTCCGACTGGGACACCCGGAGGCGGCGCTGCGGCTGACGAACGAGTCGCTCGCGCTGCACACGCGGATCGCGCCGGAAAACCGCGAAGTCCTCGGCATGCACCACGAGATGCTCGCCAGCATCTACCGGGCCGCGGGCGACCTGAAGGCGGCGGAAACCAGCGGCGTCACCGCCGTCGAGATGGTCAGGGCCAGCGTGGGCGAGGATTCCCCCACGCTCGCGACGGCGCTGATCGGTCTGGCCCGCACGCGGTTGGCGGCGGGCGATGCGCGAGGGGCGGAAGGGCTGTCCGCCGAGGCCGAACGGATCACGGCGAAGGTCTTCGCCTCGAGGCCTGACCATCCGGCGTCGAAGGCGGCGCGGGACATTCGGGCATCGGTGTTGGAAAAGCTCGGAGCACCCCCGCCGGGCGCTGACCCGCCGATGCCCGATCGACCCGGGCCCTGAGATCGGCGATTCAACCGCCAATCGGGCTTTCTTGGGCCACCTGTCGTGCTTGGCGGCTCGGGGCATCCCACAGGTGGGGGGTACCGCGCGGGAGATTCCAACCGCGACCCGTGGCAGATGTCCCGCCGTGTCATGTCCCATCGACCGCATGTCCGGGGCGTGCAAGGTCTTTCTGGGGTAGATTGACCTGCGGAAAGAGCCCAATCTCCCCACCCCCCGGTGCGACACGGGTCGGCGAGCGTTCGCCGGCTCCACCGGGTGCCCGGCGTACCGAGCAGAGGGGGAAAGGGCTTGGCCCGACCCGGCATTGTCACGCCGGGGGGCCGCGGAGGCGCTCCTGGGGGAGCGCGGGCTCGAACTGCCATGCTGGTTACAGAAGCTCGCCCACCCCGCAACCTGGCCTGGTACCACGCCGGACCCCTGCTCTTTGGAGACTGGGGATCCAGCCGTCTCTACGTCCTCGGGCTCGCGTTTTTCTACACCGCCCACGCCTCACCGCTCTACCTCGGGCTGATGAGCCTGATCATGATCGCCGTCGCGTGGGCGTATCTGATCATCTGCAAGAACTTCCAGGATGGGGGCGGGGTTTACGGCGTCACGCGGCAGCTCTCGCCCACCCTCAGCGTGATCGGGGCGACGCTGCTGCTGGCGGGATATCTGGTCACTGCGGCGATCTCGCTGGTCGACGCGATGCACTACCTGGGCATTGGGCACGACCAAAAGCTGCTGACGGTGAGTCTGAGCGTGGTGTGCATCGGGGTGATCGGCGTGGTGAACTGGTTCGGCGCGCGGAACGCCGGGCGGTTTGCGCTGGTGGTGGCGACGGTGTGCCTAGTGCTGTCGCTGGTGATCGCGGTGATGTGCATCCCGTTCTTTGTCGAAGGGGTGAAGTCCATCTCGCTCGAGCCGTTGAAGCAGCAGTCGTGGGAAGAGCGGTGGATGTCTTTGGTGCGGGTGGTGCTGGCGCTGTCGGGCATCGAGGCCGTGGCGAACATGACGGGGCTGATGAAGCAGCCGGTCGAGCGCACGGCCAAGCGGACGATCTGGCCGGTGCTGATCGAAGTGGTGGCACTGAACATGCTCTTCGGCATCGCGCTGACCGGCCTGCCCAAGCTGGTGGATACGCACGTGCCCGATGCGGTGACGTACGGGGTGGTGAGCGGTCAGGCTTCGCACACGCCGCACGGCGAGGCCCCTGCGGTGGGCGTGGATGACAGTCAGCACCGACCGGAAGCCGGGGCCGCCCCGGATCATGTCAAGGAGTACCGCGACACCGCGGTGAAGGTGCTCGCGGTGGCGTCGGGCGAGCGATTCGGTGGTGTCACGCTCGGCACCGTGATGGGTTGGGCATCCGGCATCGCCTTCACCTTGCTGCTGCTCAGCGCCGCCAACACCGCGATCATGGCCCTGGTGAGCGTGCTGTACTCGCTCTCGGGCGACAAAGAACTGCCGCGGCCGTTCTTGCGGCTGAACTATTCGGGTGTGCCGTGGATCGGGCTGGTGTTCGCGTGCGTGGGCTCGGCGGCGCTGATCGCGGTGATCAACGATGTGGCGCAGCTGGCGGGTTTGTACGCCGTGGGTATCTGCGGGGCGATCTCACTGAGCATCCTCGGCTGCGCGGTGAACCGTAAGCTGAAGGTCACGCGGCTGGAGCGCGCGGGTCTGTGGGGCATCGGGCTGCTGATCGGCTCGATCGGCATGACGGTGGTGGTGACCAAGCTGGCGGCGACGGTGTTCGTGGGCGGGATGATCGTGCTGATTCTGGGCACACGCGAGGGCCTGAAGTGGCACGCCCGGCGCGTGCCCGAGCCGCTGGCGGCCCCGCAGGCGGGCTGGATCAGCGAGGTCGAACGCGAACTGCCCAGCCTTGACCCCAGCCGCCCGAAGATCATGTTCGCGGCCCGCACGCGGTACCAGGCGGAGTACGCGGTGCAGTCGGCCAAGCGTCGGCGCGCTGTTCTGTTCGCGCTTTTCGTCCGCACGCTGCGGGTGATGGACGTGCGCCCCGGGCAGTCGCCGCAGCTGCGCGATGACCCCGAGGCGCTCGAGTCCCTCGGCGGGGTCGCCATGTTGGCCCGCCAAGCGGGCGTCCCGATCGTGCCGATCTACGTCACCACATCGGGTGACATCGCCGACGAGATCCTCGACTACACCGTCACCTTCGGCTGCGACACGCTGATCATGGGCAAGAGCCGGCGCTCGATGTTCTCGCGGCGTGTGGCCGGCGACGTGGTGGCCCGCGTCGAACAGCACCTGCCCGACGACGTCTCGCTGATCATCCGCTCGGCGTCACCCGCGCTGGTGGGCAGCGATACCGAGCACAAAGTCGGCAAGCTCGATTGGGACGCGACGGGGCCGGCGACGCCGGAAACCCCCGCCCCCCCGGTTGCCGAGAAGAGCGCGGAACCGAAGACGGATGCGGATCCCAGTTGATTGCCCCGCTCGCGTGCGGTCGGATACCGTTGGGACGCAGAACGCTAAAACGCCGACTGCACGATGCCCGATGCCCCACGCATGACGCGTGACGCAGCTCGTGCGCCGGTTCAACGCCCAGAGGGCGCATCGATCTTTGCCGGGGGGGGGCGCGGCGAGTCTTCGAGCAAGCCCCTGGAGATCGATGCATCGAAGTGCCGCCCGGAGGGCGGACGAACATCGGCATTGGATCCACGGTCGGCGATCAGAACGGCGACAGACGACTTCGTTCGCCCTCCGGCGAGTGCCTCATCGACTCGGGTTCCAGGGGCTTGCTCGCGTTGCTCGCGGTGCCCCTGGCAAAGATCGATGCGCCCTCCGGGCGAGTTCCGCCGCGCGGGCGTTGAGAGCGCGAATCTTGACGAACCGCCCGCTACTTCAACTTCGCCTCAAGCTCGGCCCACCGGGCATAAAGCCGTGAGACCTCGGCGTGCGCCGCATCCAGCGCCGCGCACGCCGACTGCATCTTCTTGCGGTCGGCCATCACCTGCGGGTCGTGCATCTCGTGCTCGAGCCGGGCGGCGTCGGCCTCGGCCTTGGAGATCGCCGCCTCCATGCCATCCCACTCGCGCTGCTCGTGGTAGGAAAGGCGCTTGGCCTTCTCCGCGCCGCGCGTGGGCGCGGCGGCGACGGCGGTGGAAGCCGCGGCGGCGGCCGCCGCGGGCGCACGCTCGCGGGCCGCACGGGCACGCTCCCACTGGGCGATCTCGGCGTAGCGGTCCCACCCGCCGGTGCCGTCGCCGCGCAGGGCGATGATCTCGGTCGAGAGCCGGTCCAGCATCGCGCGGTCGTGCGTCACCAGGAGCACCGAGCCAGGGAAATCCTCGAGGCTCTCTTCGAGCACTTCCAGCGAGGCGATGTCGAGGTCGTTGGTGGGTTCGTCGAGGATGAGCAGGTCGGTGGGCTCGAGCATCATGCGGGCGATCATCACGCGGGCCTGCTCGCCGCCCGAGAGCGTGCCGATGAACGAGCGGAGTTGTTCGGATCGGAACAGGAACCGCTGCGCCCAGGTGTTGATGTGCATGGGCTGGCCGCGGTAGATGACCGAATCGCCCGTGGCACCGAGGGCCTCGGCGAGCGTGTGGGTGGGATCGAGCCCTTCGCGGCGCTGCGTAAAAACGACGGTGCGGAGGCTGTCGGCGCGATCGATGACGCCGCGGCAGCCTTGCGTGCTCATCGCGGGCTCGTCCTGCCCGGTGAGCATGCGGATGAGCGAGGACTTGCCGCTGCCGTTGGGCCCGAGCAGGCCCAGACAACTGCCAGGGGAAAGGACAAAGTCGAGATCGTTGAACAGCACGCGTTCGCCGAAGGCGCGACGCAGGCCCGTGGCCTTCAGCAAGCGGTGGGTCTGTCGGCCCGTGGCGTTGAACTCGATGCCCGCCGCCCTCTGAGCCGCGGCGCTGGTGCGCTCGCGCAAGGCGTCCAACTGCTCCATGCGTTCGCCCGCGGCCTGGATTCGGCCTTTGGCCTTCGTGCGCCGTGCCTTGGCACCGCGCGCCAGCCAGCGCAGGTCTTCCAGCACCACGCCCTTGAGGGCTTGCTGCTCCCTTTCCTGAGCGGTGAAGAAGTCCTCGCGGCGCGAAAGGAACTCGTCGTACCCGCCGCTGCTGCTGAAAGTGCCCTGGGGGTACGCACGGCTCAGCTCGACGACGCGCGAGCTGACCCGCTCGAGAAAAGCACGGTCGTGCGAGATGAACACCGTGGCCATCGCCGAGGAGCCCGCCCGACCGCGCCGCACCATCTCTTCAAGCCACAGGATGCCCTCAAGATCAAGGTGGTTGGTCGGCTCGTCGAGCATCAGCACGTCGGGCTCGCATGCCAGGGCCCGCACGATCGACAGGCGCTTGCGCCACCCGCCGGACATCGCCGCGGCCGGCTGCTCGGCGTCGACGAAACCCGCGAGATCGAGGGCCATCTGCGCGTGCGTCTCGGCCTCGTGCTCGTCGTGGACGTGCTCGGGGCGCATCTGCATGACCGCCGCCGCGACTGTCGAAAGCGCTGTCGCGCCGTCCTCAAACGTGTCGGTCTGCGCCACATACTGCAACCGCAACCCGCGTCGGCGCGTGATCTCACCCTCATCCGCCTGCTCGAGCCCCGCGAGGATCTTCAGCAGCGTGGACTTGCCCGAGCCGTTGGGCCCGATCAGCGCCAGGCGCTCGTCGTCTTCAACAACGATCGACACGCCGCTGAACAGCGGTCGAAGAAAGGCCTTGCGAAGACCGGCGGCTCGGAGAAGCATGGGCATGGGGGTGGTGATCGGCGCGGGAACGAGGGCGTGAGCGTAGGGCGGAGCACCACCGAGAACCACGCCGCAGCTGGCGAACATCGAGCGACTGCACCCAGCGCGTCGCGCCACTGATGGCGGCGTCCTCGCCGAAATCAGTGCCGAACCCTGGGCCCTATCGAAACCCGGCACCGCTGACTCCGAAGTCGGAGCCAGCAGCGGCACGCGGACCACCTTTGTCCTCGCCGCAGCGTGCCTACCGAACACCATTCAGGATGACGTTCAACCCCTCAACCCCCACACCCAGCGCCGCCCCGGCCAACACCAGCGCAGGGATGATCCACGCTCGGCGAACGCTCATCAGCAGCACCAGCGCCACGCAGAACGCGGCCGTCTGCCAGGGTTGGCTCGCGGGGATCGCCCGCACCGCGGTGAGCGCCAGCATGCCCACCACACCCGCGGCGACCGCGTCGAGCGCCCCATGCCAGCGCGGATCGTCAACCACGCGCTCAAGGTGCCGATGCCCGATGAGCGTGAACGACAGCGCCGGCAGGAACACCCCGGCGGTCATCAGCAGCGCGCCCGACCAACCCGCGCCGAGAAACCCGATCATCGTGCAGAAGATCACCAGCGGGGCCGGCAGCACCGCCCCGATCGCGAGCGCGTGGCCCAGTTCGTCGCCGGTCAGCCAGCCGCCCTGGTCCGTTGGGCGGTAGGCGTCGCTGCCCACGACGGGTATCGCGGTGTACGCGCCGCCGAAGGTGAGCAGGCCCGCTTTGAGGCCGGTGAGCGCGATGTCGGCGAGCGAGGCCTTGCCGTACGTCACCGCGGGGATGCCGGTGATGGGCGACGGCGCGGGCGCCGGCGCGAGCAGTGCCGCGCTCACGGGCTGCCAAGCGCAGCACGCCGCCAGCGTGACCGCCATGCCCGCCCACGCCGCGCGGGGACGGCGTGCATGCCATCTCCCCGCCGCGGCACACCCCGCGAGCACGGCCCAGAACGGCCCGCCCGCGGTCGTTCCGACGAGCGACATCAGCGCGCACCCCACCAGCCACGGCGCGACGACAACGTGCTTCCAGAGCTTGAACACCGCGCTGACGATCATCGCCGCGACCACCGCCAGCGCCCCGCCCAGCGCCGCCCGCGTCCACGACGACCCGAGCCCGTACGCCGCGTAGAGCGCCGAGGCGATCAGCATCAGCACCAACCCCGGCAGCAGGAACCCCAGCCCCGCCACCACGGCCCCCCACCGTCCACGCCTGAGATGCCCGAAATAGCAGCACAGTTCAAACGCCTCCGGCCCCGGCAGCGCCTGAAACACCGCCAGCACTCGGTTGAACCGCTCCGGCTCGATCCAGCGCTCTTGTTCCACCAGTTCGTAGCGCAGCATGGCGATCTGGGCCGTCGGGCCGCCCCACGCAAGGCAGCCGAATCGAAGGAACCGGCGAAAGAGCGCTCCGAGCGGCAACGCGACAGCCGCATCGAACGGCCCCTCAGCGGTCGCTTCGGTTGTCGCGTGCTGAGAATCGCTTTCGAGAGGGGCCATGAGAAGACTCGGGGTGAACGCGGAAGCAGTCGGACGCCTTGCTCCCATTCGCGGCGCGCCAAGACGTTAGCCGACGACGCGAAGCGTCGCCTCCGCCGAACCGCGATCTCGCGTGCTCGCCGTGCGAACGATGCCCGCCTTCTCGCGCCGCCGCGGCCCCTTCGACGCCTCCTCTTCCAGCATCACCGCCATCCGCCGCACGCGGTCGCCCCAGCGCTCGCTGCTCACCTGCTGCGTCCGCAAACTCTCCGCCCAGATCGGGAACGCCATCGGCGTGAGTTGCGGCGGGTCCACCATCACGAGCCGCGAACGCGCGATCCGCGTGAGCGCCGTGTGGATCCGCCCCAACTGCAACTGATCGTCGATCACCTCGCGCTTGGCCTGTTCGAGCAGGAAGTTCGCCGGATCGAACTCGGCGAAGACGTCAAAGAACAAGTCCGCCGAGGCCTGGATGTGACGCTGCGACTTTCCTCCACTGCTGCCTCTTCGCCCGCCGCGTGAGGCCGCCGAGGGCCGCGTCGGGAACCCCTGCGAAATCAGCCCCGCGACGCGCGCCACATCGCGGAAGCGGCGCCGAGTCATCTCGCTGGTGTTGACGCTCGCCGCCAGATCGGGCAGCAGGTCATCGGGCCGCAGCGCCTCGCGCCACTCCTGCTCGCTCAGGTCAAACGCCGTGGGACTCAGCAGTTCCAGCCCGTAGTCGTTCATCGCCACGGTGATCGACCGCGGCGACATCCGCGCCAGCCGCCGCGCCAGGATCGCCCCCAGACCTTCGTGAACGCTGCGGCCCTCGAACGGGAACAGGAACACATGGAACCCGTCGCGCGTCGCGATCCGCTCGATGAGCAGCTCGCCTTCGCCCGGCAGCGCCGACCACCGCGCCTGCAAGTCCAGCAGCGGGCGTGCCGCCACCATCTCCGGCGCGTGCAGCGCGGTCCCCGCCTCGCCGCCCCGCGCCGCCGCGGCGACCAGCCCGCGCACCCGCGCCGCCAGCCGCGATGACAGCGACATCTGCCCGCCCGCCCACTTCGGCGCACGGCCTGAGAGACTCTTGCGCCGCCGCACCTCGACCGTCATCTCGCGCACCCGCACGAGTTCGACGGCGTGCCCCGCGAGCAGGAATGAATCACCCGGCGCGAGCCTCGCGATGTACGACTCTTCGATCGTGCCCAGCACAGCGCCGCCGATGACCTTGACGATCAGGTTGTGGTCGCCGGTGATGGTGCCGATGTTGAGCCGGTGTTCGCGCGCGGTGCGGTCCGACGCGATCACACACACCCCGGTGTCGTCGCGCGCCACGCGCGAGAACTTCGGATAGGCCCGCAGCGCCGCCCCGCCGCGGACCACAAAGTCCATCACATAGCCCCAGTCGGTGTCGTTCAGGTGGCGGTAGGCGTGCGTCGAACGCACTTCCTCGAGCAGTTCCCGCTCGACGAAAGCCCCCGCGCACGCCGACGTCACCACATGCTGCGCCAGCACATCCAGCGCGAGGGTGAGCGGCTCGCGCGGCTCGATGTCACGATCTTCGAGCGCCCCGCGCGCCGCCGCGAACTCAACGAGTTCAAACGCGTGCGTCGGCACGCACAGCACGCGGCTGGTCGCGCCGGGCTGGTGACCGCTCCGCCCCGCCCGCTGCATCAGCCGCGCCACGCCCTTGGGGCTGCCGATCTGGATCACCTGCTCCACCGGCGAAAAGTCCACGCCCAGATCAAGACTGCTTGTGCAGACGACGCACTTCACCCCGCCGCTCTTAAGCGCCTCCTCCACCTTCGACCGCAGGTTGCGATCGAGCGAACCGTGGTGAATCGCCAGTTGTCCCAGCCACTCCGGCTTCAACCACAAGAGTTCACGGAACCACAGTTCCGCCTGCGAACGCGTGTTCGTGAACAGCAGCGTGGACCCCGCCGCCTCTACCGCCGCCGCAACTTGCTCCGCAATCCGCAGCCCCAGGTGCCCCGCCCACGGGAACCGCTCGACATCCGACGGCATGATCGTCTGCACGTCGAGCGCCTTGGGCAGCCCCGCGTGGACCAGCTCCGCCCCCGTGCTCTTACACCCCGTGTTGTTCGACCCCACGCCGTGCCTCGGGCTCAGCACCTCCATCGCCTGTTCCAGATTCCCCAGCGTCGCCGAAACGCCGATCACCCGCACACCCGGGGCCAGCCGGCGCAAGCGTGCCAGGCACAACTCCGTCTGCACGCCGCGCTTCGTCGACAGAAGCTCGTGCCACTCGTCCACCACCACGCAGCGCAGCGAACCGAATCGCTCGCCGCCCCCCGGATGACTCAGCAGCACGCTCAAGCTCTCCGGCGTCGTCACCAGCGCCGTGGGCAGCTTCTCCTTCTGCCGCGCCCGCAGCGAAGTGGTCGTGTCGCCGGTTCGCTTCTCAATCGTCCACCGCAGCCCGAGATCACGAACCGGCTCGACCAGCGCGTTCACCGTGTCGGTCGCCAGCGCCCGCATCGGGGTGATCCACAGCACACGCAGCGCTTCAGCAGAACCGCGCCGAACCTTTCGCGAAGCAGCCGAAGCGCGATCGCCCCTCCCCAAAGCCCCGCCGCTCTGCGGCGTGGCGTTCACCTCAACCACCCGCGCGCCATCCATCTCCCCTATCGCCTCATTCACCGCCCCCATCCACGCCGCCAGCGTCTTGCCCATCCCGGTGGGCGCATGAATCAGAACATCCCGCCCCTCCCGATACGCCCCCCATGCCCTGCGCTGAAACTCAAACGGCTCCCACCCCCGCGCGCGGTACCACCTCAGCACCTCCGGATGCACCGAGGCCGCCTCTCCAGTCCCAAACTCGGGATGTCGCGTTGCACGCGTCGACACGCGCGGAGGGTATCCGCACCAACGAAAAGGCCGGTCTTTGATAGGGTGCAATCGGCATGCTGCCGATTCACGCCGAACCGATACAACTCTCCATGACCACGCCCCCGCCGTTGCCCTCGGAGTTGGAACCCGCGCCTCGGCCCGTCGGCACCCCGCCCGCAGGAGCAGACGGTGCTCGCGGGACATGGCGCACGCCGTTCGCATGGATCGCTCTGGCCGCGGTCGCGCTGTTCATGATCGGGCTGCAGACCTTCAGCCCCGATCCCGCGCCGCAACCGACCACCGCCGCAACGCCGACGCCCGCCGCCCCCATCGAACCCGAGCATGACCAAACCGTCATGCTCAAGATCGTCGGCAAATACGCGGTCGGCGTGAAACTCCTCGGCGCATCGACCCCTGCTCTCGCCCAGGGCGGCACGATGAACCAGCTCGTCGGCACCATCGAAGACCAGGCCCACACACCCGTCGAAAAAATCCGCGCCGCGATGCTCAGCGCCGAGATCGCCGAGCCCGACGCGGCCCTCGCTCAGGCCGAGAAACTCGCCGCCGACGAAGCGCTCGACGCCGGCCTCCGCGAAGACGCTGCGCTGATCGTCAAAGCCCTCGACCCCGCCAAGCCCACCGCCCGCGAAGCCCTCAGCGCCGACGATCAATCCCGACTCATCAAGCGCCACCACTGGTTCGCCGAAGTCCTGCTTTCCCGCGGCCTCCCTGAAACCGAACAGGCCCGCGCCGCCATACTCAACGACGGCCGCCAAGCCCTCGTCGTCGTCATCGGCGCCGTCGCGATCGTCGCACTCGCCTTCTTCATCGGCTTCATCCTCTTCGCGCTCGCCGCGGTGCTGCTGATCACAGGCCAGGTCCGCCCCGCCTACCGCGCCGACGCCAGGCTCGACGGCACCACCGCCGTGCATCGCGCCGCACTGATCGAATCGCTCGTCCTCTTCATCATCTCCCTGCTCGTGCTCGGCCTGATCGCCGACCTGATCGAGACCGCCACCGGGTTCAATGTGTCCTTCGGCATCATGTGGCTCGCTCTGCCCATCGCCCTGTGGCCCCGCCTGTGGGGCATGCCCCGTGCCCAGTGGCATCGCGCCCTGGGCTGGCACACCGGTCGCGGCGTCATCACCGAGATCGGCGCCGGCATCGTCGGCTATCTCGCGGCGTTGCCCATCGTCGCCATCGGCTTCGCCACCACCGTCACGCTCGTGCTCTTCACCGACGCCAAGCCCAGCCACCCCGTCGTCGAGCAAGCCGCCGTCGGCGGGTGGTGGAACTCCGTCTCCATCCTCATCCTCGCCTGTCTGTGGGCCCCCATCTGCGAAGAGACCTTCTTCCGCGGCGCCATGTACGCCCACTGCCGACGCTGGATGGGACCGATCGTCTCGGCTCTCATCATCGCCTTCGTCTTCGCGGCGATCCACCCCCAGGGCTGGGCCGTGGTGCCGTCTCTCATGAGCCTCGCCGTCGGCTTCGCCCTCATCCGCGAATGGCGCGGCAGCCTCATCGCTCCGATCACCGCCCATGCGATTCAGAATGGGTTTGTGATGACTTTGAATCTGATGTTGCTGGGGTGAACCCGCGGACCACACCGCTCGTACCGTCAAGACGAATGACGCAAGCATCCACGAGCCGCACGCAGGATTGGGTCCACCAGGGCCGGAGTACATCGCACATGGGCGATGATTGGAGAAGCGGCCCCGCGCGATGGCTAGCGGCGTACTGCGTTGCCGTAGCGAACTTCGGCATCTGCGGGGCTGTCGCGGCGTCGGTATGGGTCAAAGGGCGCTCATTCATCCCGCTTTCAAGCTTCTTCGGATTCGGCCTCGGCGTCTTCCTCGGAGTGCTCGTCTCGCTCATCATCGCACCGCTCATCTACAAGAAGCCGATCGGGCACGCACAGTCGTCTGTTTTCGTACCGTCGTTGCTCGTCGCCGTCGTGGTCTCGGCCTCTGTTGCGTCTGACGTGCCCCTGTGGTCGGCCATGGCGTGTGCCGCAACGACCATCGTCGCCAGCATCGTCGTCCGGTTCGCCATGCCGGACTTCGTCCCGCGCGAGGAGCACCACTGCCCGACCTGCGCCTACGACCTCCGCGGCAACACCTCCGGCGTGTGCCCCGAGTGCGGGAACAGCGAATCCTCGAACACCGCCACGCCGGCCGATGGCCCGAGTCCGCGATCAGACGGTGTGTGAACTTCAGGTGAGTTCGCAAGATGCTCGGGTCGTGTGTGCCGTGTGAACGTGTGGATAACTCGGAGCAGGCACCGTCTCGTCTTGCAATCAACCAACTCAGTGCGCACCCTGATGCCATGCCGCTCCTCACGTCCCCACTCGCCCACCGGTGCCTCACCCAGGCCCTCCTCATCGCCGCCGCACTGCTGAGCGGCTGCCAGCTCACTAAGCAGGAACAACTCGAAAGCGTCGCCAAAGACTGGTGCATGACCATCCGCGCCAGCCAGGTCATCCCCGTCTACCCGCTCACCGAAGACATCCACCCCGGCGACGTCTTCCTCGTCCAGGTCCCCGTCGACCGCCAACAAGAGATCTACAAGAAGCGCGGCTTCCTCCCGCTCGACAACCACCTCGCCCGCCTCCACCCAACCGGCTACGAACAGTTCTACAACAACTCGTTCCTGCCCAAGCGCACCGACAACCTGCCCAATCTCATGCCGCGCCTGTGGATCAGGCCCGACGGCACCGCCGAAGAGTGGGGCAGCGCCCCGGGCGCCGCCTTCCCCACATACACCTTCCAGGTCAACCGCTCCATCGGATTCAACCTCGCCATCCCCATCAGCGGCGTCCCCGTCGGCCTCTCGCTGCTTGGCACCGACTCGGCCTATGGCTCCGTCGCCATCAAGGAATCCAAGACCATCGGCGTCGACATCATGTCGCTCGAAGACCAGCTCCAGGAGTTCGCCTCCCAAAACCGCGGCTTCCTCTCCTCCTTCGGCGTCGACCCAGGCGACAAGCCCCGCAACTTCCTCCGCGTCATCACCCGCGTCTACTCCACCGGCAAACTCGACGTCCAACTCAGCGACGCCCGCTCCGTCGCCGTTGGCGGCGACGTCGGCGCCCCCCGCCCCGTCGACAACTTCATCGCCCGAACCCCGACCTCCGCCGCCGATGTCCGCGATGCCACCAACGAGAACTACGAGCGGGGCCTCGAACGCCTCAACTCGATGCTCGCCGACCGTGACGTGCCGACGCACGCGTCGGGTGACGACAGCAATCTGACCGCCGCTGAAGTCAAGGCGAAGCGCGAGGCCCGTGCCAAGGAACTCAAAGACAGGCGCGACGCGGAGATCCTGAAACTTGAAGAGACTAAGACCGCGGCTGAAGGGCCGGTGAGAGATCGCGACGCAGCCCGAAAGCCGCTGGACGCGAAAATCAAGGAACTCGCCGACAAGCAGCGCGAGGTCGACCTGAAGACCGCCGCGTTCGAAAAGGCGAAGAACGACGGCGCGAACGACACTGAGGTTGTGCGCCTCCAGAATGAAGCGAGTGCCGCAACAGCGCAGCGTGACGCGCTCAAGACCGAAAAGGACACGCTTCAACGCACATGGGACGGAACGGCAACAGCCGCCGCCAAAGAGGTGGCCAAACTGGAGTTCCAACAGCAACTGGTGAGCAAACTCTCCCAAGCCCTCCCCGGTGCCAGCCTCCGCGTCTCCGCCGCGGCGTCCCGTTTCATCTCTCTTACCGAGACCTTTGATCCGCCGCTGGTCATCGGGTATCTCGGGTTTGATGTGCCGATCCTTCTCGGAGGAACCCTCGGCGAGCCGATCCCCACGCACGCCACGATCGACCCTTCGCTCGGGATCGTCGTTTCGCCAAGGGCCCAATCAAGCCATTCTCTCATCGACGGCAACCTGCTCAACTCCGTCTACGGCGTCATCGCGAAGGACGATTCGGAAATCGCCAGGGACCTCGTCAAGTCACTCGATCGCCTCGCCCGCCACGTCCCCGACGTCTCGCCTTCCATCGAGACCGACAGCAGCGGCACAATGACACTCAAGCCCCGCACGCGTGCCTCGTTCATCGCCAAGGAGCCCGGCGCGTTCGCCAACTACATCGGATACCGCACCACGATGCAGAACACGATCAACGCGGCGCGGTCCATCATCGATTCCGACTTGATCACCCCGCTCAACGTTGACCCCAATAACCCGGCTCTGTATGTCAAGTTCGCCAATCGCGAGGGCCTCGATCGATTGATCGAGCGTCTCCGCCGCGAACTCTCCGAGAATGCCGGTGCCCTCGAGTTCGCTCGACTCAGACGAGAAGCGCTCCGCTACTACTCGGCGTCCCAGTCGCGTGTGGTCGGCACAGTGGAGTACTAGACCGAAAGGACCATGCCGTGGCCAAGAAGCGATCCGCCAAGAAGACCTCGAAAAAATCCGTGAAGAAGAAGCCGAGCGCACGCCGTGCGCCATCACGCAAGGCGCTTCCCACCCGGGCTGCGCTCATGACCGAGAGCGCATTCACTCTCGAATCCGTGGACGGCTCGGAGAAGTTCGCGCCCGATCAGCCGCCTGCGGCGAGAAACGAAGAAGAACGCCGCGAGCAGCTCATGAATGCGCTCGCTTTATGGCCAGCGAATCAATTCAACATCCGCGTCCTCACTCGAATCGACACCGCCACCGCCCACGGCTGGCAGCGCGATTGACTCTCACGCCGAAGGCCGCCTACCCCATCACCATCTCATACAACTCCACCACGCCCTTCCCCTGCGTGGCGATTGTCTCGATCACCGCGCGCCGACCCGAGATATCCCGCAAATCCCGCATCAGCTCGTTCTGCCCGTGGTGGTCCGCCTTGTTGCACACGAACACGTCGGCGATCTCCAGGATCCCCGCCTTGTCCATCTGCACCGCGTCGCCCATCCCCGGCACCAGCACCACCGCCGTGCGGTCCACGTGCTTGCGGATCCGCGTCTCGTTCTGCCCCGCGCCCACCGTCTCGACAAACACCGTCTCGAACCCCGCGCCCCCGATCAGTTCGAGCACGTCGTTCAGCGTGGCGTAGTCCTCGCCGCTGATCGCCAAGGAGCGGTAGTACACCTTCTCTTCGAGCCGGTTGAAGTCGACGCGCAGACGGTCGCCCAGCAGCGCCCCGCCGGTGATCGGGCTCATGGGGTCAAACGCCACCACCGCGACCCGCCCCAGGCCCGCGTCACTTTCGGAGCGCCGCGCATGCTCGGACGCCAGCGCCGCCACCAGCGTGCTCTTGCCCGCCCCCGGCGAACCCGTCACCCCGATCACCCGCTTGGGCCGCGAACGCTTCGCCCCCGCACGCACCGGGCGCCCCAGGTGCGCCAGCGAGATATCCCGCGCCAGCTGCGCCGTCGCATGCCCCGAAGGCACCGTGAGCGCCAGCTCGCGCACCTCGCTCCGCACCGCCTCAACGATATCGATCAGCCCGACCCCGGTAGTAAACACCCGGCGCACGCCGCCGGCGATCATCACCGGGATGTCGTTCTGCGGGATGATCCCCCCCATGTGTACCGGCAGGTCCACGCGCCCGAACTCCCGCAAAGACTCGACCAGCCGCGGCCCCAGCACCAAATGCGAGTTCGACATCATCGACGCCGCGATCACATCGCAGTCCTCATCGCGTGCCGAAATGGCCAGACTCCGCGGCGTCTGCCACAGTCCCGAATAAATGACGTGGACGCCGGAATCGCGCAGCGCCCGCGCGATGACCTTGACGCCGCGGTCGTGCCCGTCGAGCCCCATCTTGCCGAGCAAGACGCGCGGGCGATGGTCCAGGCCGACACAGCGGTCAACCTTCTCAAACTCGGTGGTCGGGGCGTGGAGGGTGTGGGACATGCGACGAATGATACTGGCTTGTTCACGATCAGCCGTTCACGCGGCTTTGGGCAGGCCAATCGCATCATCGTGGAAGTCCCGCGAACGCCGCGGCCGCTGGATCCGCTCTCCGGCCTCGCACGTGGTTCTGCTGGCGTCCGCAGGGCGACAGGGCATTGCGAAACGGCGCACGAGGAAGCGGTTCCGCGGGCGAACCGCATCATGCAATTGGCCCGCACCCGAGGACGGACTTGGAGGTCGAGAGCCCCGCACCTCTACCCTCATCCATGGTGATACGCCCCGCAACGGTTGATGATGTGCCCGCTGTGTTGCCGCTGGTGCGGGCGCTGTGTGATCTGCATCAGGCGGCGGACCCTGAGCGGTTCCGAGTGGTGCCGAACGTGATCGAGCGTTACGCGAAGTGGCTGCCGGAGCGAGCGTTGGACGCTCGCAGCGTGTTCCTGGTGGCGGAGCAATCGCCGGTGCCGGGAATCGCCGGGTTCGCGGTATGCACCATCGAGCCGGAGGTCCCCATCTTCTGGGTGCCCGAATGCGGTTGGGTCCACGACGTGTTCGTCGTGCCCGAAGCGCGCCGCCACGGCGTAGCACGTGCACTGGTACGCGAGGTTTGCGCGCGGTTTCAATCGCTGGGCGTGAAGCAAGTTCGGCTGCACACGGCGGCGTTCAACGATTCGGCAAGGGCGGCCTTTGGGCTCGAAGGGTTTCGGCCTTGCGTGGTGGAGATGCTTCGGATGCTGTGAGCATGGAAGGCAGGCTGAAAGCCCGCCCCACCGCCTCTTACCCAATCCCCTTCAACCGCATCCGCAACTCATCCGGGTTCGGCGTCACCTCCATCGCCACCCGCAGGTGGATCATCTCCTCGGCCACCAGCTTCACCAGCGAGCCGTTGAAATCGATCATCCCCGCCTGCGTGCTCTCCTGACTGCGGATCACGTCCAGCAGCTCGTTCTCACGCGCCTCCATGATGTACTTCCGCACCACCGCGTTGTTCACCAGGATCTCCAGCGCGGGGATCCGCGCGATCTCCGGCCTCAGCGTCGGCAGCAGCTTCTGGTACACGATCGCACGCATCTGGTACGCCAGGATCTTCCGCACCTGCTCGCGCTCGTCGGCGTGGAACAGGTCATAGATGCGCCCGAACGTCTGGCTGGCGCTGCTCGCGTGGATCGTCCCGAACACCAGGTGCCCGGTCTCCGAGGCGTGCAGCGCCGCCTCGAACGTCTCGCTGTCGCGCATCTCGCCGATGAGCACCACGTCGGGGTTCTCGCGCACCAGCGCTCGCAGCCCCGTCTTGAAGTCCAGCACGTCGATGCCGACTTCCCGTTGATGAATCGTCGCCTTCTGGTCCTCGAAGATGTACTCGATCGGGTCCTCGATCGTGATGATGTGGACCGGCCTCTGCGCGTTGATGTAGTTCAGCATCGACGCAATGGTCGTGCTCTTGCCCGAGCCCGTCACGCCCGCCAGCAGCACGATCCCCTGCGGCTGCAGCGCGATCTCGCTCATCACCGCCGGCAGGTACAGGTCCTCGAACCGCCTGATCTTGCTCGTCACCAGGCGGGCCGCGATCGACAGCTTGCCGCGGCTCTGGAACAGGTTCACACGGAACCGGTTCCCCTTGTCGTAGTCGTACGCAAAGTCCACCGAACCGAACTTGTGGAGATCAGCGAACTGCTCCTCGGTCAGGATGTGCCGCGCAATCGACACAAACTCCTCGAACTCGATCGGGTCGGTGTCAAGGCTCTTGAGCGAGCCCCGCAGCCGCACCTTGGGCGCATACCCGCTCTTCATGATCAGGTCCGAAGCCTCGAACTTGATGCACGCCTGCAGGAACTTCCCGAACCGCGTCTCGTGCGGGTCGTGCTTGCGGTCAGGGTCCAGCGTCGTATGGCCGGACTGTGCCTGCGAACTGACGGCGATGGATTCGTTGCGGATGTTCATGGGAAGGGAGGGGAGGGGAGGGGAGGGCTTGAGGCTTGAGGCTTGAGGCTGGCGCAAAGAAAGCAGCAAATCAGCAAATCAGCAGAGCAGCAAACGCGGATGGAGTGCCCGGCCGCTTCAGAGTATGGCGATCGATGCGCGGAAACGCGAAGATGTTCATGCGATCATTCCCTTTGCTGATTTGTTGCTTTGCTGATTTGCTGATTTGCTGCTCTGCTGATCTGCCATTGGCTATTTCGCCCCACCCGGGCGCACTCCCCCACCCACTTTCCCCACCCACAACTGACTCGAAGCCCGCGCCTCCCCCTCCATCTTCGCACCGCGCTGGCTCGTCCACATCATCCACTCCCCCTCCGGCGAAAACACCGGCAACCCATCAAACCCCGACGCGTGCGTCACCCGCTTCTTCTTCAACTCCGAAGGCCTGGCAAACCCGTTCGACTCCCGAGGCACCTCCACCGCGAACACCTCATAGTTGTCGTGCCCCACCTCGCTGCTCGCATAAACGAGGTACTCGCCCGACGGATGGAAGTACGGCCCCCAGTTCACATGCTCGTTCTCCGTCACACGGTACTCGCCCTTCACCCCCAGAATCGCGCCGTCGGGACCACGATTGAGGTGCAGCACATACACCTGCAGCAGGTCGTCGCCCTTGCGATCGGCCCGCATGCAGATCATCGTGCCGCAGTCGGAGAAGAACGGCCCCCCGTTGTAGCCTTCGGGCTTGGTGAGTTCGGTGCTGCCGCCGGTGTCCGAATCGAACAACTCCAGCGCGATCTTCGGCCGCTGCGTCTCTTCGTCCATCCCCTTCTGCGTGGCGTACACGATGTAGCGACCCGATGGGTCAAACGCGCACTCCGCGTCGTACCCCGGCCCGCTGACCACTTTCACCGGCTCGCTCGGCTTCCCAACATTCACCCCCACGTTGCCCGGCGTGCTCCCGATCGACATCGCCAGAATCGCCGGCACATTCACCCGCACGATGTCCATCTCTTTCGGGAACGCCCAGCGGTACGACCGCGTGCCCCGCTGGTACCCCGGCGTCGGCCCCGCCGAAGGGGCAACCAAAGTGCTCCCGAAGATCACCTCCATCGGTTTCCCCGGATTGAAGAACCCGCACGTGTTCGCCGACCCCTCCGGGCTCACCCGGATCGGCGTGTCAATCCCCACGATGTTCCGAACTCCCCCCGCCCTTCCGTCAAACTTCACCTTCGCCACGTACATCGCGTACACGTCGGATTGAGTTTCACCCTCTTTGGCACGAGGCGTCGCCTGAAACACAATCCAAGACCCCGCCCCGTTGAAGTACGCCTCCCCCGCCTTCACGAACTGCTCGGGGAACGTCAGCTGCACATGGTTGCTCAGCACCCCCGCCTCGCCGCTCCGCCAATCGATCAACACCGGCGCTTCGGCCGCAGCTGGCTTCGGCGCAGAGCCCTCATCGGCAGCAACCGCCACCGAACCCGCCACCATCGGCATCACCAGCATCAGAAGGGGAAGGGCGTATCGCAAAGGTGTTTCTCTCCAAGCAGTTCCAGAATGGTGATCCGCACGCCACGGCGAAGTGTTGCCGCCGTCAGCACGAACACGGGCAGATATCGTAGTGCCCCATCCGAGCCCCCGATTCGATCCCTTCCACACCAGAAACGGTACCAATCAAGCGACGACGCCAAAGAGGGTGTAGGGGATAGGGTGTAGGGTCGACGAGCAACTCTCGTGCGCGCGGCACGCAACCGAACTCGGTCGGCCACACCCTAAACCCTATCCCCTATCCCCTCATCCGACCCCCCGATGCCCCAACGCGAGGCCGACCTCACCATCCTCGCCGCCACCGACGACTACGCCGTCGTCGACAAGCCCCCCGGCCTGCTCAGCGTCCCCGGCAAGGGCCCCGACAAGCAAGACTGCGTGCCCGCCCGCGTCCGCGCCCGATTCCCACACGCCACCGGGCCATTGATCGTCCACCGCCTCGACATGGACACCTCCGGCCTGCTGGTCGTCGGCCTCAACCCGCGGGCCCAGGCCAACCTCAGCCTCCAGTTCGAGCAGCGCCGCGTCTTCAAACGCTACATCGCCCTGCTCGACGGCATCGTCGCCCACGCCGACCACGGCGAAGTCGACGCCCCCCTGCGCCTCGACGTCTCACGTCGACCCTACCAAGTCTTCGACTGGCTCCACGGCCGACCCGCCCTCACGCGCTGGGGCGTTCTCACTTTCGAGATCGACCGCACCCGCGTGAGTTTCGAGCCCCTCACCGGCCGCACCCACCAACTCCGCGTCCACGCCGCCCTGCGCCCGCCCATCGGCATCGGGCACCCCATCCTCGGCGATCCTCTCTATGGGTCCGCCAAAGCCCCGCCCGTCCCGCGCCTGATGCTGCACGCCGCCGTGCTGCGCTTCTCGGACCCCAGCACCAACCGCGAAGTCGAGTTCACCTCCGCGCCGGGCTTCTGAGCATCCCCCACGCGGGGCGGTGCACCATCGAGAGTTCCGGTCGTGACGAGCCCTCGGTGGAAATCCGCCGACGCTTCGTGGAGAACCCTGATGAGATGTCCCGACACGACCGAAACTCCGAGTCGGCTTCGCCGCGTCGGCGAGCGGCCATTCTCCAATCCACGAAGATCGGGAGCCGGAACATGCTGAACTGGATCAAGAACCTCAGCCTCGCCACGAAGGTCATCGCCTCAACGATGATCCTGCTGCTGGTCGTCGTCGGCGTTAACTACGCCGTCATCACCAAGGCTTTCCGGCACGACGCGATGACCGCGATGGAGCAGAAGGCCGCCGCCTTCACCGCCGTCGCCGACGAAGCCAAGAACCACGCCGGCGTCATCGCCAAGAGCGGCGCGTACGACATGGACAGCCTGCTGGCCGACCTGAAGCAGACCATGGACTCGGGCAAGTCCTACAGAGACGCCAAGATCTTCGCGACCATCCCCGTCGTCGCCGGCTGGACCGCCGCCCAGGAAGCCGCCAAGCGCGAGCACATCGAGTTCAAGGTCACCGCCTTCGAGGCCCGCAACAAGGAGAACGAGCCCCAGGCCGGCACCTTCCGCGCCGCCCTCCTTTCCAAGCTCACCGACCAGGTCAACAAGGGCGGCCCCGAGTTCCTGGGCGAAGTCGACCCCGCCACCAACACCTACCACTACATGCGCGCCATCAAGCTCACCGAGGGCTGCCTCATGTGCCACGGCGACAAGGGCAACCAGTGGGACCCCGACGGCGACGGCATCGACCCCGTCGGCTTCAAGATGGAAGGCTGGAAGGTCGGCTACATGCACGGCGCCTACGAGGTCGAACTCCCCGTCAAGGTCGTTGACGACCAGGTCGCCTCCTTCATCACCGGCGGACTCAGCTGGACCGCGCCGTTCGTCCTCATCGGCGGCGGACTGTTCATCTACCTCCTCCGCGTCGTCATGGTCAAGCCCCTCAAGCACCTCGTCGACGCCATCAACAACGTCGCCGACGGCGAGGGCGACCTCACCGCCCGCATCAATGTCAACCGCGCCGACGAAGTCGGCCAGCTCGCCGGCGGCTTCAACAAATTCGTCGGCTACCTCCACAACGTCATCTCCGATGTCCGGCGCAGCACCGAAGAGGTCGCCGCCGCCGCCACCGAGATCGCCGCCTCCGCCGAGGAGATGTCCTCGGGCATGAAGGAGCAGTCCACCCAGGTCACGCAGATCTCCAGCGCCATCGAAGAGATGACCGCCAGCGTCGCCGAGGTCGCCAAGCGCTCGTCCGACGCCAACACCAGCGCCACCGACTCCGGCGCCGCCGCCGAACAGGGCGGCACCGAGGTCAACAAGACCATCTCCGAGATGAAGTCGATCAACGAGGCCGTCACCGCCGGTGCGGCCAGCGTCTCCGAGCTCGGCAAGCGCAGCGAGCAGATCGGGCAGATCGTCGAGGTCATCAACGACATCGCCGACCAGACCAACCTGCTGGCCCTCAACGCGGCCATCGAAGCGGCCCGAGCCGGCGAGCACGGGCGCGGCTTCGCCGTCGTCGCCGACGAAGTCCGCAAGCTCGCCGACCGCACCACCAAGGCCACCAAGGAAATCGCCGAGAGCATCCAGACCATCCAGTCCGAGACCGGCCAGGCCGTCGCACGCATGAGCGAGGGCACCCAGCAGGTCCAGGCCGGCGTCAAGATGGCCGGCCAGGCCGGCGAGAGCCTCCAGAAGATCGTCTCCAGCGCCCAGCAGGTCGCCGGCATGATCCAGTCGATCGCCTCCGCCGCCCAGCAGCAGACCTCCGCCAGCGAAGAAATCAGCCGCAACGTCTCGAGCATCGACCAGCTCACCCGCCAGACCGCCCAGGGCGCCGACCAGGCCGCCAGCGCCGCCAGCCAGCTCAGCGCCAACGCCGAGAAGCTCCGCGGGATCGTCTCCCGCTTCCGCCTCGAATCCGACAAGGGCCGAGGCAACGCCGCCGCCACCATCGACGCCCCCGCCAACACTGCCTCGAGCAGCGCCAGCTACCCCATGCCCACCAACGTCTCCTACCCCAAGAGCAAGTTCCGCAAGGCGGCGTGATCGACATCCCCCAATCGCTTTCAACGCTTAGCGAACTCAAAGCCCGGGGACCTCGTCCTCGGGCTTTTTCGCGCCCCCACGAACTTCCCGGTTGTGCATGCGACGGAGAATCACCAAGACCCCGACGAGCCACCCGACGAGCAAGACCGCCCAAAGCACAACGGAAGACCACGTCGACGCCCAAAGCCACTCGCCCGAGCAGCAAGGCACAGACGCCAACAGCAGAACGGTGGGATAGATCACGCTCCACCCGAGAATCCGTTTCACGACGGACGAGGACCCGCGCGGAACCGCACCGCCGGGGCTCGTCCCGACGATCCCAACCGACAGCAAGTCAGCGCCGCACTCGGGACACCGAAGCACACGGAGGCCTCGGACATCAAAACCGCAACGTCCGCACGCCGGATGACCCCCGGCCCCGGAAGCACCGGCGTATCGCGGCACGATCCCGAGCGCCGCACCGGCCCGCACGATGAGCCAGATCACCCCCGCGGCAACCATCAACGGCACGCTGAGAATCAACAGCCAGAATCCCGCCGCGAGCACGATCCCCAGAGTTTCCACCGCGTTGCTCATCGTGATGTGATCGCCTCGCTGCGAACTTCGCGTCGGATAACCGTTCCACTTGATCCTACGCTTGCAGCCTTTGCCCCGCAGCGCCGATGAAGTTGCCCGTATGCCACCCACACTGAGCGTCCCGCCGAGCGCGATAAAACGCCCCGCCCCCCGCCCCATGAACGCCCCAACCTCTCACCCCCTCCACAAAATCAAAGTGGTCCTCCTCGAGAGCGTCCACCCCCATGCCGTCGCGCTCTTCGAGGAGCAGGGCTACACCGTCGAGACCCACAAGAAAGCCCTCTCCGGCAAAGACCTCATCGACGCCGCCAGTGACGCCTACCTGCTCGGCATCCGCTCGAAGACCAACCTCACCCCCGAGTTCTTCGACGCCGCCAAGCGCCTCTGGGCCGTCGGATGCTTCTGCATCGGCACCAACCAGGTCTCCCTCGCCGCCGCCGCCGACCGCGGCGTCAGCGTCTTCAACGCCCCGTTCTCGAACACCCGCAGCGTCGCCGAAGTCACCATCGCCGAGATCATCGCCCTCAACCGCGGCATCGTCGAACGCTCCGCCCAGATGCACCAGGGACGGTGGGTCAAGTCCGCCGAAGGCTTCCACGAAGTCCGCGGCCGCGTCCTCGGCCTCGTCGGCTACGGCCGCATCGGCTCACAGGTCAGCGTGCTCGCCGAATCCCTCGGCCTCAAGGTCATCTACCACGACATCGCCGACAAGCTCCCCCTCGGCAACGCCCAGCCCGTCAAGACCCTCGCCGCACTCCTTGAGCAAGCCGACATCGTCTCGCTCCACGTCCCCGAAACCCCCGCCACCAAAGACCTCATCGGGCGCGCCGAGCTCGCCCGCATGAAGCCCGGCAGCGTCCTCATCAACAACGCCAGAGGCACCGTCGTCGACGTCCACGCCCTCGCCGAGGCGATCAAGTCCAAGCACCTCTTCGGCGCCGCCGTCGACGTCTTCCCCGAAGAGCCCGAGAGCAACGAGCAGCCCTTCGAGAGCCCCTTGCGCGGCCTGCCCGGCGTCATCCTCACCCCCCACATCGCCGGCAGCACCCTCGAAGCCCAGCGCAACATCGCCGAGGAAGTCACCACCAAACTCGTGAAGTTCATGAACAACGGCTCGACCGCTGGCAGCGTCAACTTCCCCGAGGTCGACCTCCCGGTGTTGCACGCCGGACACCACCGCATCCTGCACTTCCACAAAAACGTCCCCGGCGTGCTCAGCAAACTCCACAAACTCATCGCCGACCTGGGCGTCAACATCGCCGCCGAAACCCTGCAATCCAACCCCCGCCACGGCTACGTCATCGTCGACATCGACGACAAGAACTCCGACGCCGTCCGCGAGGGCCTGAAAAACATCCCCGAAACCATCCGCGTCCGCACGCTGTGGTAGAGGCATGTTCACCGCGGAGTTCGCAAAGAGCGCGCTCGAAGGCAAGCGAGATCAATCAGCGCAAGGCTGAAGTCTCGAGCGCCATCTCCCCCCTCCGCACCTCCACACCTCGGCACCCCCACACCTCCGCACCTCCGCGCCTCAGCACCTCCACACCTCCACACCTCCGCACCTCCGCACCTACGCACCTACGCCGCCAGCACCTCGGCCCGCAGCGACTGAATCAGCCCTTCCAGAGTGAGTTCCAGCCCCGGCCCGCAGTCGCACGAGTCACCGCGTTCGAGCGCCGCCTTGAGGCGTTGGCACGCCGTCACCACGGTCGAGTGGTTCTCGCGCCCCAGCGCCCGCGCGATCTCCGGAAAACTGTGCGTGGTCAGTTGCCGCGCCAGCCAAGAGCACACCGAACGTGCCAACACCACGCGCTTGTGACGACCGCGCCCCAGAACATCCGAAGGCTCGACCCCCAGCCGCTCGCACACCGTGGACAAAATCGCCGACATCCGCACCGGCTTGCGCACGCCGCCGCGTCCCCCCCCCCCAAGACCGCCCGAGTCTTCCGACACCGCCCGAGCCACCGCCCCGGCGGGAACCCCTTGCGCGGGATCATGCCCCAGCAGCCGCGCCGTCGCCTCAACGCTCGCGATCGCCCCCTCCAACTCGCGCACCGACGCACGCCGCGCCGACGCCAGACTGCGAACCGAGGCCTCATCCAGCGCGATCCCACGCCGAGCCGCGATCAGCTTCACCAGCCCGCACCGCGTCTGCTCATCCGGCGGATCAACCCGCACCACCATCCCCGACACCAGCCGCGACGTGATCTGCCGCGTCAGCCGCTGCAAGTGCCGCGGATGCTCATCAGAAGCCAGCGCCACCCGTGCCCCTGACAGGTCAAGCGCATCAAACGTGTGCAGAAACTCGCTCTGGCTCTTCTCTTTCCCGCCCAGGAAGTGAACATCATCGAGGCACAGCAGATCGAGATGGCGGTACCGCGCCCGGAATCCCTCGATGTTCCCGCCGTGGATGCTCGCGACATACTCGTTGACGAACTGCTCGCACGTGACGCTCCGCACCCGCGCCCCCGGACGCCGCTCGATGAACCGCCGCGCGATCCCCTGCAGCAGGTGCGTCTTGCCCACCCCGGTGGTCCCGTGGATGAACAGCACGCCAAACGGACCGCGCTGCTCCTCACCCTCGGCGAGCCTGATCGCGGCGTTGTACGCCAGCCGGTTGCTCTCCCCCACCACAAACTCATCCAGCCGCAGCCGCGCCGCGAACGCCGGCGCCGAAGGCCCGACCATGCCGCCCGGCCCCGCCGCGCCGTTCCGTCGCGCGCCCTCCGGCCCGATCGTGGCGATCACCGCGGCGGGCGCGACCGCCGTTCCATTCGCCGTCGCCCGACCATCCCCCGCCTCGACCGGCGCCGCGACCACTTCCCAGCGCACTTCAACCGAATCGACCCCGAGTTCCTGGCACGCCGCCGCGCGCACGTCGTCCCCGAACTGGCGCCCCAACCAGTCCGCGTAAAACGCCGTCGGCACCCGCACCACAACCACCCGCTCCGCGCCGGTTCCCTCAACCCCCAGCCGCGCCGTCGGCTCGAAGAATCGCGCGAACTTCGCCGCGCCCAGGCGAGCCTTCAGCCGCGCGACCACACCCTCAGCGCTCCCCGCACCGCCGCTCTCCCCCCCGCGGGAAACCCCGTTCGACCGGTCCGCCTTCGAGCGCTCCGCGCCCAACCGGGTCACAACCGATTCAACCTGAGACGATGCGGGCAGTGCGGTCACGTGGCACTTTCCCCTTGGGGTGAGACGACCGGGCTTCATGCCCGCATCGAGAACATGGCGAACAGACGCAATCCCTTCCATTCCGCCAAGAACGAACCACCGCCCGGGCGACTCCCCCTTTCAAGGGTCGGCACCGATAGCGTCAGGACCCGCGCCCTGCTCGATCTCCTCCGGGGCCGGCCACCGGCACCCGAAGGTCGAGTTGTCGTTCAGGGGCGCTCTGCCGGGCCGACGGATCCCATCCGACGACTGCATCCCGACTCGCGCCAACTTGGCGGCCGCTCGTCCGTGAACCGCAAGCGGAATGTAGCCCGTCTTCCGCGCGACGCAACCCACCACTTCGCTTCACACCCTCTTGACAAACCGGAAAAGCCGTGATTCCGGCTCATCACCCCGCGCAGATTTTCTTTTCCACGCCCACCCCCTCCGTTGTCCACCGTCTCCACTCTTGAACACCTGTGGATTGTTGATTTCACGCCGCGCGAAAAGCCGTGCCACGGATGTCGGCGTCCTCGCCGACATCACTGCCGAATGACAACCGACACACCACGTCGAGTGCCTCTCCAAATCCGCTCGCACCTCACCCCAGCCCCCGAATCAACGCCACCCGCCGCCCGAACTCCGCAAAACCCGCACGTTCATACAGCTTCCGCGCCGGCACGTTCCGCGCATCCACCGCGCACGCCACCGTCTTCTCACCGCGCCCCACCAGCGCCGACAATCCCACCCGCAGCAACGGCCCCGCCAGCCCACGACCGCGCAGCGCGGGCCCCAACCCGAGGTACACCAGCTCCACCGCCTGCTGCTCCGGGCTCGGGTTGAACAGCATCACCCCCTGCGCCACTCCTGCTTCGCGGATCACCCACCACAGCCCGGGCTCCCACGCGCCGGTCGCCCGGTGGCTCGCCAGCACATCCTCAACACTCCGCAGGCCGCACAACTCCGGGCAGTCGAGCGTGCCGATGTACGACGCCTCGAGCGCCCGGATCACGTCCGCATCATCGCCCTCGCGCCACGAATCCAGAGCGATCCCCTCCGCCAGCGCCGCGTGCGCGCCGACAAACTCCCCCGCCGCGGGCCGGGGCCTTCTCAGATAAATCAACTCATCCAACCGCCGGAACCCCCCGCGCAGCAGCCCCGCTTCTGATCCCGTCTCATCGGGCTCGACCAGCGCCTGCCCCAGCTTGATCCCCCGCAGCGCCTTGGCCGCCTCATCAACCACCGCCCCCAACTCATCCCGAGACGCCGACGACTCCGGGTTCGACGTGAAGAACATCGCCGTCGAGCCCGACCCCGGCACCGCCAGGCAAACCTCGCGCACCGCTTTGGGTGCCGCCCCATGCAGCCACGACGCAAAGAAATGCGTCACATCGATCCCATGCTCCCGCGCCGCGTCGAGGAACTTCCGCCCCGCCCCCGCCGCCGTGCTCGACCGCGCCACCAGCCGCGACGCCGCCGCTTCCAAAGCCGCCCCCGGCACCCGACCCACCCGGAACGATCTCACCCCACCCCCGGACAGACCATCCCCCCGCGGCACCCCCGGTCCCCCGAATGCCCGATCTGGAAATCCACCACCATTCATCTCGGAACCCACGCCTCCAAAGCCCATCCAAAGCCGTACACTACGGCAACATCTCCCCGCACGCCCCCCCGGCACGCCCCCCCCCCGCCCGCCCCGATCTCATCTCGGCCCGATTCACCCATGACCACCACCGTTCGACTCACCCTCCTCGCCGCCGCCCTCGCCCTCGTGGCGGGCTTCCTCGCCACCACCGCCCCACGCGCCGCCGCGGCGCCAGAGCCCGAGGCCATCCCGCGCCGCTGGGAACTCCGCGTCGAACCCGGCGAGCTCCGCTGTATGACCGTCACACTCCCCGGTCAGGCCCCCCGCGCCTATTTCTACTTCACCTTCAAGGCCACCAACCTCAGCGGCCAAGACCTCTACTTCGCCCCCAGCTTCGACCTCGCCATCAGCGACGGCACCGTCATCCGCTCAGGCCGCGACGTCCCCGCAGAGGCCGTCGACGCCATCATGGCCTACGTCGACCAGCCCTTCCTGCAGGAAGAGATCAAACTCCAAGGACAGTTCCTGCAAGGCCCAGAGAACGCCAAAGAGGGCCTGGTCGTCTGGGCCGCGCCCTCGCTCAAAGCAACCGAAGCCACGATCTACATGGCCGGGTTCAGCGGCGAGACCAAATCCATCCGCCGACCCGACACCGGCAAGTCCCACGTCCTCCGCAAAACCCTCATGCTCCGCCACGAGATCAACGGCGAAATCGATCCCTCCCTGAACAGCTCCCTGACGAGGTCGGTCCAGCGCTGGATTCTCCGCTAGACTCCTGCTACCATCCCCGCCCCACTTTTCCGATGTGGTCGGCGGAGCAGGCCTCCAGCCTCTCTCAGCTTCGGTGGGGCAGGCTTTCAGCCTGCCATCAAGTCCGGTGGGGCAGGCTTCCAGCCTGCCATCAAGTCCTTCTGTACGACAGGCCTACCGCCTGTCAAGCCCCGCACTCACGCCGCCCGTTTCCGCGGCCCGTTCACGAGGATCATCGTCATGGCACATAAAAAGGGACAGGGCTCGACCAGCAACGGGCGCACTTCCAATCCCAAGTTCCTCGGCGTCAAACTCTTCGCCGGCGAAGTCTGCAACTCAGGCTCCATCATCGTCCGCCAGCGCGGCACCTACTTCCAGCCCGGCTTCATGGTCCAGCGCGGCAAGGACGACACCCTCTTCTCGATCTGCGACGGCAAGGTCATCTGGAAGGGCCGCAAGGTCCACGTCGACCCCGCCGACAAGGCCACCCCGCGCCCGTTCTATCTGCACGCCTGAACCTCAAGCCACAACCCGACCCCACGCGCGCCGAGACAAGTGATCTCGGCGTGTTTTTTTTGAACTTGCTCAGAGGCCGGCGCGGTGTAGTCTGGTGCGATGGACACCAAAGGTCCGCACACGGGTGAGCGCAAGCCCGCTCAAAACACCTATGCGCTCGAGCCCGACGAGTCGTCGCCCACGCCGCGCCTTCGCCCGATCGCTCCCGCGAACTCCGCATCTTCGCCCGCGGGCAAGCCCCCGCTCGCCATCCTGCGGCCCTCACCTCACCCGCCCGCAAGTCCGTCACCGAACCCGCCTGCCCAACCTGCGGCTACTCGATGGTCGGCCTCAAAATCGACCACTGCCCCGAGTGCGGCCACAGGCTGCCGTCAAGCCTCTCGGTCGTCCGTCGCGCCGAAGCCAAGAGCGTGCTGAAGGCCGAGTACCGCAAGGCCGCGATCACGCTGAGCATCGCGCTGGTCGTCGTTGCCGCCCTCGTCACCATCTCGGCGGGTCCCGTCGCCGCCGCTCTATATGGTCTATCTCGCTTTGATGGCCGGCACCGGTTTCGCGGCGTTCATGCTCTGCTCGATGATGTGGATCGGATTCGACCAGCCCCTGGGCATCACCGCCCTGCGCCTGGCCGCCATCTATGCGATTGTCGACGCCGTCCTTGTCGGCTTCGAACTCATCCCCGGCTTCGCCAGCCTGACATTCCTGTCGTGGCTGCTGGCGCTGGGCCTGTTCATCACGCTGATGACCAACTGGCTCGAACTCGAAACCAAGGACGCCATCGCCGTCGCGTTCGTCAGCCAGTTCATCCGCGTCGGCCTGCTGGTGGCGCTAGCGATGATCTGACCATCTCGACAAACGCGTTCGACCCCCGACACAAGAGCCCCGAGCGTGAGCGAGCGGGTGGCTTTTCTTCGGGGATTCAAGGCCTCTTCATGGCCTGTCGCTGACGCTCCGGGCTCGTTCTGGAAACACGTCCAGCGTTCGGGAACTGGTTCACCGCACCGCGGCCATCATCTCCGCCGCCACGGAATCTCCGACCAACACGCCCGCGTCCGTCAGCCGCCACACGCCGCCCTCTTCCGTCATCAGCCCCTTGCCGATCACCCGCGACGCCGCACGCCGCAGCGCCGCATCGAGCCCCAGCCCACGCGCCGCCCCGAGCATCTCCTCGGCGGAAATCCCCTCGCTCAACCTCAGCCCCAGCATGATCCGCTCCCGCAGCCCCCGCTTCGCATCCGGCGGCTCAAGATCAATCACCGCGGAGACACCCGCCGCCGCACGCTCTCCCGCGCCGCCCGACCCCGACATCACCGATCTCATCCACTCCCCAAGGTTCGGCGTGTTCTTCCACCGCCACCCGCCCACATGCGACGAAGCGCTCGGCCCGACCGCCAGCCACTGCTCCTGCCGCCAATACGCCAGGTTGTGACGACACCGGGCCGCTTCGCCGCGAGCAAAGTTCGAAACCTCATACGCCTCAAACCCGCGCGAGCGCAGAACCTCCCGCGTTACCCGGAACATCTCAATCTCCGACTCCTCCGGCAGCGCCACAAACTCGCCGCGCTTCAGCCGTGCCGTCATCGCCGTGTTCGGCTCGTACGTCAGGTTGTAGCACGACAGGTGTTCGAGCCCCATCTCACCCCCCGCCGGATCGTCCGCGATCTGCAGCGCCCGCGCCATGTCTTCGCGCCACTGTTCCACCGTCTGCCCCGGCACGCCGAAGATCAGATCAATCGAACGCCGCCGAATCCCCGCCGCCCGCGCCAAAGAAACCGCCTTCGCCACGTTCGCCGGATCGTGCCAACGCTCCAGCGTCTTGAGGTGCGCATCGTTGAACGACTGCGCCCCGATGCTCACCCGGTTCACGCCCCCGTCACTCAGCACCCCCATCAACTCCGCCGTCACCGTCTCGGGGTTGCACTCGACCGTGAACTCCAGTTCGCCTCCGCGCGATCGCGCCCGCACATCGAACAACGCATCCAACTCGGCGAGCACCTCACGCCACAGCTCCACCCGAAGCAAACTCGGCGTCCCCCCGCCCACAAACAACGTGCGCAGCCCGCCCCGTCCAACAACCGGGGGGCGTGCCACCGCGGTCCGGTCCGCCGGACTTCGGTGCTCTTCAAGCTCTCCCCCAGTTCCCGCGCCCACCGCCCAAGCCCACGCCCGCAACTCCACCAGCAGCGCCTCCACGAAAGCGCCCTGCTGGTCCGCCTTGTCCACAAACGAATAGAAATCGCAGTAGTGGCACTTATGAAAACAGAACGGCACATGCACATACAACGACCCGACCCTCAGTCCCTCACCATCCCCCCCGCCACCACCGCCCCCGCCACCGCCCGCCCGAAGCACCCCCATCGGCGCCAAACCCACCCCCGAAACCCCCGACTTCACCAGGGTTTCCACCCCGGAAACACCCCGTTGCCCGGACACCGTGATTGGGGTAGGCTCTTGTGGCACGCGGACCAACGGTAGTCCGGCTCCGGAGGGCCATTGTCGGCTCACCAGAATCCCGGCCTCCCCACCACCGCCCCCGTGCCCGAGCACCGCGCATGAACGTCACGCTGCTGGTTTTCGCGCCCAACGGCAAGTCCCGCTCGATCCCCCTCAAGCCGGGACGCTATATCGTCGGCCGACACGAGACCGCCACCCTGCGCATCCCGCACCCGCAGGTCTCAAGGCAGCACTGCGAGTTCACCATCGAGCCTTCCTCGATTGTCGTCCGCGATCTCAAGTCCGCCAACGGCACCTTCCGCAACCACCAGAAGATCGACGCCGGCACCCTCGAAGCCGGCGACTTCATCGCCATCGGCCCGTTCCTCCTGGGCGTCCAGGTCGACGGCCACCCCGCCAACCTCCGCCCCCCCGCCCCAGAGGCCCCGGCACCGAAGAAGCCCGCCGCCGACATGCTCGCCGAGACACCCCCCGCCGGCAGCCCGGCTCTGGCATCAACCCACGACACCGACGACCCCGACAAGACCGTCACCCACTCCAAGGCCGGCCTCCCCTCGATCAAAAGCAAGCTCTCGCCCGACGACTCCAGCGTCTTCGATTTCGACTTCGACTTCGAAGACGACAACAAGGCGAAGAAGCGGTAAGAGGGGCAGTGGGCAGTGGGCGGTGGGGAGTGGGCAGTGGGCAGTGGGCAGTGGGCAGTGGGCAGTGGGCAGTGGGCAGTGGGCAGTGGGCAGTGGGCAGTGGGCAGTCGGGAATCGGGAATCGGGAGTCGGGAGTCGGGAGTCGAGA
>JBJXFG010000012.1:0-29486 GCA_046154665.1 Phycisphaerales bacterium | reverse complement strand
CCACCCCGCCAGCGTGCCCGCACGCCGGACATCGCATCGATGAACCACCCACGCCCCAACCGACCAGCCACCGGCACCACGAATCCAGACCAAAGACGGCATTCGTTCACAGGCTCTCCACGGGCGGCAACGCTGAGGCGGCTACGACCAGACGCTCCGCGTCTGGCAACCATCATTGACCAGCTTCGCGGGTCGGGTGGATGTCGACGCTGGTTTCTGCGCGTTGCGTCCGGCGTGATCTCGGAGACAATGCCGCCCATGCCGGACCCCGTGACGCCTCCACCAACGCCATCACCCAGCAGCAGCGCCCAAGATTGGGTGGTGCATGACGATCCTGAATCGGTACGGCTGCGCGACGATGCGGCCCGAAAGGCGAACTGGAAACGGTGGGGGCCGTACCTCTCCGAGCGGCAGTGGGGCACGGTGCGCGAGGACTATTCGCCCGACGGGAACTGCTGGAACTATCTGCCGCACGATCATGCGCGGAGCCGGGCGTACCGCTGGGGCGAGGACGGGCTGCTGGGGATCACGGATCGCGAGTGCCGAGTGTGCTTTGCGCTGGCGCTGTGGAACGGGAAGGACGCGATCTTGAAGGAGCGGCTCTTCGGGCTGACCGGCCCCGAGGGCAACCACGGCGAGGACTGCAAGGAGAACTATTACTACATTGACTCGACGCCGACGCACTCGTTCATGCGGGCGCTGTACAAGTACCCGCGGGCGGCGTTTCCGTACGGCGAAATCGTGGATGAGAACCGCAAACGGACGCGGAACGACAACGAGTTCGAGCTCAACGACACCGGGGTGTTCGATCCGAACGGCGAGGGGTCGTTCGACGTCGAGGCGCAGTACGCCAAGGCGGGGCCCGATGACGTGCTGGTGCGCGTGGTGGTGACGAACCGCTCGCGTGCGGGCACTCCGCCGGCGACGCTGCACGTGCTGCCGACGCTGTGGTTCCGCAACACGTGGTCGTGGGGGCCGACGATGGAGGGGGCTGGCGAGAAGCCGTCGTTGAAACGGGCCGAGCGGGCGGCTGCGGGTTCGGCGGCGGACGTGCTCGTCGAGCATCCCACGTTGGGCTCGTTGGTGTGGTCGGTTGAGGCGAGCGGCGCGAGCGCGCCGGAGATGCTGTTCACCGAGAACGACACGAACATGCAGCGGCTGTTCGGCGCGGCGAACCCTTCGCTGTACGTCAAGGACGCATTCCACCGGCGCGTTGTTGACGGCGACGTGGCCGCGGTGAACCCGGCGAATACTGGCACGAAGGCGGCGGCGTGGTACCGGCTTTCGCTGGAGCCCGGCGCGAGCGTGACGCTGCGGTTGCGGCTGCGCTCACGCAAGGACGGCGAGGGGGTGCCGGCGTTCGGCCCCGCGTTTGACGAGGCCTTTGCGGCGCGGCAGCGCGACGCCGACCAGTTCTATGCCAACGTGATGCCCAAGAGCGTGCCGGCGGAGCGGCGGTTGGTGGCGCGGCAGGCGTACGCCGGGATGCTGTGGAGCAAGCAGTTTTTCTATTATGTGGTGGAGGAGTGGCTGGCGGGCGACAAGGCGCACCCGCCGCCGCCGGCGGCGCGGATGAACGGTCGGAACAAGGACTGGCCTCACCTGTTCAACCGCGATGTGATCTCGATGCCGGACAAGTGGGAGTACCCGTGGTACGCGGCGTGGGACCTAGCGTTCCACATGATCGCGTTCGCGCAGATCGACCAGCAGTTTGCCAAGGATCAGCTGCTGCTGTTCCTGCGCGAGTGGTACATGCACCCGAATGGGCAGTTGCCGGCGTACGAGTTCGCGTTCGGGGATGTGAACCCGCCGGTGCACGCTTGGGCGTGCTGGCGTGTGTACAAGATCACCGCGCCCCCCGGCAAGCGAGATTTGGATTTCCTGGAGCGCGCGTTCCAGAAGCTGCTGCTGAACTTCACCTGGTGGGTCAACCGCAAGGACCCCGAGGGGAAGAACATCTTCGCGGGCGGGTTTTTGGGGCTTGACAACATCGGGGTGTTTGATCGCTCGGCGCCGCTGCCCACCGGCGGGCACCTGGAACAGGCCGACGGGACGGCGTGGATCGCGTTCTACTGCGGCACCATGCTCGCCATGGCGCTGGAACTCGCCAAGTCTCGGCCTGCTTACGAAGACATCGCGAGCAAGTTTTTCGAGCACTTTATTCATATCGCCGACGCCATCAATACGTTCGGCGGCACCGGGCTTTGGGATGAGGAAGACGGCTTTTATTACGACCAGCTGCGTGTGCACGGGCAGTCAATCCCGCTGCGGGTTCGCTCGCTGGTGGGGATCATGCCGATCACCGCCGTGGAGACGATCGAGGAGGAGACGATCGACGCGCTGCCGGGTTTCCGCAAGCGGGCGGCGTGGTTCCTCAAGAACCGGCCAGAGCTGGGCGACTACACGGCGTACAAGGAAGAGTCGCACCGCGGCAAGCCGCGCCGGCTGCTGGCGCTGACCAACCGCGATCGGCTCCGCCGCGTGCTCCGCTACGTGCTCGACGAGTCCGAGTTCCTCTCGACGTACGGCGTGCGATCCGTCAGCCGTTTCCACCACGATAATCCTTATGTGTTCAAGGACGCGGGCCCCGGCGGCTCGGGCCAGGAACATAAGGTCGCGTATACACCAGGCGAATCCGACACCTGGCTGTTCGGCGGCAACTCGAACTGGCGCGGGCCCATCTGGTTCCCCATCAACTACCTCATCATCGAGGCGCTGGAGCGCTACCACCGGTTCTACGGCGAGAGCTTCACCGTCGAGTGCCCCGTGGGCTCGGGCCGCATGCTCACGCTTGACAGGGTGGCCGACGAGCTGCGCGAGAGGCTCGTCCGCATCTTCCTCGCCGATCCGGTGACGCACATGCGCCCGTGCCACGGCGTCGAACTGCTGTACGCCAACGACCCGGCGTGGAAAGACCTCGTGCTGTTCCACGAGTATTTCCACGGCGACACGGGGCGCGGGCTGGGCGCGTCGCACCAGACGGGCTGGACGGGGCTGGTGGCGCCGTTGATTGCTGATCCGTACTGGCGGGTGGATAAGGCGGAGGCAACGGAACCGCGCGCGTGAAGCGAAGCCGGGGCAAGTGGTCAAGTGGTCGAGTGGCAAAGTGGTCAAGTGCTGAAGAACGAGCGTGCGGTGGCCGTGGCACGTCGCCACTTCGCCACTTCGCCACTCGACCACTCGACCACTTGGCCACTTCGCCCAACCCCTCCCTGACGGTCGGGGTTCTGTTTCATCCGCCGCAGCCGAAGCCCGACAGGAAGCGCGTGAGGTCCTGCGTGTTGACTTGCCCGTCGCCGTTGAGGTCGCCGGTGGCTCCGGGCGTGACGGTTTGTCCGAATCGGCCGAGGAAGGTGACGAGGTCTGAGGTGTTGACGACGCCGTCGCCGTTGAGGTCGGCGGGGCAGGCGGGGGGCGGGGTGCCGGGGGTCACGAGCAGCATGGCTTCGTAAACCTGCGTGGTGCCCGAGGGCGGCGCGGCGTCGTACGAGATGACGGCGTTGACGACGCAGCCGCCGAAGGCGCGCGGGTCTGAGGCGCTCACGGTCGGCGTGCCCGGCATCGGGCTCTGCAGCACGGCCGCTGCATGGAATCCGCCGGAGTCGATGGAGTCGGAATCGGCAAGGCGGAGGCGGGTGATGGTCCAGGGGCGCGTCGAGTTGACGCCGGTGAAGGTCTGGCCGCTGTGGAGAATGCGTTCGAGGGTGTAGCCGCTTGGTGCCGTGGTGCTTCGAACGGCCTTGATAAGGGCCTGGCCGACGGTGCCGCCGCCGGTGGGCTGGAACGCCGCGACGAAGTAGACGTTGCCGAGGCGGTCCATCGCGGGTGCGGAGAAGACCACCGGCGCGTTGGGCGCGATGGAACCCACGGGCGTGCCGACTGGGCCGCTCAAGACGGGCGTTCCCACCCGCGCTACCACATGCCACGTTGGCGTGTCGGACATGCGGCACACCACCAGCGCTTCGACTGGCTGTGCCGGCGGAGCAACGGGGTCGCTCAGCACCGCCGCCAGCGCGAGCGTGCCCGTCGGCGCGTCGAACCCGATGCCGACATGACCCGTCGGCCCGCGGAACAGCGACTGGTTGCGGTACTGGCGGAACTGGGCGCTGCCCGAGGTGTTGATCGTGAAACCGCCTTCGCCGACGAGCGGTGAAGGCACCACCGCGGCGCGGGGCGAAGCGGGCGGCGATCCGATCGGGGTGCCCTGTGCGTCCACCGTGAACACGTTGAGCGCGTTCGTCGGCGCATCGATGCCGGTGCGTGCGAACGACGCGACGTACCCCGCGGCGGCGGCCGGCCATCCGGCGGGCGCTGTGGCGAACGCGGGTGCGAACGAAGGGTTGCCGCGGAGGCCGAACATTCCCGGCCCGAGCACGCTGGGTTGGGCGACGGCGCTGACGAGATAGCGCGAAGCGAAATCGAGCGAAAGCGCCCGCAGGGGCGAGCCGATGGCGGCGGGGTTCGTGACGGCCACCGAGAGGTTGTAGGCGAGATACGCCACCGCGCCGGGGTCGGTGGTGATGGGGAGTTCGTTCACGGGCCATGAGAGGGCCGCGACCACGGCGGGGTTCCGTGCCGGCGACGAAACGCGGAGCAGGTTGTCGCGGCGCAGCGAGATGGGTGACTTGGCGGTGGCGTCGTCGGCGCGAACGATCGCGGTGCCCGAGGCGTCGATGGCGCCGAGCGTGAGCGTGGCGGTGTCGGCACTGGCGGCGGCGTCGCGGCTGGCGAGGGCGTGGACGCGCTCGACGTAGACGCGGGTGGGCTCTTGGGCGCGCTGGCCGATGGTCGCGGTGACGACGTTGGTCGCGCCGGCGGAGACGCCGGTGAGGCCGGCGGCGAAGCGGCGCGTGAAGCCCGAGACGGTGATGCCGTTGGCGGGATTCGGCGCGGTGTTGGCGATCGGGTTGATGCCGGTGCCCGGTGCCGTCCAGCGCGCGAAGGCGGTGGGCGCGAAGGAAACATTGGCGGCGTGCTCGGGGCTGACGGCGGTCGAGCCGGCGACCTGCGTGCGGAAGAGCGGATCAAGCTCGGCGGGCGTCTTCAGCACCGGGGCAATCAGGAAGGCGCTGCCCCACGAACTGCTGAGCGGCGACATGTCGACGACGTAGCGGGCGCGCTGGGTGTTGGTGTCGTACGCCGAGAGTGCGTCGGAGCCTGTTTGGGCGCTGGCGGTGCTGTCCTGCGCGGTGGCCGTTGATGCGAAAGGCTGAGAGAGCGCGCAGGCGATCACCAGCGTGTACGCCGGTGCGCGGCGCGGCGCGGGCCTTTTTCCGCCTTCGGTGTATTGGAAACGTGGGTCCACGGTGACTCTCTCCATCGGCTGCCCGCGGCGGGGTTTCCGCGCCAGGTCGTCAGCGAATGAACGATAGCGCGGGCTGGGGGCGACTGGGTGAGAGCGCGTCGGCTTTCAGCAGCGTGGGCGGACGGGCCGGGCTTGTCGGCCGACCGCTCGCTAGGCGGCGAGCCGCGCATCGCGGCGCGGATGGTTGACCCATCGGGCGACCGATTCGAGCAGCGCGTTGGGGTCGATGGGTTTGTTGAGGAAATCGTCCATGCCGGCGTCGAGGCAGGATTGGCGGTCGCCGCCGCTGGAGAACGCGGTGAGGGCGAGGATGGGCATGTCGGCACCTTTGGCTCGGACGGCGCGGGTGGCGTCGAGGCCGCTCATCTCGGGCATCTGGACGTCCATGAGGACGAGGTCGAAGGCTTGTTCGGCGCAGGCTTCGACGGCGCGAACGCCGTCGGCGACCTGGCGGACGGTGGCGCCGGCGCGTTCGAGGAAGATGGTGCAGACTCGTCGGTTGGCGTCGACGTCGTCGGCGACGAGAATGTGCTTGCCATGGAGGGGGCGGGGTTGATTTGTGGGGCTGCTGGAGGCTGGCACAACGGGCCGTGGACGGTCCATCGTGGCCCGCTGATGCGTGGCGCTTTGATGCGTGGCGCTTTGAGATGGAGCGGCGGGGGCTTCGTTGGCGAGCGGGGCGTGGGCGACGATCTCGATGGTGAAGGTGCTGCCGAGACCGGGGGTGCTGGTGACGGTGATGTCGCCGCCGAGGCAGCGGGTGAGTTCGCGTGAGATGGAGAGTCCCAGGCCGGTGCCGCCGTGGGTGCTGGCGATGTTGGGGTCGCCTTGCTGGAAGGGTGCGAAGAGTTTGGCGAGGAGCTCGGGGCTCATGCCGGGGCCGGTGTCTTTGACGGCGATGCGCAAGCGCGGGGCGGCGGCGGGGTTTTGCGAGGGGTGGGCGGAGACGGCGACTTCGATGTGGCCTCGGATCGTGAACTTCACGGCGTTGCCGACGAGGTTGAGCAGCACCTGGCGCAGGCGCGTCGCGTCGGTGCGGATGGTCTCGGGAACGCTGTCGTCGAAGCGCACGGTGAGCGGGACGGCGTTCTCGCGGGCGCGGGGCTCGAGGATCTGCACGGTCTCGCGGATGACGGTGCGGACGGCGCAGGGGGCGAGATTGACCTCCATCTTGCCGGCTTCCATTTTCGAGAGGTCAAGGACGTCGTTGAGCAGCGCGAGCAGGTGGGTGGCGCTGCTGTGGATGGTCGCGGTCCAATCGGCGCGCTGCTGTTCGTCGCCGTCGTCGGCACCGCGGCGGAGGAGGTCGGCGAAGCCGATGATGCCGTTGAGCGGGGTGCGGATCTCGTGGCTCATGCCGGCGAGGAAACGGGACTTGGCTTCGCCGGCGGCGCGTGCGGAGGCTGCTTCGGAGAGGGCCCTGAGCCCTTGCGACTGGATGCGTGCGGAGCGGCGCAGGGCGCGGACGACGACGGCGAACGCCGCGATGACCACGAGGCCCAGCGCGTAGGCGGTGGTCAGCAGAGCGGAGAGCGTGGCGTGCTGGCGTTGGGCGGCGTCGGCGATGGACTGGCCCAGAACGGCGACGGCGTTGTCGTTGCCGTGGGCGTAGACCTGCTTCTGCCGGGCGTACTCGTCGCTCATCAGCAAGCTTGCGGCCTGCTCGCGCTGGCCTGAGGCGGCGAGGTCCATCGCGCTGGTTTCCATCGCGACCAGGGCCTGGTTGGCGGCGTCGGTCTCGGCGCCCAGGGCTTGGTCGAACTGCTCGGGGGAGAAGGCGCGGACGGACTTGATGGCGCTGTCGAGTGGGTCCAGTGCGGCGTCGTAGCGCCGGCGCCACTGGGGGTCGGCGGTGTGGGCGTACATGAGGGCCGACATGGTCAGCACCTCATCAAGGTGGGTGATGGTGCTGGTGAGGCGTGAGAACTCGAGTTCTTTGGGGAGGGTGGTGCCGACGCGCTGGCCCGCGGCGCGGACCACCATCGTGACGACGACGACGAGGGCGAGCGTTGCGACGAGGGCCCCGGAAATGGCGAGCCACGGCGTGCGGGCCGGGGTCAGTTCGGGCGGGGCTTGGTGGGGTTCTCGCGGCATCGTGGGCGCGGGCAGAGGGAGCTGATGACATCGGAATGCGGCGCGGCGATGTCCAGACGATGGCGGCAAAGCACGGGTTTCCCTAGTGGTCTGGAGGGTTATGCGGACGGAGGTGAGGCGAGGCGCGGCTGGGAGCGCGAGGCTGACGTGTCTTGCGGGATTGCCTGCGTCGTGCGAGCACACGAGCCCGGAGCGTGAGCGACGGGTGTCCCTAGAAGCGTTGAGAACTCGCTCGGAGCGTTCGACCCACGCGCTGACGCTCGGGGCTCGTGCGCTCGGGTGCTTGATGTGTGCCGGCGCGTCGTCGTGTCACGCAACTTTGACGATGACGAATGTGACGTCGTCTTTTGGTGCCGCGGTGCCGCGGAAGAGGAGCAGGTCGGCTTCGAGGGCGGCGGCGATGTCGGCGGCGGATTTGTCGGCGCTGGCGCGGACGACGGCGCGCATGCGGTCTTTGCCGTACTGCTCGCTGGCGGGGTTCTCCATTTCCCAGATGCCGTCGGTGCCGATGAGAAGGATGTCTTTGGGGTGGAGGGCGGCGCGGGTGTACTGCTCGTAGGTGACGGCGTCGAAGACGCCCAGGGGGGCGTCGCCGCCTTCGAGTTCTTCGAAGGTGTCGTCGGCGGGGTGGTAGATGATGGAGGGATCGTGTCCGGCGCTGGCCCAGCGGATGGTTCCCGGGGTGCCGTCCTGCGGCGGTGTGACCGTGGTGAGGACCATCGTCATGAACTGGTTGTGGCGTGCGTCTTGTGAGAGCACGCGGTTGACGGTGGTGAGGACGTCGGCGAGGCAGGTTCGGTCGGCGGCGCGGGCGCGGAGGGCGGCGCGGGCCGAGGCCATGAGGAGGGCGGCGGAGATGCCGTGGCCCATCACGTCGCCGACCACCAGCAGCGTCGTGCGCGGGGTGAGGGCCGAGACGTCGAGGAAGTCGAAGTAGTCGCCGCCGGCGGCGTCGCAATAGCGGCTGCGGCCGGCGATGTCGAGGCCGGGGCAGCTCGGATCGGACTCGGGCAGCAGGCTCTTCTGCACCTGCACGGCGACTTCGAGTGATTTCTCGAGTTCGAGGCGCTGGCGCAGATCGTGGGCCATCTGGTTGAGGTCGGTCGAGACCTGGCGGAGTTCCCGGGCGGCGCGGAGGTCGAGGCGGGCCTCGAAATCGCCAGAGCCGACGCGCCGGACGTGCTTCGAGAGCGCTTCCAGCGGCTTGGCGAGCGAACGCGAGAGCGAGAGCCCGAGCACCAGCGCGGCGGCGGCGACGAGGAGGCCGGTGAGGATGCTGCGGGTCTGGGTGTCGCGTGCTTCGGCGAGGAAGGCGGATTCGGGGAGGATGGCGACGACGCGCCAATCAACGCCGGGGAAAGGGCGGATGGGCTTGATGCTGACGCGGGCGTGGCCGTTGGCGAGGGCGATGCGGTGCTGGCCGGTGGCGTGGTCGGCTGTGCCTTTGCGCTCGTCGATGAAGGCGGCGCGGAGGGCGTCGGAGCCCGAGGTGGTGGGGGTGAGGCGCGCCCCCTCGGGGCTGACCACCGGGCCTTCGCTGGATGCAACCAGCGCGTCGGTGTCGTCGACGAGGAAGACGTCGCCTTCCTCGCTGATGGGGAGCTTCTTGAGGAAGTCGGAGAGCGCGGCGAGGGTGACATCGATGACGAGCACGCCCGCGAGCTCGCCGGAGGGCGAGCGGACGGCGCGGGTGTAGCCGGAGCCGGTGGCGGCGTCTGACTTGTTGGTGCTGCCGGAATCGCTGAACCAGAAGTAGACGGGGGTCCAGGTGGCGCTGGGGGTGGCGCTGGGGCAGGAGATGTTGGCGGCGGTGAGGGCGGTCTTGTACCAGGGTCGCTCGCGCGGGTCGTAGTGGTAGGGGGGGCGGAGGAGTTCGGTGCCCACTTCGCCGGTGGTGGAGATGAGGAACTCTTCGGCGTGGTCGTTGCGACCTTCGCGGACGCGGCCGAGTTCGAGCCTGCCGGCGCGTCCGCGGAGAAGCCAGGTGGCTTCGCCTGTGGACGCGCCGAAGCAGATGGAGGCGACGCTTGGGGAGAAGACGAGGTCTTCGAGCATGGGGCGTTCCCATGCTTGCAGGGCGCGGGTGGGCAAGCGGCCGGCGGCGATTCGAGCGGCGTAGAGATCGCTGACGCGGACGGCATCGGCGAGGTAGCGGGTAACTTCCGCCGACACGCGGTTGGTGGAGGAATCGACGAGCTCGCGGCCGAGGTCCTCGGCGATGCGCCGGTTGGTGGCGGTCGAGAGCGCGACCAGCGCGGCGGCGATCACGACGATCGGGACCACCACCACCAGCGAGATCAGCAGACGGATGGAGGGAGAGGGGAGCATGCGGCGGCGCTCGGTTCCGAGGGCGCGGCAGCATAGAGCCAATCGCGGCGGTCATTCACCGCGGGGGGGGGGGGGCGCGAAGGGCGCGAAGGGCGCGAAGGACGCGAGGGACGCGGAAACTGGATGATCGATGTTCGCCGGGCAAGCGGCACTGATGTCGGTGCGGACGCCGACATCAGTGGCACGGCGTGTTCAGCGACGACGGCGCAGGCCCGCGAGGCCGGCGGCGGCGAGCAGCGCGGCGGTGCCGGGGGTCGGCAGCCCGTATTGCAGGTGGTCGATCTCCCAATCCGTCGAGTTGCCCATGCGGATCTCGATCGCCGAGATGCCGGCGGGGTTGGTAGCACCGAAGAAGCGGTCTTCGGCGGTTTGGCTCAGCGCCGTACCGTCGCCCAGGGTGATCGGCCCGACGAGCCCGAGGCTGATGCCGCCGGCGTCGAAGGCTTCGAAGGTGACGTCGCCGACACCGGTTGTCGAGGTGGTGATGCCGACGTCGGTCCACACCAGGCCGGCGTGGGTGGGCAGGCCGCCCAGCGCGCCAGCGTCGAAGGTGAAGCGGAAGCTCGAGAGGAGGTTCTGCGAGTAGAACGAGCTGCCAGCCGAGCCGGAGCCGTCGATGACGCCGTCGTCGGCGTCGACCGAGTCGGTGAACGACCCCGGCGCGACGACGATGCCGCCGCTGGCAACGACACCGGGCGTGTTCAGGGCGCCGTCCTCGAAGTTCTCGAGGTGGAAGGTGGGGAGGGCGAGGGCGCTGAAGGGGCTGTCGGCGAAACTGAGGTAGGGCGTGGGTCCGAGGAGGGCGGCGTGGGCGGAACCCGCGGAGGCAAAGGCGAACGCGAGCGCGGACGCGGAAACAACAACAGACGTGGAACGCATCGGAATCTCCTGTTGAGGGGCGCGGGCGAAGGCCCGTGCCGCTGTGCGACGCGCATCATCCCGTCGGGTCGGGGTTCGTCAAGGGGGAATCCGTGCGGAATTGGTGAGGATTCGTGGTCAGGGGCTGGAATGGGCCGAGGTTGGGGATTGTTCGCGCGGGCGATGATACGGGCGGGGGGAACCCGGGTGCGGGTCTCTTGCGGGGCGGCGGCTACTCTTGCGGTCGATCACACCGCGAGCCACGGAGGGCCACGATGACGCAGGCACTGCTTGAACTGATTGAGGATGAAGAAGGCGTGAAGAGGGGAAGCAAAGCGAAGGGTTCCGGTGCCACGGGTGGTGGGGCGCAGGGAGAGCCGCGCCGCGCGACCGCCGAGTCGATGGCGACGAAGCAGCGGGATATCTCCGTCTCGGAGTTCTTTGCGAAGAACCGGCACCTGCTGGGGTTTGATAACCCGCGCAAAGCGTTGCTGACGACGGTGAAGGAAGCGGTCGACAACTCGCTGGACGCGTGCGAGGAGGCGGGGATTCTGCCGGAGATCACGGTGGTGATCGAGGATTTGGCTTCGGGTTCTGGAACGTCGGCTCTCCGAGCCGACGCTTCGGAGGATGAGGGCAAAGCGAGCAAAGCCGGCAAGGGACGGGGTGACAAGGGTGAGAAGAAGGGGAGCCCCGAGGTCGGCTCGGAGAGCCGACCTACCAGTGCGAAGTCATCGCGCTACCGCGTGACGATCGTCGACAACGGGCCGGGCATCGTGAGGAAGCAGGTCGAGAACATCTTCGGGCGCTTGCTCTACGGCTCGAAGTTCCACCGTCTCAAAATGTCGCGCGGGCAGCAGGGCATCGGTATCTCGGCGGCGGGCATGTACGGGCTCATTACCACGGGCCGCCCGATGTTCATCCAGACGCGCCCCAGCGCCAGCAAGCCGGCTCACCACATCGAGCTGGCGATGAACACCAAGACCAACCGCGCCGAGGTGACGGTCGACGAAGAGACCGACGACTTCCCGCTGCAACGCCTGCGCACGCTGACGGCGGGCACGCGCGAGCTGGACGCGAAGGGCGAACTGCTGAACCCGGAGGCCTACCCCACCGGCACCAGCGTGACCATCGAGCTCGAGGGCAAGTACCAGCGCGGGCGCGGCAGCGTGGACGAGTTTCTCGAGCTGACGGCGATCGCCAACCCGCACGCGCGGATCGTGCTTGTGCCGCCGGGCAAGGTGAGCGCGGAGGACGCGGAGAGCGCGGAGCAATCCCTCGAGTTTGAGCGGAAGCGGCGCGGGCGAAAAGCGGACGATGAGCCGGAATCGAATGGCGGTGCGGGTACTGCTTCTCTGCCTTCCTCCGCGCCTTCGGCGGACTCCGCGTTGGACAACGCCGAGGTCAAGACCGAAGAAACGCTCGGCGTGATCGTGTTCCCGCGTGCGGTGACGGAGCTGCCGCCCGAGACAAAGGAGATCCAGCCGCACCCCAAGGGGGTTGAGCTGGGGATTCTGCTGCAGATGCTGAAAGAAGCCGAGGGCGAGCGCGAGACGTACACGCTGTACAACTTCCTGCAGGACAAGTTTTCGCGTGTGTCGGCGTCGTCCGCGGCGGGGTTCTGCGAAGACATCGGCGTCACCAGCCGCACCAAGTGTGCCGACATCGACCACGCCCGCGCCGAGAAGCTATTCAAGGCGTTGCAGGATTCGAAGCTGCCGCCGCCGCCGACGGATTGTCTGGCACCCATTGGGGTGCGGCAGTTGCTGGCGGGGATGCTCAAGGGTGTCCGCGCCGAGTTTTACGCGGCGAGCAGCCGCGAGCCGGATATCTACCGCGGCCGGCCGTTCCTGATCGAAGCGGCGATCGCGTTCGGCGGCGAACTGCCGGGGGATGAATCGGCGCGGGTGATCCGCTTTGCGAATCGGGTGCCGTTGCAGTACCAGCAGTCGGCGTGCTCGAGCTTCAAGGCGGTGGCGGAGACGAACTGGCGCAACTACGACCTGCAGCAGCCGCGCGGCGGGGTGCCGGTGGGCCCGATCGTGGTGATGATCCACATGGCCAGCGTGTGGGTGCCGTTCACCAGCGAGAGCAAGGAAGCCATCGCGGACTATGACGAGATCCGCAAGGAGATGAAGCTGGCGCTGATGGAGTGCGGGCGCAAGCTCGGGACGTACCTGCGCAAGCGCTTGAAGATGCGCCGCGAGGGGGAGCGGCGCGATGTGTTCGAGCGCTACATCGGGGAGATCGCCAAGGCCGTCAACGCGATCAACGGCGCCGACGCCAAGCGGCTCTACGACACGCTTCTGGAACAGGCACGCAAGCGCACCGCCGTCGCTGACCTTGAACTCGACGAGGACGGCAAGGCGGTCAAGCACGAGGACCCGGCGGATCAGGACGGGGTGATCATCGTGGGCGCGCCGGTCGCCGAAGAGATGCCGATCGCGTCGTCGACGGAACCGGTGCGTGCGGCGTCGCCGGGCGCGGACGCGCTCAAGCGCGGACCGAAGCGCGAGCGCCCGCCGAAGCAGAGCGGGGAGCCCGTGCCTTCGCGCGGCGCGAGGGGGACCAGCAAGAGGGACGCCGGTCCCGGCCTCTTTGGCGGCGCGTCGGCGGGGCCCGCGGCTCCACCCCTCCCCAAGCCAGCGCCCGGGAAGAAACTCATCGCGGTGAAGGTGATGAAGAAGGTTCCCAAGCGGAAGGGGTAGTGGGAGTGGTCGCTCGCATCCGACCGCGAGCGCGACGATTCGCTTCGAAGACTCCGCTCATCGTCGGCGTGTCTCGCATCCACGCGTGCGATCCGTGCTACTTCACCGCCAGCCACGCCGGCAGCGCGCGGGGGTGACCGGTCGAGTCGACGCACGCCAGCGTGCTGCTGGCGGTGCAGAGCAGCCTGGTGCGGCCGGCGTCCTGCGTCCACAGCCAGACTTCGTACTCGTGGTCGATGCGGGCGCGACCGCCGCCGGAGACTTTGGTGAGGATTTCGAGTTCGTCGTCGTAGCGTGCCGGGGCCTTGTAGCGGGCCTCGAGCCGCGCGACGACGAGGTAGACGCCGGCGCGTTCCATGTCGGCGTACGAGACGCCGGTGACGCGGAGCAGCTCGGTGCGGGCCAGTTCGAGCCACGGGATGTAGGCGGCGTGGTGGGCGACGCCCATCGGGTCGCACTCGCAGTAACGGACGCGGAGGCGGACGGTGCCCTCGAGTGCCGGGGGGCGCGCGGGGGTGAGGTCGTGCTCGCTTCGGTCGATGGGTTGGCGCATCGACGGGCAGGGTAGGGACTCCCCATACAGATGCGGGGCGGGCGGGATTTCGGGCTGGGGATCATGGGGATACGGGCGTCGGGCCATGTGGAGACGGAATGATTGCATCGGGCCGATCCGTCACTTCGCCCAAAGCCGCTCAGTGACGGCTTCTCGGCAGTGATGAACACCTACTTCGCGCTGTGAGCATCCCCGCTTCACTGCAATTTCACACCCAGATCGCCCCTCCCACTGGCCCGCCCCGCGTTTCTGTGGCATGTTGAATATGCACAGAGTCTTTCTGGGCAGGCCATACCCTGCCATTGACCAAACAAGCACAGAGATGAAAAGGGAGTCTGCGATGTCCATTTGTTCTGTTCGGACCGGCTTGGCCGTCGGCGTTGTTCTGGGCGCGGCGGGCCTCGCCCAGGCGGGCGTGGTCGGAGCGTTTGAGGTGACGGTCCCGGCCACCGCCAACATCTTCAGCTCGGTCGTCCGCACGCCGGTCGCTCCGGGCGGCGGTGGGGCGGGGACGTTGGCGGTCGAGATTGTTCTGCCTGCGTTGCCCGAGCGGCACGGCGGGAACTTCTTCTCGGTTTCCGCGGCGTTTGGCAGCGTGTCGTGCTGCAACGGGGTTGGCGGCACCTTCAACGGCCCCGAGGGCGGGTCGGCGGCGTCTGGCAACACGAACATCAACGGCGACTCGGGCGTGTCCGGCATCATCCACAACCAGCGGACGATGTTCCTGGTGGGTGTGTTCACCAGTTCGAATGTGGGTGCCGGGCTGCCGCTGCCGCCGAGCCTGGACTTCTCTGACGGCGCGGACAACTTCCACGAGCTTTCGCCGCTGCTGAACCAGCAGTTCTTCATCGGCGACGGTCTGGCGAACGACGAGGACCTTCGGCACCTGGTGGCGCAGGAGTTCTTCATCCCGCACGGCGCGACGAGTCTGTGGCTTGGGTTCGCCGATGCGTTCGATTTCGACGGCGCACCCGGCTTCTACGGCGACAATGTCGGCGAGCTGACGGTGGTTGGCGGGTTTGTCCCGACGCCCGGCGCGTTCACGCTGGTGGCCGGCGCTGGGTTGGTTGGGCTTCGTCGTCGGCGCTGAGTGCGATGGTTTGAAGTGAAAAAGAAAACACCGGCCTTTGAGGGCCGGTGTTTTTTCGTTGGCTCTGACTGTTGAGCGCCACGGTTTGCGGGGGACCGCTCATCGTGGGCGTGCGGACTTACCAGCGGCCACCGCCGCCGCCACCGCCGCCGTAACCGCCTCCGCCGCCGCGACCGCCACGGCCTCCGCCGCCGCCGCCGCCGCCGTAGCCACCACGACCGCCGCCGCCACCGCCGCCGCCGCCTTCACGCGGACGAGCTTCGGTGACGGTGAGGTCACGACCGCCGAAGCTCTGGCCGTGGATGGCGGCGATCGCGGCGCGGGCCTCTTCGTCGTTGGCGAACTCGACGAAGCCGAAGCCGCGGGGGCGTCCGGTTTCGCGGTCCATAACGAGGGAGACGGAGGTGACGTTGCCGTGAGCGCCGAAGAGATCCTGGAGTTCGGCCTCAGTGGTCTTGAACGAGAGATTCCCAACGTACAGTTTCATACTCGAAACCTGCCTTGACATGTGCCCGAAGAAAGTGAACGGTAACCGTGCCAAGCCTCGGGCGGCAGAAAGCGTCGGGAACCCAGGGACGCGTCCGTCGTCGGACGCTCATCGAAAGGTACGTGTCCAGTATAGCCGGGCGGCGGGAATGTGGCTTCCTGGGGCTGGATGGGGGTTTAGGGGCACGGAACGCCGAAGCGGCCCAGGAACTTGATCAGGTCCGACGTGGTAACGAACCCGTCGTGGTTGAAGTCGGCTCGGAAGGCGGTGGTGCCGGGGGTGGCGGGTCGGCCGAACGCGCCGAGGAAGCGGAGCAGGTCGGCGGTGTTGACGACGCCGTCGACGGTAAGGTCGGCGATGCAGGGGGGGCGGGCCAGGACGGCGGAGATGTTGGAGGTGGTGCCGGTGGTGGAGGTTTTGCCACCCTTCGCACCTCGGGTGCCGCGGGCGAGGGTCTCGGGTCCAACGGCGACGATGTCGTCGCGCCCGTCGTTGTTCAGGTCGGCGCGGAGCACCAGCGTGGGCGGCGACTGGGTCGGGGCGTCGGGCGTGGCGGAGAAAAGCACGGTGCCGCCCGCATCGGTTGATGTGGTGAGCACGCGGACGACGGGCTCGGCAGTGGGTCCGTCGGCGATGGCGACGACGTCGTCGGAGCCGTCGTCGTTGACGTCGACGAACGCGAAGGAGCGCGGGTTGGTGCCGATGGGCCCGCTGGTGAGGACGTAGGGCTGGTCTGGCCCGCTGGGGGTGCCGGGAGGGCGGAGCAGGACGCTGACGGTGCCCGATCCGGCGTTGGTGACGCCGATGGACTCGTCCTTGCCGTTGTCGATATTGCCGGGCTGGATGCTGGAGGGCTCGTCGCCGGCGAGGAAGTAGCGAATCGTGTTTCGCAAGCCGGCCCAGGTGGAGCCGGTGGTTCCGGCGTTGAAGATGAGGGCGATGCTGTCGTCGCCGGTGACGGCGACCGCGGCGTCGAGGCCGTCGGCGTCGTCGAGGTCCGCGAGAATGATGGAGGTTGGATCAGCGCCCAGTGAGGTTCCGTAGATCGTGGTGGTGAAGACGCCGGCCTGTTGCAGGCACAGCAGCAGTGTGCCCCGGTTGGGAGCGGGGGAGCAGGTGACGACGAGGTCGGTGTCGCCGTCTTGATCGATGTCGCCGGCGGCGATGGCGTGGGGGAGGTCGGGGGTGGCGAACGAAACGGGCGGCGCGAAGTCGTCGTTGCCGGTGTTGTAGAAAATCTGGACGGTGTCGCTGCCCTTGTTGGTGAGGGCGATGTCGCGACGGCCGTCGTTGTTGAGGTCGGCGATGGCGACGCCCGCGGGGTTGATGCCGGTGGTCTTCGAGATGGTGACGGCGGCGTAGCCGTTCCACGCGGTGGCGGTGGTGCCCAGATTGATGAGGATGTAGAGTTTGCCCGGCGCGGTGGTGGGATTGACCGGGTCGGGCACGACGACGGCGAGATCGGGGTTTGGGTAGGCGGCGGCGTGGACCTTGCCCACGGCGGCGGCGCTGGGCGTGCCGGGGACGGGAAAGCCCAGCGGCGGGGCGAGGGCGACGACGTTATCGCGGGATTCGACCTGCGCGATCACTTCCGCGGTGCGTGTGGATGAGGTGTAAACGAGGCGCATGAGACGGTCGGCGGTGCCGGGAAGGAAGGCATTGTCGAACGTGCCGGTGCGTGAGGCGCCGGCGAGGATGGTGTAGACCGAACCGATGGGCGGGACGCCGGCGCGGCCACTGAGATTGACGGAGATGGTGCCGGCGAGGCTGAGCGGGCCGGTGGCGATGACCTGATCGGAGAGCGTGCCGCCGACGCGGAGGTTGACCGAAGGCGCGGCGTCGCCGAGCACGGGCGACTGGCGCTGCGTGAAGGCGCCGTTGATGGTCATCAGGGCCGCGGGCAGCGCGGTGCCGTCAACGTAAAGAGCGCCCTCGTTGACGAGGTCGGCGTTGATGGTTCCGGGGCCGACGATGGAGGCGCGGCCGGCGACGCGGAGGCCGTGGCTCATCGCGATGGCCTCGTCGTTGAGCCTGAACTGTCCCATGTCAACGCGGAGCGAGCGGGCGGAGATGACGGGGGCGGTGCCCGGGAGCGAGAGCGAGAGGAAGTACTGGGCGAGCGAGGCGCGGTCGCCGATGAGCATGTCGCCGGTGGTGGTGAGTGCGATCTTGGACATCGACGCGCTGAACGCGCCGGCGACTTCGGGGATGAACAGGCAGGTGAAGCCGGTGGCCGCGGCGTTGAGGGTGGTAGGGGCGCCGCCGGGGACATTGCCGATGAGGTTGGTGGCGCAGGGGACGATGAGGCGTGCGGTCAGGACGTTGCTCTGCGTGAAACTCTGGGTGTTGCAGGCGGTGCGGAGGTTGATGGTGGGGGTCTGCTCGTAAGCGCCGATGTCGAGCGGGGTGACGCCGATGCCGAGAACCGATGGGTCGTCCTGGACGCGGAAGGCGTCGGCGAGGTCGTAGGGGATGGGCTCGGCGGTGTCGCCGTCGGCGTCCATGTCGGTCTCGTCGGCGGGGAGCAGCGCGGGGTTGCCGCGGTCGATGGCGTGGGAGTTTGGCCGGAGGCGGAAGTCGTCGTCCGTGGTGCCGATGAGGGCGTCGGGGCCGAGAGGGTCTTCGAAGTGGGGGTTGGCGTTGATGAGCGCGGTGATGGCGGCGGTGCCGGTCAGGGTTCCGAGGCAGTGGACAATCGTGAGCGCGAGGGCACCGGCCCCGTCGTTGGCGATGTCGGGGAGGGCTGAACTGCCTGGGACTCCCAGCACGCCGGCGCTCGAGCCAGCGGTCACGATGCAGTTGTAGATCTGCACCGGTCGCGTGGGTGCTCCGACGGCTTGGATGCCGACGGGCGCTTGCCCCCCGTGCGACACATTGAAGGCCACCGTGCAGTTGGAAATTGTGGACGTGGTGCCGCCAAAGGTCAGGATCGAGAGGGCACCTCGATCGGCAATGTTGCCGACGATGAGGCACTGGTTGATGACCGCGTTGCCCGACTGGGCCCTGATCGCGGCCCCGTTCGACCGGCTGGCGTTGCGGATGAACCGCGAGTTCACGATGAGCCGGCGTGGGGCCCCCGTGGTGGCGGTGAGGTCCAGGGCGGCGCCTCCGTCGCCCGTCGAAACGTTGCGCTCGAAGAGACAGCCATGGATGGTGACGGCGTGGCCGTTGATGCACAGGACGCCGGCACCGCCGGCGTTGCTGCGGTTGTCGCGCACGATCAGCTGTCGCAGCGTCGCTGGCGTGCTCTCGATGGAGACTCCCGCGCCGCCGACAGTGTCCTGCGTTGCTTCGCCCGAGGCGATGCTGAGGCCGTCGAGTAGCGTGTTGCCGGCGCCGCCGGTGAGACGGACGACCCGAAAGACGTTGTCGATGCGCTGCAGCAGAACTCCGGTCAGCGACGACGGCAGCCCCAGCAACGGTTCGACCGGCAGCGGCGTGTCGTTGTTGAGCACGTCGCCACTGAGGATCGTTTCGTTGAGCGTGGGGTTGCGTTGCGACAGTTGCGTCTCACCGCCCGCGAATCCGCCGTAGAGCCTGAGCCCGCTGGGGACGGTGAAGACGGCGGCGTGTGGGTCGGGGTTGCCGTTGGTGTTTGTGGGGACGTAGCGGCCGCGGGCCATCCACAGCTGAGTGCTCTCCGGCGTGGTGACCGCTTGCAGTGCCGATTCGAGCGAGTTGAAGGCCGTGGGCCAGGACTGCCCATTCCCGCCCGGCGCGGCGGCGGCGTTCACATAGATAATGCCCGCGGCGTCGGCTCGGGCCGCGCTCAGCAACAGTGAGGCGAGTGTGAAGATCGCCAGCCAAGCCCGCGCGCGGGGAGCGTCGACCCGGACCTTCGCAAAGTCGAAGGTCCGGCGATCGAACGCAGCGCGGGTTGATTGACTTTGGTTTCGGGGTGCTCGCGCTTGCATGGTCGCCTTCTCCCGCCTCCGACGGTCGGCCGAAAGGCACGTCCGGGAGACGATTCTCCCGCCCCCTCGGGCCAACGCAAGAGAGAAGTTAGAGCAAACGGCGTGCGCGAGAGTTCTCACACCCGTCCCCCGACCAGAGCCCGATCATTCGAGCCCCGCGAACAGACGGAAATCGCGGATCGCTCCAACCCGCTCGCCGACGCTCAGGGCTGGTCAATCGCTGGTCTTCGCGGAATAGAGCGCGACGACCTCGCGACGCCGCGTCACGGGCACGGCTGGCCGAATCGGCCCAGGAACTGGGTGAGGTCGTGGGTGTTCACCGCCCCGTCGCCGGTGACGTCGCCGGCGCGCCACGGGCCGACCGATTGCCCGAACACGCCCAGGAGGATTGTGAGATCGGGGGTGTTGACGGCGTTGTCGTTGTTGAAGTCGCCGGGGCAGGACCATACGACCGGGGCCGTCGCGCCGCCCCCGACGACGAACGGCACCCACTCGCCGTTGCCGGTTGTGCCCGCGATGAGTTGGCCGTCGGGCGACCCCGCGGCGGCGGTGTCCGCCGCGATGTTGCCGGCGGCTTCTTCGAGCCGGTACAGACCCACCAGGCCGGCGGCCATCGGCGAGGTGGGCGGGACCACCAGCCCGCGCACCGACGCGATCTCGGCGGGGCTCAGGGCGCGGTTCCACACCCGAAACTCGTCCATCACGCCGCGAAAACTCGGGTAGTTCGGCGGGTCGGCGTCGTGCTTCTCGGCGGCGAGGACGATGAACGGGCCCCAGGGCGTGACCGGGGCGGGGTCGCCGTTGTTGGGGTAGCTGATGTCGGCGCGGTTGCGGTTAGTGGGTCCGGCGAAGTCGAGCGTGCCGTTGATGTAGATGCGGAGTTGGCCGGCGGCGAAGTCGCGGACGCAGGCGACGTGGTTCCATTGGTTGTTGAGGATGCTCGTAGAGCCTTCGATGGTGTTGTCCACCCATCCGCCGGCGTCGCCTCGTCCGACGCCGAAGCGGATGACGCCTCCGATGACGGAGATTCCCCAGTCTCGTTCGCTGGCGCCGAAGATGTCGCGGTCGACCAGGACGTTGCCGTCGATCCAGTTGAAGCAGTTGCAGGAGATGTCACCGCCGGCGTTGGTGGTGGGGTTGTCGGCGATGGTGCCCTTGACCCAGAAGTCGATGGTGAACGACGCGGCGCCGACGTCGCAGGGCGTTGAGGCGTCTGGCCCGGGTGCGTTGTCGTCGATGGGGATGCGGATGCGGTCTTGCTGGTTGGTCCCGGTGCCGAAGAAGCGGACGGCGGCGGCGGACTGGGCGTGGGTGTGCTGGGCGGCGATCGTTGTCAGAGCGACGGCGCAGGCGGTGCGTGGGATCGAGCGCATTTCGTGACGCATCTTGCTTCTCCCGTGTGATTGAGGCGTCCGAACAACGTGCCCCGAGCGTGAGCGAGTGGGTTCTGTGAATCAACGCGCGGCGTGGATCTTCCAGACCCGTCGCTGACGCTCCGGGCTCGCGTTGGCGCGATTCACGCCATCGACAGTTTGAGCGTACCGAGGGCTCTCCGTGAATCCAGCGTTGTTCTCCGAGGCTTTCCGGTTCTTCCGGGACACGCGGGCTCGAACGGCTGAAAGCGTCCGATCATCGTGTCGGGTCCGGTTGTGTGGTTCGTGCCGGGGTCGGTGCGGGCCTGATGCGCGGGCCGATCGGAGTCGGCGCGGGGATGGCCCGATTCAGGGTGAGTCCCAGCAGGGTTGTCCTGTCGGGGCTCGTCCGGCGTGTGTTCTCGGGCTCACCGCATGTGGAACTCGATCATTCGTTTCGTGGCGGTCGCCGGCGTGCTGTGCTTCGCCGCGCTGGCGATGGGGGTGCGTCCTTCGCCGGCGGGGACGCCTTCGGCAAACGCAATCGGCGAGGACGATCGCGGGCTCGTCCGCATCGTTGAACCGCTGGACGCGGAAGCGTCGGCGAAGCTCGCCGTCGAGCAGCTTCAGGCCCTGGGCTCGCGCTCGACGCTCACACGGGCCGAGCCGTTCCTGATCGTCTCCGACGCGGAGGCGGCGTGGACGCAGAACCGGGCGGCGCTGTTGCAGCGTGCATCGCATCAGTTCAAGCGATTCGCCGATCGGCTGGGGTTCAGATTAGAACCGTCGGAGCAGCCACTGGTGGTGGTGCTGGTGAACGACCACGATCGGTACGCGGAGTTTGCGCGGCGGCACGACGCCGTCGATGCGGGTTGGGTGGCGGGCTACTACGCGTCTCTGTCGAACCGGGTGGTGTTCTACAACGACGAGACCGGGCCGATGGCGGCCCAGGCGGGCGAGCGGCTCCGCGAGTTTGATGATCTGGTTTCGCGGGCCAAGGACATGGCCTCGGACGCGCGGCGTGAGCGACGCCCCGAGGTGGCCGCGACGCTGGAGAAACGTGCCGCCGAGATGGCCGCGAAGGTGAAGCACGAGCGCCACCGCGTGACGAGCGCGACGCGCGTCAACGGCCAGGCCAAGGCGGTCCACGAGGCGGTGCACCTGCTGGCGTTCAACTGGGGCCTGCAGGCCCGCGACCGCGAGTATCCGTTCTGGCTCACCGAGGGTCTGGCGACGAACTTCGAGACGGAAAAGCCCGGCAACGCCTTCGGCCCCGAGCACGAGTTCGAGCCCAGGCGCCGCGACTTCGAACGCCTCCGCCAGGACGGTCGGCTGCTGCCGGTGGAAGTGCTGGTGCAGCTGATGGCGGTGCCCGGCGATGACGAAGAGATGGCCGATGTGATGTACGCGCAGTCGTGGTCGCTGTTCCGGTATTTGTTCCGGTACGAGCGGGCGTCGTTGTGCGAGTATTTCCGGGATATTCTCGGGCAACCGGCGGGGCGGATGGGGCCGAAGCGGCACCTTGAGCTGTTCCGCGCGCGGTTTGGCGATGTCGACGCGCTGGAGCGGGCGTGGCTGAAGCGGGCGTGAGGGAGTACTTCGAGGAGGAGTTCACCGCGCCGTGCCACTGATGGCGGTCCGCTTCGGGGCCGACATCAGTGCCGATCCCCTGAAGTCGTCGCGCAACCAGGCGCTGCTGTCTCCGCGGACGGAGCCGGCAGTGGCACGCGGCGTGAGGGCCGGTCGCGCGAGGGGGCAGGGCACTACGATGAGGTGGGTCGATTCCGCCTTGTTGTTGAAACCACCATGCCCACATCCATGCCGCAATCCGCTACGTCACCGAGTCTTGGGGTTTTCTTTGATGCGCTGGCGGCGGGTGCGCGGGAGAGCGGTCTGTTCAGCGCCGCGGTGCGCGAGGGCGAGGCGGTGCGTTGTACTGACGGTGTGCAGCCGGACGCCGAGTTCCGCGTGGCGCTCGAAGAGGGAAAACTCTGGGCGATGTGGGCCTCGAGGGATCGGTACTTGAGCCAATCGATCGAGGCGGAGGTGAAGTGGACGGGGGATGACATTGATGAGTTGATCGCCGAGGAGGTGGAATCGGGAGGGTGGACGGGGCCGAAGCTGGGAGCGTTCCAGCACTTTCGGAGCCCGGAGATGTTCTATGTGTTCCGGTCGGAACTGCCGATGGACCCGGCGCGGTTGGCGGCGTCGGCGCCGCAGGATGCGCTGGTGTTTCTGCTGGCGTATCAGGCGGCGTTCCGGAATCTGGGGGATATGAAGGCTGAGGATGAGTGAAGTGATCATCGGACTGCCTGCATCGAGAAGCCCTCGCTAAGCAGCTTTGAGTGAAGCGACGGATGACGCTGGGGGCGCGGATCCTCGAGGAGCGTCATCGCGTGGGGCGGGGTTGGTTTCGGGTTCGCGTTGATCCGTCACTTCGCCCAGAGCGGCTCAGTGACGGCTTCCCACCGCCCCCAATCGAGGCTCCACCGGGTCGGGGTTTTCCTATAGAATGACTGCCCCGACTGGTTTGGTACATGGTTGGGTGCCCGCCGGTGCTTTTCAGCCCCGGGCCTCGGGCGGTCAAACTGTTCAATGAGTTTGTTCCACGCCCGCCTCGCGGGCTGCGCTCTCCGTCTCGGGTTGTGATCTCGGGCAGGCCTTGTTCTCAGGAGTTGTCGATGCGGATTCTCATGCTGGGTTGGGAGTTTCCCCCGTTCATCAGCGGCGGTCTGGGGACCGCGTGCTACGGGCTGACTCGCGCGCTCGACCGCATGGGGCACAAGGTGCTGTTCGTTCTTCCCAAGGCCGTCGAGACGCACCACGCATCGCATGTTGATCTGCTTTCGCCCGAGCGGGGCGCGCCCGACGCGGTGACGTTGACGGCTCCGGACGGGACGCGGCTGTATGGGCCTCACGACGCCGCGCCGCTCGAGCCGGGCGTGACGCACTATCGGCTCAAGCAGTTTGAGAACGTGGAGTTCATGGGGGTTCCGTCGCAGGTGCTGACGCCGTACAAGGAGGGCGTGCCTTCACAGAGTGTCTCGGCGCTGCGCGGCACGCTGGACCGGCGCGCGATCGAGGCGCTGCGGGCGGCGGGGGTGCATGTGCCGGAGGAGTGGGACCACGAACTGCTGGGCAGCCCGGCGGCGAAGCGGGCGCTGGGCGGTGACTATTCGGGCGACGTGATCGGGGCAGCGCAGACGTACGCGCAGCTGGTGATGCGGCTGTGCCGCGGGCAGAAGTTTGATGTGGTGCACGCGCACGATTGGATGACGTACCCGGCGGGGATGGCGATTGCGCGGGTGACGGGCAAACCGTTCGTGGCGCACATCCACAGCACGGAGTTTGACCGCTCGGGCGAGCACGTCCACCAGCGGGTGTACGACATCGAGCGGCGCGGCATGCACGCGGCGATCCGGGTGATGGCCGTGTCGATGTACACGAAGAGCATCGTGACGCAGCGCTACGGCGTGGACCCGTCGAAGGTCCACGTGGTCTACAACGGGATCGAGGCGGACCAGTTCGGCGCGGGGGACGAGCAGTCGATCGCGTCGCGCGACAAGATCGTGCTGTTCCTGGGGCGGATCACCATGCAGAAGGGGCCGGAGTACTTCATCGCCGCGGCGAAGAAGGTGCTCGAGAAGGTCGGCAACGTGAAGTTCATCGTCGCCGGCAGCGGCGACATGGACCGGCGAATGATCGAGCTGGCGGCGGAGATGGGGATCGGTCACAAGGTGCTGTTCACGGGTTTCCTGCGCGGGAAGGACGTGGCTCGGGTGTTCCGCATGGCGGATTGCTATGTAATGCCCAGTGTGAGCGAGCCGTTCGGGATCGCGCCCTTGGAGGCGATCAGCCACGACACGCCGGTGATCATCAGCAAGCAGTCGGGCGTGAGCGAGGTGCTGACGCACGCGCTGAAGGTTGATTTCTGGGACATCCATGAGATGGCGAACAAGATCATCGCGGTGCTGAAGCACCCGCCGCTGAGCCAGACGCTGCGCGAGCACGGTCAGTTCGAGGTGCGCCGTCTGACGTGGGAAGGTGCGGCGGAGAAGTGCCTGCAGAGTTATCGCGAGGCGGCGGACTCGATGACGATGCTGACGCAGCAGCGGCAGGTTCCGGCGGGGATGTGATCACTCGGCGGACGCGATGCGCCACGCGCGCGAGTGAGGGTTTATCGGCCGAGCCCCGTGCGCGCACGGGGCCAGGGCTGAAGGTTCGACTTCCGACGTAAGGTTCCGGGTGTCGCTCACGCCCACTTTCATCGACCTCGGCCCCACCCCCTACGCCCCTGCGTACGCCGAGCAACTGCGCCGTGTCGATGAGGTGCTGGCTTCGCGTGAGCGCGCGAAGGAAGGCGGCGGCACGCCCGAGGTCGGGCGGGTGTTGCTTGTCGAGCACGTGCCGCCGGTGATCACGGTGAGTCGGCGTGCCGGGTCGGCGGACCACCTGCTCGCCTCGCGCGACACCCTCGCGAAGATGGGGATCGAGCTCCACGAGACCGACCGCGGCGGCGACATCACCTACCACGGCCCCGGCCAACTGGTGGTTTACCCGATCCTCGACCTCAACGTGCTCGGCCTCGGGCTGCACGCGTACATGCGGATGCTCGAGGAGGTGGTGATCCGCGTGCTGGCGCGGTTCGGCGTCAAAGGGGTGCGCGATGCGTCCGCCACGGGAGTGTGGGTGGGGACGTTGCCGACCAACGGAACCCCGACCGTAAGGGAGGGGCTTCGTGCGGATGCTCCGGGCTCGGACAGTACTCCACGCGGCCGGGGGATCGGCGAGAAACCCCTCCCTGACGGTCGGGGTTCTGTGGATGCGGCGGCTTCCGCGAAGGTGTGCGCGATGGGTGTGCGAGTGAAGCGGTGGGTTTCGATGCACGGGCTGGCGTTGAATGTGACGACGAATCTGGAGCACTTTGGTTTGATTGTGCCGTGCGGGCTGGTGGGGAGGCCGGTGACTTCTTTGCAGAACTTGCTCGGGGGAAGCAGCCCTCCGATGGATGAGGTGAAGCGAGTGATGGTGGAGGAGTTTGCGGCGGCGGTTGGGGAGGCGGCGCAGTTGGCGGGGGAAAGTCGGCTCGGAGAGCCGACGTACCTGGGACCGACGCACGGTGAGCCCGGGCCGTGATCTCGGTTGAGGAGAGAACGCGATGACGGTGTCACTGTGGAGTGTGGTGAGATGGGACGGCGATCTGCGCCACGATGCGGATGCGCGTGGTGAGGGATCGCCCGCCGCCCGCGAGCGGGATCGGGTGGAGCTGTTTGAGCGATTGAGCGCGGAGAGCGTCGCATCACCCGAGAAGGCCGCGGCGAACGCGGCGGCGATGCGGGCGGAACGCGAGCGTCGGGCGGGGTGGTGGGGGCGGCAACTGCGGCTGCGCGGGGTGGAGGGGCTGGAGCTCTTCGGGCACACGATGGCGGTTCTTGAGATCAGCTTGTGGGTTTCGGTGCCGATGGTGGTCTCGACGCTGTGGTGGTTGTTCACCGCGGGACTGTTCTTGCTTCAGAAGCAGAGCGGAAGCCAGCCGTCGCTGCTGACCTACGGGTTGCATTTCTTCATCGCGCTGGGCATCAGCGCGTTCATCATCACCATGTTCGTGCGTCGCGGGCAGCGTGAGCTTCGGCTTGCTCGATCGCTGAAGAATGGAACGTGCGCCAACTGCGGCGCGGCGTGCGGCGTCACTGATGGCGAGCCCTCGGGGCCCTCCGCGTGCGCGGGCTGCGGCGTTGCGTGGCCGGCGGTGGCATCGCCGATCCCCGCGGCGGCAGCGGCCGCGTTTGCTCCGGCTTCGGCGGTGAAGACCTGGGCCGAGGGCGACCGGCCCGTGGCGGATGCCCCCGCGCTGGGGCCTCGGATCACGCAGTGGGACCGGGCGGCGCTGGCGCTGTCGAACGAGGGGCTGCTCGGCCTGCGGCTCGAACAGCGGGAACGCTGGGGGCGGATTCGGCTTCCTCGGTTCGGGCGTAGGCGGAGCCTTTGGCTCTCGATCAATCTTGTCGGATTCCTTGTTGTGGCCGTGCTGTTCGTCGTCGTGCTCTGGCTGCAGAGCGGTCTTGGTCCTCCGTTGATCATGCTGGGTGTCGGCGTGTGCGTGGTCGCCGGGTTGTTTGTGCAGCCGGACCGATGGAAGTTTGGCGCTGTTCGGCGGGCGCGTTGCATGCCGTTCCAGCGAGCGTTGGCTTCGGATGTCGCCTGCCCGGAACTTGCCAAGCAACTGCGGGAGCGCCGTTCGACGAGGGCGGCGGTGATCATCGAGGCCCGTATCAAGAAGCAGGGTTGGCGTCTGGTGTCGACCGCGAGCCGTGCTGTGGCGTTGACGCCGCTTGTGCTTTGGTTCGGCTATCTTGGCGTTGACACGCTGCTGCGCTCGGGAGGCGGCCGGGGGGCCATGCTGGGAATGTTCGCGGCGTCGTTCCCGATCTTGATCGTGGTGATCCTCGTGTTTGTCGTATGGTTCCAACGGCAACAGCGTCGACAGCGGCATCAGTTGCTCGCATCCTTTGGGGCCAAGCGCTGCTGCGACTGCAACTACGACCTGTCGGGGATCCCCGACGCGATCGATCCGGAACGGCTCGGCGGCGAGCAGACCGGGCCGGCGCGGTGCCCGGAGTGTGAGGCGCCGTGGCCGCTGGTGCCGCCGGTGGTGACGTGAGGGGTGGGGCGGGGTGGGGCGAAGCGGGAAACCCCTCCCTCACGGTCGGGGTTCTGTTATTGCAAAAACCGTCCGGGCCGGGCGGGCGGAGAGCCCCTGGCCGGACGGATGCGAGGCCGTTCGGGCTGGACGGGAGATTGACCATTGGCTGGGGTCCCCTTGTGGGGCCCTTGCTGTGGAGTCGCAGCGGCTCGGGGAACTCCTCGCCCCCCCGGGCCGCTGTGCATTGGCTGGGGAATCGGTCGATAGACCTCCTTCGGCGTCTGTCTGCCGCCCAAACCGCCTTCGGCTCCCGACTTGCCCCTACCGGGGGGCACGCCCTAGAAGATGGATCACGCGAGGTCACAGCCCGAGTCCCATTCCCCCGAACGAGGCGGTGGCGCCGAGGTCGGTGGCGGTGCGTCTGCGGGTCGGGAGGTTTCGGGGGGTTCTGACGCCGCCGGGATGGTGGGCACCCCCAATACCCCGAACGCCGCCCCCCGGTACGACGCGCAATCCACAAACCGCGACGAGCCCGATGACGGAACACTCCTGGCACAGGCCGGGAAAGGTGATCGGGACGCTTACATGATGCTCTACCAGCGATATGAACGACGTGTCTACGGCCTGGTGGTCACGCTGGTTGGTCGCGGGCCGGCGGCGGACGACGCGTTTCAGGACGCCATGTGGGAACTGTGGCGGCGGGCTTCGACGTTTGACGGGCGGCTCGGGTCGGCGACGAGCTGGATTCTCATGCTGGCGCGGTCGCGGGCGATTGATGTGGCGCGGCGGCGGTCGCGGGTGAACAAGCTTCAGGGGGCGTTGGAGCAGCGGGCTCGGGGGACGGCGGACTTTGGTGCCGCGGCGCTCACGGGGGGTTCGGTCGGCTCGGGTGCGGGGTCGGCGTTGGACGCCGAGGCGGCGGACTTGAAGACGCTGGGGGCTCGGGCGATGCGGCTGGTAGGCGAGCTTCCGAAGGAGCAGCAGGTGGTGGTTCGGATGGCGTTCATGCAGGGGATGACTCGGGAGGAGATCGCGTCGGCGCTGAGCGTGCCGGTGGGCACGGTGAAGACGCGGCTGCGGACGGCGGTGCGGGTGCTCGGGGGGCAGATGGCGGCGGGAACGGGAACAGCGGGGGCGGAAACCACGGAACTCTCTCGCGAGGAGAACGGAAACTAACGATGTCGTTCGGCAAGGAAAGCCATTCCCCTTCTCCCCCCGCTCCCCCTCTGGGCGGTCCGTCTGGGCCCAGCGGCGACGGGTTCGACGTGCACGAGCTCGCGGCGTTGTGCGCCATGGGCGCGGCGACGCCGGAAGAGGTCGACGCGCTCGAGGCGCTGGTGAAGAGCGGGGATGCCGAGGCGATTCTCGCGGCGGCGGAGGCTTCGCGGGCCACCGAGGCGCTGTTGTGTTCGGTGCCCGAAGCGGCCCCGCCTGAGGATGCCCAGCGGCTGATCCGGATGCGGCTTGGGCTGTGGGAGGCGCAGACGGTGGCGGGTGGAGCGTTGCGGCACGATGCCGTGGCCGCGGGCCACGAGCACCACGATCATCATCATGACGATGACCATGAGCACGAACACGCGTTGCGCGCGGACCCGCTGGTGGTGGTGCGGAAGAACCAGATCAAGTGGCGTCCGACGGGGCTGCCCGGGGTGCAGGGGTGTACGTTGTACGCCGACAAGAAGAACAATCGGCGGACGATCCTGCTGAACATGGCACCGGGTTCGTACATCCCCGACCACAACCACGCGGGGATCGAGGAAGTGCTGGTTCTGGAGGGAGATTTGAACGTGGGCGACGTGCCTTTGAAGGCGGGGGACTACTTCCGAGCGCAGGCGGACACCAAGCACGGCGCGCCGGTGAGCCCCAGCGGGTGCATCGCGCTGGTGTTCTCGACGTACTCGTCGATCACGACGAAGACGAAGATGGGGTTTGCGCTGCAGGTGCTGAAGGATTTGCTGCGGGGGCGGAAGGTGGGGTGATGGTGGGGTGCGGGAGAGGCTGGGGGCGCGGAGGTGTGGCACTGACCGGCCTTCCGGTCCGTGCGAGTGGGCCCGATGGTCTGATGAAATCGGGAGATCGCTGAGGCGCACTCCGGGTGAAATCCGGGCTTGGGGTTGTGGGGGGGGGGGGGGGCGGGGGGGGGGGGGGGGGGGG
>JBJXFG010000114.1:0-41512 GCA_046154665.1 Phycisphaerales bacterium | reverse complement strand
TCTCGATCCGTGGCGGCAACCGTTCGGGCATGGGCACTGTCACTCGCTTTGCTCCCAACTTCAACGGCACATTCACGCCGCGCTAATCCGCGTTCCCCGAAACCTACCCACCTCCCCCCTTCCCCACTCCCCACTCCCCACTCCCCACTCCCCACTCCCGCTCCTCCCCCATGTCATTCGGACTCGGAAACGGCCGCACGATCGACATCGGCACCCACGGCGTGGTGGCTGACGCTCTGCCGGCGCTGCCCGCGGATGTGTCGGCAAACCCGCGCTCGGGGTGGCTCGACCCGCGCGCCTGGTTCCCCGATCCATCGCGCCGTTTCGAACTCGAAATCGGCTCCGGCAAGGGCACCTTCCTCTTGCAGCAGAGCGCCCTCGAGCCCACGACCAACTTCCTCGGCATCGAGTGGGCCAAAGAGTTCTTCGCCTACGCCGCCGACCGCGCCCGCCGCCGCGGCGTCGAAAACGTCCGCCTGCTCCACGCCGACGCAACGCAGTTCGTCCGCTGGCGCCTGCCCGACGAAATCATCTCGGTGATCCACCTCTACTTCTCCGACCCCTGGCCCAAATCGCGCCACCACAAGCGCCGCGTGCTGCAGGACAGTTTTCTCGAACAGGCCTGGCGCGTCCTCACGCCCGGCGGCGAACTCCGCATCGTCACCGACCACGCCGATTACTGGCTTTGGATGGAAGAACACTTCGCGCGCTGGACCGCTCCCGCTGCCGCGCCGCACAACAAGACGCCCGCGCCGTTCGAGCGCCTGCCCTTCGAGCGCCCCACCTCAGCGGGCGACGGCGAGGTCGTCGGCACCAACTTCGAACGCAAGTACGCCCGCGAAGGCCGGCCCTTCAACGCCACCATCCTGCGAAAGCAAGGCTGAAAGACCGCGGCGAAGCCGCCCGATAACCGCCGACGCACGCCACCATTCCCAGGGGTTTTCCAGGCTTTCCGGGGCCTTCGCACCGCGCGCCGCTGGGGCCTTGCCGATCGACTCGGTATCCGCCGTGCGAACCCGGTCGCCCATGTCGGGCGGTCGTGTTGGCACGTCGGCCACCGCGTGACGATCCGCCTCAAGACCATCCTGTTCATCGGCGCCACGCTCGTGGCGCTCATGCTGCTCCAGCAGTCGCTGATGCGGGCCGTGGTGCTCCCCGGATTCGCCGAGTCCGAGCGCCAGCTCGTCGAGCAGCGCGCCGAGCTTTCGCGCCGCCTCATCGAATCCGAGATCACCAACTTCGCCGACCGCCTCACCGACTGGGCCCAGTGGGACGACATGGTCACCTACGTCGCTGACCAGAACCAGGCCTTCCACGATTCCAACCTCATCCCCAGCAGCCTCGCCTCGATCCGCGTCAGCTACATGGGCATCTTCCGCCTCGACGGCACCGCCGTCTTCCAAACCGGCGTCGATCACCGCGCCGGTGAATACGCGGACGTCCCCGAAGGCCTCGCCCAGCGGTTGGCGCCGGGCTCACCGCTGATGAAGTTCGCCCAACGCGACGAGCTCCACAAGGGCGTGCTCATTGTCGACGGTCGTGCCATGATGATCTGCGCTCGCCCGATCACCAACAGCGAGGGCGACGGCCCCGCGGCGGGCACGCTCGTCTCCGCGCGATGGATGGACGCCGCCGAGATTGACCGCATCGCCGAGCTCCGCGGCCTGCCGCTGTCGCTCGAGGTCGAGCCTGAAGACGCCCCGCACCCGCGCTTCGAGCTCATCGCCGCCGCCCCCGGGTCGGACGCCCACACCGTCCGCTGGTGGCACCGCGACATCGACGGGGCCATGCGCCTGCGATTCTCAACCGCCGTACCCACCGCCATCACCCAAACCGCCCACTCCGTCTCGGCGTTCCTCACCGCCGCAAACCTCGTCGCGTCGCTCGCCTTCGGCGGCGTCATGCTCGCGGTGCTGCACGTCCTGCTGCTCAGCCGCCTGGGAAGGCTCTCACGCGAGATCGGTGCCAGCGTCGGCAGCGACCGCACGCGCCGCGTGACGGTCCAGGGCTCCGACGAACTCTCGGCCCTCGCCTCAACGCTGAACGAAGCCTTCGCCCGCGAGGCCGACGCCCGCGCCCAGGCCCGCGCCGCCATGCAGGACGCCGAGCGCGCCAACTCAGCGAAATCCATGTTCCTCGCCAACATGAGCCACGAGATTCGCACCCCCATGACCGCCATCCTCGGTTTCGCCGACCTGCTCCACGACACCGATCTGCCCGAAGCGACCCGCGCCGACCACATCCGCACCATCCGCACCAACGGCGAGCACCTCCTCTCGGTCATCAACGACATCCTCGACATCTCCAAGATCGAATCCGGCAAGATGACCGTCGAGCACGTGCCCACCGACCCGCGCCGCATCGTCCACGAAGTCGAGAGCCTCATGCGCGTCCGCGCCACGCAGGCGGGCGTCGCCCTCAACGCCTCGATCGACCCCGCCGTGCCCGAGTGCATCGAGTCCGACCCCGTCCGCGCCCGCCAGGTCCTGCTCAACCTCGTCAGCAACGCCGTCAAGTTCACCAGCAAGGGCACCGTCAGCATCGAAGCCCGCGCCGAGCCCGCGCCCGACGCCCTCACCACCATCCGCTTCCGCATCACCGACACCGGCGCGGGCATGACCGACGACCAGCTCGCCAAACTCTTCGCACCCTTCGTCCAGGCCGACGCTTCGACCACCCGAAAGTTCGGCGGCACCGGCCTGGGACTCGCCATCAGCCGCAAGCTCGCCCGACTCCTCGGCGGCGACGTCACCGCACAGTCCACCCCGGGCGTCGGCTCGACCTTCGAGTTCACCTTCGCTGGCCGCGCCATCAGCCGCCCCACCACCAACGACGACGCCCATCCCACCACCAAGCGCGCGGCCCCGGAACACCTCACCGGCACCATCCTCCTCGCCGACGACGGCCCGGACAACCAGCGCCTCATCCGTCATCACCTCCAGAAGGCCGGCGCGACCGTCGAAGTGGTCGACAACGGACGCAAGGCACTCGACAAAGCCCTCGAACGCCTCCGCGCGGAGAACGGCTCCCCCTTCGACCTCATTCTCATGGACATGCAGATGCCCGAGATGGACGGCTACGAAGCAACCTCGACCCTCCGCCGCGCCGGATACACCGGCGCCATCATCGCGCTCACCGCCCACGCCATGAGCGGCGACCGCGCCAAGTGCCTCGACGCCGGCTGCGACGACTACGCCACCAAGCCGATCGACCGCGCCGTCCTGCTCGCTACCTGCGCCGCATGGATGGGCCGCACCTCGCAGCACGCGGCCACCGCGAAATCAACCGGCTGAACAAGCGCCGTGCCACTGACCCGCCCGCTCGGGGGCGGGTGGTGTTTCACTGTGAATCGGTGGGGCAGGCTTCCAGCCTGCCATCCTTGAAACAGCAGGCAGGAATCCTGCCCCACCAATCTGGATTTCAAACGCCGACACCACCCCCTTGTACCCACGCCGAAGCGCGTTACGCTGGGAGCCCGCCCCCTTTGGAGGAGTTCCCATGCCGAACCGCCGCGCGTTGTCCCCCGCCGTTGTCCTCACCGCCTGCTCGCTCGCCGCCGCGGCGGGCATCGACCCGCGCTCGCGCGTCGAAGTCTCCGAAGACGGCCTCACCCGCGTCGAGCTCACGCTCGCCGACAGCGCCCCCGCCCACGCCAGCACCCGCGGCACCACCCCCTTCCCGCTCACGCCCGATTGGACGCTGGCGCTGCGCCGCCAAGTCGGCGCGGTGCGCATCGCCGACATGAACGCCGACGGCCTCCGCGACATCGTCGTCTGCTGCTACATCTCAAACTCCGTGCCCGCCTACCCGGCGTGGCGCGACCTCATCTTCTTCAACCAGGGCGGCGGCACCTTCACCCAGACCCCGGGCTGGGTCTCCACCGATCAATCACACACCGGAGACGCCCAGATCGCCGACATCGACATGGACGGCGACCTCGACCTCCTCGCCGTCACCGGCGGCGGCGGCTTCCCCGCCCCACGCATCTACTTCGGGGGCGATCCCAACGGCCCCACACCCAGCGCGCCCAACCAGACCGCCGGATGGATCGCCACCCCGCCCACCAGCGGCTGGGCCACCAGCGCCGCCCTCTTCGACGCCGACAACGACAACGACCTCGACATCATCACCACCAACCAGGGCGTCTCGCCCAACCCCTTCCGCCCCATGTACTTCTTCCGCAACCTCACCGCCCAGGGTGCCGGCATCCCCACCGCGCCCGTCTGGCAGAGCGGCGAATCATCCATCCAGAACTCCGTCGCCGCCGCCGACTTTGACCACGACGGCCTCCCCGAGATCGCCGTCGCCAAGTGGGTCAACTTCCGCAGCGCCCTCTACGAAAACATCGCCGGAACACCCAGCCTCGCCCCCACCTGGGAAGTCACCACCACCAACGGCGACCGCGGAACCGCATGGGCCGACGTCGACAACAACGGCTGGACAGACCTCGTCATCGGCGGCTCATCAACCGTCCCCACACGCCTCTACTCAAACACCAACGGCGTGCTCACCCAGACCTGGAGCCCCACCCTCGCCTTCGTCGGCCAACAAGAGCTCACCCTCGAAGACATCAACCGCGACAGCCGGCCCGACTACGCCGACGTGCACTTCTCCAACGGACAGACCCACATCTTCCTCAACAGCAACGGCACCCTCAACAACACCCCCGACTGGACCTTCGACGCACCCGAAGTGGGCACCGCCCTGGACTTCGGCGACGTCAACGGCGACAACTGGCCCGACCTCGTCGTCGGTTACTCAGGCGACAACAGCGTGCGGCTCTTCATCGCCGTCCCGCCCCCGCCCCCGCCCTGCCCGGCGGACCTGAACGGCGACAGCCAGGTGAACACGCAGGATTTGACGATCCTGCTCTTCAACTTCGCAAGCACCGTCCCGCCCAACACCCTGGGCGACCTCAACGGCGATGGCACCGTGAACACACAAGACCTCACACTCTTCCTCTCGGCGTTCGGCAACGCGTGCCCGTAAACGCCCCGGCAGCCAACCGCATCGTCGTCGCTTACTTCAGACGCCCAAGGAACGAGCCCGGGCCGTGCGCGACACGTCCGGGGAACATCGCCGCTTCCGCCCGGCATGTTGTTATGCATGAAGTAACCCACGGCGACAGGCCGCGGCCTTCGCGAGTTCGGCCGCTCTGCCCGCTCCACAAAGCTCAACGCTCCGAGGTCCAGCCCGCATCGGCCGAACGCGACCACTTCCCGGCTCGGGAGATGCCCCGATCGATCTCCGGGCGGTGGATCGTCGGTGCAGACTCGAATCTCATATCGAAATATCGTTCCTTCTGGGTGCCTATGCGCCGTACCTCGCCGAACGGTCATCCGGCCCTCTCAAGGCCGATCCGACCTCGGATCGATCGGCCTCTGTTCGCATCCCATGAGCCCGTCAAACGTGATAGGGGGCGCTTTATCGGGCCAGGAGCGCTCGAAGGCCTTGAGTTCATACCCTACGGGGGTATAGTTCCTACATACCCACCTGGGGTATGGTATCTAGCCTTTGACGGGCAGGCGGCCCGCGGGCGAAGTCGGCACACAGAAAGAACGATCCCATGGAATCCGCGACCAAGAACCCGTCCGCTCCCTCGTCCACGTCCGCCCCCAACGCCGCGAACCCCGGCGCCTCCACCGCACGCACCATCACCATCGACGGCATGACCGGCGACGCCTGCGTCCAGAAAGTCCAGGGCGCCCTCAAAGACGTGCCCAACGTCACCACCCAGGCCGTGAAGGTCGGTGCCGCACACATCAGCGCCGACCAGACCGGCTGCGACGCCGCCTGCAAGGCTGTCGAGTCCGCTGGCTACAAGTGCCGCGCCGGCAACACCGACGCCAAGAACGACACCAAGCACGACGCCAACAACGCGACCAACAAACCCGGCATCAGCAACGCCGCCGCGCCCACCGCACCGGCGTCCGCCCAGACCGCAAGCCCCCAGCACGCCGCCGGCAAACGCTAAGGCCCCCCGCCCATTTGTCCAAAGCCTCCTGTGGAGTCCCCCTGAATGGCCCGCAAAGTTGTGAAGAAAAAGGCGGAACCCAATGTTGAATCGGCCGCACCCGCCGCCGACGGGCGCATGTCGGCCAAGGTCGATCCCACCACCAGAGCCGCCAACCTCCTGCAACTGAAGCGGGCACGAGGGCAGATCGACGGCATCGAACGCATGATCCTGGATGACCGCTACTGCGCCGACATCATCATCCAGATCACCGCCGCCAGGGCCTCACTTCAGGTCGTCGCCAAGCAACTGCTGGAGACCCACCTGAAGGCGTGCCACAAGGCCGCGATGAACAACGGCGGCGCCGCGGCGGACATCATGTACCAGGAACTCGTCGACCTGGTCTCAAAGATGGCCAAGTGAACGAGAAGAGACGGAGACGGTTCCCGGCGCTCCGCGCCGGGGCATCGAGATCAACCGGCACCGGCGCGGGGGTTGTGTCCGCACCCCCGCGTCCGGAGTCGGGTGCTCTGAAAGGAGCAACGAAATGGGACTGATTCTGCTGATTCTGGTGGTCCTGCTGCTGATCGGGGGCCTGCCCACCTGGGGCTACAGCCGCAAGTGGGGCTATGGACCCTCCGGCGGCCTGGGCCTCGTGCTGATCATCCTGCTGGTGCTGGTCTTGATGGGCCAGATTCCCCGCGGATTCTAACACGTATCGAGGCCGATCCTCATACGACAGCGCGACCATTCGCGCCGAGGAAGCCGCTCATCGTCGCCGTGATCGGCCTGAGAAACGCTGAACATCCCGAGGAGCCTGCGCCCAACCGCGTCCGCAACGGTCCGCGGCCCCCGGCCCTGCGGCACCCGCGCCCCTCCGCCCGGTCGCGCCCCCACTGCTCGTCCGACAGCGGACGCCACGAAACGAAAGCCATTTCCATGAACCCCTCCTTCCCCATCGCCACATCTGCGATCATCTCACTGCTCGCGCTGAGCGCGTGCGATACGAAGCGCCAACCCGCGCCGGTCGTCGAAGCGAAACCGAGCGTCCAGGCACCCAAGCCCGCGGCTACCCCGCCCCCCACGCCGGCCCCCGACAACACCGCGAAGAACAAGGCCGACGCCCCAGGCGCGCCGACCGACACCAAGACCCCGCTGGACCAGTCCGAGTCCGCCGAGCACATCAAGATCACCGCGGATATCCGCAAGGCGGTCCTGAGTGTCGAGGGCATGTCCACCAACGGGAAGAACTGCAAGATCATCACCGATGCCGCAGGGATCGTGACGCTGCGCGGCGTGGTCGACAGCCAGGCCGAGAAGAACACGATCGAGGGCAAGGCACGCGCCATCGCGGGCGTGACGAAGGTGGACAACCAGCTCGAAGTCAAGGCGGGCTGATGCCCACTCCCGCCGTCGCCCCCGTTCGCCTTTCCACCTCCCGATACCAACCTCATTACATCTCTCAAGGAGTCCAGCCATGAGTCACGCCGTCTTCTGCATCGCCGCAACGCACACGATCGCCAACGACATCGTTTCGCGTCTCAAGTCGTCAGGTTTCTCGGACAACGACATCTCCGTGCTGCTGCCCGACAAGTCGGGCACCCGTGACTTCGCCCACGAGAAGAACACCAAAGTGCCCGAGGGCACCGCCATCGGCGCAGGTGCCGGCGGGCTGGTGGGCGGAACGCTGGGGCTGCTCGCGGGCATCGGCCTGCTGGCGATCCCCGGCGTCGGCCCCTTCATCGCCGCCGGGCCCATCATGGCGGCGCTCAGCGGCATCGCCATCGGCGCCGCCGCGGGCGGAATCACCGGTGCGCTCGTCGGCATGGGCATCCCCGAGATCGAAGCCAAGCTCTACGAGGGCAAGGTCAAGGACGGGAACATCCTGATCTCCGCCCACACCGAGAACACGGACGAGGTCAAGAAGGCCAAAGAGATCTTCACGACCTACGGCGGGACCGACATCGGCAACGCCGCCGAGAAATCCGCACCGGGATCGGTGATCGAGGGCCAGCCCCTGCGCGACCCCGTCCGCATGTAAGCCGCCACGGCAGCGAGCTCGGGGCTTCGCTCGGTCTCGCGAAGCCCCGAGGCTCCTTTTTCCCCGCGCGATACCTGCAACCCACCAAACGGACCGGCACACGAGCTTGCCAGCACAAACCACGCGATTTCGCGGGAGCATTCAACCGGGGCCCTTCAGGAGCACCATCATGACCGACCCGTCACTCGACTCGGACGTCAACCTCGCTCGCGTGTTCGCCGCCGCGGATGCCCTGCTGATCGCCATCGAGTCGTCGCTGGGGCTCGAGGCGACGATCCCGATCTTCGTCGGAGACGTCGGCCACGGGACGCACATTCCTCGCGGTGCATTTACCCCGAGGGAGGCCACCGAAGGCATCCGATTCCTCGTGCGGATGGGCTTCATCCCCGCGTTCGCCCGAGTCCCCACCCGTCCCCCACGGCGACCGACATCCTTTGCACCGCTCGTGAACCGCCCCGGAGCCTTTCATGTCTAAAACGCCGAAGCCCGAACCGACCCCCAAGCCCACAACATCCGTCGCCAGGCCCGACGCCAAACCCGACATTGGCCCGCAGCGCGGCCGACCGAAGTTCGAGCGCCCAGCATCACCCCACGCCGCAGGCTCCGTCGCCCGGCCGCGCTCAACACGCCCCGGCGGCAAGGGCCGCTCCTGATCTCAGTGCGACCCGCAGGTCAGCGCGAAGATCGACACACCTCCGCGTTATCTCTCCGCCGCGGCCTTCGAAGACCGACGGCGTCGACATCACGTCGTCCCACACTCCGGGCACGCCGCCCCGCCCGGCAGCCCGCGCTTGTCATACCGGCACTTCGGGCACACGCCGCGAAGTACGAGCATGTGCGATCGGGCTGCGCCGAACACTGTGCCGACCACAAACGAAACCGCGCCCCAGAACGCCGAGGAGGCGATGAGGCCGGGCCAGTACGGGTTCAGTGTGACGAAGCGGGGTTCGGCTCGCAGTGCATCGGGCAAGAACGACCCGTGGGCCGGGAACGCGCGCGCGACGCCCCGGAGCACCCAAGGATTGAGCCTCTGGGTCTGCCATCGAGCGTCGCTCCACATCAGCTCGAACGTGAAGGAAGACAGCGGCCATCCCACGGCAAAGTCCGTTCCATCATGAGCCATGAATCCCGGCGGCATCGGGTCGCCCCATCGCCCACCCTGAATCCAAAGACGGCTCCACGAAGGGGGCATCGGATCTCCGAACGGAAAACTCGAAACGCCCGCGAGTCGGGCAATCGGCGCCCCATACTCGGTGCGCTCGGCGACTCTCCAGAACAGCCGACGCCGTCCGGGGCCGGACGACTCCCGCCACTCGACGACGAACGACGGGCTGAGCGCAACGCTACCCGCGACTCCCGCGTCGCGTGCGACGGCGGACTTGAGATCGGTCACGGCGAACAACCCCGCAGCCTGCGCCACCAGCGTGGCGAGCACCACGCCGATGACCGCGTGGACAAGCACGCGCCGCACGATGGCCCTCCGATTGGGCTTCATGAATGGATCATAGGTTGAGCTCGCCACAATCCGCTCATTCAGCCTGCGGCATCGCTCGGGAGCGGGAGCAGCGTGAGCAGCGCCCGTCGAACGAACTTCTTGCGTCCCTCCGGAAGCGCCATGCCGAAGACCACGCGCTCTCGACCTTCAAGGGCGAGGGCGCGGACAGGATTGTTGTTGACGTTCGTGTTGGTGCCGGTCCAAGCCACCCCGGTCACGCCGCTCCAATCGACCGCCTGCCGTCGACCGAACTGCCCGAGTCCGGTGAAGACTTCCGCCGTGGTACCGCTGATCGATACCTCAACTCTGCCGAACAGGAAGAAGAGGCCTGTGAAGAACGCCAGGCCCATCATGATCACGGACATCGAAGCGAAGAGAACCGCGAACATCGGGTCGATTTGATTCGAAGGAACGAGCGATAAACCGAGGCCCAGGCCGACGATCCAGATCGTGGAGAACCCGACGAGGAAGTACCCTGCCGGATTCCGCGTCGTCCCCCCGACCACGATACGGCTCCCCTCGTCGCGGTACCACGCACCCGACGGCGGGCGGCTGCTGTCGAACGGTCCCTCGGCTTCCTGCTCGATCGCGTCCGAAAGCCGGAAGAGAGCGTTGCACACGCGGCACAACGCCGTATCTTTCGAGACATTCACGTCCGCACTGTCGACCGTGGCGGAGCATTTTGGGCATTGCGTTGGCATGGGGTCTCCTCTGATAGGCGAAGAGCCAGCGTATCAAGCGTTCACCACCGCGCCAAGATCGGAGCGCGAACACCAAAGGGACGCACAAAGGAAAACGCCCCGAGAGAGCTTCGGGACGTTCATGCGTTCTTTGCTACTGCCGACGGAGTCCGTCCTTACCGCGCCGCCACCTTCCGCGAGCCCGTCTTCATGAACGCGGGCACGCCGTCGCCCTTCTCGAACAGGTCGGCGAACTTGAACCCCTTGCGCTTCTTCCAGCCGCCGCGGTGGAACGCGTCGCTGGCCAGCAGGGGGAACAGGGCGCTGATCTCGCCGAAGACCATCTGCTCGTGCACCACATCGACCTTGCCCCACGAGCACGCTTCACGCAGCGTCGAACCCGACAGAGCGCCGTCGCGCGAGTCCGCCACGGTCATCTGGATCGCGTACCCGTGCATCCCGATATCGCCGCGGGCCTTGCCGCCCTTGCGCTCGTTCAGCAGCTCCGCCGCCACCACGATGTCCTGCGCGAAGTTCTTCGGCACCCCGCCGCCGAGCATCAGCAGGCCGGTGTCCTTGCACGCCAGCTTGATGTCCGTCAGTTCGCGGAAGTCCTTGCCGCTGTCGATGGCCACCTGCCCGCGGCCCTCTTCGATCGCCTCGGTCTGCTGCAGCACAATCCCGAACCCCGCCGAGCAGTCGCTGAACGCCGGCACGAAGATCGGCACGCGCTTCTGGTAGCACGTCTTGACGATGCTCTCGTTCTTGGCGTACTTCGCGCTGTTGGACAGGTACGCGCCCATCGCCTCGATGAACTCGCGGCTGCTGTACGCGCCGGGCTCAAACGCGTTGAAGATCTCGTACGTCGCGTGGTCGCACGCGCGGAGATCATCCTCGTCAATGTAGGTGTCGTAAATGCGGTCGATCATCATGTTCCGCAGCGTCATGTCGTCCACCGGCGGGGCCTCGGGGCTGCCGGGGGCGATGTAGTGCTTGAACCCCAGCCCCTCGAAAAAGTCCTGGTCAACGATGTTCGCGCCCGTGGACACGATCGCGTCGATCATGTTGTTCTCGATCATCGTGATGATCGCCTTCTTCAGCCCCGCGCTGATCAGGCTGCCCGCCAGCGTGAGGATCACGCCGCAGTCCTTGTCCTTCAGCATCATCGAATAGATATCCGCGGCGTTCGCCAGCGTCCGGCTCGAATACGCCATCTGGCGGTACGAATCGATCACCGGCCGCGCATCAAACTTGGTGATGTCGATGTGCTTGACGGGGTTCGAGAGCAGCTCTTTCTTGGTCCAGTTTGCCATGGGGTCACTCCTGGCGTCATCAGCCGGGGGCTGATGTCACCTTTGATCTGGCCAAGCCCCCCTGGCCGGTTCAAGTTGGACGGTGGTCGCCGGGGGTGGCGGCGACTTCCACATACTATCACAATCCCACGAATCCGGGAACTCTCATTCGGCGGATCGCGTGAAGATTTCAGCCAGAAACCCCTTGCTCCGGTTCATCTCGTTCATTCTCCCCGCCCACAACGAAGCCGAGCACATCGGTGCCGCGCTCGACGCCCTCACCCGCGTCGCCGCCGCATTGCCCCCGGGCATCGGCCACGAGATCATCGTCGCCTGCGACGCCTGCACCGATGCGACCGCGAGCATTGCGCGAGCGGGCGGCGCTCAGGCCATCGAGTTCGACAAGCGCCACATCGCCGCTAGCCGCAATCACGGCGCGGCGGAGGCCAGCCGCGCCCTCCCGCCCGACCAGCACCTGTACCTCTTTGTCGACGCCGATACGCACGCCAACGCCCGGTCGGTGAGCGAGGCCATCGACGCCGTCGCCTCGGGGAGGGCCATCGCCGGCGGTGCCCCCGTCGCCTTCGACGGCGAAATCCCCCGCTGGTCACGCATCACCCTCCCAGCCTTCAACACCCTCTTCCGCTGGTTCCGGCTCACCGGCGGCTGCTTCTTCTTCGTCCGCCGCGACCACTTCGACGCCGTCGCCGGCTGGGACGAATCCGTCTTCGCCGGCGAAGAAATAAACCTCGCTCGCGCCCTCAAGCGCCGCGGACGTTTCCACATCGTCCGAACCCCCGTCCTCACCTCGGGCCGCAAACTCCGCACACACACGACAGGCGAGCTGCTCAGCCTTATCTGGCACAACGCCCTCAGCGGCGGCAAAATGCTCCGAGACCGCGACCGCCTCACCCTCTGGTACGGCCCGAGGCGCACCGACCCCGCACCCACCCCACCGCCATCCGCCCCCGCGCCAGCCGAGCCTGCTCCAGTCTCCCCCCGAAGCCGTACCTGAAGCGTCCTCGCCGAAGGTACGGATCAGTGCGCCCTGCGACCGCCACGCACCCCCAGCGCAGCACCGACAGCCCCGCCCAACCGTCAGCCGCGCACTGCAATCTCCGGGCCAAAAATAGGTATCTCACGCCATAAATCGAGAAAAATACGTCCGATAAGGCTGTTATAAACCATAAATCGGCCATTCTCAGCCCCTGGTGTTGACTTGCCGCGCCAGAGCCCCACAATCCGGGCTTTCCCGGAGCGAGACCGTTTCGTGCTCGCCCCGGTCAACACGTCGACCCGCGCTTAGGAACGCGGCGTCAGGAGGGACTATCCATGTCGATTCGTACCAACGCCGCCATTGCGGCGCTCGCTCTTTCCGGTCTGGCCGGCTCGGCCAACGCCGCCATCATGTTCTCCGGCGGTTCCGGCTCGCTCGCCGCCTCGGCCTCGTTCGAAGTCAACGGCTCAGGCCAGCTCGTCGTCACGCTCACCAACACCTCGAGCGCCGACGTCATGGTTCCGGCGAACATCCTCACCGCCCTCTTCTTCAACTTCTCCGGCGGCGCGCTCACGCTCACCCGTGACAGCGCCGTCCTCGACACCGGCTCGACCGTCATCTACGACCCCGACGGCCAGCCCGCGGGCGGCGTCGTCGGAGGCGAGTGGGCCTACAACAGCGGCTCGCTCAACATCGGCACCCCCGGAAATCGCGGCTACGGCATCAGCAGCACCGGCATCGACCTCTTCGGTCCCGGCAATCGCTTCCCCGGTCCCGACCTCCACCCCCCCACCAGCCCCAACGGCCTCGAATACGGCATCACCTCCGCCGGCGATAACGTCGCCACTGGCAACGGCGGCGTCACCGGCTCCGGCGGCCTCATCAAAAACGCCGTCGTCTTCACCCTCGGCAACGCCGGCACCAACTTCGACCTCAACCGCATCAGCGACGTCTACTTCTTCTACGGCACGGCCCTCGGTGAAGGCGGCTTCCAGGGCGACATCCCCACCCCGGGTGCCGTCAGCCTCCTCGGCATCGCCGGCCTCACCGCCCTCCGCCGTCGCCGCTAAGCCAAGATGACGCGCTCAGAACGAACGCAAAAACCCACTCAACCGGCCGGTTCATCCGGCCGGTTTTCATTTCGCCCCGCCTCGATGCCTAGATGCCTCGATGCCTCGATGCCTCGATGCCTAGATGCCTCGATGCCTCGATGCCTCGATGCCTCGATGCCTCTCCCCTACGCCTTCCTCATAAACCAATGCAGCGCCGTCGACCCATACGGGTGCGTCTCCGGCCCCGCCGCCCCCGCCACCGTGAAATCCACCGGTTTCTTCAGCACCTTCACGATCGGCTCGCCCTCGTCGTCGACTTCGTCCGTGTCCACCTGCTCGTGCTCCACAAACGGCCACGGCGTGCGGATGATCGCAAAGCCCTTCTCGTCCAGCAACGCCACGCACCGCGCGAACTGATCCAGCACCCGCGGCCGAACCTGCGGGTCCTCCATCATCGGGTACGGCGGATCAAAGAACACCACATGCACCGGCCGCGGGCAGCGTGAGAGAGCAGCCGCCCCCAGCGCATCGCCCTGAAACACCGAAGCACGATCACCCACCCCCAGCGAAGCGATGTTCCGCTCGATCAGCTTCACCACCGACCGTTCCTTCTCCACCATCACCGCCTCAACGGCCCCGCGCGAAATCGCCTCCAGCCCGAACGACCCCGTCCCACTGAACACATCAAAGACCGCCTGCCCCTCCAGATGCCCGTGCAGCATGTTGAACATCGCCACCCGCACGCGGTCCGGCAAAGGCCGCGTGGTGGCGCCGTCCGGCGGCGTCTCAAGATGACGCGATCGAAAATGGCCGGCGATGATGCGAAGCATGGGGGGGGAAGCGAGAGTCGGGGAAGCGAGAGTCGGGGAAGCGAGAGTCGGGTCGGCGGGCACCGGGTCGGCGGGCGGGAAGGGCGGCACAACAAGACATCCGCACGGCACATCATCCAATCACCCCCGCGGCGTGCGTGCCCGCGCCGACGGCGGGCCGAAGGGTAGCCCGGCGATGCGGCGCGAGAGCACTACGCCGCGCCGCCCGGCTTGTCGCGCTCCTTCTTCCCCTTGTTCAACTTCGCGATCGCCGCCCGCACGCTCTTTTCCCATGAGAACTCAGGATGCTTCGCCGGGTCATACGACGGCAAGTTCGGCTTGGGCACCCCCAGCCGCGTCAGCAGCGCCTCGGCTTTGGCCAAGTAGTATCGGTCGACATACGGCTCGCCGTCGGCCCAGGCTCGTTTGTACGCCGCCAGGGCGTGGGGTTTGGCCGCGGCGTGGTCGCCGATGGCCAGCCACAGCTCGGCGAGAACTCGGTGCGCCGGCTGGCGCAGCCGGCCCAGCCGCTCGGCCTCGTCGCGCGGGCCGCTGAGCGTGCCCAGGTGGAACTTGGCCAGGGCCAGGCCGGTGTCCGACTCTTCGTCCGCCAGGCCGCGCTGGTGGGCCATGGTGCGGGCGACATCCAAGCTCGACGCCGCGCGCGCCCAATCGCCCTCCTCGAGCCGCCAGACGCCGCGGAGACGGTGCACGCCGCGGAGCTCGAGCCGACTGTTGCCCTCCCTGGCCAGCCGTTCGGCGGCCTCAAGGTGCGATTCTTGCAGCGTTCCCAAGCGGTGTTGATGTCGTGCGTATTGCCACTCCGCGCGCCCCGCTCGATAGACAGCGCGCTGCCACGCTCTTCCCATCGGATCGAGTTCACGCCACAGCGCTTCCGCTTCGGCGTGACGACCGAGTGTGCTGTTCAAGGTGAATGATCTCAACAGCCCGTCGAAGACTCCCTGTGACGCTCCGATCGCTCTCGCGAACGCGAGATGGAGCAACAAAACGCGATCGGCCGCGGCAAGGCGGTTCATGTAAGAGTGCGAGTCACCGATCGATGAGACAGAAATAGCTGCACCGTTCCAATCCGACGCCGCAAGCTGCTTGGTCAGCACCACTCCCCAAACTCGAATCGCTTCGGCGTCTTCGCCAAGGTCAGCCAGAGCGACGGCTGCGTCGTTCGCGAGGTATCTCTCGACCCGTTCATTTTTAAGGCCCACGGGCGAACCATCCCAGCCCGACGGAAAAAACGGACGCAGCAGCGCCAGCACCTCGTCAGGCGCTTCGACGTTGAACAGCAGGGCCGTCGCGAAGTCGCCCATATACGCACGCGCCGCCGCGTCAAACCGGCCCATCTTGATATTGGTGCGCACCACCATCAGACCGAGCCGGAGGTCCTCGAGCGATCGCGCTTGTTCGTACGGATCGTGGGGCCGGCTGTTGAAATGCTCGAGCACGCCCTCGCCCAGACGCTGGCGCTCGCCCTCCGCCGTCCAGTGCGAGGCGACATGGCGGACCACGGGGTGCAGATCGAACACGCCGGCACCGGATTCGTCCTTCTCGATCAACATCAGGCCGTGACCGCGGAGCTCTTCCACGGTCCGGTCGAGTTGATCGCGTGCCTCGCGCGTCTTGGCGTACGCGTCACGTTTCTGGCCCTTCGGCACCTCGATGAGCTGCGCGTTGAACGCGCACAGCGCCGCGTAGTCCACCGATTCCGGGCACAGCGCCAGCGTCGATAGCAGCCGCCGCGCCGGTTCTGTCAACTGGTCCATGGCCGCCCGCAGGATGTGGTTCCGGCGGTTGACCAGGTCGAGAGCCCCGAGGTTCAGCCCCGCGCCGCCCCTCTCGTCCTTGACCCACGTGTCGAAGTCTCCCGGCGCGGGCAGGTATCGGCGGACCATCCCCGCCAGCACGCCGATCACCAGCGGGTGGTTGGCGCAGTTCTCGTTGAGGTACGCCCGCATCGCCGGCCCGTCGCCCCGGATGCCGCAATCGCGGAACATGGCCTCGGCGTCCGGTGGGCGCAGGCCCGGCAGCGGCAGCCGCATGGCCCCGGGGATGTCCTGGCCCGATGAGTTCACCAGCACACGCGGGGTGAGGCGCGAGCTGGCCAGCACCTTGCTCGGCGCCACGCCCGCGAGGGCCCGGAGCAGTTCGCCGTCCTCATCGCGGATGGCCTCGCACGGGTCGCGCTTGGCGATCTGGTCGGTCGGGTTCGCGGCCTCTTCTTCGGAGATCTCGGAAGCGTCCAGCCGGTGGTACGCCACCAGCACGCGCTCCAGCCCGTCGAGCACCAGCAGGTACGGATTCGCGCGCAGCAGGGCGATCAGCGGCTCTCTGAGCGACGCGGTGCTTTCCTTGCGGAACGCTTCCAAGGATCCCCCGGTAAGGTACGCCATGAGATGGCGGCAGAAGTCGGACATGACGGCGCCGCGCTCGTAGAACGAGTACCAGAAGCGCCCCGCCCAGGGGTCGCGCTCGCCGCGGGCGGCGGGTGCGCGGTTGGTGAACCACTCCCAGGTGAGCATGCTCTTGCCGTTGCCGCCGATCGCCTCGAACAGAAGAAAGTTGGTGGGGTCCGATCGGGCGGCCCAGTCGTTGAGCGTGTTGAGCTCGGCGTCCCGTCCGATGAAGCCGCGCGAGGCGGGGTAGGCGGGCCGTGCGTACAAGGCGGGCGGCGACGGGATGGCGGGGGGCGAGGGGGTGGGGGTTGGGAAAGGCGTGGGGTGTGGCGGCGGCGGGAGGCGTTCTTTCACCGCGCGCAGCGCCTTGCCGATCAGGCCACGAAGCTCTTCCGCCGAACGAAACTCGCTCCGCACCCGCCCGGTGACGGCACGCTCTTTGAACTTGCGGAGCTTCTCCTGAGCCACATCGCTGAGTTCGACCGCACTGAGGTTGGGGATCGGATGACTCTCGTGACTGGTAAACACGAGGATGTCGCTCAGCTTGCCTTGTGATTTCCGATCGCGGGCACGGTCGAACTCCATCTCCGTGATCGAGATTGACTTTGGGTTGTCAAAGTCGGGCACCCAGCCATAGCGCCACGCGTAAACACCGATGTAAATGTCGGCCTCGTCAACCATCTCGACAGACGCTGTGACGCCGGTTACGTCTCGCGCTGGTTTGTGCTCCATGTCAACGGGAAAAACGCCCTCGTCGAGACAAGCGTCGCGCGCGGCGGCTCGGTGCTCGGGCAGGTCGAGCACCGTGCTGCTGATCATCGCTTTGAGTTGCACTGGCTTGGTCATGCGGCATGGCGGCGCGGGGGTTGTGCCGCGCCGCGAACATCATAACGAGTCAGGCCACAGTGCCGGGACGCCCGAAAAACCTACCTCGCCACCTCAATCGCCCGCGTCTCACGCAGCACCGTCACCTTGATCTCACCCGGGAAAGTCATCTCAGCGCTCACGCGCTCGGCGATCTTCTTGGCGATGAAGTACGCCTCGTCGTCCCCGACGCGCTTGGCGTCGACCATCACGCGCACCTCGCGCCCGGCCTGGATGGCGTACGCCTCGTTCACGCCGGTGAAACTCAGTGCAATATCTTGCAGTTGCTCGAGGCGCTGGATGTAACGTTCGAGGCTCTCACGCCGCGCCCCGGGCCGCGCCCCGCTCACCGCGTCGGCGGCCATCACGATGGGCGTGTAGAAGCTCGTCGCCGGGATGTCGCCGTGGTGACCACCGATGGCGTTGAGCACCGGGTCTTTCTCGCCAAACTGTGCGGCGAAATCCATGCCGATCTTGGGGTGACCGCCCTCCATCTCGTGGTCCATCGCCTTTCCGATGTCGTGCAAGAACCCGCACCGCCGCGCGATGTCGCCCTTGAGCCCGAGCTGGTCGGCAATGATCTGGCTGATGTACGCGACCTCGATCGAGTGCTTGAGGATGTTCTGCCCGAAGCTCGTGCGGAACTGCAGCCGGCCCATCGCTTCCATCACCTTCGGGTGAACGCCCTTGAGCTTCACCTCCATCACCGCGTCGCGCCCGTACTTGCCGATCCGCTCCTCCATGTCCTTCTGAACCTGCTGCACCACCTCTTCAATCCGCGCAGGGTGGATCCGACCGTCCTCGATCAGCTTCATCAGCGCCTCGGCGGCCACCTGCTGACGCACCTTGTCAAAGCACGACACCACAATCACCCCCGGCGTGTCGTCCACAATCAGATCGACCCCCGTCGCCTTCTCGATCGCCCGGATGTTCCGACCCTCGCGACCGATGATCCGCCCCTTGATGTCGTCCGACGGGATCGGGATCGACCGCACCGTCCCCTCGGCGGCGTGCTCGGCGGCGAACCGCTGCACCGCCATCAGCGTGATCTCGCGGGCCTTGTCCTTGGCCTCGTGGTTGGCCTTGTCCAAGATGTCGCGGACCACCACCGCCGCCTCGTGACGCGTGTCGTCCTCGATCTTCTCGAGCAGCATCCGCCGAGCCTGCTCCATACTCATCCCCGCGACGCGCAGCAGCTCCTCTTTCTGGCGGGCCAGCGTGTCGGTGAGCTCGGCCTCGCGCTGTTCGAGCTTGGTCTGCTTCTGTTTGGCCGCGTCGAGTTCCTTGTCCAGCGTCTGCTCTTTCGTCGCCAGCGTCTGTTCGCGCCGGTCGATCTGGTCCTCTTTCTTCGCGATGCGCCGCTCGGTCTCGCGAATCTCCTCGCGCGTCGTCTGGGCCTCGCGCTCGAACTTCTGACGCTCGTCGAGAATCGTTTTGTCGGCGTCAAGCCGGGCCTTCTCCGCCGTGGTCCGCGCCTGCTCCGCCGCGACGCGGACCACTTCGTCGGCCTGCGCCCGAGCCTTCTTCATCGATTGCCCGGTGACCAGCCGCAGCAGCAGAGGCCCCAACACAATCCCAACCACAAACGCCAGCCCGATGCCGAGCCAGGCGGTGGTGTCGAGTTCAGCGAGCGTGGCGGTCAGTGCGAGCGTCATCGGGCGGTCCTTCCCCCGGTGTCATTCCGGGCGTGCGAACGCGGCCGATGGTCCGATGCCTCGGGTCACGGGACGACGCGCCCACACTCTCCCCTTGCGGGGCCGAGCGTTGACGCCGATTCACGATGGATCAACCTGCGATGACGGAGCGTCGGCGGAACAGGTGCGCGTGCGGGCCCATCAAAGATCGAAAGGATCGACGCAACACGCTCGCCGACCGGGCGGCGAGCAAGAAAACCGGTACAAGGCGGCATGGAACGGCACGGCGAAACGAATCAAAGCCAGCAGCCAACCGAGACAAGCCGCGGAAACAAGAACGAGACAAAGCGAACGCTTCGGCAAGGTCAGATCAATCTATCGCGGGGGCTGAGCCCCACGCCGAAACGGCGCCGCGGAACTGCGGAACCGCCTCGGGGAAAATCGGCCGCCCCGTGACAGGGAGTGAATCGGGCGGGCCGCTTGAAACAAGGCAAGGGGGATGTGACGAGTCAGGCTGAGAGCCGCCGAGGTTGCCGGCGACCGTTCAGAAAGTGTAAGGAGTGGCTGTGGTGCGTCAAGTAGTGGCGGGATGGTTGGGGTTTTGGGCGGGTATTGAGCCGCCGCTCTGCCCGAGGTTCATTCAACCCACCCGCTCACGCTGATCGCTGGTTGTCTGCCACCCCCGGCCCAAGCGTCGCCCCCGCCCCGCGTTTAACCGACTCGAAAAACGCCGCGTACCGCGGCGCCAGCGCCTCAAACCTCAACCGCTCCCCGGCGACTCGGGCCCGCTCGCAGGAGTCCTGATAGAACGCCTCATCATCCTGCAGCCGCTCGATCAGACCCGCCCACGCCGAAACCTCCGCCGCACTCACCGGCACCATCGACTCCGGCGTCAGGTGCTTGGGCAGCGGCAGCACGAACCCGCCGTCTTCCACCGTCTCGGGCAGGCCGCCGCGATCGGAAACGATCGGCGGGATCCCGTTCAGCATCGCCTCGCCCGACACGCGGCCGCTGGGCTCTTCCCACACACTCGGCACCAGCAGCACCCGCGTCGCGGCGTAGATGTGCCGCGGCTCGCTCACCCCAGGCGACGTCACGATGCTCGCGTGACGACGCAGATCAAACCCGCCCGCCTGCCCCGCCCGCACCAGTGTGCCCGCCGTCCCGCGGCTCTCAACCACCATCAGCCCGATGTCCGGCCGACGCTTCCCCAACTCCTCCGCCAGCCGCGCAAAGAACATCAGCCCCTTCTGCGGCGACGGATTCACAAACGTGAACATCACCGGCTCGCGCTCCGTGGCCAGCACCTCGCTCTCGTTGATCGGCACCGGCAGCGCCGTCGAGCGCAGGCCGCAGAACGATTCGTAGACGCCGCTGAGGTAGCGTGAAGGTGTGACGACCGCGTCGCAGTCTTTGAACGCACCGTGCTTCAGATAGCCGTGGTTGCGCAGCCCGAAGACGATCGCCATGCCGCGGGCGCGGAGGCGCGCACGCCGGGCCATCTCGCCGGGCTGACCGCCGAAGGTCAGGACCATGTCGGGGCCGAACGCATCGGCCTCGGCATCAATCAGATGATCAAACGCCCGGTTGATCTCGGCGTTGCAGTTGGGTGCCATGGTCGCCCCGGTGTCGAGCATCGCGTAGGGCACGCGGTGATGCTCGAACCGCAGCACCCGCGGCCGCCCCCCCGGTCCGATGTTGGCGGGCTCGATCGTCGGCGTCACCCCCGCCGAGGCAAGCACCCGCTCGACGGGCTCGGGCGAGCCGTGCTCGGTCCCGCTGCACACCACCGCGCGGACGCCGAACCGGTCCGGGAACGACGCCAGCATCTCGCACATCGTGCGCATGGACCGCGCCGCCCCGCTGGCAGGGTCCTGCGGCATCTGCGAGAGCACCAAGAGAACGCGCTTCACCCGCGGAGTATGCCAGAATCGGCGGGCAAGGTGGCAGGGAGAATGCAAGCGGCGGACCGGCGACCGAGTCCGGGCGAGTTACTCGCAGCGCAGTCCGAACTTGCCGAGCACGCGGACGAGGTCCGAAGTGCCAACGGTTCCGTCGCCGTCAACATCGTAACGCCCAACCGTCGGGCCGGCTCGACCGAAGAGCGCGAGGAAGTCGAGGAGGTCGATCGTGGTGACGGCGTCGTCCTGATTGAAATCCGGCATTCGGAAGACGTTGCCCGCCGGCACGACGTAGGTTGCGCCGCACGCGTCGGTCACGACGCACTCCACCACCGCCTGCCCTGGCCCGCCGTCCCTGAACCCGACGACAAACGTTTGACCGTTCGAAGGCCCGGTCTCGAACCCGGGGTTTCCGACGACCCCGTTGATCCGCCAGCGATACGACGCGGGGACTTTGTAGCCGACGGACGAAACATGCAAGACCACCGGGCTGCTCGTGCACTGATCGATCACGCCTCCGGGGTGTCCGGCGAACATCGGCGGTGAAGCGTCGCGCAGGATTCGAATCGGCCCAATGAGGGACCCGGTGCTGACAATGGTCTCTTGCCCGCGATTGGTGAAGCTGCGAGGTCTTTCGCGGAGTGGCACACGCTGCCAGGATGAGCCGTCGAACCTCAAGAGGGCGCTCTCGAGGCCGTCGAGCCATGCGTGCCCGCTGAGGAACAAACCCTCCGGTCCGGTATGTAGAGGTCCGGCGGGTTGCAGGCTGCTGAAGATCCGCACGGGCTCGACCATGTCCCACGTCGTTCCATTCCACTCTGCGAGGGCGTACCGCAGGCCGTTGCGCTCGAAGTTCCCGCTGGCGTAGAGCCGCCCTTGGAACACCGCCAATCCTCGGACGCTTCGGTCCGGGAGGCCCGGCCCCATGGCCGACCAGCCGCCGATCGAGTTCCAGCGGGCCACGCCCAACGCGCTCACTTGTCCGGCGGTTGTGAAGTTCCCGCCAACGATCAGCGAGTTCTCAAAGACCACGCCGCAGAACGCGTCGTTGTCAAGCGACGTTGAGCGGAATCGCGAGAGCCTTGTCTCGGGGCCAACCCAGCGCCCGCCGCGGAGCACCGCGACACCGCTGAACGGGCCCGAGCTTGGGAACGCCTGGAAGTTTCCGATTGCGAACAGAGACCCGTCGTAGGGCACCAGCGCTTCGACCGTGCCCCGGATCTCCTGCCCGACCGGCGACCATCGGCCTTGAGCATCCAGGGAGGCGACGTTGCAGATGGCCCCCGGTGGGGGCACGCCGAGGGTGCTCTCGAAGCCGAACTTCCCAGCCGCGTAGATCGTGCCGTTGAATCGGGTGAGCGCGCGAATCGAACGGGCGCCCGAGTTGCTGGGGATCGAAGCCAGCATCTCCGTGGCCAGCTCGGGCCCGCGCTCCGTCGCGCGGTAGAGGCCCAGCCCCTCACGTACACGCCCGGCGATCCAGAGCGTCCCATCGTCGTCTGCAAGAACGGCCTCGACCGCTTGGCCCGTGGGGCGCGTGTCGTCGAACCAGTGTGTGCCGTCGAAGAACACCGGTTGGCCAAAGCCGATCCCGTTCTCGTCGACGAAACTCCCGTTGACAGCGAGGATGCCTCGAAAGCTGGCCATCGACGAAACGTTTCCCCGTCCCAAAGGCCCAAAGGCCGTCCAGGTTGAGCCGTCCCAGCGAGCCAGAGCCTGCGCGTTGTTCCCCGAGGGAACATTCGGCACAAACGCCGCGATCAGCGCACCCTGATGCTCGCAGATCGCGGTAATCCCCGCGTTGGAGCCGAAAGGCCATACGCCCAGCGGCCTCCACGTGGTCCCGTCCCATTCCACGGGTCCGGTCACGGGGGTTGACCCGATGCGCAGCTCGTTGCCGACCGCCACCAGACGCCCTTGATACTCCAGCAGCCTGCCCACATTGCCCCGGAACTCGGGGCCGAGCGGCGAGAGCGTGGAACCGTCCCAAAGCTCCACGGTCGGCATGTTGACATAGGTTGCGCCGCTGCGCGCAAGAACGATTCGGCCTTCATACAACGCCGCCGTATTGAGGACGGTCGCCGGGATGCTGCGCCATCGGTCGCCCGCCCAGCGCCGGAGCGTGCCGGTTCGCTGGCACACAATGTGCAACTGCCCCTGGTACGTGCCGATCCAACGAGCGAACTCGAAGTCGTTCGTCGTGTCCGAACTCAGGAGCCGGCGCCATCGCCCATCACGGAACACACTGAGGGGGAACGGGTCGGTGTCGAGGAAGTTCCCCGAGACCCATAGCTCGCCGTCGACGATCGCTCCGTACGAAAGCCTCGGCTGGGGAGTCGATGCGACCGGCTCCCAAGACTGCCCATCCCAAGACATCAGAGCGGAACGGAGCGACGAGCCCGGATTCGGCCATGCGCCGACGGCGAGCAGTTCCTCACCGCCCGCGCCGGGGCCGTCGGGGTCCCATGCGAGCATAAGTCCTGCCGGGACGACGCCATCCCCCGGCGCGATGGGTTGGGTCTCAAGGCACTGGGCACACGAAGCCGAAGCGGCGCATGCCGCGATCATCACCACGGGGAACCAAAGGAAGGCGCGAACAGACATACGGATCCTCCAGAATCAGCCCTGCGCGGAGCGGACGGAAAAGGAACTGTTGCTCCCGAGGGAGGCTATTCGAGCGCACCGAGGCTGTCTATCCGTACTTTTCCTGATTCGCCGAGTTTCTGCCAGAGTTCTGACTTGACATGTCCTCGCGCAGCGACGACCAAGTCCGCCGAGAGAGGCGGGTCGGGAAGGTCCCGCCAAACCAACCTGTGTGCAAGCCTCGCGGCCCATCCGCCCCAAAATGGGAAACGTATCCTCACGCCCGTGTGGGTGTGCGCGTGCGTCTTATAAAGGCCTGAGATCGGGCACGTCACGTCGACTGCGAACCCGCACCGACGGGCTTCTCGGCACCCGCGTCGCCGCCGGGCGTGGGCGCCGTGGGCGGGACGGCCTCGGCGGCGAAGGTGAGCTTCTCCTCGCCCGCCACGCGGGTCACGAGGATGCGGCTCTTGCCCTGGAACGCGCCGCCCAGCAGGCTCTCGCTCAGCGGGTCTTCCATATAGGTGCTGATGGCGCGACGCAGAGGACGGGCACCGAAGTCGGGGTTGTAGCCCTTCTCGATGAGGAAGTCCTTCGCGCCCTGGTCGAGCTCGAGGTTCCACCCCTGCTCGGCGCAGCGCTTGATGAGCTTGGCGGTCTCGTAGTCGACGATCGACACGAGGTTCTCGCGGGTCAGCGGGCGGAAGACGATGACGTCATCGAGGCGGTTGATGAACTCGGGGCGGAAGAACCGCTCGATCTCCTTCATCAAGACGCCCTTGATGGCGTCAAAGTTGCCCTCTTCGGAGCGCTTGGTAAAGCCGAACCCGCCGCCGCCCTTGATCAGGTCAGCGCCGATGTTGCTGGTCATGATGAGGATGGTGTTGCGGAAATCGACATGCCGCCCGAACGAATCGATCAGCCGCCCTTCCTCCATGATCTGCAGCAGCATGTTGTACACGTCGGGGTGGGCCTTCTCGATCTCGTCGAGCAGCACCACCGAGTACGGACGGCGGCGGATCTTCTCCGTCAGCTGGCCGCCTTCCTCGTACCCGACATAGCCGGGGGGCGCGCCGACCAGACGCGAGACGTTGTGCTTCTCCATGTAGTCGCTCATGTCGAGCATGACGAGTGAGTCCTCGTTGCCGAACATGAACTCGGCGAGCGCTTTGGACAGCAGCGTCTTGCCGACGCCCGAGGGGCCGACGAAGATGAACGATCCCATCGGGCGCTTGGGGTCCTTCAGGCCCGCGCGGGCGCGCCGGATCGCCTTGCTGATCGCCTTGATCGCCTCGTCCTGGCTGATGACCTTCTTGTGCAGCTCGGCCTCGAGCTGGAGCAGCCGCGCGGCCTCTTCCTTCTCAAGGCGGGTCAGCGGCACGCCGGTCATCTTGCTGACGACCTCGGCGATCGCCTCCTCGTCAACGACGCCGCACTGCTCCTTGCTCTTGTCGCGCCATTCCTGCTGGATCGTCTCCTTCTTCTTGCGGAGCTTCTCGGCCTGGTCGCGCAGCTCGGCGGCCTTCTCATAGTCCGCCGCCTTCACCGCCTCGTCCTTGCTGATCGACAGCTTCTCGATCTGAGCCTCGATCTCCGACAAGTCCGGCGGCTTGCTCATGCTCTTGAGACGCACCCGCGCGCCCGCCTCGTCGATCACGTCGATCGACTTGTCCGGCTGCACACGGCCCGTGATGTACCGGCCCGACAGCTCCACCGCGGCCTGCACGGCGCTATCCGTGATCCGCACCTTGTGGTGGCTCTCGTACCGATCGCGCAGACCCTTGATGATCAGCACCGTCTGCTCGGGGTTCGGCGGTTCGACCGTGATCGACTGGAAGCGCCGGGCCAGCGCCGCGTCCTTCTCGATGTACTTGCGGTACTCATCAAAGGTCGTCGCGCCGATGCACTGGATCTCGCCGCGGGCCAGCGCGGGCTTGAGCACGTTGGACGCGTCGATGGCGCCCTCGGCACCGCCCGCGCCCACCAGCGTGTGCAGCTCATCGATGAAAAGGATCAGGTTCTGGGCCCGACGGACTTCGTTCATGACGGCCTTGATCCGCTCCTCGAACTGCCCGCGGTACTTGGTGCCCGCGACCATCATCGCCAGGTCAAGCACCACCAGCCGCCGGTCGTGCAGCAGGTCGGGCACCTCGCCGTTGACGATCGCCTGGGCCAGCCCCTCGACGATGGCGGTCTTGCCAACGCCCGCTTCGCCCAGCAGAACCGGGTTGTTCTTGGTGCGCCGGCACAGCACCTGGATCACGCGCTCGATCTCGTTGGTGCGCCCGATCACCGGGTCCAGCGCGCCCTCGCGCGCCAGCACCGTCAGGTCGCGCCCAAACGAATCCAGCGCGGGGGTGTTCGACTTCCCGGCGGGCTGTCCCGGCGCGGCCTTCTTGCCCGAGCCTGAGCCCGACGCCGCCCCGCCCCCGCCCGCGGAACCGCCGGAAGCCGACGGCTCGCCGCCCGCGCCACCGTCGCCGGTGATCTCTTCCTTGTCCATCCCCGCGCCCAGCAGGTTGAGCACCTCTTCGCGAACCTCTTCAAGCTTCAGCCCGAGGTTCATCAGCACCTGGGCGGCGACGCCGTCGTGCTCGCGCAGCAGCCCGAGCAACAGGTGCTCGGTGCCCACATAGTTGTGGTTGAGGTTGCGTGCCTCCTCGATGGCGTATTCGATGACCTTCTTGGCACGCGGGGTCTGCGGCAGCTTGCCCATCGTGACCATCTCAGGCCCCGAGTGAACCAGCTTCTCGACCTCGAGCCGCACCTTGCGGAGATCGACATCGAGGTTCTTGAGCACGTTGGCCCCGACGCCGGAGCCTTCCTTCACGAGCCCGAGCAGGATGTGCTCGGTCCCGATGTATTCGTGGTTGAAGCGCTGGGCTTCCTGGTTGGCCAGGGCCATCACCTTGCGGGCACGGTCGGTGAAGCGTTCGAACATCGTGAGACCTCCTGAGCCAATCGAGTCCTCGGCCTTCGCCAAGGACCGCCTGTGCGGCCGAGTTTTCGGACCCGAACGAGCCCGAAGCACCACAGCTGACAAACGATTCGCGTGATTATAGACCTGAGATTCCGATTCTCAGGCAGCGAACGCGGTGCCTGAGAGCATCGACCAAGCCCGGATCGGTGTTCAGAAGGAAACCGCCCGCGGCGACACACCAAAGAGGTTGGCGCGCGGGCGGGCGAGGTTCGTGGCAGTCTGGGCAGTCTTGGCGCTGCCGAAATGGCAGGTTTTCGGACGGGGTCTGCGTTCAAGGCTTCGCGCTCGGCAACTCCATCTTGAGGATGATGTTGGGCCGATCGGTCGGGTTGCGGACATTCGAGCGGTCGTAGACGACCAGCCAGCGCGTATCGACGGTGGGACGGAACTTCTCGTTGTTCATCGCGTCGCGGGCCTGGGCGAGGGTGGGCGGCGCGCCGCTGCCGTTGACCTCGATCGACTCGATGACATCCGGGTTGTAGCCGCGGAGCTGGAACCAGGCGATGAACACGTCGCTGCGTGTGGTGGCGATGTTCGAGAGGGCGCGGAGCAGCGCGGCGCGTTCTTCGGGGCCGTCGACCAGGCGGAAGGCGTCTGGCACCTGACGATCAGGATTGCCAAGGCGACCGAACGGAACGCCGCGCTCGGGCAGGCCGTTGCTGCCGACGTGCATGAAGCCGTTGGTGTTGATGTCGTTGGTGGCGGCGGGGTTGCCGTTCGTGTTGTTCCAGGTGCCCATGATGCCCAGTTCGCCCACCGAGACCAGCCCGAGTTCCTTGGGCTGCCCGGTGCGATTGCGGAGGCCGGGGAGCGCGATGTTCGTGTCGCGCCACGTCGGGGCAAGCGACGGCGGCGAGATTGGATTCTCAAGATTCAGCGAGCGGTACGGCAGCAGCCAGCGACCCAGCAGCGGGTAGTTCGCCGGGGGGTCGGCGGGGTTGGTCGGCGCTGGCAACGACGACGCCTGGAAGCCAGCCCCGTTCTGATCGTCGGCGTTCTGCACCGCCGTCAGCGGCGAAAGGAACGGCAGGCACGCCAGCACGCGGGCCGGTGCGGTGTTGAGGTTGACGCGCCCCGCAGCAAGGTCCCCGCGGTGGTCAAGCCCGTCGAACGCGTCGAGCACGCGCAGCGCCAGCGGGATCGTGAGGTTGTCGGGAAGGTTGACGGACTGCGGGCCGAGCTGCTCGACGCTGGAGAGGATGGACTGCGTGGGATCAAGCACGCCGACGTAAGGGCTGGGATCGGTCGCGGCGACCGCGTTGCGGAAGAGCTCCCAGTCCGAGCCGAGCATCTCCGAAGCGGTGACCCAAGCACCCTTGCCGGTCACCGCGCCGGTGGCGAACGCGATCGTGTTGCCGGTGTAGCTGGCCAGAAGATCAGAAGCATCCGCGAGAACCGCCGGCCCCGCGGCGGCGTGGACATACACCGTCGCCACGCTCGGGATCAGCAAGAGATCGGCCGCCGAGTTGATCGACGGCATCGGGGGCGGCAGATTGCCGCCGTCGGGCAGCGGAACGCTCGGATCGGCCGACGCAAAGCCGGGGGTGGGGTTGAACAGCTGGAACCTGGTGGCGACGGGGAAGACACCTTTGCCGGCAATCCCGATGGGCTGCCATGTGGCGATATCGCCGAGCGCGCCACCTGGATCGCCGACCAGTCCGTCAGGCCCCGGGTCGGCCTCGACGGGCAGCCCGGGCGGCCCGACGCGCCAAACCTGCTGACGGTCGATCGTCGCCGTGCCGCGGTAGGTGAGCGTGGTGGACGAGGGCGCGAGGAACTGGGAGATGTTGGCGCTGCGGCGTTCGGCGATGTACGGCGGCATGCCCGGATTCGGCGCGGCGCTGGACTCGGTCGGTCGATAAATGCTCGACGCGACGAGCATGCGGGCCCGCATGGTGGGCGTCAGGTCCGGGCCTGGCGGCACGGGGGTCTCGTCGGGCAGCGGCGTGGCGGTGTGCGTCGCGGTGACGAGCTGGGGGAAGTTCTCGCCGGTGATCGGCGCGGACAGGCGATCGATCAACGCCTCGCCGCCGGCTGAGCCGATGGCTTCGCGGACCAGCAGCACCGGGATGGTGTTGACGGGCGTCGCCCCAACAAGGTACTCAGCGAAGATGACCGGCAGCGCGGCACCGGCGATAGGGTCACGCGTGCCGGGCGCACTCTCACTGCTGCCGCTGATCGCCGTTTCGGTGTACCGCACCGCAACCGCACCCTGGCTTTCGATGAGTTCGTTGAACTCTTCGACGGCGTTGAGGGTATCGGTCCGCCAGAACGGCGCGAAAACCGGGTTGCTGGGCCCGCGCACAAAGTAAACGACCAGCGGCTCGCCGCTCGAAACCACCGCCGTGCCTTCTTCCGGGGCCTCACCAAGATCAAACACCAGTTCGGGCGCACCCGGCGCGGCGGTGTTCCGCATCACGATCTTGTAGCCGCTGAGATCGATTGACTGCGGCCACGGGTTGCGGATCTCGAAGGCCATGATTGAACCGAGTTGGTCCTCCGCGTCGGTCGGATCGATGGAGGGCGAGGTGACCGTTTCGGAGATGGCGTCGCTGTCTTCGTAGAACGCGTAGTACGACGCCTGCACAAGGAAAGGCTGGCGGTCCACGCCAAAGACCGACACGCCGCCGGCGACTCCCGGCGAGCCGAAGACCTTCTCATCGAGCGACACGGGCGGGATGTTGCCCTGCGCCAGACGAGTTCCCAGCGCGGGCACACCCGGCGCGACGGGCAGCGCCAGATCGTTCTCGTTGTACAGCTTGAGCGACGTGGGCGCCTCATTCGTGACCAGCGGCGAACCGCCGCCCAGGCCCAGCGCATCAATCAAATTCGCCGTCAGACACAACGACTTGAGCACGGCGTACGTCGACCCCGCGGTGGCGGTCAGCCCCGCGTCGGTGATGAGTTTCTGCGCAGGCCCGTTGGTCCCGCCGCCGTAGTGCCGGTTGACGTTGTCGGCCCCGTTGTTGAAGAGGTTGTTGACGCCCAGTTCGCGGGATTGCGGCTTGTCGGTCGACAGCGGCGCCAGCGCCCACACAAAAGCGTCAAACACGCGCTGCGCAACGTCGCGTGACGGCGTGCTGCGGAGCTGGCGTTCGAGCTCGGGGATGTTGATGCGCTCCAGCGAGCGACGCCCGTCAAAGTACGACGGCTGCGTCACGCGCCCCAGAAGGTTCTGCGAGTACGCCTGCGTGTTCAGCACCGGCACCGGCCCGATGCGCCCGGTCCCGCTCACCGGCGTCAGCAGGTGCCGGTTGTCCCACTTCAACTGGCGGATCGTGGGCAGGCCGGGCTCGACGTTGGAATCGTCCTGGTCGGGGCTGCCAAAGCGGCGCGGCGAGCGCGCGACCTTGGGGTTGGTGCCCTCGGTGCCCTCGCGCGAACGCAGCGGGCCGTAGGGCGCGTTGATGTTGCCCGAGCCGGGCAGGAACCCGTTGGTCTCGGTCCCGTCCACATACTGCTCAAGCTTGCCGGTGACCTCGGCGTTGTTGGTGGCGCGGAAGGCGTGCAGATCGGCGAAATCACGGATGGTGATGGGCTGGATCGAGCGCAGCACCAACCCGATGCCCTCGGCGCTCACCAGCCGGTACCACACCGCTCGCTGCGACGCCGTGGGGAAATCCATCGGGCCCCACCCGTTGGTCGTGTTCTCAAATCCGTCGGCGTACTCCTGCTCGGGGTATCGATCAACGCCCCGCGCTCTCGTGCTCAGGCGGAGCTCATAGGGCGGGTTGAAGTCGGCGTCGGTCGTCGCCTTGAGTTCTTCCGAAACCTTGCGCATCGTGGAACCGAAACCCAGAGAAACGCCGACCATGGCGCGCAGCGCCGGGCTCACACCCTGGTCCGCCAGACGGCGCGTCTCCATCGGGGCGGGCCAGATGGTGCCGACGGCGTTGAGCTCCGTGCCAAAGGTGTCCGGCAGCCGAGCCGCGCCGCTGGTCGGCGCGCCATAGCCCAGCAGTCGGAACAGGTCCACATCCGCGGGCGTTTCACCCGTGCCCACCACGTCGGCCCAGGTCCGCCCGGCCCGCAGCGGCACGCCGATGAGGTCCTTGTGGGGGAACGTCAGCGCGGTGTTGAAGTTGATGAGGGCCGAAGCATCGATGACGCGGGCGGCAACGACCCACGTGAGGCCGTAGGCGTTGCCCAGGGCGTCAAGGCGCTGCCATCGTGCGTCGGGGCGGAGGTCGCCGTCGGTGTCGGTCCAGAACCGTTCCTGGTCGTTGGAGACTGAGTTGATGTCGGAGAAGTCGTTCTCGACACGGTTCATCTGCACGCCGAAGACCTTGAGCGGGTCGCGCTGGTCCAGCGGCTGGGCGCCGTTGCCGCGGGTGATGAAAGCGGTGCCCAGTTCGGGCCCGAAGGCGTTGTTGGCGGTCAGATCAGCACTGGCGTTGGCGTTGCCGGTGGTCGTCGGGCGGAGAAAGAACTGCATCAGGTCGACGTACTGCCCGTTGTCACGCTTCCACTGCTCTACGCGCGACCCCGAGCGCGGCTGGTAGCGCCACGCGCTCCGCAGGTTCGTGATCTGCGGCCAGTACGAATCGAGGAACGTGGCTTCGTTGATGACGGGGGTTGCGGCGGCGAGCCAGGCGTCGTCGGCCTTGGCGATCGGGATGTTCGCGCCCGTGGTGAAGGGCAAACGCATCTGCGTCGACGGGTTAACCGCCGCGGGTGCCAGCGCCCAATCGCCGTCGACGTGCGGGCGATCGGTGTAGTCGCCGTCTTCGAACGCGCTGGGCCACACGTTGGCGGGGGTGTTGGCGTCGACAATCTTGTTGCCGAACAGGTCGGCGGTGAGCACGGCACCGATCTCCGCGACCACGGTGTCAACCTGCGGCTGCGTGCGCAGTTCGCGCTGGCCCGAAACCACCGCCGTGCGGTCGATGCGCACGATCGCCACATACGACACCGCCGAGATCGCCAGGATCGCCAGCACACCGAGCGCCAGCACGATGATCGTCCCGCGGCGCGTCGCGGTCGCGCGCCCGAGGAGGCGGCCCAAAGCGCGGCCCAGAAGGCTTCGGCGAGTGTTGGTGTGGTCGAACGTGCTGTTCATGGTGGCACCTGCGGACAGAATGAGGGCATCAGACGAGCGGTCGGAACCGGAAAAATCAGTTGGCGGCGGGCTCGATCGAGAAGATGTATTCGTAAGACTTCCCACCCGCGATTCGGTTCAGCGAATCGTGCAAGGTCATGCGGACGCGGATCAGCCGAGGCTTCTCCCAGGCCGAATCCGACCACTCCAGCGTCATCCGCTGGTCGGCGGGCTGCGGCCCCAGGTTCTGGTTCCGCACGATCGGCCGACGGAAACCCCAGATCGCCAGATACTCGCGCTTGTCGCCCCCACTGCGGTAGGGGTCGTACGCCCCGTCCGTGGCCGCGATCGACGGGAACGACTCGTCAAACACGTTGATCCTGCGATCCACCTCGTTGGCCGCCGTGCGGTCGGCGCTCGGGCTGTCGGGCGCGGTCGAAGAAGGCGTCGTGACCGGGAACACCGAAAGATCGGTGATCTCGCCCAGCACCTCGGGGTCGGGCGCGGCGCTGAGCGGGTTCAAATCAAGCACTGGCGTTACACCCGCCACGCTGATATTCAGGAACTGACGACGCGTGAACACGCTGTCGAACCACACGACGTCGCCGCGGTTGTACTCGGCAATCTGCCGGCGCAGCGAGCCCGAGCCGAGGAAGACGCGCAGCGGCGTATCCGAGTTCCACGTCGTCCCATCAGACCACGCGATCTCGAAGTTGCTGCAACGCGGGGCCAGCAGCGCGTGCTGGTCCATCGCGGCGTCGGCGGGAATCGGGTCGATCAGGTTGTTCACAGCGGCGTTGGCGCTCAGCCCCGACATCGGGTTCAGCCGCGTCGGCACCTGCTGCTGCGCCGGCTCGACCAGCATCCGCGTGAACACGCCCGCGATCGCCGAGCGCAGCCGCGTGCCAGCAACCCGCACCGCCTGCGAGGGCAGATAGTCCGGCGCGATGGGCGGCGCGCCGCGCAGACCCCACGCCGGGGGAAGACGGTACATCAGCGCCGCGTCGGGGAACTCGAAGCCGGGGCCGCCCGGCACGCTCCCGAACGGACGCTTCCACACCAGCGGCGCTTCCGCCGGATCGTCGTCATCAAACGTGGACTCTTCAAACAAGCCGGTGCTGAACGCGCTGGCCTGCGGCGGATCAAAGTTGTCGTCGCCGGCGCCGTGCTGGTCGTCGGTCTCGATGCCCTCGAGCCAGCGCTGCACGTCGTCGCGGTCCATCGCGCAGATATCAGTGCGGCCCCAGCGCAGCTGGCGCGGCGAAGAGAGCGTGCCCGCGGGATACGTCCACCCGTTGAGCAGCCGGAACGAGGTGCGCTGCGGCACGGCACTGATCCCGTTGCGCTGGATCGTCTCAAAGTCGCGGATGTACGGCGCGTAGGTGCGGCGCCGGAAGTTGGCGTTGACGGGCGCCTCGGGCAGCGTGTTCTGTGTGGCGATGTTCCCCGCCGCACGACCGCCGTAGAGCAGCAAAGGCTGGCGCAGCAGCGGGAAGTCGCTGGCAAACTCGTTGCGCGTGAACGGCTCGCCGAACACCGAGCCCCACGCGAGATTCCGCTGCGTGGGCACGTCCACGGCGTCAAGGTCGGGCGAACCCGGCAGCGCCACGCGCCGCGTATCGGGGAACAGGCGGCGCACCGGGCGGTTGTCGATATCGATGGGCAAGGTGGGGTCGAACTCGCCGCCGTCGGGCCGTACCGGCGGCGAGGGCAGCAGCCCGTGCCCGTAAGAGATGCGCGCCACCGACGCGCTGACGGGCTCGCCCTCGGCGCCGTTCTGCTGCGCCGAAACGAAACGGGCCTTCTCGGAAGCGCGCGAAAGGAAGACCATCTCATCGAGGCGCACGGTCACGCCCTTGCCCGTCTGCACGCCGCGGGCATCGCGCTGGTAGGGGCTGGTCCGCCCGCTCCGCAGGTCGTCGTCCTTGTCGGCCTGCGAGAGATACACCGCGATCTCGCCCAGGGAGGGATCAACCACGGCGTTGTTGTTGATGTCGCCGATGGCCCGCGAGCGGATCGCGAAGAACGTCTCGTCCGAGCGCATCCGCCCGAACGCCTCGAAGTCATCGCGCATCTGGCGCTCGATCGCCCGCGCGAGCTGGTCGACCTCGGAGATCGCCGCCCCCGTGCCCACCAGCCGCCCGACCGCGGAAAAGACCTGCCCGATGGCCAGCGAAAGCACAATGACCACAGCGACCGCGACGAGCAGCTCGGCCAGGGTGAAGCCGCGCGCCCGCGCTCTCACGGAAGGAGCGTCGGTGTGCCTGATGATGTCAGTCGGGGTGCGTGGCATGGTGGGGGTGAAGTGGCTGCTCAGCGAGAGATGGTGAAGACACGGGACCCGATCGGCGTAAGCCGCCACGTGGCGCCGCTGCTGGTGTTGCCCGGGCGTGCGCCGCTGACCGCCTGGTTGGCGACCGCGAAGACGCGCCGGTTCCCCGGCGCGCCGGGAGCGCTGACGGGCGAGAAGACCGAGTTCACGACGCGCGGCGTGCCCGGCCCGACGATCGAAGTGCCGGCCCGCGGAGCCTTCTCGAGCTCGCACCAGTACCCCTGGTTGCGCTCCAGCGTGACCACACGCACCACCCGCGACGCGTCGTCGGCGCCGCTCACCCCGTCGCCCTGGTCGCCGGCGAACAGCGGCGTCTGCCCGCTCCGGGCCAGCCACGATTCATCGGTCGCCGGCGTCTCGGGCGCGCGGATGCAGAAAAACCAGTACGACTCGGTCTCGCGGTTGTAGACCAGCTCCACCAGCGCCGAACGGATGGGCCGGTCCTCAACCGGAGTGTTGACAAACTCGGGCGGGATGAACCGCTCGTTGTCGGCCGCGGCCTGGATCGAGTAGGTGAACACCGCCACCTGCACCCCGTTGCCGTCGGGCGAACCGTCGGGCAGCGCGGGGGCACGCATCATCACGCTGATCGCCGAAACGTCCTTCAGATCCCCGGCGGGAGTCGTCTCGGTGAGCACACGCTCGGAGGTCGAGAGCAGATTGATGGTGCGGTACGTGGCGTTGCGGACGACGATCTTCTGGATATACCGGCCGACGCGGGGCGAAGGGTTGGCGGCGCCGGTGCCGGGCGTCTCCTTGATGCCGAAGATCTTCATGTCCTTGATGAACGCGACCTCGGGGTTGTCGCTGTTGCGCTCGATCGGGCACTTGTACGCCTCGATGGTGATGAAGTCCTGCGCGCGCCAGTCGTTGTTGAAGTTGTACCCCTGCGAAACGAAACGAGGGTGCGCCTGCTTGGGCCGCAGCCGAATCACAGTCCCGTTGCACGGCCCCTCGCCGCCGTCAACGGCCAGGCGCGGGTCGTACGCATACGTGTAGCGAGAGACCCGCCCGATGCGGCTGGGCGGCGAGGCCGGATCGGTGGGGTTCACAAACTCCGGGTCGCCCAGCACGATGCGGTCCGAACCGGTGATGTAGACATCGATCTCGATGGTGTCGGCCACCAGCGAACGCACCGGGAAGAACGGGTTCATGCCCGGCAGTTCCGAGGCGCTCGTGGGCCCGTTGAAGAAACCGTCGATATCAATCACCGAGTTCAGCCGGGTGCCGAAACGGTCGGCGTTGTCAAGCAGCGCAAACTCGGGCAGCGGCTTCTCGAAGAAGAACGCCGTGCAGGCGTTGGTGGGGTTGGCGTTGGCCGGCGAGCGGAAGACGTTGAGCGAGCCGTCGTTGTCGGAAAAGACAGGGGTCCACTCAACGGTGAGCTTCTCGGAAGCAAGCACGCTGGGGATCACGCCGTTGTAGGTGCAGTTGGCGACGTCGTTCACATCCCGAAGCGTGCTGAAAAGTTCCAACACCTTTGACTCGGCGTTGCGCGCCGCGGTCGTCGTGCGCGACGATTGCGACACGATCTGCTGCTGACGCGCCGCCCCGGCGAACAGCGCGGAAATCCCGATCATCCCCAGCCCGATGATGATCACCGCGATGAGAACTTCGATCAGTGTGAAAGCGGCATTTGACGAACCCCGAGCGTGAGCGAGCGGGTCAGGATTGAACGAACCCCGAGCGTGAGCGAGCGGGTCAGGATTGAACGAGCCCCGAGCGTGAGCGAGCGGGTGCATCGAATCCGCGCGATCCGCGTGACCATCACGAAGTTCCGACCCGTCGCCGACGCTCCGTGCCAGTGTGTTCAGAAGATTGGTGTTCACGATCCGGTCCTCCGGTTCAGCCCGCCGGTCGCCCGGTTGAAGGTAATCACCTCGGCGTTGCGGTCGATCCACGTCGAGATGCGCTTCACCATCGCCGAGTTGAAATACGCATCCGCGAAGTTCGGCACCGCGAACCCGATCAGGTCATCACGCCGCGGCGGGGCCTTCGCCAGATCGTCCGGACGCGGCCGCGCCAGATACGGCCGCGGCAGCCCAACGTCCTTCGCCAGCTTCTGCGCATCAACCACCGCCAACGCCGACGCGGCACGCAGACGCACCTCAGGGTTCGGCGTCGGGTCCACCGCCGCCGTCGCGTTCCGCGGCGGGCACCCACGCACGTTCTCAGGGTCAAAGTTCGTCGGGCAGTCCAGCACGCGAACCGGCCCGGGCGTCGCGGGGCGACGGTCGGTCGGCGCGTCAACATATTCCAAGTAGGCATTCTGCATCGGGCGGCCACCCTCGGTGGTGGCGCTCACGATCGCACCGGTCGGATCAAAGATGATCGCAAACGTCTGAGCATGCCGGACGGCCTGGTCATCGCGGGCCGTCCAAAGCCGCTGCGTCACGCCGGGGCTGGCACGCACCGCGACCTTCCACGGGTTGTCGCCCGCGAGCGTGTAGTTCGATGGGTCCGACCGCGGCGGCAACCAGGGGACCACCTCTCCCGCGCCGCCGGCGACGGGCGCATCACCCTCGTCAACCAGCTCGCCCGAGTACCAGTTGAACGTCGGCCCGCTGCCGCGGATCCCGTTGTCGATCTTGCAAAGCTCGACGCCGATGCTGTCGCCCGAGGGCGCCTTGGTCCGCTGCGCCGCGTACGAAAGCCCGTACACCAGGAAACCCTTGGGCAGTTCGATCGGCGCCTGACCCTCGGCGGGCCGGAACGCCTGGCAGCTCGCGGTCTCCTGGTTCGTCGGGTTGTTCGACAGATACCCCGTCCCGCCCGCCGACAGCAGCTCCAGCACCTGCAGAGTGCACACCTCGGTCTCGGTGTCAAACAAGAACGCGACGGCGGTGTAGCGGTTGGTGCGGATGGCCAGGGCGCGGGCCTGCCCCAGGGCCGAGGCGGTGGTGTTGACGGCGCTGCTGTAGTTGGCCGACTCCAGCAGCTTGGTGAAGCCGGGAACGACGATCACGCTCGCCAGCACGATGATGCCCACGGCGATCAGCAGCTCCACCAGCGTGAAGGCACCCTTCACACCCCGAGCGGCAACGCAGCGAAGATGGTGGCGGTGGTGTTTCATCGGCGGAAATCCCAAAACTCCTCGGTCAGGTTCGGCGCGCCGACTGGGTACGACGTGATGTTGTCCTTGAGCCCCTGCAGCACGCGCGGCTTGAACGCTTCCATGCTCTCAGGCGGGCCGGAGCGCGGAACCACTGGCTGTCCGTCAAGACCGAACTCCTCGCGCAGACCCACCTTCGTATCAGGCCCGCCAATCAGGAAGTAAGGCCGCCCATTGACGCACTCGCCGTACAGCGACTGCGCCAGCAGATTCTCAGGATGAACATACACGACGTACGACTGCTCAAGCGCAGGGAAGGCGGTGTTACTGTCGGCTTTGGTTCGTTCCCACTCGCCGCGGCCGATGGACCACGGGTCAAGGATCGTGACCGCGTCGTCCTCGGGTGCCTGCGGCGAAAAGGGTGCGATGGTGACGCGCTGCCGCGGCGTGTTGATGAACAAGTCCTGCGGCAGGGCCGCCAGGATGCTCTCGCACTCGGCCACCCCACGCATCTGCCGGAACGCCACGGCGGCGCTGGGCTTCTTCGGGAAGCGCACGTTGTTGGGAGCCCGCGGGTCGGGCCCGAAGGCCTTGCCGCTGAGGTCGGTGTTCTCACTGTCGGCGTTGCCGCTGGCATCGAGCGCCCACGAAGGCCCAGGCCGGCGCACGTAGTCCACGGGGCTGTACTTGGGGAACTCGCCCTTGACGAGGCGGTACTCCTCGAGCGCACGGTCGAGCGTGCCGAGCAGTCCCTTGGAAGTGGCGACGCGCTGGTTCTGGAACGCGCCCAGGCCGACGACCGCGACGATCGCCACCAGGATCGCGATCACGCTGATCGCCACCAGCAGCTCAACCAGCGTGAAGCCGCGGCGCTTCGCAGAAAGGTGATGGAGAGGGGTGTGCGTCATCATTGCGGTCCGGCCCTCACGGCACGGCTGACAAACTCGAGCAGCGCCCGGCCGACATAGCCCTGCTCATCATTCAATCGCGCAGCGTTGAACTTCGGGTCGGTCACGCCGCCGCCGAAGGGCATCGCCTTCTCGAACAGTTCTTCGCTGGTGAACTCGAAGGGCTTCTCGGCGCTGGGCTGCCCGATGAACTTCTGACTCGTATCAACGTTCGGCGCCAGCAGCATGTACGAGGCACTCATCAGCCGCGAGTCCGACGGCAGCGCCGCGCCGTTGGTGTTGGACAGCGTCAGCTCGGTGCGGATCGCATCGGCGTCACGCAGCTCCACCGGCACGCGCGCGATCGACGGCTGCTCCGCGTTGGTCGCATCAGGGTCCTTCACCGGCCAGCCGCGGTAATAACGGATGGGCTCGCCCGACGCCTCGACGAAGCGGTACATATAAATGTCCGTGTCGGTGTCGAAGTCGTCGATCGCCGGACGCAGGGCGCGGGCGGGGTCGCTGCTCGGCACCACCTCAACCATCTCCAGGTTGCGCGAAAGCTGGGCCGGATCAAGGTACGGGCCGTACACACGACCGGTGAGATCGGGCGCGTGGCTGAACGTGTTGGGCACGTTGCCGGCCTTCTTCCAGGTCCGCAACGGGCCGGGGTTTCGCAGCCCCGGGCCGGGAACGCCGTCGTGACCCGCCTGAAGCTTGAAGTCCGGCTTGTCGACACCGACGGCGGCGGTGTTGGGCGGGAAGCCGGTCGTCTCGCTGGTGCCGGTGTCGGACGTGGCGCGGCCATTGAAACAGCCCATGCCCAGCAGATACACCGGCAGCGAGAACTGGCTGCTGTAGCGGGCCGATCGGTACGCCGTCACCGCGTCGTTGCTGTTGCCGCTGCGCTGCGCCAGGAACTCGGGCGTCTCGATCCCGCCCGAGGCGGGCTGCGTCGCGTTGCCCGAACTGGTGCGGAGGTTCGTCACCAGCGGCGGCTCGTACGCAAAGTCCTTCTCAAACGCCGCGATCGCCTGCGTGAGCGTGTTCAAAAGCCCCGTCGTCGCCGCCGACGCGGCGTTGCGCCGGATCGCGCCGGCGGACACAAACACCAGCACCATCAGGATCGCGATGATCGCGATGACGATCAACAGCTCGATGAGCGTGAACGCCCGCGAGGTACCTCGGCTCTCCGAGCCGAGCTCCGTGGCACCCAGTTCGCCGGCGCGCACCAATCCGATCGAAGAATGGATCGAGGAAGTCTTCTTCACTTCTTGCCCCCTTGCAGCCCTTCGATCATCGCCACCAGAGGCAGGAACATCGCCACGACGATCGTCCCGACGATGCCGCCCAGGAAGATCACCAGCAAGGGCTCGATCAGCGACACAAGCGAACCGACCGCCACGTCGACCTCGTCGTCGTAGTTGTCGGCGATCTTCATCAGCATCGTGTCGAGGTCGCCGGTCTCTTCGCCGACGTCGATCATGTTCACCACCAGCGCGTCGCACGTCTTGCTCTGCCGTAGCGGCTCGGCAAACGTCTCGCCCTCGCGGATGCTGTCGTGCACCTTCTGCAGCGCCTTCTCATAGACGTAGTTGCCGCTGGTCTCCTTCGTGATCGTGACGGCCTCGAGAATCGGCACACCCGCGGAGATCAGCGTGCCCAGCGTCCGCGTGAACCGCGCCACCGCCGTCTTCTTGATGAGGTTGCCCAGCACCGGCACATACAGCACCACCGTGTCCGTCGCCGCCTTGCCAGGCCCCGTCTTGCGGATCAGCTTGTACGCCACGAACACCAGCGGCATGCCGAAGATCACGTACACAAACCCCGGGACCAACATCGCGCCCTTGGTCGGGTAGTTGCCCACCATCCACGCCGACGTATCGATCAGCACCTGCGTGAGCAGCGGCAGCTTGACGCCGAAGTCCGCGAAGATCTCCTTGAACTTCGGGATGATGAACACCATGATGCCGGTGACGATCAGCACCGCGATCAGGATGACCGCGATCGGGTAGATCATCGCGCCGACGACCTTCCGCTTGAGCTTCTGAGCCTTTTCCATGAACTCAGCCAGCCGCTGCAAGATCACATCGAGCACGCCGCCGATCTCACCCGCCGCGACCATCTTGGTGTAAAGCGGGTTGAACGCCTTGGGGAACTTCGCCATCGATTCCGACAGCGACGAACCGCCCTCAACCTCTTCCACCACGCCCTGCAGCACGCTCTTGAGAAACCCGGGCTTCTGCTGGTTCTCCAGAATCTGCAATGAGCGCAGCAGCGGCAGGCCCGCGTCCTGCAGCGTCGACAGCTGCCGCGTGAACGTGGTCAGGTGCTTGGGCTTGACCCCGAACACCGTGAAACCGCCCCCGGGCTTCTTCTTCTTGGCCGGAGCCGCGGCGGCGCCGTCCTTCTCCGTCGCGCTCTTCTTCACCTTCTGCTCACGAACGTCAGTCGGGAACAGCCCCTGCAGCTTGATCCGCTGCCGAGCCTCCTCGCTGGTGGCGGCCTCGACCACACCCTTTTGAGGCTTGCCGGACTTGTCGATGGCTTCGTACTTGAAGGTTGCCATTGCTGTCTCTCAAAAGATCTCGAACCAAACCGACCCAACCGCACTGCCTTTCCCGACTCCCCACTGCCGACTCCCGACTCCCGTCACTCCTCCGAAATCGTCTCCCGCACCACCTCGTCGATGGTCGTCGCCCCGTCATAGATCGCCGCCAGACCGGTCTCGCGCAGCGACCGCATGCCGCGCTTGCGGGCCTCGTCACGCAGGATGTTCGTCGACGCCTGCTTCATGATCAGGTCGCGCAGCCCATCGTCCATCACCATGATCTCGAACAGCGCCATCCGCCCCTTGTACCCCGACCCGTGGCAGCGTTCGCAGCCCTTGCCGCGGTAGAACTGCTTGCCCGTCACGTTCTCGGGCCGCAGCTCCAGTTCCATCAGCTGCTCTTCGGTGGGCGTGTACGGCTCTTTGCAGCCCGAGCAGATCGTCCGCACCAGCCGCTGCGCCACGATCGCCTCGATCGTCGCCGTGAGAAGGAACGACTCGATCCCCAGGTCGAGCAGACGAACAATCGACGACGGCGCGTCGTTGGTGTGCAGCGTGCTGAACACCAGGTGCCCGGTGAGCGCGCTCTGCACGGCGACTTCCGCCGTTTCGTAATCGCGAATTTCGCCGACCAGAATGGTGTCCGGGTCGTGCCGGAGGATGGCCCGCAGTACGTTGGCGAAGGTGACTTGAATGTCGGGATTGACGGGGACCTGGATGAGTCCGTCGATGTCGTATTCGATGGGGTCTTCGGTGGTGATGACCTTGGTTTCGATGTCGTTGAGTTCGTTGAGGGCTGAGTACAGGGTGGTGGTTTTGCCGCTGCCGGTGGGGCCTGTGACCAGCACGATGCCGTTGGGGCGGTGCAGAATGCGGCGGAACCGCGTGAGGGTGCCGGGGTCCATGCCGACCTTGTTCAGGTCGAGCTGCACCACGGTGCGGTCGAGCACCCGCATGACGACC
>JBJXFG010000112.1:0-20484 GCA_046154665.1 Phycisphaerales bacterium | reverse complement strand
CTCCCGCCCCACGCGTGGCTCGGTCGCCACTTCGCGGCGGGCGGTCCGGAATCGCAGGAGTTTCAAGTCAACACGGGAATCCGTCATTCTCGACGCCCCGGCCCGACGGACCACAGACGGCCCATCGTGGTACGGCAGGCGAACAGAATGGTGTCTGGCGCGCGAGGCAATCGTCGGGATACCCGACCGGCATCGGCCGCCTGCGGCCCAAAGGGCCGCCCGAAACAAGCCTGGGGCGGCAGCCCCAGGAAAGTGGCAGGTTCATCTCCAGAGCCGCGAAGCGGCGACACACGAAACGCCGCCGTGTGGTCATGGATGACGTTTGGGCGTGTGCCGCACCTTCGGTGCTCCGGCCATTTCAATCGTGGCGGTCGTGGATGCCACCGTTTTCCTGGGGCTCCCGCCCCAGGCTTGGATCGGTCGCCGCTTCGCGGCGAGGAGATGTCGAGCGCAGATCAGTCGCCAAGTGGAGTTCGGCTGTTTCAAGCATCGGGATTGACTGGCGCGCCAGGGTCATTAGTCCGGCGTTTCGCGTACTGCTCGATGTCGCTCGGAATCGCTTGTAGCTTTATGCCTGAGATGACCCCGTTGCCTCCGAGACGCATCGGCACCTGGGCGAACTCGCATGCCAAGACGATGATGCCAAAACGCAGCGACGAGCCCGTCGGGACTTCAGTGATCAAACGGGAGATCTCGATCTCACGCAGGTGCCATACGGTGTAATCACACAAGCCAACGGCCCACATCACGCTCTCCCGTGCGGTGGTATCGCCGAAGTCGAGCACGAGGCAGACAGATTCGCAGCCTGTGTCCTCGTGAACCCAACACAGCGCATCGAACATCGCCCCCGGTGCTTCTGGCGTGTACCACGGCGACAAGTCGAGTTCCTGCCGGATCGCTGCGTGAAGGTCGTTATCCGACAACGCACTCGCGTCAAACCAAAAACTCCTCCAACCGTCCGCCGAGAGTCGCCGCCTTAGCGAATCGCGATCGAAGTGGCCCGAGCGAAGTAGCAGAATGGCGTGAGGCAAATCAGCGACAGCCTGATGCTCTCGCGACCACTCACTCACAGATTCCCCCGCTTCTCCTGCTCCATCTCCAACGCCTCGAACAGAGCCTTGAAGTTCCCCTTCCCAAAGCTCTGGCTCCCGCGCCGACAGATGATCTCAAAGAACAGCGTCGGCCGGTCCTGCAGCGGCTTGGTGAACAACTGGAGCAAATACCCCTCGTCGTCGGCGTCCACCAGGATGCCCAAATCCCGCACCTTCTTGTGGTCTTCCTTCACCGCTTCGTGCCCGTGCTGCTTGAGCATGCCGTCGACGCGGTCCCACACCTTTTCGTAGTACGCATCGGGGAGCATGAGGAAGTCGACGCCGCGGCCGCGCAGGGCCGCGATCGAGTGCAGTTCGTCGTCGGTGCGCAGCGCCAGGTGCTGGACGCCGGGAGTGTTGCAGTGCCAATCCAGATATTCCTGCACCTGGCTCTTTTTCTTGCCCTCGGCGGGCTCGTTGATCGGCATCTTGATCAGGTTGTTCCCGCTGGCCATCACCTTCGACATCAGCGCCGAATAGTCGGTGGCGATGTCCTTGTCGTCGAAGTGCTTGAACATCGTGAACTCGAGCACGTCCTCGTAGAACTTCACCCAGTGGTTCATCTTGCCCATCTCGACGTTGCCCACGAGGTGGTCGACGAACTTCAGGCCGCAGGGGTTCTTGCGGTTGTACTCGTTGACGGCGAGGATCGAGGTGGCGGGGGCACCACCGAGGCCGCCTTCGAGCTTCTTGAACCGCGGCGCGAACAGCCCGCCCTGCTTCACCTTCGTCAGGTCGTAGGCGCCGGTGCGTGAGACGAACGAGTGGACGCAGCGGCCGTAGGTGCGGATGCTCGCGGTGGTGATGGTGCCGTGCTGGTCCTTGATGGTGCGCGGCTCGCCGCCGGCGGCGCACACGGCACCGTTCGCGGTGGCGCGTTCCCACGCCTTCTCGGCGTCGAAGACGGTGAACGCCACGTCCTTGACCCCGTCGCCGTACATCGCCGTCTCGAGGCACGCGGGGTGCTCCGCGGTCAGCCCGCTGGTGAGGAGGAAGCGGATGTTGCCCTGCGTCAACAAGTAAGTGGCGGCGTCGCGCACGCCGGTGGTCAGATCACACACCTGCTCGATCTGGAAGCCGAAGCAGTGGGCGTAGAAGAACGCCGCCTGCTTGGCGTTGCCGACGTGGAAGCGCACATGGTCCACGTCAATGAGCTGCAGCGGATCGGCGGCGACGGACACAACAGGCGAAGGACGAGTGGCGGCGACGGTCATGGCGGTGCTCCCAAGGGTGGGCGGGGGGAAAGGCAGGGGGAAAGGCAGGGGGGATAGACAACTGGCTGCGGAAGGATGGCGCGGACCAGATCAAAGCGAACCGGCGAGGCCGTCGCCGACCCAAGCAGAACCCAAGCGGCCCGAGTGGGTCAAGGACGGGAAAACCGGCGAACTGACCCTATTTCAATGGACCGAACGTGAAAAATCAAGCGATTGTTCTGTGAATTCAATGTTTTGGCGAATATTGTTCTTGCCGAGACATCTTCCAGCCCGTATCCTGCCTTCGTCGATTCAACGCATTTTCTTCGGCGCGAGCCCCCGTGGGGCGGGTTCTCTTCGGCGAAAACTCCCCCAACACCGAACCAGCCGCCAGCCTTCGCCTTCGTTCAGCCCTTGTTCCGCCGCCCTTCCGAAACGCGCTTTTTCTCCACGGACCCAACTCCATGACCCCTTCGCCCACCAACCTCAGCTCGACTCCTCCCGGCAAGCCCGTGGCCCCCGCGACCCTGGTGGGCACCCCCGCCGCGCCAGCGGCTCACCACGGCAATCACGGGCATCACGGCAACCACGGCGGGGGGGGAGGGGGCGGCGGGCGCAACCGTCGACCAGGGCGGCCCCGCGTCCGCTTTGATTCGATCGACCTCGCCATCCTCAACCAGCTCCAGTCCGACTGCGAGATCACCAACGCCACCCTCGCCCAGCGCGTCGGCATCAGCCCGCCCAGCACCCTCGAACGCGTCAAGAAGCTCGTCTCCAGCGGCATCATCAAGCGCTACGTCGCCCTCATCGACCCTGTCATGGTCGACAAGAGCATCTGCGCCCTCGTCCATGTCACCCTGCGCGAGCACGGCGAGCGCCGCCTGCAGGAGTTCAAGGACGCCGTCACCCGATTTGAAGAGGTGCAGGAAGCCTGGCACACCGCGGGCGAAGAGGACTTCATCCTCAAGGTGCTCGTCACCGACATGTCGCAGTACGAAACGTTCATCGTCCACAAGCTGAGCATGGCACCGAACATCGGGCGCATCCGCACCAGCTTTGCGCTGAGCACGATCAAGGACGAGACGCGCGTGCCGCTAGATTCGGTGGGGCCTGATGCGGTGGGATTCGCCGAGGGGAAGTGAGCTCTCGTCGAGAGCCGAGCCCAGAAGAGACAGTTCACCGCGGAGCACGCGGAGATCGCGGAGGAAGGCCGTTGGCCGTTGGCAGTTGGGAGTGGAATGCCTGTCGTGAGTCACGCCGCTCAACGCCCGAAGGGCGCAACGATCTTTGCCGGGGGCGCGGCGAGTCTTCGAGCAAGCCCCTGGATGTTGCCTGATTGAAGCCCTCGCCCGGAGGGCGAACGACGCGCATCGTCTCTCGCGCCCCCTCGCTCGATCATCCCTGAACCAGCCATCTTCCGCCCTCCGGGCGGAGAGAACGAGAAAGTCCTGATTTCCAGGGGCTTGCTCGCGTTGCTCGCCGCGCCCCCGGCAAAGCTCGCGCGCCCTTCGGGCGAAGCACTCGCGAACGAATCCGAAGCGCAAGCGAGGGCCGGCGTCCGAAGACCCTCGAGCCCGAGCGTCAAACCGCGCTGGCGGACGGCTTCCCTTCCGCCCGCTCCCGACCGGGCAGCGCAAACTCCCCCACAAACGCCCGCCCACACTCCGGGCACTTCCCGGGCTTCGCCCCGCGCAGGTCGTAGTTGCACTTCTGGCACACATAGGGCAGATACCGCGGCCACACGTTCGGCAGCCCGATCCGGCACACCATGCACGCCAGCACATAGACCAAGAGCGCCCATAGCGTGGCGGACTCGTCGTAAAGCCCCGCAAAGAAGCGGATCGACACAATCCACGCGCTGCAAGCGCCGAAGATGATCACCGTGCCGAGCACAATCGGTTTCTTCATGAGAGCGAACATCATGAACGGCATCAGCAACACCGAGCCGATCATCGCGCCCATCGTCAGCGCGATGGCACGACTCAGCGTCGACTGAAACAGCAGCGCCGTCCCGAGGATCACCGCTGCAGTACACCCGGCACAGGACGCCCCGATCACCAGCGACCGCAGATTCGCCCCGAGCGACAGGAACCACGACCCCTTTTGAGGCGGAGCCGGGAACGGCGAGGGCTCGAGTTCGCTGGGTGTGTTTCCCATTTGGCTTTTCATGTTCCCACAACCCGAGATTCGCCGCACGAAAGGTTAACTGCCGCAGTCGCTCTTTCAGAGATGCCTTTCGCGGCCCAAAGGGCCGCCCAAGACCAGCCTGGGGCGGAAGCCCCAGGTATCTCGCGGCGTTCATCCCCGTTGATCGCTGGATTAACGAGCCGCGAAGCGGCGACACATGACTCGTCGGGTGTCGCACCGTCGGTGCTCATCGGATCAGCGAATCAGCGGAATGTGATTCACGCGATTCCTGGGGCTTCCGCCCCAGGCTGAACTCGTGCGGTCCTTCGGGCCGCAGGAAAAAACACTCAACAACGCGACACCACGCCTTTCTGCGCCGTGATCGCGCCGGACCCGATCCCGCCCATCCGCGACACCCGTTCTCTTCGAACGTTTCGCCCCATCGGTTCGCGCATAGCATCTCAAGATGAGTCTCCCTCCTCCGGGCCGATCTCGCACCCAGCGCGCCGCCGCACAGGCCAAGACCGTCGTCACCCAGTGGTCCGAGGTGATCGCTGAGAGCCTCGGCGTCCGCGCGCCGACGCCCCAGGCCGCGGCCCCGGATTTCGCGCTCGACGCCCCTGCCTGGCACGCCGCCCCGCTCGCCGCCTGCTGGCTCGGGCACGCGACGACCCTCCTCCGCGCCGGCGGGCTCACGATCCTCACCGACCCGCACCTCGACGACCGCGCTGGGATGAAGATCGGCACCAGGAAGGTGGGCCGACGCCGCGCCGTCGCGCCCCCCGCCGGGCCCGATGCGCTGCCGCCCATCGACCTGCTGCTGCTCAGCCACGCCCACATGGACCATTGGGACATGGATTCGCTGGTGACGCTCAGCCGCGGCGAGTGGGCTCGCCGGGCCCACGTGGTCATCCCCACCGGCACGCGCGACCTGCTGCCACCCGGCTTCGGCACGGTGATCGAACTGGGCTGGGACAAGAGCGTCCGCGTCGGCGAGATCGAGGTCCGCGCCGTCAGGCCGCGCCACTGGGGAGCGCGGTTCATCCTCGACCGTCACCGCGGCTACAACGCCTACGCGCTTGACACACAAGCCGGGACGCGCATCGTCTTCGGCGGCGACACCGCCATGACCGACGCCTTCGACCAACTCCGCAGCGACCGCACCCCGATCGAACTCGCGGTGATGGGCATCGGCAGCTACGAACCCTGGGAAGACCAGCACGCCACGCCCGAGCAGGTCGCCGAGATGTCGCGCCGCATGGGCGCGCGGCGCTTGATGCCCATCCACCACGGCACCTTCCACGACTCGAACGTGCCGCTCGACGAGCCGCTGCGAAGACTCGCGGCGGTCTGGCCCGCCGAGCAGATGGTGTGCTCCCGTGTGGGCGAGGTGTGGGTGGGGCTAAACACAAGCGGACGCTGAGTTCTCGGTGGCACAGGCGTCCCGCCTGTATCGCGGCAGCTTGATTCTGCGCCTCGTCCCCGTGCGCCCGCACGATGCGTTACCCTCCGCCGCGTGAAGTGGCCCGCCAAACTCAACCCCTTCGCCGGACTGCCCAACCCCAAAGAGGTCTGGGCCTGGGGCATGTACGACCTGGCGAACCAGTCGTTCACGCTGCTCATCACCACGGTCTTCTTCGCGATCTACTTCACCGACCGCGTGGTGCCCGATCCGCAGCGCGGCCCGATGCTGTGGGGCGTGTGCTCGGGCATCACCAGCCTCATCATGATCGCCGCCGGGCCGTTGCTGGGTGCCGTCGCGGACTTCGGCGGGCACAAGAAGCTCTTTCTCACTTCGACCGGGCTTCTCTGTGCCGTGCTCACCTGCGCCATGGGGTTCATCGGGCCGGGCGAGGTCGTGCTCGCGATGACGCTGTACATCATCGCCAACGTGTGCTTCATGTCGGGCGATAGCTTCGTCAGCGCGTTCCTTTGCGAACTCACCACCCGCGAGACGGTCGGCAAGGTCAGCGCCATCGGATGGACCATGGGCTACGTCGGCGTGCTGGTGTGCCTGCCGCTCGCGCTGCTCGTCAGCCCCGGCATCCGTCTGGACCCGCCGCCGGACAGCGCGTTCCAGACCGTCTTTGTTTTCGCCGGCGCGTGGTTCATGGTGAACATGATCCCGACGATGCTGATCCTCAAAGAGCGCAAGTCGCCCGAGGCGCTGCCCCCGGGCTCGACGCTCGTCACCATCGGCTTCCGGCGCGTGTGGGAGAGCCTCCGCTCCATCCGCCGCTTCAAAGACCTCACCGTCTACCTCGTCGTCTTCACCATCTTCTCCTGCGGCATGACGACGTACATCGCTTTCATCGGCGTGCTCGGCTCGCAGTACCTCAAGGGTGCCGAACTGCTGGCGATGATCTGGGTGCTGGCGCTGGTCAGCGGCATCGCGGCGTTCTCCGCCGGGCTCATCCAGGACCGCGCCGGGCACCGCGCCACCGTCACTGCGTCGCTGGTCATCTGGGTGCTCACCTCCGCCGCGGCGGTGGCGCTGCCAATCTCAGGCGCGCCGTTCTGGCACCTCGCGATGGTCGGCCTGGGCGTGGGCGTCGGCCTCGGGGCTACCGGCACCTCGGCGCGAGCCCTGGCCGGATCGATGATCCCCGAGCACAAGACCGCCGAGTTCTTCGGCCTCCGCGGCCTCGCCTACATGCTCGCGGGCGTGATCGGTCCGCCGATCTACGGCGTGATCTCCGGCTCGGGCGGCGGCCAGCGGGTCGCGCTCGCGGTGGTCGGCGGCTTCTTCATCCTCGGCATCGCGGGCATGTTCTTCATTAACCCGAAGCGCGGACGGGCGGCAGCGGAGGCGTACGAGGGCGAGGCCGCCCGAAGCAGCAAACCAGCAAAGCAGCAAACCAGCAAATGAAACCGGATGCGGCTTGCTCCGGTTATTGGCTGTTTTGCTGCTTTGCTGGTTTGCTGCTTTGCCGCTTCGCAGATCCCCCCTCACCCCTTCTTCTTCCGCCGCTCGTGCATCTCCATCACGTCCTCGATGTGCTCTTGAGCCCATCGGCACAGCGAGCCCAGCGGGCCCAGCAGCGTGCGGCCCAGCGTCGTGAGGCTGTACTCCACCTTCGGCGGCACCACCGGGTAGACCTTCCGCTCCACCAGCTTGTCGTGCTCGAGGTTCCGCAGCGTCTGCGTGAGCATCTTCTGTGAGACGCCGCCGATCTCGCGTTTGAGTTCGCCGAAGCGCATCGTCTTCTTGTCGAGCTTGTGGATGATGAGCACCGTCCACTTGTCGGCGATGCGTTCGAGGATGATCTGCGACGGACACTTGGCGTTGAAGACCGACGGCCCGCGCGCCGCCGCGCCCCCCGGCGCTTCCGGCGCACTCGGCGCGGAGCCGTTCAAGCCCGGCGGCGCGGCCGCGATCGCCCGGACCGGCGCCGTCGGAGCCTTCACGGATTCTTCAACAACCTGCACGGGCTTCCGTCGCGCTTTGAGTTGGGACATGTGAACCTCGAAATCTCGCCCGGTCGCAGCGGGGCCTAATGGTCACTATCCGGTGACTACATGTCACCGAAGTGGGTACTGTTCGATGCCGCATCATAGGCCTATGTTTCACCCCGCGTCACCAATGGTGACCATGCGGCATCCCAGACGCGACACGCCCCCAGCGTGCTTTCCCTCCGCCCCTCACGCCTTCCACACCCGCGCATCTTTACACCTCCGCACCCCCTCCATCCCAATGACCAACCTCAAAGACAAGACCGCCCTCATCACCGGCGCAACCAGCGGCATCGGGCGCGCCACCGCCATCGCCCTCGCACGTCAGGGCGTCCACCTCGTCCTCACGGGCCGACGCGCCGCCGAGGGTGAGCAGGTCGTTAACGAAGCCAAGAGCCTCGGCGTCAAGGCCCGCTTCGTTCAGGGCGATGTGACCGACGAGGCGCACGTCAAGTCGGCGGTGGACGCCGCGGCGACGCTCCACAACGGCCTCCACTTCGCCTTCAACAACGCCGGCATCGAAGTCACCGGCCCCATCGTCGAGGCCACCGTCGACCAGTACCGCAAGTGCTTCGACATCAACGTGCTGGGCGTGCTACTGAGCATGAAGCACGAGATCCCCGCGATGCTGAAGAACGGCGGCAGCATCGTCAACAACGCCTCGATCGCCGGGCGCATCGGCATGGCCGGCGCCGGCGTCTACATCGCCAGCAAGCACGCCGTGCTCGGGCTCACCAAGTCCGCTGCCCTGGAAGTTGCCAAGCAGAATATCCGCGTCAACTCAGTCTCTCCCGCGGCCATCGAGACCGCGATGTTCGACCGCTTCACCGGCAACCGAAACCCCGACGCCATCGGCTACATGACCAGCCTCCACCCCATCGGCCGCACCGGAAGGCCCGAAGAGATCGCCAATCCCGTCCTGTTCCTCTTCAGCGACCAGTCGTCGTTCATCACCGGGCACGACCTGCTCATCGACGGCGGCTTCTGCGTGCCGTAAGCGGGTAGGCATCCAGGCATCCAGGCATCGAGGCATCGAGGCATCCGGGCATCGAGTCTGTCCACTTGCGATTCGCCACTGGCCACTCGCCCCACATCTGCTGCTTTGCTGCTTCCCCCCTCCGCACCTCCACACCTCCGCACCTCATCCCTCCCCATGAACACTTCCCCCTCCGCCCTCACCGAAGCCCTCCGCTGGCGTTACGCCGTCAAGAAGTTTGATGCCTCGCGAAAGGTCCCCGCCGAGGTGTGGTCGGCGCTCGAGCAGTCGCTCGTGCAGGCCCCGTCGTCCTTCGGCCTGCAGCCCTGGAAGTTCATCGTCATCACCAACCAGCAGATCAAGGACCAGCTCCCCGCGATCTCATGGAACCAGACGCAGCCCAAAGACTGCTCGCACATGGTGGTGCTCGCGGGTCGCAAGACGATGGCCGCCGACGATGTGGAGCGTTACGTCAAGCGCATCATCGAAGTCCGCGACATCCCCGGCGACCCCATGCGCGGCTACAAGGACATGATGCTCGGCATGGTCAACTCGATGCCCGCGCCCGACCTCGACAACTGGGCCGCAAAGCAGGTCTACATCGCGCTGGGATTCCTCATGGAGTCATGCGCCCTGCTCGGCATCGACGCCTGCCCGATGGAGGGCATCGTCGCCCCCGAATATGACAAGCTCCTGAAGCTGCCCGAGATGGGTTACACCGCCGTGGTGGGTTGTGCCGTGGGTTACCGCGCCGCGGACGACAAGTACGCGGCTTACCCGAAGGTGCGGTTCACGACGGACGACGTGATCGTGCGGGTATGAGTGACGCTCCGTCGCCGCCCCGCCATTTCGACACGAGAGACCTCCGGAGCATCCGCGCCCATGACCACCCGCATCCTCCGGTCCGTCGCCGTCTGCGCCCTCGCAACCGCGCTGGTCGCGCCAGCGACGGCCAATCCCCCCGTCGCCGCCCTCACCGTCGTCGGCGAACTCACCAGCACCCCGGGCAACATCGCCGTAGCCGCCGACGGCACCATCTACCTCTCCATGCACCCCTTCGGCGCAAGCCCGCAGCGCGTGCTCTCGATGTCACCCACCTCGACGGCCGCCGCCGCCACGCAGTTCCTCCCCGCTCCCACCCCCGCATGGTCCGGCCCGCCCGGACCCGACGGCATCGGTATCCATTCCATCATCGGCATCAAGTGCACGCCCGACGGCACGCTCTGGATGCTCGACATGGGCAACCTCGGCCAACCCAACGGCACGCCGCCCAAACTCATCGCCTGGGACACCGTCAAGAACCAACTCGACCGCGTGATCCACATCCCCGCGCCCGCCAGCAAGTCCTCATCGTTCCTGCAAGACATGGCCATCGACACGCTCCGCAACCGTGTCTACATCGCGGACTGCGGCATCGGCGCGGGCTTCGACAACGCCACGCCGGCCATCGTCGTCGTCGACCTCGAGACCGGCGCCTCACGCCGCGTGCTCGAGAACCATCCCGCCGTGAAGGCCGAGCCCGATGCCGAGATGGTCATCGACGGCACCCCCGTCACCGCGCTCAAGCCCGACGGCACCAAGACCCAGCCCCGCGTCGGCATCAACCCAATCACCATCGACCACCGCAACCAGTGGGTCTATTTCGGAGCGATGCACGGCCGAACCGTCTACAAGGTCCGCGCCGAACACCTCGCCGACGCCACGCTCTCCGATGAATCACTCGGCGCTCACATCCAGCGCCACGGCCCCAAGGGCGTCAGCGACGGCATCTCGATCGACACCGCCGGCAACATCTACGTCACCGACGTCACCAACCACGCCATCGGCGTACTCACCCCCGACGGCCGGTACCGCCTCCACGTGCAAGACAAGAACCTCCTCACCTGGCCCGACGGCATGTCCGCCGGTCCCGACGGCAACTTCTACGTGGTGGTGAACCAACTGCATCTGCACGCGGCACTGAACGCCGGCAACGCCGCCACAACGCCGCCGTTCCGCGTCGTCCGCTTCACCCCGCTTTCGCCCGCGGTGCTGGGGCGGTAGTCGGTACGCGCCCGGTCATCACCTCGCCGCCCAGTCCGCAATACCCTCCCGCGTGCCCGATCAACGAGCGGACATCGTGGTCATCGGTTCCGGCGCGGCGGGCCTGTTCGCGTCGATCTGGGCGGGGCGCGCTCTGCGCGAGGCCGGGCGGTCCGACGCCCGCGTGGTGGCCCTCGACGGGGCCCGCTCGCTTGGGGCGAAGATCCTCGTCGCCGGCGGCGGGCGGTGCAACGTGACGCACCACGCCGTGGATGAATCGGCCTACGCCGGCTCGTCGCGCAACGCGATCCGCAAGGTGCTGCGGCGCTTTGATGTGCCCGCCACCGTCGAGTTTTTCCGACACGCCGGCGTGGCCCTCAAGCGCGAAGAGACCGGCAAGCTCTTCCCGACCACCGATAGCGCCCGCACCGTGCTCAACGCGCTGCTTCACGCGGCGAGCCTCGCGGGTGTCGAAGTCGTCCACCCGTGGCGTGTGGCGTCGGTGGAGCGCGACGCCGACGGCGAAGGGTTCGTCATCCGGCGCGCCGACGCCGGCACAGCGCCCAGATCAGAGCCGCTTGCGCAAACGAGCGGTCCCAACTCGGCCCACACTTCCGAAACGCTCCACGCCCGCCGTGTCATCTTCTGCACCGGCGGCAAGTCGCTCCCCAAGAGCGGCAGCGACGGCTCGGGCTACGACTTGGCAAGAAACCTCGGCCACACCATTACCCAGCGCGTGTTCCCGTCGCTGGTGCCGCTGCTGCTCACCGACAAGCACCCGCTGACCGAACTCAGCGGGCTCACACTCGAAACCACCCTGGAAGTCCGCGCCGCCAGCGGCAAGAAACTCGCCTCATTTACCAACTCAACACTCCTCACCCACTTCGGCCTCTCCGGCCCGGCGGTGCTGGATATCAGCCGGTACTACCTTGATGCGGCGGAGGCAGAGACCGGCGGTGCAAAGCTGTTCATCTCGTTCATCCCCGCGCGCGCCGCCGCGCAGGTGGATGAAGACCTGCGCCTCCTCGGCCGAGGTACGGTCGGGCGCTACTTCGCCGCCCACACGCCTGACCGCCTGATGCGGCTGCTGTGCGAACGCGCGGCGGTGGAGCCCGCAACCGTCGGGGCCGTCCTGACACGCGAGCAACGCCTCGCGCTGGTCGAGTCTTTCTGCGAGCTCGAACTGCCCATCCGAGGCGACCGCGGGTGGAACTACGCCGAGGTCACCGCGGGCGGCGTCCCGCTGAGCGAAGTCCACTTGGACACCATGGAATCGAGGGTGTGCCCGGGGTTGCACCTGGCGGGCGAAGTGTGCGACGTCGACGGTCGCATCGGCGGGTTCAACTTCCAGTGGGCTTGGGCCAGCGGTTACGTCGCCGGAACCAGCGCGGCGAAATCGCTGGTCGGGATCAGTCAGGGTGTTTCGCGCGAACATCTTGGCGGTGAGTTTGTATAAGGAAGGCACGAAGGCATGGAGGCACGAAGCGGGCGGAGAGTCAATGTGCGGAGGTGCGGAGTCAGACGTCAGCGAGTTGCACTGAAATAGACAAGCGGAGATCTCAGCATGAACGGCGTGGTTTCGGGTCGGTCGATCGCGATGGTCGGGTTCCTTGCGGCGGGAATCGGCACGGGGTTTCTTGCGCATCAGCTCTCGGTGAAGCCGGCGGGGGCGCGGAACGCCCCGGCCATCGCCGAGGCTCGCGTCCCCACCGCACGCGGTCCCCTTCCCGCGGCAGAGCGCGCCGTCGTTGACCTCTTCAAAAAGTGCGCCCCCAGCGTCGTCTTCATCACCACCATCGAGAACGCCGGGCTCATGCGCACGCCCTTCGGCGTGGTCCGCACCGAGGAAGCCACCGTCGGCCAGGGCTCGGGCTTCGTGTGGGACAAAGACGGGCATGTGGTCACCAACTTCCACGTCATCAGCGTCGAAACCGGCCGCGGCCTGCGCCTCGCTGACCGCGCCCGCGTCACCCTCTCCGACGGCACCGAGTGGGATGCCAAGCTGGTCGGTGCCAGCCCCGAGGTGGATCTTGCCGTGCTGCGCATCGAGGCCGCCGCGAACACGCTCACGCCGATCGATCTCGGCACGTCGTCCGACCTCGAAGTCGGTCAGAGCGTCTTCGCCATCGGCAACCCCTTCGGCCTCGATCGCACGCTGACCACGGGCATCATCAGCGCGCTCGGTCGAACCATGGAATCCGTCGCCGGCAACGAAGTTTCCGGCGTGATCCAGACCGACGCCGCCATCAACCCCGGCAACTCCGGCGGCCCGCTGCTCGACTCTGCGGGCCGTCTCATCGGCATGAACACCGCTATCCGCAGCGCCTCGCGTTCCAGCGCCGGCGTCGGCTTCGCCGTCCCCGTTGATCTCATCGCCGACGAGGTCCAGTGGCTCCTCACCAGCGACGGCCGCCCCGGCGTGGCGCTGGGCATCCGCGCCGTCGACGACCGCGAGCGCAACCGCCTGGGCGTCGAGAAAGGCGTGATGATCGACGGCATCGCCGCCGACAGCGGTGCCGAACAAGCGGGGCTCCGCGGCACCCGCGTCCACCGCCGCACCGGCGAAATCAGCCCCGGCGACGTCATCACCCAGGTCGACGGCAAGCCCGTCGCCAACCTCGTCGAACTCCGGCGCGTGCTCCGAGGCAAGTCGGCCGGCGACACCGTCAAGGTCGTCTACATCCGCGAAGGCACGGAACGCTCGGCGGAAGTTACGCTGAGCGAAGTGGGGGGGTGAGGCCGCGCCCGCTCGATCGATCGGACTCGACCCGCGAAGCGGGTCGGCGATGATTGCCAGACGCGGAGCGTCTGGTGAGCGGTTGGGTGCGAATCCGCCCATGAAATGGGCGGGCGATCACTCACAACGCACTCTCGACCGCCCGTTTCACGGGCGGCTCTCAGTCATCGCGCCCGTCCCAGCGGCTGCGCCGCTGGCAACCATCACCGGCCCGCTTCGCGGGCTTCATCAACACCCAGGCCGCGGGAGATCACACTCCCCAAGCAACCGGAAGTCCTTCCGCCTCAGCAACTGCCCCGCCAGCGTGATGTCGTCCACACTCAGCGCTACGCTCGGCGTCGCCCCGCTCTTCAGCAGCACCGGGTACGCAAAGTGGATGTTCAACTCCGCCCCCAGAAGGGCCAGGCACACCCGCGCCAGCCCCGTCCCAGGTGCAAGCTCGACCACCAGCAACTGCTTCTCTGAAAACGGCAGCCGGTGCTGACGCAAAATCTGCCGAGCCGTCGCCGCGTGGTTCGTCACCAATCTCACCACGGCATAGTCCGACGACTCCTGCACCGTGAACGCGCACACCTGGCACACCGGGTCCTGCTCGAACGTCCCGAGCAGTTCCAGCAGCTTCCCGACCTTGTTATCAAGAAAAACGCTGAACTGCGTCACCGTGGGCGGCGAGTAGTTCTGCGCGGTAAACGATCCGGCGGCGGGGGCCTGGCTCATGCGGGTCCTTGCGGGCGGAAGACGGGTCGATCACGCCGGGCCATGCACATCCTCCGGCGGGTCGTCGCATCCGTCCGTGTCTCGCCGGAAGCACGCGATCGGCGCGTGTACCAGTCCCCCCTCTTCCGAGCCCCCCGGCCACGAAGAAATGCCCGTCTCCAGCCGTCGGCCCGATGCACAAGGGTAGGGCCGCGGGGGTGCGCCGAGCAACACCAGCCCGCCCGCTAGATCGGAGGCCCCCTCGAGACGATCAAGACTCCGCAGTCCGGATCAGCGCCTTCAAGCGGAATCGGCAAGTGAGACGGATCGTCAGCGCTTCACGGGCGGCTCACGCCGACGTTGAGCGGAGTCTTCGCCGCGCATCTTCTCGCTCACGCACGAGGATCAGCGACGATCCGTCTTACGATGCGGCCATGCGCATTCCGGCAGCTCCTCCCGAGGCGATCAAGGACGCCGCCGCCGAGCGTTCCGACCACGCCTCGTTCCTCTCCTCAACCCCCACTTGCCCGCGCTGCGGCTACGACCTCTCCGGGGCCGTGGCGAGCTGGCGGGAATCATGCCCGCTCCGCGGCGTGTGCAGCGAGTGCGGGCTCGACGTGGAGTGGGCCCGCGTGCTGACGGCGAGCGAGCCGCCGCGGTGGTTCGTCGAGGGCGGGGAGCGGTTCTCAGTGTGGCGTGCCGCGCTCACGCTGGTGATGCTGTGCAACCCCATCGCGTTCTGGTCGCGTGTGAGACCCCACCATCCGGTGCGGCTGTGGCGGGCGGCGGGCGTCACCGTGCTGGCGTGGGGGCTGCTCCTGGCCCAGCATTTCGCCGCCGGTTCCGTCATCAGCGCCAAAGGCTGGAGCGGATGGGTCGACGCACCGATCGGGCCAGCGGCCCCTCAGACCTTTCGATCGGCACCGGCGCGCGTGCTCGACGACGACGGCGCTCGCTGGATGGCGACGGTGCTCGCGGTGGTCCCCCTCGGCGTGGCCCTGTTCGCCGCGACCGCGACGGCCAGCCTCGGCGCCGCCAAGGTGCGTTGGAAGCACCTCTTCCGTGCGGCGGTCTACGCGCCGGCTCTCCTGGCGGTCATCATCTGGCTCTCGAGCACGGCCGGCATGGCGTTGTTGGTGGCGTCAAAGCTCGTCTTTCCGCCTCCGGCGTGGCCCTTGTGGGTGGTCAACGGGTTGGAAGCGGGCTGGGCCCTGGCCTGGCTCGCGGCGATCCTGCTGTGGTGGTGGGCCGCGTTCCGGTTCTATCTGCGGCTGGAGCGAGCGTTCCTGGGTGCCATCGTCACCGGCTTCGCCGGGCTGGTTGCGGTTTTCGTGGTCCTCATCCTGGTGGCTTGGGCCGTCGAACCGTTGTTCTGACGCCCCCGCCCCCTCACCCCGCGTCCTTCGCCTGCCGCCGAAGCTGCTCACGCTGCACCAACGCCACATACCGGCACAACTGCTCGACCACGAACTTCTGGTGGGCCGTCATCCCGGCGAACTCGAACATCAGGCCGGCGTACAGCCGCTGCATCGAGTCGATGTGCGTGTGTCGGATCCGCGCCGCAACGCCCAGCGGCGCGGGCACGTGCGGGCGCAGGTTCAGCCGCAGCCACATGAGCTTGGTTGTATCCAGCGAAGCCCGGTACTCGGGCTCGAACAGCAGCCCCACGCCACCGCCGCCGATGTTCATCATGCTCGCGGGCACCATCGGCCCGACGCTGGGCATCAATGGCATGGCGTCGTGGTGCCGGCCGATGCGTCCCGCGACCGCCGGCGCGTTCTGACCGCCGGCCTCCTGCGCGATGGCTTCCTCGATCTGCACCCGTGACGCGGCCTCGGCGGCCTCGACCGTCCCCAGGTCCAGCACCGGGTGGCACTCGACCTGTGCCAGCGTGAGCCCGACCGTCGCCACGCGGTAGAAGTTGCGCCGCTGGCAACGCTCCACATCATCGGGCATCACCAGCCGCAGGCCGGTGATCTTGACGCGGCCGTTCAGCGTCACGCTGGTGGGCCCGAGGTTCTTGGTGCGGAACATCCATCGGTTCTGCCCGATGGCGATGATGCCGACGAGTTCGACGCCGGTATCCAGCTTAAACGTGTGCCCCAGGGCCATGGGCTCTTCGATGACGAGCTCATCATCGGTGATGCTCAGCAGGCGGACGCGCCAGATGATGTTCTGCGGCGCCTCCTCACCTGAGGGATCGCCGTCGACATAGCGCGGGAGCGTCACCTCGAGCGATCCGTTGCGTTCCTGGATCTGCTGGAGGCTCTGTCGCCAGTTCTCGTTGCGTGATCTGGTGGCGGGCACGGCGTGCTCCGATTCCGAAGGGAAGAGGGTGTCTATCGATCGCCACAGAGGGACAAGCGTGGCGCGCTGGAATGGTCCATCGGCGCGTTTATGGGCCGTCTTGACCGCTGTTGGATGGAGAGTCGCCGGCGAGCACCTTCGCGCGACCACGTGCCACTGCTGGCTCCATCCGCGGAGACAGCAGTGCCGGGCTTCTTGCCTGGCAGCGATGAGGCCAAGAGCGTCCCTCACCTTTACACTGCCCCGATGCCGGACCTCCACCCGCTGCTTCTCGGACTCGCGCAGGTGCTCGCGTGCGCCGTGCCCGCCGCGGGGCTGGCGTGGCTGCTCCGCAACGCCCGCTGCCCGGGCGGCCCCGCCGGGGCGGCCCTCTGTGCGGGCGTCACCGTGGGGATCCTCGTGGGCCCCGGCGTTTTCGGGCGAGTCCGGCCCGACCTCCACGCGCCGGTTTTCATCGGCGGCGTCGCCGAGCGCGCCGCCTACGACAAGGAACTCGAACGCCAGCGGGTCGAGCGGGCCGCGCTCGAAGCCTCGGGAGTCTCCGACGTCGCCCTCGAAGAGCACGAGAACAACGACGCCGCCCCGAAGCGTGCCGAGGCCCGCGGCTTGCTCGATCGAGCTCGCGCCGCGCACCGTGAGAACCTGCACCTCGCCCAGGCGGCGCTCGCCGGCGTGCTGCTGGTGCTTGCGCTGCCTTCGGCGGGCGCGCGGTCGGGTCGGCTCTGGAGAAGAACCGCCGAGCGGGCCTTCTCCACCGGCTGGCGCGACGCCGGACGCGGTGCGCTCGGCGTGGTCATCGGCGCGTCGGTGCCGACGATCGCCGCGTGGTGGCTGGCACGCGACTGGCGCATCGCCCTCGCCGTCGGCTGCGCCATGAGCGTCCCCGGGCTCGCCTCACTTCCCTGCGGCCTGTTCATCGCGGGCGCCGCCGGCGCGGCCCTCGCCTCGTCGTGCCTCGTCATCATGACGTGGAACGTCCCCATCACGATCGTCGGCGTCACCGCGTTGGTGGCCCTGGCGCTGTGCGTGGGCTCGGAACGCGTCACGCGCGCCGGGCGGCGCGGCACCACCGAACTCGCCCTCGCCCACGCCGTCCTCACCCCCGGCCTCACCGCGCTCGCCCTGGCCCCGATCGACCCGCACGCCGTCGCCGCATCAAGCCTTTTCATCTGGCTGGCGATACTCGCGGTGCTCTGGAGCAGCGACGGGCGCTGGTTGGCGTGGCGCCTCACCGGTTGGACGTGGGTGATGTCGGGCCGCATGGTCAGCGCCGGCGCCTCGATCGGCCAACTGGTGTTCGCCCTGGCCTGCGGCTGGGCCGGCCTCGCCGATGCCGGCGTGGCGGCGCTCATCATCGGCTGCCTGGTCATCGAACTCACGCGGGGCGTGCGCGAGGCGCTGGGTGCACAGATGGACGCGGCCCGGCCCCCTTGATTCATCCGAGTCCTGGGCGCAAGCACAGGACCATGCCCGGAATCGCGCGCTCGTCGGCGAACGTCGCGGGCCTCGAATCACCCATGCGCCGGGCTCGTGGGTTGGCTTGCGCAACCGCGGTCGGAGCCTTGGCCCCGTGCTCGCGCACGGGGCTCGGACGGACGGAGATCTCGCGCACAGTCTCCCTCCGCGTTCTCCGCGTTCTCCGCGGTGAATCCTGCCTTCCGAACGGGAGAGGCGCACTACTCTGACCCCATGACCACCGTCCCCGCCTCCGCCGCCGATGCCACGCAACCGCGCTGGGGCAAGTCGTCGCCCGACCGTGCCGAGGGCGTCTTCCTCCGCGGCCCGAGCCGTCGGCGTGACGAGCTCGCGCGCCTCATCCGCATCATGGCCGAGTTCCTCCGAGGGTTCCGCGCCCTGCACTTCGTCGGCCCCTGCGTCACCGTCTTCGGCTCGGCGCGCTTCCCCGAGGGCCATCCGTACTACGACCTGGGCCGACGTTCCGGCGCGGCGATGGCGAAAGTCGGCTTCACCGTCATGACCGGAGGCGGGCCGGGCATCATGGAAGCCGCTTCGCGTGGCGCCAAAGAAGCCGGCGGCCGCACCGTCGGCTGCAACATCAAGCTCCCCCATGAGCAGAAGCCCAACCCGCACCTCGACCTCTTCCTCGAGTTCCGCTACTTCTTCGTCCGCAAGGTCATGCTCGTCAAATACTCCTACGCCTTCGTCGCGCTGCCCGGAGGGTTCGGCACCCTCGACGAACTCTTCGAGTGCGCCACGCTGGTCCAGACAAAGAAGATCGAGCGCTTCCCCATCGTGCTGGTGGGCCGCGAGTTCTGGGAGCCCATGCTCGGCTTCCTGCGCGATCGAATGGTGACCCAGGGCACCATCGATCAGGCCGACATCGATCGCTTCATCGTCACCGACTCACCCGAAGAAGCCGCGGCGGTCGTCGCCGATATCGGCATGAAGAACTTCGGCCTCACCTTCGGCCCCCGCGCCAAGGCCCGCTGGTGGCTGGGCGAGCGCAAGCGCTGCTAGCCCACCGCATCCCCCAAACCCCGTGCGCAAGCACGGGGCCACCATCCGATGCGGAACCAGCGCGGTTTCAGCCAGCAACCCTTCTCCGCCCGCGGAGCGGGCGCGCCATGGTTGCCAGCGGCGCAGCCGCTGGTACGGCGATGGAAGCCGACGCGACCATGAAATGGTCGCACGACGCATGCCAGCTCATTGCATGGGGGGTTGAACGCTCGCACGCAGACCAGTTGCTCCGCATCTGGCAACCATCGCGCAAGCGCTTTGCGAGCGCGTGCTCGAAACGCCCAAAGCCACTCCCTGCCGCTCACGGCTACCCTCGCCCCATGAACGCCGTCGTCCTCACACAACAAACACCGGCTGGTGGAAAGGTCGCTGACTCCATCGCCGCCGTCACCGACTGGCCCGAGCCCGCTGAGCCCGGCCCCGGCGAAGCCCTCATCCGCACCGAGTGCTCGGCCCTCAACCACATGGACATCTGGGTCGGCCTGGGAATCCCCGGCGTCAATCTCACCTACCCGCGCGTCAGCGGCTGCGACGCCTGCGGCACCGTCGAACGCGTCGGACCAAGCGTCGACCCAGCCTGGATCGGCAAGCGCGTGATGCTCAACGCCGCCTACAGCGTCCACCGCCCCACGCGACCGAGCGACCCGCCCGCCACCGCCTACATCCCCGACCTCGAACTCATCGGCGAGCACATCCACGGCGTACACCGCGAGCGCTTCACCGCCCCCGCCGCCAATCTCGCGTGGATCGGCGACGTCCCCGCGCCCGACGCCGCCGCCTTCGGCCTGACCTTCCTCACCGCCTGGAGCATGATGTGCGTCAAGGGCCACCTGCGCCCCGGCCAGAGCGTGCTCATCACCGGCATCGGCGGCGGCGTCGCGCTCGCGGCGCTGGCCATCGCCCGCTGGATGGCCTGCCCGGTCGCCGTCACGAGTCGGCACCAGTGGAAGCTCGATCGCGCCAAGGCCCTCGGTGCCGAGTTCGCCGTGCTGGATACGGGCGAAGACTGGTCCAAGCAGGTGCGCACCTGGACCAACGGCCGCGGCGTCGACATGGCCGTTGATTCCACCGGCAAACCCAGCCACCTCGCGTGCATCAAGAGCCTCGCCCGAGGCGGCGCCTACGTCACCCCCGGCAACACCGCCGGACCCGCCGCCACCACCGACCTGGCCCGAATCTTCTGGAACCAGCTCCGCGTGCTCGGCAGCACGATGGGCACCAGCGACGAACTCCGCGAACTGGCGGCGCTCTTGCGCGCCGAACGCTTGGCACCCGTTGTGGACTCCGTCGTGCCGTGGCGCGATGCGGCAAGGGCATGGGCGCGACTGGAAAGCGCGGCGCAGTTCGGCAAGATCGTGATTGATTGGCGGTGAGAAGCATCCCCAGGTACGTCGGCTCTCCGAG
>JBJXFG010000108.1:0-126796 GCA_046154665.1 Phycisphaerales bacterium | reverse complement strand
CTGGTGTGCAAATCGCATCCGCGAGATTGGCCCAACGCTCGTTGGTTTGGATGCTGAGGCAATCGAAGCCCACACGGCTCGAAACTATGGCCGTGAGCCGTACTGCAGCTTGAAACCATACGTGGTGCCCGATCTTGTGAGACTCATCGACAATCTCCGATCGAAGGCGCGTCGCAAGAAATCGACGACCCCGACAACGTCTGGGGTTCTGGCTGGGACAAGCGATGGTTCCTCGCGACCTGACGGGATGAGCCAGCATGAACCATCGAGCGGCTCGATGTGGGTTCGTTTCCGTTCGTTCTGGTTCGGTTGGGTGCGATGATGGGGCCCGGTGTCGGGGTGATCTCGAGTACCGTTCCAGTCTGATGCAATTCTCCTGCCGCGAAGCGGCGACCGAACCAAGCCTGGGGCGGAAGCCCCAGGAAAACAGCGGCATTCGCGCCCTCCGCGATTGAATTGGCCGGAGCACCGAAGGTGCGGCAAAGGGCGTCGCCCCTCGTCGATCACCACGGCGCACCCATTCGAGTAGCGCCGCTTCGCGGCTTGTGGGGACATACTCGCTCATTCCTGGGGCTGCCGCCCCAGGCTTGTGTCGGGCGGCCCTTTGGGCCGCCGAATCGCCGTCTGCGTCGGGTTGCGTCTCCATTTGTTTCCTACCAAACTCCCCGCATGGGAAGCACACTCTGCTGCCATCTGGTCCACATCATCTTCTCGACAAAGAACCGTGAACCGCACATCACGCCGACAATCGCCGTGCGCCTCCACGCCTACCTCGGCAGCATCGCACGCAACCGTGGCTGCTCCGCCGTCGCCGTCGGCGGGATCGAGGACCATGTACACCTGCTCATCGCGGTTCACCCCTCGATTGCACTCGCCGACCTCGTCCGGGACCTAAAGAGCAACTCATCCAAATGCATGCACGAAGACGCCGGCATCGCAGAGTTCGGATGGCAGAAAGGCTATGCGGCGTTCTCGGTCAGCCACTCGGCTGCCGACAGGGTGATCAACTACATCAACACTCAACGGGAGCACCACAGCACGAAGGACTTTCGTAAAGAACTTCTTGCGTTTCTCGAAATGCACAAGGTCGCGTACGACGATCGGTACGTGTTCACTTGAAGCTCAGGGACGAGAGTCGATTCATCGTTCACACCACCGCCGCCCGGCAAATCTCCGCGGTGGTCGAGCGCCCCAACGCACGTCCGCCTCTGCCACGATGGGCCGTCCGCGGCCCGTCGTGCTCTTGAACTCTCCGCACAGCCGTGCGATCGGCACGACGCTCGACGAAGCGCCGAGCATCGTGGCATATCGACGTCTCACATCCACGGCTCACAACGCCGCCTTGCGGGACCACTTCGGGCCCTGTGGCGTATCCGTCACTACAACGTTGAGCCTCGCCAACTCGTCGCGGATTCGGTCGCTTTCGGGCCAGTCTTTGGCCTTGCGGGCTTCGGTTCGGCGGCGGACGAGGTCGTCGATCATCGCGGATTGTGGGTCGTCGCTGGGCGCTCCCTCGCTGCCTTCGACGTTGCCGAGCCCGCCGCCGCTGGCCCCGCGTGGCGTCGCTGTGCCGAGTGTCAGCACGCCCAGCACCTCGTCGACGTGGCGCATGAGCGCGGCATCTGTCCGCGTCGGGGTCGGCGTCCGCCCCAGCCAGGCGTTGAGCGCGCCCAGCGCGCCGGCGATGTTCAAGTCGTCGTTCATCGCGTCGGCGAAGGCTCGGCGGGGCTCTTCGGGTGTCACCGCCTCGGCGCTCGGGTTTGCTTCGCCGCGGGCCGTGAAGTCGCGCCAGCGGGTCACCATCCGCTCGGCGTCCTTCAGCCCCTGCTCGGTGAAGTTCGCGTTCGAGCGGTAGTGGGTCTTTATAAGTTCGAGGCGGATGGCGGCGGGGGAGAAGCCTTTGCCGACGAGATCGCGCACGGTGTAGAAGTTGCCCTTGCTCTTGGACATCTTCGCGCCTTCGACCTGCAAAAAACGCGGGTGGAACCAGTAGCGTGCGAAGTGCTGGGGTTCGCCCCCCGGGCCCGGCGTCCCGTTGGCGCAGCGGGATTGGGCGATCTCGCATTCGTGGTGGGGGAAGATGTTGTCTTCGCCTCCGGAGTGGAGGTCGATGGTTTCGCCCAGGCGAGCCTTGGCCATGGCGCTGCACTCGATGTGCCAGCCGGGGTAGCCCTCTTGCAGGTTGAAGCGTCTCGCGTCGTCGAGGTCTTTGCCCTTGAGTTCCTTCAGCGGGTCCCAGCGCATGAGGTGGGTGGGGTCGCCCTTCCAGAGCATGAAATCGGCGGGGTGCCGCTTGGTGGACTGGGCGGCGTCGCTCACGCGCCCGCCGGCGCCGCTGCGGACTTTGTCGAGCGTGTTGCCGCTGAGCTTGCCGTAGTCGGGGAAGGTCTGGGTGTCGAAGTAAACGACGGTGGAGGTCGCGGTGGGCACGACATACGCGTGCCCTCGGCGGAGCAGCTCGAGGATCATCGCGAGCATCTGCGGCACCATGCGCGTGGGCCGCGGCATCAGCGTCGGGTCTTTCTCGGCGTCGTGGACGACGCGCAGACCGAGCGTGCGGGCGTCGTCGATGAAGCTGCGTGCGTAGTAGTCGGCGATGGCGGTGGGGCTCGAAGGATCGATCGAGGCGGCGACTTCGGGCGGGAGTTTGCCGGCTTTCTTGTCTTGGAGGAGGCGTTTGCGGGCCTCTTCCATTTTGTCCTCGCCGCCGCCGTCGGCCGCCGAGTCGTCGACCATGTGCCCGACGTCGGTGATGTTCATCACCTGCGTGACCTTCAGGTTCGGGCCCAACGGCGATTCAAGCCAGCGGCGCAGCACATCGGCGGCGAGGAAGCTGCGGAAGTTGCCGATGTGGGCGTAGTCGTAGACCGTGGGGCCGCAGGAATAGAAGGTGGCCTGGCCCGGGGTGATCGGGGTAAAGTCCTCGGTGCGGTTGGTGAGGGTGTTGAAGAGGCGGAGGGGCATGGGGGGGACGAAGGCACTGGGCACTGGGCACTGGGCATCGGGAAAACAGCAAAGCAGCGAATCAGCAAAGCAGCAAATGAAGAGCGAGCGGCGGCGCTGCGTTCACTCCGATCTTGCGGTGGGCTGGGCTTCGGGCTCGCGTTCGTCGGATTCGTGGGCGGCTTCGCGGGGTTCGATCTTGAGTCGGAGCACGCGCGTCGGTTCGGCCTCAAGAACAGTGACGGCGAAGCCATCGCCCTCGACGGTTTCGCCGGCGATGGGGATGTGCCCGAGGGTGGCCATGACGTAGCCGCCGACGGTGTCGTAGTCCTTGCCTTCGGGGATGGTGACGCCCAGGGGCTCGAGGGCTTCGTTGAGGTCGTAGATGCTCATGCGTGCGTCGGCGTCGGCGGTGTTGGCGGCGCGGTCGACCTTCACTTCCGGGGGCGCGTCCTCGGGGAGTTCGTACTCGTCCTGGATTTCGCCGAAGACCTCTTCGACGATGTCCTCGACGGTGACGACGCCGGCGGTCCCGCCGTACTCGTCGGTGACGATCGCGATGTGGACCTTCTGCTTGATGAGGTCTTTGAGCAGCTCGCGGACGGGCTTTGTTTCGGGCACGAAAAGCGCGGGTCGGAGGATGGACCGAAGGCGGAAGGGCTTGCCGGCGCCCTTGACGCCGTCGCCCGCGAGCCAGCGCATGAGGTCTTTGACGTAGAAGATGCCGACGATGTGGTCGGCGGTTCCTTCGTAGACGGGGATGCGCGAGTGCGAGACCTCGCGGACCATCTTGATCACTTTGCCCAGGTCGTCGGTCAGCTGGATCGCCTCGATGTCGGTGCGCGGGGTCATCACCTCGGCGGCGGTGGTCGTGCCAAACTCGACGACCGCTTCGATCATGTCGCGCTGCTCTTCGACGATGGCACCCTCGCGCTCACCCTCGGCGGCGGCGTCGAGCAGCTCTTCACGGATCTCTTCCTTCTCTGACACCTGCCCGGCGCCGGCGAGGCGGCGCACCGCTTCATCGATCACCCACAACGCCCGCACCGGCCACGCCAACGCGTAGATGACCCGGATGAAACCCGTGGTCGAAAGCAGGATCCGCTCGGCGGCGTGGCGCGCCAAACTCAGCGGCACCACCAGGCCCACCAGATAGAGCACGACCCAGGAACAGACGACAGCGCCCGCGAGGCGCGGGAAACTCAGCACCGCCTCGCCGGGCGCGGCACCGGGGACGATCGCCGCGGGCGGGTTCAGCACCTCGATCGGCCCGACGCGGAACGCGCCCAGCACGAGCAACATGCTGACGGTGACGGCGATCGAAGCGACCACGCGGACCGCGCCCATCGCCAGCAGGTGGCCGTCCTGGTCCTCGATGATGGGGTCAATGCGCTTGCGCGCGGCGGTGCCGCGGCTTTCGGCGAGTTCTTCAAGCCGCGTCAGCGAATAGTCGCGCAGCGCGTAGTAGAGCGTCGAGGCGACGGCGCTCAGAAAGGCGGAGGCGAGCAGGATGAGCAAGGCGGCGGTCAAGCGCGCACCTCCTCACTTGGCTGGACTGGCAGGGCCGCTTGGGAGGGCGCGAACACCGGTCCGACGCCGATGGCGGTGAGGACCTGGTCTTCGAGGGCGTGCATGCGGTCGAAGTCGGCCTGGTCGTGGTCGTCGTGCCCGAGGCAGTGGAGTACGCCGTGGAGCGCGTAGAGGAGCAGCTCGCGGCGCAGGGCGTCTGGTTCGGGCGCGTGGCGCCGCGCTTCGTCGACGCACACCATGATGTCGGTATCGAGGGCCGCGGCGTGATTCTGAGAATCCGGGCCCGGCTCGGCGAGGTCAAAGGTCAGGACGTCGGTGGATTCGTGGATGCCCAGGGTTCGGGCGTGGGCCGCGGTCATCTCGGCGTCACCTACGGAAGCGACGCGGACTTCCCCACGGGTGCCCAGGCGATCGAGCGCGGCGGTGAGGTGGTGCTGGAGCCAGATGAGATCTGAGGCCGCCAGGCCCGCAGAACGGTCCAGCCACGTCACCAAAGGGACATCACCCGCTGCTGGTGCGGTGCTGTCGAGGTTTTGTTTGGAATCTGGACGGTAGAGCATGGAAGCGTTCGTAACCAAACTCTATGCGGTTGAACCGATCGGCGTGTTGGGAGCGTCTCGGTGGACCCCGACGCGTCCGCGGCGGCTCCGTACCCTCCGCCGTGGCCCCCGACCCCGAAGAACGCCGTCGATACGACCGCCAAATGCTGTTGCCCGGAATCGGGCCTCAGGGTCAGGCGCGGCTTGAGACGGCGCACGCGCTGGTCATCGGGGTGGGGGCGCTGGGGACGGTGGCGGCGGAGGCGCTGTGCCGAGCGGGGGTGGGGCGGCTCACGCTCGTCGACCGCGACGTGGTCGAGTGGACCAATCTCCAGCGCCAGACGCTTTATGAAGAGACCGACGCGAGGGACGGGACGCCCAAGGCTCTCGCGGCGGCGGCGCGTCTGAATCGGGTCAACCGCCGGGTGCGGGTCGACGCGTTGGTGCGGGATTTCACGCCGACGGTGGCGCGGTATCTGATAACGGCGAAGCCCGGGGTGATTCTGGACTGCACGGACAACTTCGAGACGCGTTATCTGGTGAACGATGTGAGCGTGTGGGCGGGGGTCCCGTATGTCTACGCCGGGGCGGTGGGGACGGTGGGGATGGTCCGCGCGGTTGTGCCAGCGGGGGGCGTTGGGGTCGTGACGCCGTGCTTGCGGTGCGTGTTTGATCGTCCGCCGCCGGCGGGGACGGCACCGACGTGCGACACCGCCGGGGTGCTGGGCCCCGCGGCGGGCGCGGCGGCGCTGCTGCAGGCCGGGGAGGCGATGAAGATTCTGCTGGGACGGAACGACCTGCTGCGCCGCGGGCTGGTGACGATGGACCTGTGGTCGGCGGGGTCGGACGCGGTCCGCGTGATCGACGTGGGCGAGCGCGACGCGGCGTGCCCGTGCTGCGCCGGCCGCGTTTTTGAGTGGCTTGAGGCGCGGGCGGGCGCGATTGCGGTGCGCCTGTGCGGGCGCAACGCCGTGCAGATCGCGAGCCTGGGCGCGTGCTTCATCGACGAAGACGACGACGCGGAAGCGTGGGAAGCAGAGGGGCGTGCCGGCCCGGCGGACCTGGCACGGATCGGGGCCCGGCTGCGGGCGCACGGCGACGTGCTCGAAGGCCCTTCGCTCGTGCGCTGCACGCTGGCGCACGATCGTGCGGAAGACGGCACGGCGGTAGAGATCACGGTGTTCGCCGATGGGCGGACCGTGGTGAAGGGGACACAGGACGCGGCGCGGGCGCGTTCTTTGGTGGCTCGGTATGTGGGGGCTTGAGGCTTGGGGCTTGGGGCCTGGGGCCTGGGGCCTGGGGCCTGATCTAAGGCTTGACCAGGCCCCTCCCTTACGGTCGGGGTTCTGTCTTTGGCTTCACGATGAGCGAGATTCGGCGCTCTTCGCGCACCAGGTCTTTGGCGGCGGTGAGCAGGTCCTGGCTTGTGAGCGCCTGGGCTTGGGCCGGGCCAGCGACGGCCTGGTCGAGGGTTGCTGCGTTGGTGTTGCCGCCGAGGAGGGTTCGGGCCCACCACGATGGGTCGGCGAGTTCGCCGGCGAGGCGGGCCGCCAATCGCTGCCGCGCGGTGATGAGCTCGGCATCGGTCACGGGCTCGGCGGCGATCCGCGCTAGGCCTTCGCGCAGGGCTCGCGCCACCTCGCTCTCGCGCCCGACTTCGCACGGCGCTGAGGCCCAGAACTCGCCCGCGTTGTCCCAGCCTTCGGACTCGCGCGCGGCGGCGGTCACGGCGGCGGTGAGGCGCAGTCGGTCGCGCAGCGACGCGGTGAGCCGCAGGCTCAGCACCTGCTCGAGCGCGGCGCGAGAGCGCCGGGTCACCGCGTCGGCGCTGGGCTCGGGCACGAATCCCTCGAGCACCGCGGAGCGGTCATCAGCGGTGAGGATGTCGAGCGTGAGCTCGACGGGGCCGGCGGCGACGGGGAGGAGCCCCGCTCGCTCGGCTTGCGTGCCGGCGGCGCGAGCGACCGGCCCGAAGCAGCGCGAAGCGAGATCGAGCGCGCGGGCGCGGTCGATGTCGCCGACGATGGTGACGCGGACCGCTGCGTCGCGGAAGACGGTGGGCAGGAACTCGCGGGCCTGTTCGAGGGTGAGGGCGGCGATCTCGGCCTGGGTTGGCAGGCGGGCGCGCTCGTCGCCGGGGTGGGCGCCGCGGGTGTAGAAGTCGGCGAGGGCCTGCTCGGGCACGCGGTCGAGCTGGCCCGCCAGGAACCCCATGCGGGAACGGAAGCGCTCAAAGACGGTCCGTTCGAGCACGATGTTGGCAGAGAGGCGGCGGATGAGCTCAAAGGCGGCATCGACGCCTCGCGTGGTCGAGGTGATGGCGATGGAAACGGCGTCGGCTTCGACCGACGTCTCCCATGTCACGCCTTTGGTGCCCATCTCGCGGCGCAGGGCCGCGGCGTCGAGACCTTCGAAGGCAGGCTCGCGCAGGGCGGCGGCGGCGGCGTAGAGAAGGACGCGGCGCTCGGCGGGTTCATCCTTCAGGCCGCGCGCGAAGGCGATGTGGATCTCGACACGGTCGTCGGCGTCCATGGCACGGTGGCGGACGGTGACGCCGGTGGAGAGCTCGGCGGTGAGGACGCCGCTGGGCGGATGGAGCTCGACGCGGGTGATTTCGGCGATGTGATCCGGGGCCGCGGGCGTTGCCGCGAGCGCGGGCGTGGCGGGCGCGGGGGGTGTCGAGGCTGGTGTCGTGGCGGTCGCTGCGTGCCGGGCGGATTCGATCTTTCGAGAAGCCGTTTCAGCGGGCGCGGCCTCGGCGGTCGGTGCGGCGGCGATGCCCGCCTGGGAGTTGAGGTTGGCGGGAGCGCCCCGCGCTTCCGACGCCGGGCCGGGTTGGACGGGGGGGGCCAGAGGCGGCGCGAGGGGTGCGCCGATCGGTACGACGAGCGGCGCGGCGTGCGCCAACGCCGCCGGTGGCGCGAACGGCGGGGGTGGCGCGGGCGTGTCGAGCGCGTCGAGCAGCGTCTGCCGCAGTCGCACGGGCTCACCCGCAACGCGCTCCGGGTCGGGGTCGGCGTCGGCTTCTTCGGCGGGTGCCTCGGCGTCGCTCAGCAGCGCAATGATCGTCGCCGAGGCGAGATCAAGACGGCGCTTCAGCTGTTCGGCCGCCTGGGCGGCGGTGATGCGCCCGAGCAGACGGTCGGCGAGCTCGGCACGCTGCGACGCCGACATCGGCGTGTCGCGCTGCATCACCATCTCGGCGTAGCGCATCGCCACCTTCTCGGGCGGCAGGCCCGCTTCGGCGCGGGCCTCGGCCTCCAAAGCCGCACGGACGACGGCGCGGGCGTCGTCGAGCTCCGCCGGTGCGATGCCGGATTCCTGGATCGAGCGCACCGCCCCCGCGAGGCAGCGGGCCAGCTCGGCGGCGCTGCCGGAGGGACCGCCGAGCATCGCCGCGCACAGCCCCAGCGCCGAGTTCGGCCTTCCAAAGACGGTCCGCCGCCAGCCCGCGGCGGCGCACTGGCCCTCACCTTGCATGCGCTCCAGACGATCGTCGAGCGCTTCGAGCGCCAGCCGCGTCGCCAGATCGTCGGCGAAGGCGGAAACTGAATCGATGCCGCGGGCACCGGCGGAGAAGGTGCGCGACAGCTGCACGAAATCGCCGGTGAGCCCGCGATCCGCCTGCACCAGCGCTCGGCGTTCGCGCGACTCGAGGTCGCCCGCGGGGATCGCTTCGGGGCGGGGCGGCGAGGCGAGGCGGCCGAAGACGGCGCGGACCATGGCTTCGAGCTCGGGGGTCTCGACGCCGGCGCCCGCGACGACAACGAACGCGTTCGATGGGACGAACCACGCGGCGCGGAAGGCCTCGACGCGCTCGGGCGTCAGGTCGGGCGAGACCGAGCCGGGGCCCATGGGCAGGCGCTGGGCCAGGCGGGTGCCGGGGAGGAGCTTGGGGAAGAGCGCCTGGTTGGCCCGCATACCGGGGCCGGCACCGGCGCGCTCGCGCTGGTCGGAGAGGGCGAGCAGATCGCGAAGCGATTCGGGCGTGATCGCGGGCGTCGGCGGGGCGAACACGCGGGCGGTGCTCTCGAGCGCGGCACGCACGGTCTTGCTGTCGGCGGCCGGCACCGCGAAAACCAGCGAGACGGCCTCAAACCCGAAACTCGAGTCGGTGTCGTTCTCGGGCACGACGCCGACGCTTCGAAGCACGGCGCTCGAGGGTGCCTCGGCGACGGCGCGGCGTGCGGACATCTCAAGGGCGCGGGCGCTGCCGCGCTGGGCGTCGTCTTCGTTCACGGTGCCGGCCATCACGCGCACGGCGATGGCGATGCGCTCCGGCGCGCCGGCGGGGGCGGGGTGGCGCACGAGGAAGTAGCGCATGCCGTTGCCCAGCAGCCCGGTGCGGAGATTGGGGTTGTCGGGGAGGTCCGAGACGGCGCGGGCGGGGCGGGCGAGAACGGTGAGCGCGAGGGCGCTGAGCGCCGCGGCGCAGGCCAGAAGGAGCGGGATGAATCCGCGAAGCCGCATCGAACTCCACCATACCGGCAGGAGGGTCGTGAGTTGCCCCGGGAGTTTGGGAGGCGGTGGGGTGGGGCGATGTTTGGGATGGGATTCGATTGCGGGCACCCAGGGCCGACGAATGTGCCGCTGACCTGGCTTCAGTTCAGTGCCTTTTCTGGCTGGGATTTGGGTTTTCCGGCGCTTTCGGAGTGATCGCACTCACCCGCGGACGGGTCGTACGGATTTCTGATCAACCGAAGGCGTGTGCTGATCCGTCACTTCGCCCAAAGCGGCTCAGTGACGGCTTCGCGCACACGAGTTCGAGCAGTGACCCGTATCAGTGGCCCAAAGACACCGTCGGCGCGTACCGTCCTCCCCTATGCCCGAGTCGCCGAAGCCCGCTGTTGCTGCCGCTGCCGCCGTGCCGCTTTCGGGGCGTGCCGCGCTGGCGGGGATGTTGGCGCTGCTGAGTTTGTCTGGGTGCGTCGTGGCGATCTTGCTGGCGCTGGTTGGGGTGGTACACGCGATGTGGGCGATGCTGGCGCTGCCGGTGCTCGGGATCGTCGCGGCGGTGCTTGGGTACACGGCGCTGAAACAGATCGAGCGGAGCCAGGGTGCGGTTCGAGGGCGCGTGCCGGCGCTGATCGGGCTTTTTCTCGGACTTATCACCGCGACCACGCAGGTGGCGATGTCGATCGGGCCGCTGTCCACGTTCTACGCGCTGCGGAACAGCCTGGCGCCGGCGATGGGACGGATGTTCGTCGAGCTCAACCGCGGCGACGAAGCCGCGGCGTCGCGCTATGTGTCGGACTCGACCGAAGCGCCAAAGCTGGACCGGCTGACCCTGGTGCTGCGGGCCGCCGAGGCTCGGCTGGGGCCCGTCAAAGGTGCGGAGTTTGACATGAGCACGCTGGGGATGTCGGCGCGTTTGGCGGGCTCGGGCGCTCAAAGTCCGGCGGCCGCAGCCCCCGGGGCTCAAAGTCCGGGCGGACCCGCCGCCCCGGACGGCCAACGCATCATCACGCTGGTGTTCGAGCGCGGCGGGGCGCTGTTGGTGATGTGGCTCGACAACCCCGCGCTGGAACGCGATGAGGTGAAGCTGCTCGACGGGTTCATCGTGCTCAACTCCGACCAACTCGCTTCGGGCGCGCGGGCCGAGGTGCTGCTGCTGCGCGCGGACGGCCCGGCGGCGCGGACGGCCGAGTATCTGGGTGCGACGATCGTCCAGCCCTGATCGAGCGTTGTGACGCCGCTCTCGCTACTTCAATGACTTGCGGAGCTTCTTTGCGCGGGCCGCGGCGTCCTCGGCCCGTTTGTCGTTGGGGAACTTGGCGGCGAACTCTTCGTACATGGCGGCCGCGCCGGCCTTGTCGCCGGTCTTTTCCAGGCATTCGGCGAGGCCGAAGCGGCTGTTCATGGCGGCGGGGTTCTTGCGGATGACTTCTCGGTAGGCAGCCACCGCCGGTTCCCATTCGCCGAGCTGCTGGCGGGCCAGGCCGGTGATGAAGTCGGCGGTGGAGTCGTCGGCGACGCCGAGGGCGCGGGCTTCGTCGGCGATCTTGAGCGCGCCGTGGGCGTCCTTGCGATCGCGGACCAGCATGAGGCCCAATCCGGTGAGCGCGTTGAACTTGTCCTTCGGCTCCATCGCGGCCTGCGAGGCGAGACGGTGCTGCTTGGCGGCCTCGTCCCAGTCTTCGTCCTTGCCGGCGATCATGGCGAGCATCGAGTGGCCGCTGCTGATGGCGCGGGCGCCGTGGGGCTGTTCGGCACCGCGGGTCTTGCCCACCTCGATGATCGCCTGGGCCTGCTGGCGGGCTTTCTTGAGGCTGCCACCGGCGATCGAGGGGGCGTTCATGTAGAACTGGATGATCGCGAAGCGGGGCTCGATGAAATCGGGGTCGAGTTCGATGGCCTTGAGATAAGCCTTTTCGCCGTCGGTGGCGACGCCCATCTTGGAGAACATCCCGACGTTTTCGATGTTCTCAAAGAGGGCGTTGCCGAGCCAGTAGTGCGAGCGCGGGTCGTTGGGCGCGGCCTTGGCGCCCTGCTGTGCGAGTTCGACGGCGCGCTCCTTGTTGCCGAGGCGGCCCTCGATCGCCGCCCGCGCGGTGTGCCACTTGCCATCGCTGGGCGCGGCGGCGGAGGCGGCTTCGACCACCTTGAGCATCTGTGTGTACTCGTCCGCGCTGATGGAGCGGGCGAAGCGCGAGTCGTTCAGTTGCGCGAGCACGCCGTCGGGCGCGGTGAGATCGGGAGCGGGCGGTGGCGTGGTGGCGGCGGGGGCGGGAGCCGGGGCGTCCGCGCCGAGCACGCCGCGCGGTGTGCCAACGAAAAGCACAAGGGCGGCGCACATGGCGGGGAGGATCACGCGGCGTGAGGTGAGAAGCGTGCTGGCATGGCGCATGGTGAGGCCTCGTGCGGGGTGGCTTTGGGGGGGTGAGGGCGGTCGGGGCGGACGGTGCATTGTTCCGGGGATCGGGCCGTTTGTTGCACGCGAGGTGGTTCGGTAGACGGTTGGTGGGCCGTTTCTCTTGGGAGCCGAGCGCGCGCGAGCCGACTTTCCGGCTCTTTCACTGCAACGCGGCGAAGGCGTTTCCCAAATCAGTTTCGCCGCGGGGGTGATTCTCAGCCTCGGCTGGGCCGTGATGCAAGCCATGGTTGAACGGGTCGCTGGTGTGAGAACCTTGTGAGGATTGCGGGAATGGATCGGCACCGGCGCGATCGGTCGATCGGCGCCATCGCCGCGCGCCGCGCGCGTCGCGCCTTGGACGAACAACCAACCACGGAGACACGCGATGACTTTCACGACTTCACGGACGAACCTGAGCCGCGAACGGCACCTGACGCGCGCGGCGGTGCTCGCCGCGTTGTGCCTGTTGCTGGCGGTTCCGGGGGCGGTGTTTGTTCACGACGCGGTCCTGGCGATGCCGTTCATCCGCACCGACGGCGCGGCGAACGCGGTGTGGACGCTGTGGTGTCTGCCCGTCCTGTGGCTGGGCGCGTCGGCGACGCTGTCGCTGCTGGCAGGGCTGCGGTCGGCGCCTTCGCACCGCGCGTCAGTGGCGCGGTGCAACTGGCAGCCAGCCTGAACCCGCATCGCGGGCTCGGTCGCCTCAGGCACCCGCGGGGTGTTCGCTTCGCTTGGGCGCGTGAACGGTGATGACGGCCTGGAACTGTCCTTGCTCGGCGCGGACGCTCAGCGTGCCGCCCATTTCGTATTCCACCAGCGCTTTCACCAGCGACAGGCCCAGGCGCGGCGTGATCGGGGCTGCCGCCACCGCCGCGGCGGTGTTCGGCGGTGCGATTGTCGCCGGTGCCGCCGACGCGGGAGCGCCCGAATCTTCAAGAAATCTGGAACCGTGGCCGGTGCTCTGCCCTGCGGGAACCAGATACGGCTCGCGCCAGGTGAGGGTGAACCCTTCTACGCCCGATGCCGCGCATGAGACCTCGACCACCCCCGCGGGGCGTGCCAGCGCGCCGTGCTTCGATGAGTTCGACACGAGTTCGTTGAGCACCAGCGACAGCGGCTGCGAGGCCTCGGGCGGGAGCATGGGGTTGTCGCCGTCGGCGTCGATGCGCGGGGTCTCGGGCCCGGCGTAAGGGCCCGACAGCCGGCGGACCAGATCGAGCACGTGTACGCCGTCCCACTTGTTCACGGCGAGCGCCTCGTGCGAGCGTGCGAGCGCGTGGACACGCCGGGCCAAGTCGGCGTGGAAGGCGGGAACGTTCGAGGTCGCCGAGGCGGTGAGGTCGGCCAGCGAGAGCACCGTGCTCAGCGTGTTTTTGCAGCGGTGGTCGAGCTCGCGGAGCATGAAGGTCTGGCGGCGCTCCCACTGCTCGCGCCGTGCGATTTCGCGCTCGAGCTCGCGCGTGCGGTCTCTCACGCGCCGACGCAGCGTGCGGGTCCACAACACCACCGCGAGCGCACCAATCGTAAGGGGGACCAGCACGATCGTGGCCCACTTGAGCACGTCTCGCAGCGGCATCGTGTCGCGGTCGGTGGCACCGAACCAGCGGTCGTAGATGCGGTTGTATCCGCCCGTGGCCTTGAGCATGCCCAGGCCCTGGTTGATGGCCCCGAGCAGCGCCTCGTCACCCTCGCGCACGGCGAAGCAGTAATCCAGCGCGAAAACGAACGGACCGACGGTGGTGACGTTCGAGACGGCACGCGAGCGGATCGCCGCGCGGCCGCCGATCTGCGTGAGGATCGCCGCGTCGTGCTTGCCCGAGGCGAGGAGCGTGACGGCGTCGGTTTCGTCGGGCACGCGGACGATGGTGACGCCGGGGTGGCGGGCGCTGAGCCACTCATCGGACGCCGCGCCGGATTCGACGATGACTTCCTTGCCGGCGAGGTCATCGACCGAGTCAATGGTGGTGGTGCCGGTGCGGACGTAAAGCTCCGAGGCGGCGATGGAGTGCGGGACGCTGAAGTCGGCGTAGTCACGGCGCGAGGGCTCGACGGCCATGCCGACGCAATCGATGCGACCCGCCATGAACCCCTCGCGGACCTGGCTCCAATCCGACGAAACGAAGCGCAGCTCGAACCCGGCGGCGTCGGCGATGGCGCGGATGAGATCGATCTGGAACCCGCGCGGCTCGCCGTCGGGGGTGGTCCACTCGACGGGCTGGTACTGGCTGTCGACGCCGAAGGTGATGGTGCGCCCGGCGACCGGGGAGGGAAGGGTGGTGGCGGTGGGGGCAGTGGGGGTGAGGGAGGTGGAGTTGGGTGCGGATGTGCTGCCTGAAGGCGTCGCTCGCGCGTGGGCGGGGATGTTCAAGAACAGTCCGATCGCGCCCGCGGCCAGCGCGAGGCGGGCGCGACGAGGATCAGCGATGTGCGTTGAGATCGGCATCGGCGCGCGGGGATGAGGCAAACGCGCGGCCTTGGCGCGGTCGGCGGAGTGTAGGCGAACATAAGGATTCAACGAAGGTGAGCCGCGCCGACATCGTGCAGACGCACCGGTCACGAGCCCGGAGCGTGACCCACGGGTTTCCGCGCCCCTATGAAGTGGCGGATTCAAACCCTTTCGCACGCGCTCGGGGCTCGCGCATGGTGCGACTCAACTCGTTGTCGAAAGCGCTTTCACCCCGGCGGCTGATCGCCATCACCGCGCCCGACCGCCGCGATCCCCTCCGGCTGCTCGGTCGCCTTCGGCCCGAGCATCAGCCGCGTCACCACGTCGCGGACGCGCATGCCGCGGTCATCCTCGGCGTGGCCGGGGATGTTGAGTGGAGCCAGGATGCCGTAGCCCAGGCCCAGGTGGAGCAGCGTCCACGCGGTGATCTCAGGGCTGAAGGCCTTGGAGACCGAACCCGAATCCTGGGCGCGTCGGACTTCGTTGGTGACAAACTCGTGCAGCGTGGTGATGTGCCGACGCAGGGCCGCCTGGATGTCGGGGTCTTCGATCTCCATGGTGGCGTGGGCGATGACGCGGTACATCCCGCGGCCGCGGTCACGCACCATGGGGTTGGCACCGATGAGTCGGCGCAGGCGCTGGGCGGGGCCCTGCGAGCTGCGGAGCTGGCGGTCCCACATTTCGAGGGTCGATTCGCCGGCACGATCAATGACGGCGATGAACAAGTCCTTCTTGCTGCGGAAGTGCCGGTAGATGATCGGCTCGGTCACGCCCGCGGCCTTGGCTAGCTCGGCGGTGGTGGCGCTCTGGTAGCCCAGCCGCGCGAACAGGGCGATCGCGGCGTCGAGAAGCTGGGTCTTGCGGAGTTCCTTCGGGAGGCGGGTCATGTGGGAAAGGCACGAAGGCACTGAGGCACAGAGGCACGAAGTGGGGGACGGACAGCCGGGTCACTTGTGCATCGGCAAAGCGTGGATAGCGTACGCTAACTTTCGCCCATCAGTGGGTCGGGATTGAGCAAACCGGCGCGAAAACGGTGTGAAATGTCGCGAAGGTGGTTGGATGTGGCCGGGGGGGCGGGTGTCGGGAGTCGGGAGTCGGAGGTCGGGAGTCGGGCATCACGGATCGGGGATGGGGTTGGGGGTGGGAATGGAATGTCGGGAACGTGACGAAGCCGTACCTGAGGCGTCTTCGACGAAGGTGCGGATTGCGTGTGGATCGTCGCTGATCCACGACCAGACCTAGCGTCGATGACCGCACATATCCGCAGCGCGAAGATTCACTTCGCGGGCTCCGCTCATCGTCGGCGTGGGCTGCATGGTCTTCTTCCACGACCCGCTTCAAGGGCGCGGACTTTCGACGCTTCCAGTGCCGCTCGGTTCGGGCGAGCCATCGCGCACCGGCGGCACCGGGTCGTACCCCGCGCCGCCCCAGGGGTGGCAGCGGAGCAGACGGCGCGCGGTCAGCCAGAACGCCGACAGGGGATTGCGGGTGCGGAACGCCTCCACGGCGTACACACTGCACGAGGGATGAAACCGGCAGTGCCCGCCCATGAGCGGTGCCAAGGCCACCCGGTAAAAGCCCAGCAGCGCCAGGAACGGCAGATTGATCCATCGCCATGCAGAAGCGGGCGGGACGGGTGATGGACGCGCCTCGACGCTCACGGCTCGGAATCCGAAGGCGTTCGCCCGCCCCGGCGGCGCGATCGCTTGTCAAGCACCGAACGCAACTCCGCGACGCACCAATCGAGCATCTGGGCGTACTGGGCCGGCGCACAGGGGCGGTGGGGGCGGACGTTGATCACCAGGTCGAGCCCGTCCGCGGGCGCATGTGCCGACGCGGTCGCGTCCCACGCGGGTCGGGCGACGCGGAAGGCCTCGCGGAGCCGACGCTTGATGCGGTTGCGCTCCACGGCACACCCCACGCGCCGGCCGACGCTCAGGCCGAGGCGGCAATGTGGCAGGCCGTTGCGTGAAGCGAAAACGGTGATCGCCCCGGCGGGCATCGAAACCCCGCCCCCCGCCGCCCGCCCTCCGCCCCCCGCCCCGGTCGTCGAAGGCGGCGACTTGCGGGCCTTGGCGGCGTACACGGCGTCAAACTCACGTTTGTGCGTCATGCGATGGCACGCCCGGAAAGTGGCCCGCGGCACGCCCTCGGCGCGACCATCGGACCCCGCGCTCTGGGCCTGTGCGTGCATGAAGAATCGTAGGCTTTCACGGTGGGGCGGGATTCCGGTTGCGATGCAGAAGACCTCAGAACGGAACCCCGACCGTTCGGGAGGGGTCGGGAATCGCCGGCATTCGCGACCCCTCCCTGACGGTCGGGGTTCTGCTTTGCGGGCGTTGCTGCTGGGCAGGTTCCAGCCTTGCCCCACCGAATCAACGCGCGATCGTCAGACGACCGGCGGCGGCTTCAGGAACACCAGCACCGCGAGGTCATACAGCGTGTGAACCGCGACGACCACCCCGAAGCCGCGCCAGACGTAGACGAGGCCGAAGTAGATGCCCGCGAAGACGAAGAAGCCGGCGTCGGCCCAGCGAACGTGGCTCGAGACGTCGGCACCGCCCACGGACGCCGCCCCGGTCACGTCGTGATAGAACGCGAACGCCAGGGCCGCCAGCACGACGGCGAGGATGGTGCCTTTCTTCGAGCCCATGCCGATGAGGTCGACGAGGATGAGGTGGAACAGGGCGATGCCGACCATGCGGAAGAGCATCTCTTCATAGAGCCCCGCGCCGACCGCGATGGCGGCGCGGGCCATGAGTGAGCGCTGAGCAAGGTCCGCGCCGCCCTCGGCACCGGTGCCCACCCCACCCGCCCCCGCGGCGCTCGCGGCCAGCAACTCAAGCCCGGCGGTGACCGGTGGGCTGGCGCCCATGCTGCCGCTGAGCAGTTTGTAGAGCACCTGCCCGAGGACGAGCATGGGCGGGGTCCAGATGAGGGCTTCGAGGAACATCATCCAGATGACGCGCCCGCGGATGCGCCACGGGTCGCGGGTGAGCACATGCCAGAGCATGAGGACAACGAAGACGAGGATGCCGGGGAGGTAGATGCCGCCGACATCGAAGACGGCGAAGAAGTCGGCGAGGATGCGCCGGGCGCGGATGGTCTCCTCGACCACGGCTGCTCCGCCGTCCCCCGCACCGCTCCCGCCCAGCACGTGGAACGCTGCCGCGGCTTCGTAGAAGAGGATCAGCGGCAGAAGAAACACGAGCACATGGAGCGGGCGCGTGGAGAGTCTGAGGTAGGACTGGTCCGAGGCGAGCCCGGCGGTCCCGCTGTTCCACGACGAAGGTCCCCCTCGGGCGAAGAGCCCGCCCGAGCCCCTCGTCGAGGTGGTGCTTGACGAGGTGGTCGGAATGCGGAGGCCGGCGAACAGCGAGGGGGTGGACCCGCCGCCGGATCGACCGGCGCCGCGCCGTGAGCGCGAGGCACCGGAAGCGCGCGAGCCGGACTTGGTGCGTTTCGACGGCATTGGTCGGAAGAATAGGGGATGAAGGCAACGAGGCACGCAGGCACGGAGGCACGAAGTGGCGGGCAGCTCCGCATCCGCATCGACTCCGCGGGTGGGCGGTAGCACACAGGCGCGGCTGGTTGCGGCGGTACGATGGCGAGGACGCCGACGATGATGCCGGGCTGACTCTTCAGGAGGCCGTCATGGTGAGCCGTGGACACTTTGGGTTGTGGGTGCTGGGACTGGCCGCAGCGGCGGCGGGGTGCTTGGCAGGGGGTATGGCCGTCGGGTGCGCGAAACGCGACCGAGCCGAGCCGCGGCTGCATCAGCTTGCGGATTCTTCGTTTCCGCGACCCGATCCGAGCAAAGGGATGCTCCGAGTGTTCGGCGACGCGGAGCGGCTCGGGCCCGAGGTGAACACGCCGTTGGCGCGGGGCTTCCTCAAGGCGGCGGGGCATCTCCCTCGGGCGCAGCCGCGGACGCTGTACCTCGACCGGGCCAACCGCGCGTGGCACACGCTGGCGGAGCGTGAAGCGCTGCCCGAGGCGGCCCGCGCCGTGCTTGAAGAGCGCGTGCTCGATGAGGATTATTACTACAACACGCGCTACGGCAGCCCGCTGGGATATGTCCGCGCGATCGAGCTGCTGGCGCTGCACGCGCCGGACGACGCCGGCTTCTCATCCGTCGGGGCTTGGCAGCGCAAGCGAGTGCTCGACTACGGCTACGGCGGCATCGGGCACCTGCGGCTGATGGCGATCAACGGGGCGCACGTCGTGGGCATCGAGACCGATACGAGCCTTGAGCGGCTCTACAACCAGCCGGGTGATATCGGCTTGCTCGCTGCCGAGAACTGCTTCGGGCCGCCGGGGTCCATCCGGCTGCGGACGGGGCGGTTCCCGGTTGATCCACACTGCACCCCGGTGACGCTGCTGAACGCCGTTGGGACGCCGAACATCATCGGGGGTGGGGTAACCCAGGCGGTGTATATCAAGGCACCGTTTGACCTGTTCATCTCGAAGAACACGCTGAAGAACGGCTACATCAACCCGAGCCCGCCCGACGGCAAGCCCGTCGACAAGCGGATGCTCGTCGACCTCGGCACCGACGCGCCGGGCTACCTCGCCGCGGTCCACGAAGTGCTCCGCCCCGGCGGGATGTTCATGATCTACAACCTCTCGCCCGCGCCGTCGAAGCCGGGCGAACCGTACAAGCCGTGGAGCGACGGGCGCTGCCCCTTCACGCGCGAACAGTTGGAAGCGGCGGGGTTCGAGGTGATCGCCTTCGATCGCACCGACCACGAAGCGGCGCGGCGGATGGGCCGCCTCCTCGGCTGGGCCGATGATCCCGACGGCGACGGGCCGCAGAAGGGTTCGGACCTCGAGAATGACCTGTTCTCGCACTGGACACTCGCGCGGCGGTGGTGACCGGGTACGCCGTCGCGGTGTGCCACGATGGGCCGTCCGCGGCCCGTCGTGTGAGCTTCCGCCAGTGCGCAGCCGACCGGTCGACACGACGCTGGGCGGAGCGCAGAGCATCGTGGCACATTTGCTACAACCCCGCCTCCTCACAAATCGCCGCGGCGGCCTCTTCGCCGCAGTGGCGGCCCGCGAACCTCGCGATCACGCCGCGGAGCGCCCGGCGCTGCGTCTCCTGCGCCGCGGGGTCGCTGATGAGTTCGTCGGCGGCTTCGATCAACCGCTCCGGGCCGTCAAAGTAGGGCACCAGCTCGGGGATGATCTCGTAGCCCGCGATCAGGTTCGGCAGCGCGATGTACGGCGTTGAGATGATCCACCGCCCCACCGCGTGGTACGCGAGCTTGCTCGCCTTGTAGAAGATCACCATCGGCTTAGCCTGCTTGGCGATCTGCAGCGTCACCGTGCCGGACTTCACCAGCGCCAGGTCGCACCAGCGGACGACCGTGTCGGTCTGGCCGGCGACGCAGTCGAGCCCCTCGGGCCAGCCGCCCCACTGCTTCGAGCGGTCGTAGAGAGATTGCCGCACCGCCTCGGTCGTCGCCCCGAAGACGCCGACGACGCCGGGGTAGCGTCGCTTCAGTTCGCGGAACGTCTTGAGCAGGACGGGGAAGTTGCGGCGCAGCTCGGTGGTGCGCGAGCCGGCGAACAGGGCGATCCTCAGTTCGCCCTCCGGCAGTTTCTTCGCTTGCGCGTCGAGTGCGGCGATATCGAGCGGCTCATCAAACAACGGGTGCCCGACAAACTTGGCGCGGACGCCGCGGGTGCGGAAAAAGTCCTCTTCGAACGGGAGGATGCACAGCACGAGGTCGGTGCGTTTGCGGAGCTTGTTGACACGCCACGGCCCCCAGGCCCACAGTTGCGGCGCGACGAGGTGGACCACGCGGACGCCGGCGCGCTTGGCCATCTTGGCGACGGGGAAGTTGGCACCGGGTGAATCAACGGGGATGTGCAGGGTGGGCTTGTTGGCGCGGAGCCAGGCGTCGATGTCCTTGAAGACGCGGCGGTAGTGCTTGATGACGCCCCAGCCGGGCAGGCCGATGACGGACCGGTCGCCGGTGCGGGCGACGATGGTGGCCCCGGCGGCGGCCATCTTGGGCCCGCCCCAGGCAAAGATGGAGACGTGGGGATGGCGCTTGCGGATTTCAAGGATGACCGCGGCGGCGTGGTCGTCGCCGGAGGGCTCAAAGGCGGTGAACAGGAGGACCGGGGGTGCCGGGGGAACCGGGGAGGCCGCGGGCGAGGGAGGGGGGATTGGTCGGGATTGAGGGGTCGGCACGGGCTGTGAATCAGTACCACAGCGCGGCGTGTTGTGCCCGTGCCCCCACTTTCGGCGGCACCAATGTGATTCGGTTCGCCGTCGCCGCGCCGTTTCCGAGCCAGCTTCATGGATGTCCGGCGCGACGGCTTCGTGACTCTGCACCCGCTGCGAGCGCATCCGACACGCGTCCCACGATTCATCCGTGCACGATCAATTTCGTGCCCCAGATCGTGCCCTCACCGAAATCCCCGGACTCGATGCGAGACCGAGTCATCCCACCCGCTCAACCACGCTGTACCGATCCAGATTGCACACCACAACTTCGCCGTCGTCTCGCCGGAGTTCGAGCCGGTCGAGCCAGAGTTTGTCGTCCTTGGCGTGGGCGAACCACGAGCCGGTCTTCTGTTGGCCGTAGCGGACCACGACGCCCTCGATCGTCACGGTGCGGTCGCCCTTGCCGAAGGGGATTTTCTGGGTGACGCGGACCTTGCTGCCGGGGGCATAGGCCGACACGAGGTTGGCGGCGGGCTCGGGTTGCGCGGGGGCTTGGGCCATAAGGGGAGGATTGTAGGCGAAGGGGTACCTTGGGCCGCCCGCGATATGCACGAAAACGAGCCCCGAGCGCGAGCCAGTGGGTTGAACATGCGCTGGACTTTCGCTGCTCCAGGCACCCGTCGCTCACGCTCCGGCTCGCTCCTCGGGCGTCGTCAGCAGCGGCGGAGACCGGTGCCACCAGTGCCCCGTCTCACGGCGTCGGCGCGCCCTCCACCGGCACACTCTCAGGCGGCACATCCTCGGTGGGAACCGCCTCCGGCTCCGGCCAGTTCGCCCCGCGCAGCGAGTTCAGGTCCGCACCGATCCCCGTCGCGGGATCGGCCAACCTGTTCCCCGGCGGCGGCGGCTCATCCGGCCAGCCCGACATGTTCGGCGGCGCGTCCGCCCCCATCGGCCACGCCCGCGCATGCACCACGCGCCAGGGCTTCCAGCCCGCTTCGCACTTCACCCAAAAACTCTGGTACAGCGGCGAGTTCGGAGCGCCAGACGGCAAGTCCATCGGCGGCCGCAGCACCGGACGCAGCACCTCGACCGTCGCGCGCTCGCCGCGGATCCACACCTGCTTCACGTGATAGCAAGGCAGGCCCTGGGTCTGCGGCGTGAGCAGCCGCGCGTCGGGGTCGCCCAGCAGTTGGATCACCCGCTCGCCGGTGCGACGGTACGTGCCGGCGGGCATGTTGATGGTGTACGGCCCCTCGATCGGGTGGCGACGGATGACCCATCGCAGGGCGACAAACGCCGCCTCGGGCGTGGGGGCGACGTTCGGGTTGTTCACGGCGACATCGTCGGGGCCGATGCGCGGATAGTTGGCGTAGCCAGCGCAGCCGGAGAGTGCGGCGAGGGCCGCCAGCAGGGTGAGTGCCGCGAACGTGCGTGGATGATGGCGTGGTGTCGTCATGGGCGGGGTCCGTTTCGCTTGGTCGAAACAAGAGTATCGGGTGTCGGCCCGTGCGGGCGGGAATCCCGCCGGGGGGTCGGGGGCGGTCGCAGAAGGCGGCGCGGACCGTCGAAGCGGGCTGTCGGGCCGTAGGCCGATTGAGGAGCCAAGCGCGCCGGCATCCCCCCGCGGGGCCAGGCCACATCTCGACACGGCGCGGCGTCACGCGGTTCAGCGTGGCGCATGTCTAGAATTACTCATGGCTCCAACCACGCTCCGGCGCGAGATCAAGAAATCCATCGACCGACTGCCCCCGGCGCGGCTGGCTTCGCTCGCGGACTATGTCGCTTTTCTCGAGCGGCCCGAGTTGGTGGCCCGGATCGCCGCCTCGGAGAAAGCCATCGTCGCGGGCAAGGGGCGGGCCTGGAGGGGCGTCCGCCGCGATGTTTGAGGTGATCCTGGCACCGGAGGCCGCTGAGTTCTTCCAGTCGGCACCGCGGCCCCTGGCGGCAAAACTCGCGCGGTGTTTTAAGGCGCTCGAGACGGCTCCACGCCGCGGCAACAACGTCAAGCGATTGAGAGGTGCGCTCGCTTCCTACCATCGGTATCGCGTCGGCGATTGGCGTGTGGTCTATCGCGTGGACGACGACGATGCAAGGGTGCTCGTGGTGAGCATCGCTCATCGGCGCGAAGTCTACGAATAAGAGCGGGTTCGACCGCTCCGCGAATCGGTGCCGCCGTACCGCTCGAATGATGCTGAGATGCCAGGTGAATCACCAAACTCCGAACCGCGGGCTCGCAGCGACGGACCCGCGTCGCGCGCCCCCCGGGTGGGGGCCAGGCGTCGCTACGTCATCGGCATCACCGGTGCCTCAGGCGCGGCGTACGCGCAGCGGGTCGTCGCCGAGATTCTCCGCACCGGGCACGAGTGCCACCTGTGCGTTTCACCCTATGGCCAGAGGCTCTTGTTCGACGAGCTCGGCATCGAGCGGCTCGACGCCGCCTCGCTGGCCACTCTTGCGGAGCTTCCGGCGGGGACGGACCTGAAGGCCGCCGGCCTGCACTACTACCCGGCCCGCGATGTCGGCGCCGCCATCGGCTCGGGCTCGTTCCGGCACGACGGCATGGTCATCGTCCCGTGCTCATCGAACACCATGAACCAGATCGCCTGCGGCACCGGCGACACCCTGGTCACCCGTGCCGCGGCGGTGGCGCTCAAGGAGCGGATGAAGCTCATCATCGCGCACCGCGAGGCGCCGCTGACCCTGATCGACATCCGCGCGATGGAGACGCTGACCCTTGCCGGGGCGATCGTGTGCCCGTGCAACCCGGGGTTCTACCTGCTGCCGACGAAGGTCGAACAAATCGTGGACTTCGTGGCGGGGCGTTTGCTGGATCTGCTGGGAGTGGAGCACGGGCTCAAGGTGCGGTGGGAGGAGCATCTGGCGGGTGGGGGAGCGTCGGCGCAACAGCGGGTTGGGACGGAGGCGTCGGATCGATGATCTCGAAGATTGGAACGGCACCCCAGTAGCGCGCATAGGACTGCCCTGAGAGCTCGGCAAGAAACCCCGCTATCTCGAGTTTCTCGATATCGGCTCGTGCCGTCGGCTTCTCAACGCCCATGAACTCGGCGGCCATTTTCACGTCGGTGTATTGGTGCTGGATCAAGTGATCAAGCAGACCAAAGACCCGTGCCGCGGCACCTTGATTTTGCAGGCTCCGTCGCACACGTTCACGTTCATCGGTGATCCGGCCGACACGGGCCTGTGCGTCCCGAGCCTGCGCCGCGACGCCTTGCAGAAAGAACGAACACCAGGCCACCCAATCGCCGATCATGCTCAGTTGAAGCAGGAGGTCGTAGTAGCGATCGCGGCGCTCATCGAAGAACCCGCTGATGTAGACCAGCGGCGTATCAATGAGCCCGGATCGTACGAGCGAGAGCGCCGCGATCGCACGCCCCAGCCGCCCGTTCCCGTCGCTGAATGGATGGATGCACTCGAACTGGTAGTGCGCGATGGCGATCTCGATCAGCGGTTTCAGGCGCTTCGTGCCGTCTTCATAGAGCCGCGGGTCCGCGTTCCAGAACTGCTCGAGATTCTTGAGGCATTCCAGAAGTGGTTCTCCAGGTCGAGGCGGGACGAATCTCGCCGACGAAAAGTCAGACTCATCGGAGCCGATCCAGTTCTGAACCGTTCGGATTTCTCCCGGCGTCTGGTCGCCGCCACGGACACCCGTCATCAGGATGTGGTGCATCTCCTTGACCAGCCGCATGCACACCGGCAAGGGAGAAGTGAGGCCATGCATCACTGCTTTTCTGTAGTTGTTCACCTCTGTCGCTTCCTCGCGTGCCGGCGTCTGGCCGGCGGCCACCATCGCCACCTCGCGTGGGGTTGCGATCGTGTTCTCGATGCGCGACGACGTCACCGCATCACGGCTGAGCAACGGGGCGACCAGCAGGTTCTTGAACGGACATGACTGAGCGGCACCCTGCAAGGTGCTGATGGCGATCAGCGCCGCTTCGTGTTCGTCACTCAGTCGGTCGAGGAACTCCAGGCGGTTCAGTTTGGGTGGAAGCGGATGGGGATGAAACGCCCATCCCTGAGCCAAACGACTTTCAACACGCCCCGAACGGAAGACCCGTTCACAGGCCTCGGTTGGCTCAAGCGTCCCGACCGGGCTACCCTTTACCGAACTTGGCCACATTGAAAAGTCCCTTTCCGAGGGCCTGAAGATTGAAAGGATCAGGCGGTTTTTTTTCAATGGTATCAGAGACCGAAAGCGCTTTTTCAAACTTGAACCCGGAGTCAAGAATCGCCTTCCGAAAGGACAATTTTTTCGGACCGAAGGCTGCCGTGGCAGGCTTCCTCCTGGCCCTCTCCGACATCAAACTCGCCCACAGCGTGTTCGCGTTGCCGTTTGCCGTTCTGGCGGCGGTTTTGGCTTCGCCGATGGTTCGGGGGGTGTCTGGTGGCGGGGCTGGCGGGGGGGAAGGTTGGGGGCGGCTGGGGGGGCAGGTCGGGCTCATCGTGCTATGCATGTTCCTCGCTCGCACGTGGGCCATGCTCGTCAACCGGATTGCCGACTGGCGGTTCGACAAAGAGAACCCGCGCACGGCTCAACGGGCGATTGCTTCGGGGCGGCTGAGTGAAGGGGCCGCCGTGCGGATTGCCGGGGGGTTTGGGGCCGCGTTTGTCGCGGCGACCGGGCTCTTCTGGGTGTTCTTTGCGAACCCGTGGCCGCTGGCCTTGAGTGTGCCGGTGCTGGGGTGGATCGCGCTGTACTCCTTTACCAAACGGTTCACGGCGTGGTGCCATGTGTTTCTGGGCGGGGCGCTGGCGGCGTCACCGCTGGCGGCGGCGATTGCGATCGAACCCTCGTTCCTGTTCAGCGGCGAAGGAAAAGGCCTGTGGCTGCTGGCCGGGATGGTGCTGTGCTGGGTCGCCGGGTTTGATATCCCGTACGCGGTTCAGGATGTCGAGGTGGATCGACGGCTCCAGTTGCACAGTGCGCCGGCACGGCTGGGAGTGGGTACGGCGCTGTGGATCAGCCGGGTGCTGCACGTCTCGGCGTTCGGGCTGCTGGTTGGATTCGCCCTGACGCAGCCGCGCATTGGGGGTGTTTTCTGGGGTGCGGTCGCGGCGGTCGGGGTGCTCCTCGTCGTGGAGCACGGGGTGCTGTGGCGGCGCGGATCGGCGGCGCGGGGCGGGGCGGGGGGTGGGGCGGGCGGCGGGCTGCCGCCGGTGTTTTTCACGGTCAATGGGCTGGTGAGCCTGACCCTCGGGCTGGCGGGGTGCTGGGACGTGCTCAATGGCTGATATCCGCCTGGTTTCTGACTTCTGTATCCGGTTTCTTGGAATGTCTCGATCCGGACTGGACAAGACGGTTTGTCGCGGTATACTCCTTCACGAGAACTTTACCTTGCCCCCCCGGAAGGGCGGCGCAGCGTCTTCGGATGCGCGCCGCCTTTTTTCTTTGGAAAGTGCCGAGGACCAGGGAGCGGGAATCAAGATACGCAGAGCAGAGTTGCTTTCAGAAGTTCCTGAAAGTTTCTTGGGTTTGTGGTTCGAACGGCGTATGGTTGTTGGTCGCGCCGTGCCGCGAGCGTGCGTCGGCTTCGGCGTCGGTGTCGGCGTTGGATGAGCCATGGCCCGAACCTCTCCTCACATCCCGGTCGACCGTCTGGTCAACGAAGCGCAGGACCGCTTTATCGCCGCGTGGGGCAAGATGGGCGGGGCGTGGGGGATCAGCCGCACGATGGCCGAGGTACACGCGCTGCTGATGATCACCGGCGCGCCGCTGTGCACCGACGATGTGATGGAGCGGCTGCAGATCTCACGCGGCAACGCGTCGATGTCGCTGCGGGCGCTGCTGGACTGGGGGATCGTGTACCGGGCGCACAAGCGCGGCGACCGCAAGGAATACTTCGAGGCCGAGCGGGACGTGTGGGCGATGTTCACGACGATCGCGCGGGAACGGAAGAAGCGCGAGATCGACCCGGTGGTGGCGTCGCTGTACGAGATCCGGGATATGACGGGCGAGGCGGGGGTGAGCGCGGCGTTGTTGAAGGGCGACGACGCCGAGATGCTCAAGGCGCACAACGCGCGGCTGGACAACCTGCTGACGTTTATCCAGGCGGTGGAGCAGATGGCGGGGGCGCTGACGGCGATCCAATCGACCCAGGTCGAATCCACGATCGATCACTTGACCGGCAGCTCCGGCGGGGCCGGCGGACGGGGCTCGTAGGGCATCGGCGTTTCGACGGCAAGAAATCCACCACCGAACCGTTGACCGGAACATGAAGACACTCACTCATCTTGGAAGCCCGGCCCGGCATGTCTTCGGCCGCACCTCTCGGCGCTTTGTCGGCATTCTGCCGGGGATGCTCGTGGGGCTCGGGCTGGCTTCGAGTGCCGTCGCGCAGTGGGTGACCCCCGCGGTCAACGTGCCGCGGGTGCAGCAGCGGCTGTTCCAGAGCGTCTCGGCGGGCACGACGGTGAGCTACCACGTCTACACGCCTCCGGCGTACGACCAGCAGCCGCAGAGGCGTTTCCCGGTGCTGTACTGGCTGCACGGTTTAGGGAGCGTCTTGACGGGGATTGGTCCGCTCACGTCGTGGTTTTCACAGGCGATGGCCCAGGGGAAGATCGAACCGATGTTGATCGTGTTCCCGAACGGGATGCCCTATGGGATGTGGTGCAACTCGAAAGACGGGGCGACGCCGATGGAGGACGTGGTGATCGGGGAGCTGCTCCCCGAGGTGGACCGTGTCTTTCGGACGATCCCTGCGCGGAACGGGCGGGTGCTGGAGGGATTCAGCATGGGCGGTTACGGGGCGGCGCGGTTTGGGTTCAAGTTCCCTTCGATGTTCGCGGGGGTGTCGATGCTGGGAGCCGGCCCGTTGCAGCTGGATTTCATGGACGAACCGCCGGGCTCGCCGATCCCTTTGGAACTTCGGGAACAGATATTCGCGACGGTGTATGGGAACGATCCGGCGTACTTTCTGTCGCAGAGCCCCTGGGTGTGGGCGGAATCAAACGCGGGTTCGATCGTCGCGGGCGGGGCGCTGCTGCGGCAACTGATCGGGCAGGCGGACTTCACGCTGCCGGCGAACGTCGCGCTGCATGACCACCTGACCACGCTCGGAATCACGCATGATTACTGGTCGCCGGCGGGGGTCGGGCACGACGTCTTCGGGCTGTTCAACTCGCTCGGCGAATCCAACTGGGGTTTCTATCGCGGCGCGTTCGCGCAGCTGCCCGGCACGTGCGCGGCGGACGTGGGCGAACCGCCCGACGGCGCGGTTGATACGCGCGACCTGGTTGTCGTTCTCGGATCGTTCGGGAGGCTGGTCGTCCCCGGCACGAACGGGGATATCAACTTTGATGGCATAATCAACACGCTGGACCTGACGGCTCTGCTGGGGGCGTTCGGGTCGGTGTGCGCGGGAGGTTGAGGCCCCTCCCTCCCTCTCCCGTCCCCCTCTCTTCCTTTGGGGTTGCGCTACTTGCCGTTCAGACCCGCGCCGACCATGACTTCGCGCTGGGCGGCGTTGGTGCTGGCGCTCTGATCGTCAACGAGGCAGCACTCGAGGCGGTGGGTGGCGCCGGTGCGTGGGTAGGTGAGGGTGGCCTTGCCGCGGAGTTCGAAGCGGGCGAAGCCGTCGATGAGGGAGGAGCCCAGGCCCGGTGCGGGTGGGACGTCGATCGAGGGTCCGGCGGCCTCGATCCATCGGAGATCGAGGCAGAGCCCTTCGTGGCAGGTGTTGGTGGACCAATCGACGCGGACGTGCCCGCCGACGGTGCCGAGGGCGCCGTACTTGGTGCTGTTGGAAATGAGCTCGTGGACGACCATGCCGAGCGCGGTGGCGCGGCTGGCGGGGACGGCGGTGGCCGGGCCGTGGATGGAAATGGAGCCCGGCGCGTCGGGGGGGACCAGGGCGTGGATGAGCTGGGCGAGGTCGACGGGCTCCCAGCGCGAGGCCGAGAGCAGCGCGTGCAGCGAAGCCATCGAGGAAACGCGGCGCTGGATGGCCTCGGCGAATCCACGCACGCTGGGCTGTCGAGAGGCGTTCAGCTCGATGAGCGCGAGCAGCCCGGCGAGGTTGTTCTTGACGCGGTGGTCGAGCTCGGAGAGGAGCAGCCGCTGCGAGGCGAGGGAGCGTTCGAGGTCGATCTTGGCCTGGACGCGGTCGGTGATGTCTTCGGTGACGCCGAGGATGCGGGTGGGCTTGCCGTCGGGGCCTTCGATGGCCTTGGCGCGGCTGGCGACCCATCGTTCTGATTTGTCGGCCAGGACGATGCGGTATTCGCCGGTGTGCTGGCCCTTGCACCCGTCGGCGATCCAGCGTGTGGTGGATCCACGGGCCCGATCGAGGTCGTCGGGGTGGATGAGGCGGCGCCAGTGCTCGACCGAGCCGAGAAGCGTGGCGGGCTCGACACCCCAGAGGCGCTGCGTGGCGGGGCTGGCGTAGACGATCTTGTCGGTGTCGATGGTGCGGACCCAGAAGACCTGGTCGATGTTCTCGGCCATCTCGCGGAAGCGCTGTTCGCTCTCGGCCAGGCCGAGACGGGCGCGTTCGCGGTGCGTGATGTCCTCGGCGAGGCCGGCGATGCGGGTGATGTGGCCGGCGGGGTCGCGGACGGCATAGCCGCGGTTGTGGATGTGGCGCACCTCGCCGTCGGGGCGGATGATGCGGTAGTGGTTGTCGTAGTGGCCCTCGCAGCCGTGGTCGTACCACTGGTGCTTGATCTGTTCGGCACGCGGGGCGTCTTCGGGGTGGATGAGGTGGGCCCAGCCCAGTTCGGTGCCTTCGGCCTCTTGCGTGCCCATGCCGAAGACGTCGCGGACGGCCCTGCTGACGTAGCGGATCATCCCGTTGGCCCTGGGGTCGGAGACCCAGAAGACCTGGGGGATGTTCTCGGCGATCTCGCGGAAGCGAGCCTCGCTCTCGGTGAGGCGGCACGTGGCCTCGACGCGGGCGGTGACATCCTGGGCCGCGCCGACGACGGTGACGATTGCACCGGCGGCGTCGCGGACGGCGTAGCCGCGGTTCACGACCCAGCGGATGGACCCGTCAGGGTGGATAACGCGGTATTGGTGCTCGTAGTTGCCGGCGTAGTTCGAGTCGGACCAGCGGTCCGCCGCGGCGATGGCTCCGGGCTGGTCGTCGGGGTGGATGGCCCGCGTCCAGCCGCGCGGGGTGGCGTAGACCTCTTGGGCGGTCATGCCGTAGATGCGCTCCACGGCGGGGCTGGCGTAGGTGATCCCGCCGGGCCTGGTGGGCTTGGCCTCCCAGAAACACTCGTCGATGGTCTCGGCGAGCCTTCGGAACTTGAGTTCGCTGCGGCGCAGGGCTTCCTGGGCTTCGGTCCTTTCGGTGACGTCGGCGAGCACGCCGATGGCCTGCGCGGCGCGACCGTCCGGGCCCTTGAAGACCACGGCCTGGGCGGAAATCCAGCGGTAGCTCCCGTCGGGCATGAGCAGGCGATAGGTGGCGTCGTAGCGGCCGCCGGTGCGGGCGGCGTCTTCGACGGCGCTCTGCACCATGGCGCGGTCGTCGGGGTGGATGCGGGCGATGCGGTCGTCCCAAGGGGCGTCGAGCTGATCGGGCGGGATGCCGCAGATCTGCGCGGAGCGCTCGGAGTGACGGATGCGGCGGTTGACAAGGTCGGCGTCCCAGGTGCCCATGGCGGAGGCTTCGAGGGCGAGTCGGAGTCGCTGCTCGTTCTCCTGGATGCGGGCGGTCATGGCGCGGGCCTGGGTGACGTCGGTCATGGCGCCGACCATGCGGACGGCCTTGCCGGTGTCGTCGCGGACGATGAAGCCGTGGTCGGCGAAGACGGCAAACGAGCCGTCGTCGCGGGCCATGCGGTACTCGTCGCTCCACTGCTGGCGTTGGGTATCGTCTAGGGCACCGAAGAAACCGGCGCGGATGCGTTCCCGGTCGTCGGGGTGGAGGTGGTCGATCCATTCCGCGATGCTCAGGCCCTGGCTCGGGTGAGCTCCCTTGGGGAGCCCCTTGGCGGCGTCGCTCCAGCGGACCTGGTCGCTGACGATGTCCCAGTCCCAGATGATGTCGGTGGCGGCGCGAACCACCAGGCGATAACGCTCCTCGCTGTCGTGGAGCAGCTCCGCGGCGCGTTCGCGTTCGGTCACGTCGGCGACCATCGAAAGGGTCGAGACGCGCCGGCCCGATTCGTCGTAAATGTTGGTGTTGGTCCACTCGCAGTGGCGCACGTCCCCCGAGCGGGTGTAGTTGCGGTTGCGTCTGCTGAAGGTGGTGAGGCGTTCGCGCTGCTGCTGCTCGACGGTGCGCTCGATCTCGGCGGCGTCGTCTTCGTGGACGAAGCGCCACTGGTCGAAGCTCCTGCCGAGGACCTCTTCGGCTTTCCATCCGAAGATGGCCTCGGCCCGGCCGTCCCAGCGGGTGCAGCGCCACTGGTCGTCCCATTCGATGACGCCCAGCGGGGCGTTGCGGACCAGTTCGGTGAGCCTCCGCTCGCTGGCCTCGAGCTCGTGGCTGGATTCCATGCGGTCGGTGATGTCGGCCGAGACGCCGACGACTTTGACGGGCTTACCCGTTCCGTCGCGGACCACGTCGCCGTCGACCTTGAACCAGCGCTCGACGCCGTCGGGCCTTCGGAAGCGGTACGACGCGCGGTAGGGCGCGCGGCCCTCGATGCAGTCGACCCAGCTCTTTCCGACCGCGGCACGGTCGTCGGGGTGGAGGCGCGCGATGCCGTCGGTCTTGAGGAGGAAGGACCCGCGCGGCAGGCCGTAGAGATCGCAGAAGAGGTCCGACCCGCTGACGACGCCGGTGGCGAGGTCGGCCTCCCAGATGCCCAGTTCGGCACCGTGGACGGCGTGGCGGAGGCGGCGCTCGCTCTCGGTGAGCGCTGTCTCGGCGCGGGTGCGCCGTCGGCGGCTCGCCACCAGGCCCCACGCCACCGCGCCCATGGTGAGCGCCAGGACCGGGCCGGCGATGGCGGCGGTCCACAACAGGACGCCTTGATTTCGCATCATCCACGATGCGGGGCGCCCGATGACCGCCGCGCCGGGGGGCAGCGCTGACTCGGCGATCTTCCACTTGCGCAGGGTGTCCCAGCGGAAAGTAGGGACGAGCGAGCCGTCGCCGCGGTCGATGGGGATGTCGGCGGGCTTGACCCCGTCGTAGAGGATGCGGGCGGCGGCCTCGCCGGCGATCTCGCCCATGCGCCGGCCGCTGGAGACGATGCCGCCGATGACCTCGGGCCCGAGGGCGGCGTCGAAGAGCGCAAAGGCGGGCACGCCGCCGGGAACTTGCGACTGCATCCACTGCGGCGGGTAGAGGTGCTTGCCCGGGGTGAGGCCCACCGGCCCGGCGACATAGACGAGGGTGTCGGCGCGGTCCGGGGCGGGGAGGTTGGCGCGGAAGGGATCGAGGATCTGCTCCCACTGCTCGGGCTCATAGATGGTGACTTTGACGCCCAGCTCCGGACGGGCGGCGAGCTGCTGATCGAACAGCGCGCGCACGCGTCGCCCGAAAAAGCTGGGCATGCTCATGACCGCGACGTGGCGTGTGCCGGGACGGAGTGTGCGGATGAGGTCGATGGTCTTGGGCAGGTCAACCCGCTCCATGGCGCCGGTGATGCGCCGGTTGGGAGCATCGAACTGCGGGTACCACTCGTAGCTGCCGGAGAAGACGGCGGGCACATCGGGGAGCACTCCCTGCATGTGGTCGAACCAGAAGTGCAGGGCGCGGGTGTCGGTGATCATCACGACGCTGAAGCGCAAGCCGCGATAACGGAGCGCGAGCAGTTTGGCGAGCGCGTCGTGGTACTCCTCGTCCTCGCTGCGGAGGGCCATGAAGAGGTACTCGCGGAACGAGGTGATCGGTCCGGGGGCGCGTTTCTTCAGGGCGTCAAAGAAGCCCTGGCTCTGGATAAGGGTGTAGCCGTCGTCGGGCCCGTGGCTGTGCAGGAACAGCACGCGGGTCTCGTTGGGGACGATCGGTTTTAAGATGTCGGCGTCTTCGGGGTCGTCGCCGCCGCCAATGGGCGGCTTGGTGTCGGTGGCGCGGGGGTCGTGGGGCGCAAAGTCGGTGCGCCAGGCCTCGGCGGGGTCGCCGGTGGGCATGGTGGGTTGGGCGGGTGCCCGGTCGGCCACGAGGAGGACAGACCACGCCGCCGCGAGGAGCGTCAAGCGACCGCACCGAATGCCTGGGCCCATCGCGGCCTCCTCAACGGGAACCCTCGGCGCCGCGTCGGACGTGGACACAGGGCCGAGGGGGGTGACGCGAAGGGTAGAGGGGATCGGGAAGGGTATAGAGGATAGCGTTTAGGGTGTGTCGCGCCGCGCTGGAACGCGCGATAAGACACCGATCCGCATCAACACACCCGACACCCTATCGCCTACACCGTTTGGCTGCGGGGCGGACGCAAGCTCGGCGGCGTGCCACTGCTGGCTCCGTCCTCGGAGACAGCAGTGCCCAAGCAGCGATGACTCTCAAGAGGTCCGGCACTGATGTCGGCCCCCGAGCGGGCCGCCATCAGTGGCACGGCCGTCCCTCAATCCTCTTCATGCTTCGGCTTGAACTCCGCGACGATCTCGGCCTGGACCGCCGGGGGGGTGCGCTCGTCGTGGCTGTAGTTCATCACAAAGCTGCCCTGGCCGGCGGTGATGCTCTTGAGCTGGCCGGAGTAGCTGCCCATCTCGGAAAGGGGCACCTTGGCGTGGATCAGCGCGAAGTCGCCGGGGATCATGTCGGTGCTCAACACCTGGCCGCGCTTGGATGAGAAGTCGGCGGCGATATCGCCGATGTTGCGCGAGGGGCAGCTCACCTCGACGTCGACGTAGGGCTCGAGCAGCGCGGGGCGGGCCTTGCTCATCGCGTCGATGAAGGCGCGCTTGCCGGCGTTGACGAACGCGATTTCCTTCGAGTCCACGGGGTGGTGCTTCCCGTCGTAGACCATCACGCGAACCCCGGTGATCGGGTACCCCGCCACCGCGCCGGTCTCGAGGACCATGCGGATGCCCTTCTCGACGGCGGGCATGAACTGCCGCGGGATGCTGCCGCCGACGGTGTCGTCGACGAACTCGAAATCTTCGCGGTGGTCGGTGACGCTGGCGCCGGCGGCGGTGAAGCCGGCGATGGGCTCGACCCGGAGGAAGACCTCGCCGAACTGCCCCGCGCCGCCCGTCTGCTTCTTGTGACGGTGGTGCCCCTCGGCCTTCGAGGTGATGGTTTCCTTGTAGGGGATCTTCGGCGGCTTGGTCTCGAGGTCGAGCTTGAATCGGTTGTGGAGTTTCTCGAGCACCATGCGCATGTGCAGCTCGCCCATGGCGCGGCAGACCGTTTCGTGCGTGGCCTGGTTGCGCTCGATCTTGAACGTCGGGTCCTCGTCGGCGACCTTCTTGAGGGCCTCGCCGATCTTGCCTTCGTCGTTGCGGCTCTTGGCACCGACGGCGAGCCCGTACATGGGCTTGGGCATGGGGACGTCGAGGAAGTGGAGGGTGTCGAGGTCGTGCGAGCCGTGGAGCACGCCGCCGAAATGAAGCTCGTCGATCTTGGCGATGGCGATGATGTCGCCCGGGATGGCGGAATCGATCTCCTTGTGGTCTTTGCCGAAGACCTTGTGGATGTGGGCGATACGGACGGGTTTCTTGTTATCGCCGATGAAAAGCGACTGGCCGGGCGTGAGGGTGCCCTGGTGGACTCGGACGAGGGCGAGTTTGCCGACGAACTGGTCGGTGGTGACCTTGAAGACGTGGGCGACAGGGTCGGCCTTGGGGTATAGGGCCGGGTGCCACTCGGCCTCGTTGTCGCCCTGCCCGACCAGGAACGGCGCGGGTGTTCCCTCGAAGGGGCTGGGGCACAGGTTGGCCATGATGTGGAGCAGGTCGTCAAGTCCCGCGCCGGACTTCGCCGAGCAAAACATGACGGGCACGAGGTGGCCCTCGCGGAGGGCTTTCTCGAAGGCGTCGTGGAGCTGTTTGGGCTCGAGGTTCTCGCCCTGCTCCAGGTAGGTGTTCATCAGCAGGTCGTCCATCTCGACGACCTGCTCGACGATCTTCTGGTGAGCCTCGGCGACGGAGCCGAAAGCGACGGTGCCGGACTTCTGCTCCCAGATGTCGATGACGTCTTTGCCGCCGGGGGTGGGGAGATTGACGGGCAGGCACTCGGCGCCGAAGGTCTCCTGGATGCTCTTGAGCAGGGCGGGCAGGGCGTCGACGTGCTCGTCGATCTTGTTGACGATGATGAAGCGGGGGATGCGGCGTTCTTCGGCGGCCTTGAAGACGCGGCGCGTGTTGGTCTGCACGCCGCGGTCGGCCCCGATGACCACGGCGACAGTCTCGACGGCGGGGATGACGGTCAGGAACTGGCCGACGAAGTCCGGGTAGCCGGGGGTATCAATCAGGTTGACGTGCTTGCCCTCGTGGTCGAAGTTCACCACGGCGCCGCTGAGCGAGTGCTTGTGGTGCTTCTCTTCGGGCTCGTAATCGCAGACGGTCTGGCCGTCTTCGACCGTGCCCATGCGCCCGATGAGCTTGAGGCGGTGCAAGATGGCCTCGACGAGGGTCGTCTTGCCCGCGGCGGCGTGGCCCGCGAGGGCGATGTTCCTGATGTCAGCGGTGGTGTAGGCGGGCATATGGGGCTCCTGGGGCGGGCGGGGGGCTTGGGCTTGAGATTTAGAGCTTGGGGGGGCTTGGGGCTTGAGGCTTGAGGCTTGGGTCTTGAGGCTTGGGGGGCAGGACGGGCAGCGGGCTTGGGCGGTCGTTGTTGCGAAAATGCGGTCGTTCTTCCCATCGAAAGCCCAGGCTCCCTGAGCCTGGGACGACCACTGCTCCGTTCACCCGCGCGCGGATTCAGGTGGAACGCGCGAGCACAGCAAGAACCAAACTCTCGGGCCCCACCCGCCTCGCGGCGTCCGGCCCTTCCCCCTTCGGAGAGCGCCGAGTGTACGGCATCCGAGCGGCTGCGCCCCCCGCTCTCCCGCACCACCCGAACACACGCGCACCCTTCCATTCTGCGAACAAGTTGGGTGGGGATTCTGGGCCCAAACTCTTGATTCACGCGGGCCAGTTGATAGCTTGAAGTCAGGAACACGTTCGCGCTCGCGCGGAGTTGGGACTCCGTCTCGGGCACGCCCACGGCTGGTCGTCGCGCTGCTCGATGTCGGGCGAGCGAGGGCCGCAGGAGGATCAACCATGCGTTCGAAGATGCTTCTCGGCGTTGCGGCCGTTGCCGCCATCGCTCCGATCTCTCACGCTCAGTTGATGGTGCCCGACAGCGGGGCGGGCGACCGGGTCATGCTGTTCAGCGACTTTGACGGATCGGTGATCGATCTGAACTGGATCACCGATGTGGGCGCGCCGTTCGCTTTCACGACGCCCAAGGAGGCGCGGGTGATCGGAAACCAGATCTGGGTTTCCGATCAGGTCGCCGACGCGGTACACCGGTTTGATCTGAGCCGAAACTTCCTCGGCAGCATCACCGCTCATCCTTCGGGCGGGGTGATCGACAACCTGCGCGGGTTCGGGTCCGACGGCAACCGCGTGTTTCTCACCTTGTTCCACGCCACCACAGCCCGGCGGGGCGTGGCGATCTATGACCTCAACGGGAACCCGACCGGCTTCTTCCCCGGGCAGACTACGACCGCGTCGCTGTTCGACGCCGCGGTGTTCCAGGGCGACCTGCTGATCAGCAGCAGCACGAGCAACAACATCGAGCGTTGGAGCACCGCCGGGGTGTTCCAGGGCAGCTTCGCGACGGGCGTGACGTTCCCGCAGCAGTGCGACGTGCTGTCCGACGGCACGGTGATCGCCGTCTCAACGATCGCGCCTCAGGGTGTCGAGGGCGTCTACCGCTTCAACCCCAACGGCTCGCTGCACACCTACATCGACACGCAGGGCATCAAAAACGCCTTCGGCGAAACCGTCCCCCGCGCCGCCTGGCCGCTGGGCGACGGCGGATACATGATCGCAACCGACAAAGGCGTGTTCAAAGCCGTGGGATCGGGCTCGAGCTGGACCTTCAGCCAGATCGTGGCGGGTGTGGATGCGCAGTACATCAACCCGGTGCCGACGCCGGGGGCGATGGGCTTGATGATGCTCGGCGCGGCGGCGGTGCTCAGGCGTCGGAGGTGAGGCGGCGCGGCCGCGCGGCAGTCAGGAAAGGTCAATGACGTGCCACCGAAGTCGGTGCCCGCACCGACTTCGGTGCTTTCATGGACCGTCGGCACTGAAGTCCGTCGGAACCGACTTCGATGGCACGGCGAGATTCCTCAAGTTGGTTGAGGATCTTCATGCTCTGAACCATTCGCGTCACTTCGCTCCCGAGCTCGATCGAATGCTCCGAGGAACTCCTCGATCCAGGATTGCCACGGGGTGCCGACGGCGCTGAAGTTCTGACACGAGAGAGAACCGGGTTGATCACGGACAACGAATGTCCACACGAGCGTCGGACTCGTGAACCTCCCGCGGGGGCCTACCGGCCCGACGAAGGTCCAGCATTCATCGGCCCGGACTTCGATGCCGCGCTCGGCAAATCGGCGCGGTTCGGCCCGGAAGCCCTCGGGTGTCGGGCGGATGACCCACTCCGACCCGCGCTTGCGGTGCCAGCGGAGAAACCAGTTGATCGCGAGGAAGATGACGCAGACGAACCCGAGCGAGATCGCCCATCCCGGAGGCGGCTGCCTCGCACCCACGGGGCGCGTAAAGACCATGACACCCTTGATGATGGGGATCAGCAAGACGGACCCCCACGCCAAACGGGCGATCCAGAGCTCAATCGCATTGGCGGGCTGTTCCGCGCCCGTGACATGCGCGCGCCACCCCTTGGAGTTCCTTCTCGCACTGGGCGGCGCGGACTTGAGGGCAACCTCGATCCCGGGTGTCACGCGCACGCGCGGCAGACGGGTTCCGAGGAATTCCTCCGCTCGCTCGTAGTACGACCACGAGAGGTCTTGCTGGCTCACGATCGCGGCGGCGCTGGCGACGAGCTCGTGCAGGATTGCGGCCTCTGTCAACGTGAAGGGCTCGATCTCGTCGGCGCGGGCGATCAGCCCGAGAAACGCCCTGGGGTCGCGTTCTTCGGGCAAGTCCACGCCGCGGGACGCGAGCACCGCGCGGAGAAGTTCCCGCAGCTGGCGCGGGTTGGAGCTCTCGGTGTGGACGCAGTTCGCCGTGATGGCCCGAAGGCCTTCATCGCGTGTGTTGATCGGCGCGAGCACATTGGCGGAGATGCCCGCGATCACCCAGAAAACGAGCACCAGCACCGCCAGCACAATGCTGAGAAACGCCAACGTGGCGGCGATCGGACCGATTGTGCCGTTCATCCCGCCCGGGGATACCGCAGCGATCAGGAACCCCACCGCGCATGCCACCGCCAGACCAAGACAGATCCGCTTGCAGCGGCGCTCCCATCGACGGAGCCACTCCCCGAATCTCCGCTTTCGTGACATGGTGCTCCACTTGGCGTAACTTTACCGAAGCCCCCGCTCCCAAAACCCCAACCCCATCGCACGCTTGGCCATCATCAGCGTCTCCTCCGCCACGGCGTTCGCTCGTGCCGTACCCGCTTTGATGATGTCGATCACCACGTCGTCGCCGCCGGGCTTTTCATACTCCGCGCGGCGGGCCCGCATCGGCTCCAGCAGCGCGTTGATGTTCTCCGCAAGTTCCTTTTTCACGTGCCCGTCGCCGATGTTGTCGCCTTCGCTGTAGCGGCGTTCGAGTTCGGCCACGCGCTGCGGGTCTTTGATGAACGCGCGCACGAAATCAAAGAGTGAGTTGGTGGTGTCGCCCTTGTCGGTGAGGCCCTGCCTGCCCGTGGTGATCTTGCCGATCTTCTTTTCGACTTCTTTGGCGGGGTCGCTGAGGAAGACGGCGTTGCCGAGGCTCTTGGACATCTTGTTTTTGCCGTCGATGCCGGGAAGGCGACCGACGCGACCGACTTTCGCCTCCGGGATGGGGAACACGCCCCCGGCGGCGGGGTGGTCCTTGGGTTCGACGCGGTTGCCCACGCCGCAGTAGAGCTGGTTGAACTTCAGCGCCACGTCGCGGCACATCTCGATGTGGGCGACCTGGTCTTCGCCGACGGGGATGTAAGCGGGTCGGAACGCGAGGATGTCGGCGCACTGTCCCACGGCGTACATCGGGAAGCCGAAGGGGTAGGTGTCGCCGAGGCCCTTGGTCTCGATCTCGGTCTTGAGGGTGGGGTTGCGCATCACCTTGTTGAAAGGGATGAGCATGGCGAAGAACCAGGTGAGTTCGGCGATGGCGGGGACTTCGGTCTGCAGGAAGATCGCCGAGCGGCGCGGATCGATACCGGCGGCGAGCCAGTCTTTGACGATCTCGATGGTGTCGGCGCGGATGTCCTGCGGCTTGTCAGCGCGGGTGGTAAACGCGTGCATGTTGGCGATGAGGAAGAAGCACTCGTGCTTCTCCTGGAGCGCCAGGCGGTTCTCGATGCTGCCGACGTAGTGGCCCAGGTGCAGGCGGCCGGTGGGGGTGTCGCCGGTGAGGACGCGGGTGGGGGGGGTGGGGGGCGGGGTATGGCTTGTGGCGGTGGGAGACATGGGAGAGAGGTTAGGCGAAGCTTGAGCCGAGGCGGTGCGAAGCCAGAGGATCAGATCATCGGCGGCTGCTTGCGAATCCGCACCTTGGCCGCGGTGACGATCACGAGGCAACCACGCCAATCGGCAGGGTCGGCGGCCTCAAAGACCTCGGCGACGCGCTTTGCAAGCCGCTGTCTGCTGCAGCCCAGAAGCCGCACAATGACGATGCCCTCTCGGGGGTTGATGACGCGTCGATCGGAGAAGTCGAGGTCTTGAGTGATGAGGAGTCGACCTTCGTTCAGTGCGGCTTCAATAATGTCGCGGTCGTCGCGCCCCGCGAGGCCTTCGTCGCGCACGGTGTGCGTGTCGTGCCCGAGGACCCGAAGCGTGCCGACGAGTTCGCCCGGGAGGTTCTCGTCGATTTTGATCTTCATGCCGTCGGCGCCTGCGGTGCGGGGATGTCTTCGAGTGACGACGCCGCGGCGAACGCGATCGCCGCCTGCACATGCCCGGGCGTCAGCGTCGGAAACGACACCAGGATCTGCTCGGGGGTGTCGCCCTCGGCGAGGCTCGCGAGGACCGTGCGCAGCGGCACGCGCGTACCCGACATCACGGTCTGGCCCGCGACAACACCCGGGCGGCGTTCAAAGTAACTTTGATACTCAAGCATAAAGCAAGTATACGCGCGGCGGTTGGCGCTCGCGCTCGAACGCACGGCAAACGCAGGGCCGTCCGAAGTGCCACTGACCCGCCCTCGGGTCAGTGCCGAGAGCGCCAGAAATCCCTTCTTTTCTTGACTCGCTGGCTTGAGGAACTGACCGGAAGACCGGTCAGTGGCACACGACCGTCGATCTTGCGTCTGCCCTGCGCTCGAATGCCATTGCGGTGTGAAGAAGCCACGACCGGTGAACAAGGCCGAGCCACGTTGGCGGCGCTCGTTCCATCGGGTGGTTCGAGCCGGCGCACGCGGCGGTGACGATTGCCGCGGCTTTGATGGGCGTGCGGGGCGCGTTCAAACCAGGGCATCCGTCCTTACGACAACTCGATTCGCTACGCCTGCTCCGCGCCCGCGACCTCACCCGGCACCCCCTGCTCGCGCAAGCGCTTCAGCTTGTGGTGCGACTTCGGCGTCACATGAAACGTCGCCAAACAGCGGCCAACGCGCTTCTCGCGGCCCTTGGGCGGAAGGTCGCCCGCGCCCGGCAGCTTCATGCCCGCCACCGTCTGCTGCTGCACGATGTCGAGCTGGATGTCGATGTTGAACTCGTTGCCGGTGGCGATGAGCGCCTGGATGTCCTGCTTGGGCGTGACGCGGTAGATCGCCGGGCCGAAGCAGGGGCGCAGGAACCGGTAGGTGAGTTCCTTGCAGACCACCGTGTAGTCCTTGCCGACGGCGGAGAAGACGTACATGCCGCCGGCGATCTCGGAGTTGCCGAGCAGGGCCGCGCCCGCCATCGCGTTGTACCAGTTCTTATTGAAGCGCCGGAAGGGGAGGACGGCGGTGAAGGTGGTGCCGTCGAGCCGGCGCATCTGGATGCCCGAGCGGAAGGCGTACGGGAGCCAGATCATCGAGCACACGCGGTGCCAGAAGTTGTTGCGGGTCGAGAGTTTGGAGATGAAAGCCTCGACGCGTTCCATGAAGGTGCGGCGCGGCGAGGCGGCGGGGGGCGGTGCGGGCGCAAGTGCGGTGCCCGTGATCACGGCGCCGCCGGGAGCGCCGACGGCGAGCGAGGTTCGCAGCGGCACGGCGTCAGAAGTGGCGCTGGGCACCTGTTCCACGGCTTTGGGTTCGGGTTGGGCGGTGCTGGTAGCCACGTTCGCAATCAATCATACGACGTGCCCGCGCCGTGCGGGTTCCCGTTTCAACCCCTGACCCGCACCGAACACCCGCGTCAGGACTCCGTCAGTTCGTACCCCCCTTTGCCGTCGCCGGTCACCGTGAACACCGTGTGCCCGTGCTCGTGGTCGAGCACGAGCAGCCAGTTCTCCCGTGCCGCCCGCTCCAGCAGCAGGGCCCGCTGCTGCATCGAGGTGTAGCTCTCGACGTCGTAGGCCATGTTCGTCGTCGGGCGGGCGTGCAGACGCGTGGGCATGACGTCGGGAACAAAGACGACGGTGCGGCCCAGGGTGTCGGTGAACCGCACCGCCTGCTGGCCCCAGGTGTGGCCCGGGATCGGCCACGCCGTGATCCCCGGCAGCACCTCGCGCTCGCCTTCGATGAGGACGACCCGCTCTTGCACCTCGGGGGTGAGGTGGTTGCGGAGGTACGTCTTGTGCATCGTCGACTTGTTCGCCAGCGCGTCGTCCCACTCGCGGCGTTGCGAGATCACGCGCGCGTTCGGGAACACCAGCGCGGGCGGGTCGTCCGGGCCGGCATTCGGGGAGGCCCTGCGCGTCAGGCCGCCGGCGTGGTCGAAGTGCAGGTGCGAGCAGATCACGTGCGACACGTCCTTCGGGTCGCAGCCGAGTTCGTGGAGCGCGTCGTGGACGGTGCGGTCCTGCTGGCGGTAGAGGGCGCGCTCTTTGGGCGGGAACTTGTCGCCGATGCCGACTTCGATGACCACGAGTTGCTTGCCCGCCGCGCCCTCGGATTCGAGCAGCAGGCAGTTGCACTGCATGGGGATGCGGTGGTTCTCATCGACGGCGGCGGGGCCGCTTGCGGGGAACCACTTGAGCCAGACGGGGCGCGGGATGATGCCGAACATCGCGCCGCCGTCGAGCCAGAACTCGCCAGCGCGGAGGAGGTGCCAGGACCAGCGCACGGCGTCCGGAGGGCGGAGGGCGCGGCGAGGGTCACTTTGAGGAGCGGCTTCGGACATTGGGCATCCTTTGAGAGGTTCGTGGGCGAGGGTACGCCTCACGCCTTCCACTCGCATTTCGCCGCGAGTTCCACGCTGAAACGATTCTCACGAACTCCCGCCGTGGCCCCGAGCTCGCGCTCGGGGCTCGGATGATTGTGTTGCGAACCCCTCCCACTGCCGCTCCGCATTGCTCCGCGATCTCAGCGATCTCCGCGATCTCCGCGATCTCCGCGTTGAAAATGGCTTGAGGGCCTTGCGCGGTGAATAATGACGGAGATGGCCACGCAGCGCTGGGTATCCCCGACTGTCACGACGCCCGAGGAGGAGCAGTTCTCTTTCGCGCTGCGTCCCGCGCGGCTCGATGAATACGTCGGGCAGGCGGTGATGGTCGAGCGGCTGAAGATCAGCATCGAGGCGGCGCGGGCGCGGGCCGAGCCGCTCGAGCACCTGCTGCTGCACGGTCCGCCGGGGCTGGGCAAGACGACGCTGGCCCACGTCATCGCCGCCGAGATGGGCTCGCAGGTCCACGTCAGCAGCGGGCCGGCGCTGACGAAGGGGACCGAGCTCGTCGGGCTGCTGCAGCGGCTGAAGCCGCGCGACGTCTTGTTCATCGACGAGATCCACCGCCTGCCGGTGGCGGTCGAGGAGTTCATCTACCCCGCGATGGAGGACGGCCGGATCGACATCGCCATCGATCAGGGCATGAACGCGCGGACGGTTTCGATCAACCTCAAACCGTTCACGCTGATCGGCGCGACGACGCGGGCCGGGCTGCTCTCGGCGCCGCTGCGTTCGCGGTTCGGGCTCACGCACCACCTGGAGTATTACCCGCCGGAGGACCTGCTCAAGATCATCACCCGCAGCGCCGGCCTGCTAGGGATGGGCACCGACGCGGGGGCGCTGGACGCGATCTCGCACCGCAGCCGCGGCACGCCGCGGATCGCCAACCGGCTGCTGCGCCGCGTGCGCGACTACGCCCAAGTACGTGCCAACGGTCGCACCGCGGCGCGGACGGTCGACGAGGCGCTCTCACTCGAAGGCGTCGATGCGCTGGGCCTCGACGAACTCGACCGCAAGTACCTCGGCACCATCGTCAAGACCTACAAGGGCGGCCCCGTCGGGCTCGAGGCCGTGGCGGCGACCATGGGCGAGGACGCGGGCACGCTCGAAGACGTCGTCGAGCCGTACCTGCTTCAAATCGGGTTCCTGGCCCGCACGCGGCGCGGCCGGCAACTCACGGCGGACGCGGCGACGTACCTCGGCTTCAGCGTGGCGAACGTCGCGCCGCTGGGCAGTGCGGACGGGTTGTTCGAAGCGTGATCGGTGGGGCAATCTTCCAGCCTGCCCTGAGAGGAACGGCGTGCTTCCAGCCTGCCCCGCCGCAAACTCGCCCCTATCATCGGCCCCATGAGTTCCACCACCCCGCCGGCGCCGAAATCCACCAACATCCACTGGCACGAAGGCAACCTCACCCGCGATGAGCGCTGGGGCGCGCTCAAGTGCAAGGGCTGCACCATGTGGTTCACCGGGCTCTCGGCCAGCGGCAAATCCACCATCGCCAGCGCCCTCGAGCAGGTCCTCGTGCAGCGCGGCGTGCCGTCGTACCGGCTCGACGGGGACAACATCCGCTTCGGGTTGAACAACAACCTGGGCTTCTCCGCCGAGGACCGCGCCGAGAACATCCGGCGCATCGGCGAAGTGGCCAAACTCTTCGCCGACGCGGGCCTGGTGACGCTGACGAGCTTCATCAGCCCCTACGCCGCCGACCGCGACAAGGCGCGGGCGGTGCACGAGAAGGCGGGGCTGCGGTTCATCGAGGTGTTCGTGGACGCACCGATCGAAGTGTGCGAAGTGCGCGACCCCAAGGGTCTCTACAAGAAAGCCCGCGCGGGGGAACTCAAAGGGTTCACGGGGATCGATGATCCCTACGAGGCACCGACAAAGCCCGAGCTGGTGCTCAAGCCTGAGACGATGAGCGTGGAGGATTCGGTGAAGGCGTGCTTGGCGCATCTGGGGTTGTAGTTTCGGCCTCGATCCATGCGAGGCCAAAACCGCTTTGCTTTCTTTGCGTACAGGTCTTGCGTGCAGCGCTTCGTCAACACATTTGTGATCGCCGCAGTCCTCTTCTGGCCCTGCTTTGGCGTGGTGAACATGCTTGTTCCCCGCTTTGGCCCATCGACTTGGGCGATCAACGCGACGGGTGCAAGGCTGCGAAGTATTGGAATGTGGTTCTCGCTCTACCTACGGGACTTTGGCGCGTACCCGGCCGCAACGCCGGACTGGGCGCAGCACCTGGTGTTGAAGGACGGCACAACACCTGGCGTACCCGGGGAAAGCGTCAACGATCATTGGGACCAACCTCTCATCTACGCCATACCTCCCGGCGCAACTGTGCCGGTCGTACGCAGCATCGGTGAGAACGGGATCGACAACGGCGGCGTCGGTGACGACATCACGCTCGATCTGGCGTCGAACGCACTTTCGATCAACGACGGTTTCTACACCGCCAGATACCGCGGCGTGCTCCGATCTTGGGCGACTCCGGTGATGGCCGCGTTCGCGACATGGGTTGCACTTGTGGTTGCAACCCCGGCCATGCGCCGTCACGCGGCGCTGCTCTTGGCGGTTCCCGTTTTCGCGGGGCTTGTCGTTTATGGAAGGATGAAGGGGTACCACACCTGCCGCGGATATCAAGAGCCGTGGGACGCGAGTGCCGCAGGATGCGCGGCGCTGGCGTTCGGCCTTTCGTGGCAGTTTGGCACGGGACTCTCGAGCCTATTGACGCTGCGCCCGCGTCTCGAATCGGAATGCGCATCGTGCCGCTACGACCTCTCCGGCATCGCCGCCGAAGTCTGCCCCGAATGCGGCACACCGGTTCAACCAGCGCCGCGCAGCCCGCCGTAATCATTCAGCGCGAAGGGGCAAGGCTCGGCTCCACACTCGCGGGCGCGGCGCTCGTCGCCGAAGCGGTTCGATGCGCCGGCACCACCGGCGCGCGCCCCGCTGCGATCTCCCGCTGTGCGTAGGCCGCACCGATCCAGCCGCCCACCTCCCGGGCACCTGCCATCGCCACCGCACATAGCACAAGGCCCGCGGCCAGCATCGCCGGGAAGGGGATCGATTCGAGGGTCATTCGCTGTTTCATGGGGCTTCTCCGTGGCCCGGCCCGGAAACCCGTATCGGGTGTTCCGCAGTCGGGCAATAGCCAGAGAGACCCTCGGCGTCTTTGCGCGCGCTCACTATGCTAAAAGAATGTCCGACCACACCCGCCGAGTCGAAGCCGCTCTCCACGCCGTCGCCCTCGCGTGCCGGGTCTGCCGCGCTGTGCAGACGCGCCGCGAGGCGATCGTCTCGGCGTCGAAGGACGACAAGAGCCCCGTGACCGTCGCCGATTTCGCGTCCCAGGCCGTGGTCGCGCACACGCTGCAACTCGCCCTCGGCAAGGTCACCCTGGTGGGCGAGGAGGACTCGGCGATGCTGCGCGAGCGGATGGCCGCAGGCGACCGCACGCTGATCGACGCCGTGGTCGACGCCGCCCGCCTCGCGTGGCCCGAAGCCTCGGCGGACGCGGTGCTCTCGGCGATCGATGTCGGGAACGCCGAGCCACCCGTGCGCGCCGGGCACGGGGGGCATGGGGGGCATGGGGGGCACGCCGACCAACTCCACGGCTTCTGGACCCTCGACCCCATCGACGGCACCAAGGGCTTCCTCCGCGGCGAGCAGTACGCCGTCAGCCTCGCGTGGATCGAAGGCCCCGCGCCCATCATCGGCGTGCTCGGCTGCCCCAACCTCTCACGCGATTTCTCGCGCCCCTTTGACGACCCCGACCCTTCCGGCGTCATCTACTTCGCGCAGCGCGGCGGGGGCGTGTACGAACTCCCCGCGGACGACCCCGCGGCCCACCCTGTCCACATCCGCAGGCTCGCGCCAGCCGAGGGCGAGCCGGTACGCATGTGCGAAAGCGTCGAGGCCGCGCACTCGGACCACAGCGCGTCGGAGCGCGTTCTGGAAAAACTCGGCGAGCCCGACGAGCCCGCGCGACTCGACAGCCAGGCGAAGTATGCGGTCGTGGCCCGCGGCCAGGCGGACATCTACCTGCGCTTGCCGTCGAAGAAGGGCTACGTCGAGCGCATCTGGGACCACGCCGCCGGCGCGCTGGTGGCCGTGGAAGCGGGCTGCGCCGTGACCGATGCGCGGGGGATGCCGCTGGATTTCTCGCACGGGCGCGGGCTGGAGAAGAACTCGGGGATTCTGGTGGCCCCGCCGGCGCTGCACGGGCTCGCATTGCGGGCCATCGGCGAAGTGCTGGGCGGTTGAGGTGTCCTGATGCAGGGCGGCAAGGCCGAGCCCGATTGCTCATGCGGACACCCGCCGCTCTCGCAACCAGCCTCGGGGGCCCGCGGTATCACCCCGCACACACACCCACGAATCCCGCGGCGTGTGAAAAGCGTCGCGGGGCCATCTCCTCCAAAGCCCCCGGGCCAACGCCCGTGGGCTTTTGTGTTTCAGAACCCCGACCGTCAGGGAGGGGTTGGAAGAAGTGGTCGAGTGGTCGAGTGGTCAAGTGGTCAGGTGGCAAAGTGAAAAGACCAACGCAGCACGGGACGCGCATCCTCTCCATCTGACCACTCGACCACTCGACCACTTCCCCCTCAGACCATCACCGCCACGCGGAGCAGTTCCGCCACGCTCCACGCCTGGGCCATGCAGCCGCCCGGTCGTCTCCCGCCTCGGGCGTCGCCTTCCGCGTCGTACACCTCGAAGAGCTGGCCGAGTGAGTCGCCGTTGAACATGTCCAGCAGCGGCCGCAGCGCCTCGCGCACATGCGCCTTGGCCGATTCACTGAACCCTTCGGCCCGCAGCGCCGCCTCGGCGTACGGGCCGATCAGCCACGGCCACACCGTGCCGTTGTGGTACGCCGCGTCGCGCGTCATCATGTCGCCCTCGAACCTCGCCCGGTAGTTCGGGTCCTTCGGTGAGAGTGTCCGCAGGCCCATCGGGGTCAGCAGTTCGCTCCGCGCCAGCATCACCACCGCCCGGCGTTGTTCGGGCGTCAGCGGGCCGTGCTCCAGGCTCGCCGCGAAGAGCATGTTGGGACGCACCTCCGCGCGCGGCATCTCCTTCCCGCTCGCGTCCCGCTGCAGCACGTCCCAAAGCTTGTTCCCGCCGACATCCCAGAACTTGGCCTGGAACGACGCGCGGGCCCGTGCCGCCGCCTCGCGCAGCGACGCCGCTTTCGCCGCGTCCTCGCCCTCGACCAACCCGGCGATGCACAGCAGCCCGTGGTGCCACAGCGCGTTGATCTCAACACACTTGCCGTGCCTAGGGGTGAACACCACGCCGTCGCGCTTCGCGTCCATCCACGTCAGTTGCGTCGTCTCGTCGCCGCCCTCGACCAGCCCGTCGGCGGGGTCCACGCGGATCGCGTCGCGCGTGCCCGTGGTGTAGTGCTCGATGATCTGCAGGCACGCCGGTGCCAGCAGCGTGCGGAACGACGCCCAGTCGCCGCTCTCGCGTACATAGCGCTCGCACGCGTGCAAGAACCAAAACGAAGCGTCGATGGTGTTGTACTCGGGCGGCCCGCCGTAGTCGTCGAAGCGGTTGGGGATCATCCCGCGGTCAACATGGGCGGCGAACGTCCGCAGGCACCCCAGCGCGTCGTCGTGCCTGCCGCAGGTCAGCATCAGGCCGACCATCGAGATCATCGTGTCGCGTCCCCAATCTGAGAACCACGGGTAGCCCGCGATGATGGTCTTGAGTTCCTGGCCAGCCACATGGCGCGCCACCAGGAAGTCATCCGCCGCGTCCACCAGCGGCAGCAGCGTCCGCCTCATCGGGTGACGCTTCAGGAACGACGCCCCCACGCGGTCGAGATGCTCGCGCCGCTCATCGCGATCGAACAGCGTGAGGTCGGGCGTCTCCGGCACCATCGCCGCGGCGATGGTAAACGTGTACTCACCGTGGCCCTCGGGCGCGATCACGTCGAAGAAGCCGGGGTTGAAGAGGTCCTCGATGTCCTCCTGGTTGCGCTCGGTCTCGATCTCGTAGCGGATGCCGGCGCGGACGGTGACCTCTTGCGTGACGCTGCCGTGGTCGCAGATGAGGTCCAGCGTGATCGGGGCGGCGGCACCCTCGCGCGCGGTCACTCGGATCGACCGCTTGTGGCACGCCACCGTGAAGCGTCCGTGGTCCTGGTCGATCGTGGGCAGGGTGGCGTGGAAGTCGCGCAGCGTGACCATCGGGAGCACCCTCACCCGGCACGCCGGGCGGAGTTTCGAGCCTTCGGCCCCAACGGGCGGGCGCAGGGTGTACCGCACCGCGCACGAGTTGCGCTTCCAACCCAGGCGCAGCTCTTTCACCACCTCAATCCCCGGCAGCGCATACACCCACCGCGCCGTGGTGGCGTCCTTCTCGAACCGCGCGATCCGCCGCGCCGTCGCTTCATCAAATCCAGGCCCCGGCGCATCCGCCCACCGATGCGTCGCCAGCCACACCGGCTTCGCTCCGGCCCCGCCCGCACCAACCGTCACTTCTTCATCCAGCGCGTTCAGCAGCGCCACCCGCTCCACCGGCGGGCGTGCCGAGCCCACCAGCAGCGCGTGATACTTCCGCCGGTTCACCCCCAGGGGCGTGCCCATCGCAAACCCGCCCAGGCCGTTGGTCAGCAGCCACTCATGCCCCAGCGCGGCCCGCAGATCGGCTTTCGCGCCAACTTCCACAACATACGGCGGCTGCGGTGCCTCAAGCGGCGGCGAAGGGTGGTTCATGCCCCCATTATGGACCAATCAGCGGCGGACTGGGGACGCCTCGGCGCAGAGCCGTCCGCGTCAGCGGACGGTCCCTATCACCGGTCTGGCGGAGAGTCAAGACCGACGCCTCGCGCCGTCGGCTCTGACCCGAATCTCGGGTGCCAATCGAACCGAGCACTTTTTCCGGACTTCCGCTTCAGCCCCCTGGGTTATGGGCCGATCGCAAACCCACCATGACAGGTCCGAAGAACCGCCAGAACCCCCCCACCGCCCCCGCCCTCTCACCCACCCCCGTCGGTCAGGCCGATCTATATCAGGGCGCTTTCACGCCCGCGGCCGAGATTGCACAGTGGCCCGGGGTCTTCGATCGCGCCCTCGACGAGGCGGAGTCTCGCCGGATGTTCCAACGCACGCTGTCCTGCTGGGCGGTGGACGTGCTCCGGCTGAAGCGCCGCGGACTGGATGTCCCGGTGAACCGCCGGAGCATGAGCTTCCCCCCAGCGCCGGTGTCGGCCCCGCTGCGTCGGGCCGCCTGAGCCGGTTGGCACGCCGCGTGCGTTGGGTGGGTGTTCGTCGGTGCGCGCCGAAGGGTCGGCGTCACCCCCAAGGAAGGGACCTCCGTCATGAGCGGCATCTCCAGCTCCGTCGGCCTGTTCTCGGGCATCGATTCCAAGGCGCTCATCGACCAGCTCCTCGCGGTCGAGTCGCGCCCCAAAATCCTCATCCAGCAGCGCATCACCCAGCTCCAGCAGCAGCAGGCGGCGTTCCTCGACATCAACTCGTCGCTGCTCGCCCTCAAGACCGCCGCCGGCAACTTCGCCTCAGCCAAAGTCTTCGACGCGGCCCGCGCCGTCAGCACCGACGACAAGGTGCTCACCGCCAACGCCTCATCGAACGCCTCGCCGGGATCGTTCACCTTCACCGTCAACCGCCTGGTCACCACCCAGCAGCAGCTCTCGCGCGGATTCGCCGACAAGGCCTCGGCGCTCAACGCCTCGTCGTTCACCTTCGAGACCGGCGGCGGCAACATCTCGACCGAGACCGCCCTCTCCGAGCTCAACGGGTCCGTCGGCGTGCAGCGCGGCAAGATCGTCCTCACCGACACCACCTCGCCCACCGGCGCCACCACCACCGTTGACCTCTCCACCGCCGTCACCGTCAACGACGTCCTCGAAGCCATCAACAACAACGGCAAGGTCAGCGTCAACGCGACCATCGACGGCGACCGCATCAAGCTCTCTTCCGGCTCCGGGGTGACCTCGTTCACCGTGTCTTCGACCACCGGCGGACGCACCGCCGAGGACCTGGGCATCAACGGCACGTCCACCTCCGGCGCGATCAACGGCTCACGCATCCGCACCATCTCGGGCAACACCGCCCTCCGCGCCCTCAACGACGGCGTCGGGGTCAACATCCGCGACGGCGCCGCCGACATCAAGGTCACCACACGCTCGGGCGCCGCCGTCAACCTGCAGTTCGGCGAGATCACCAACACCGTCACCAACCCCGACGGCACGACCACGACCACCGTCACCAAGGCCCGCGCCGTCACGGTGCAGGACGTGCTCAACGACTTCAACCAGCAGGCCAAGACGCAGCTCGGCGGGCTCGACAACCAGCTCACCCTGTCGCTCAACGCCGAGGGCAACGGCTTCGTCGTCACCGACAACACCGTCGGCGCGGCCAACACCATCATCGCCTCCGAGAGCGGGCGCACCACCGCCGAGGACCTGGGCATCGCCACCACCGGCACCGCCGGCCCCACCATCGCCGGCAAGCGCGTCGTCTCGGGGATCAACTCGCGCCTAGCGCGCAACGTCGCGGGCGGCACCGGCTTCGCCTCTGGCGCCATCACCGTCACCGACCGCGTCGGCAACTCGAAGTCCGTCACCATCTCCGACGCCGCCCTGGGCGGGTCCATCAGCGACGTCATCAGCGAGATCAACACCCAGCTCGCCAGCACCACCGGAGGCGTGGTCAACGCCAAGGTCGGCGTCAACCGCGCGGGCAACGGCGTATCGCTCAGCGACACCTCGGGCGGCACCGGCAACTTCATCGTCTCCGGCGCGCTCGCCGATTCGCTCGGCCTCACCACCACCGGCACCGCCTCATCGAGCATCGACGGCAAGAACCTCCAGACCCGCTGGATCGGCCGCGCCACCAACCTCGCCGACCTCAACCTCGGCAAGGGCATCGGCACCGGCTCCATCCGCGTCACCGACTCGACCGGCGAGACCGTCACCTTCGACGTCAAAGACAACATCAAGACCGTTGACGACTTCCTGAAGGACCTCAACAGCAAGTTCACCGGCAGCATCACCGCCAAGATCAACGACAACGGCGACGGCATCGCCATCGTCGATTCCAAGGGCGGCTCGTCCAAGCTCCGCGTCGAAGACGTCTCCGGATCGGTCGCCAAGAACTTCAACCTCGCGGGCGAGTCCGACGTGGTCGCCGGCGTCGCCACGCGCAACGGCTCGTTCGAGAAGACCGTCACCTTCGCCGCCACCGATTCGCTCGAAGCCGTCGTCAACAAGATTAACAGCGCCGCCGTCGGCGTCTCCGCCGCCCTCATCCGCGACGGCTCGAGCGGCGCGCCCTTCCGTGTGTCGTTCACGGCACGCGATTCCGGCACCCGCGGGCGCACGCTCATCGATACCGGTTCGCTCGACCTCGCGCTCTCGACCCTCAGCAAGGGCGACGACGCCGTGGCCTTCTTCGGTAACGCCGACCCGGCCCGCGCCGTGCTGCTCACCAGCAGCACCAACTCGCTCGACCAGGTCATCCAGGGCGTGACGGTCGATCTGAAGTCGGTGTCGACCAGCCCCGTGACCGTCACCGTCAGCCGCGACCAGGAAAGCATCGAGAAGTCGATCAAGGGCTTCGTCGATGCGTTCAACAAAACGCTCGACACCATCGACAAGTACGACGGCTACAACGCCGAGACCAACCGCCGCGGCCCGCTGCTGGGCGACGGAACCGCGCAGCAGCTCAAGTCGCGCCTGCTCTCGGCGTCCCAGGGCGAGCCCACCGGCGTCTCCGGCCAGTTCACACGCCTGTTCCAGGTGGGCGTGAAGATCGGCACCGGCGGCAAACTCGAGTTCGACGCCAACCGCTTCCGCACCGCCTACGCCGCCGACCCGCAGAACGTGAAGGACCTCTTCGGTGCCAGCGTGCTCGCGCCCAAGACACCCATCGAGGTCGCCCCCGGCGCGACCGTGCCCAACACCACCGACACCTACACCCGCCTCGGCGTCGCCGAGGCCATCAAGGTGCTCGCCGACAAAATGACCAACAGCGTCGACGGCACGGTCACCAGCCGCAACCGCACCATCGACACGCAGATCACCGCCCAGCGCACACGAACCACCAACCTCGACCGCGCCCTCGAATCCAAACGCGCCCGCCTCGAACGCCAGTTCGTCGAGATGGAAAAGGCCATCGGCTCGCTGCGCAACCAGTCCAACGCGCTCAGCAGCATCAACGTCGGCGGCTAACGCGATCTCAGTTCAGCCGTAGCGGGTGATCGCAGAGCCGACGGCGCGAGCCTTCGGTCCCAAGCGCTCGCGGCTTCGTGGGCTTGGGACCGACCGCTCGCGCGGTCGGCTCCTCTCCGCATGATCGGAAACCGCTCTAACGCCCGCGCACCAGCCGATCCGGCCGCAGCCGCAGGAACGCCGGCACGCACAAGAGGCCGGACGCCACCAGTTCGACCGCCGTCACCACCAGCGTGACCAGCACGACCTCTTCGGTCGCCGCCCCCGCCGCGACGCCCACGCCCGCCGTGCCCATCTCGCGGAACCCCAGCGCCCCCGCCGGAGCGAACACGCTCAAGAGAAAGTACGTCGTCGCCAGCAGCACGACCTTCTCCAGCGGCAGCTCAACATGCGCCGCCTGTGCCGCGGCAAGGAACCGCATGCACAGCAGCGCCACATCGAACCACCGCAGCAGCATGTGCGAAAACACCGTCGGCCAGTGCCGCGCGATGCGGTCCGACCCCAGGCTCAGCACCTGCAGCACCTTGAAGCGCACCGCGAGATGCCCCAGCCACACCCCCAGCCCGCCCAGCGCCACCGATCCACCCACGGCGGTCATCCACCACAGCGCATCCATCGTCCCGCGCCACACCCCCGCCAGCCCCACCGGAACCAGCACGCTGAACGCCAGCGCCGTCATCGCGCCCAGCCACGAGAGGATGTCCTTGAAGCTGACGCCGTCGCGACGGTGATGAATCAGCAGCCGCGTCAGCAGGTTGATCTTGAAGGGCAGCACCGAGAGAAACGCGGCGATGGCGTTGGTGAGCGCCACGTCCACGATGTGCAGTGTCTTGAGCGGGCGCAGGACAACCCAGAACATCACGCCGTTGAGAAGCACGCTGACCATGCTGAGGACCAGCAACCACAGCACCATCGTCCTCTCGCCGCCCCAGATCATCTCAAGGCTGGCGCGGTTCTTCTCGCTCAGCGCCAGCGAGACGGCCCACGCCAGAAGCCCCAGCCCGACGGCGAACCCCAGCCCCTGCGCCGCCAGACGCAGCGCCGATCGGCGTGAGACGGGCTTGAGCCCACCGCGCAGCCGCGCGAGCACCCCCGGCCCGGGCAGCGGCCGCGGGGCGCTGCTGGGCGCGGGGTCATCAGGCTGTCGGGCGTCTTCGCGCATCGTCCTCTTGGTTCCGTATCTCAGGGCCTTCCTCGGGCTCGCTGCCTTTGGCGCCGGACCAGCGGCTCAGCGATGGTCCGGTTCAAGCATCCATGAGTGGATGTTCCACCCTGGTCATTCGAAGATCAAGACATCATCGGTTCGTTCAGGCGCAGCGCTGCGTCGAATGAAGACGATCGCCATTCCACTGACTCGCCCGAAAAACGAGCCCCGAGCGTAAGCGAGTGGGTGCCTCTTGTTCACCCCAGCGAACAAGTCCGACAGACCCGATGACGAAGCTGTGGGCTCGTTGTTCGGGCGCATCAACAGCGCAGTCGACCGCCGAAGCCGGTACAACCCGACGCCGCGCCGCGGCCACTCGATCACCAGTTCGCCGCACGCCTCGACGAATCGACGTGCCGTCTCGACGGTCATGCCCGGCGGGGCGTACCCGCTGCGCGTGAACCGCTCGATCTCCGCGAAGTTCACCAGCACGTGGGTCACACGCGGCGACTCGGCACGCAAGGCCGCGCACCACGACGCGGGATCATCCGGTGCCGCGGCCCGCGCGGCCTCGAGAGGCCAGCGGTCCCACACCGTGTTCCACGCCGCCGGCACGCCGAAATACACCGGTGTGGCGTCGCCAAGCAGAGCGACCGCGCCGTCGGGCGCGTCGAGCGCCACCACAATGTTCGTCGCCGCCACGGGGTTGCCGGCTTGCCGCAGCAACTCGAGCAACTCCGCTGGCGGCATCTTGGCGATCTCATCGAGCGGCCCCAGCGCCGCGCCCGAAATGGCTTCCGCGCCGCCGACCAGTGCGCGGGCCGGGGCACCGACGTTCTCGCCCCAGAACACCTGCGCCGTCCGCACGCCGCTCAGAATCAGCAGCAACACGCCCAGAGCCACGCCCAGCCGCCGCCCCGGCGTCGGCCCGCGCGCCACGAGCACCCCCAGCATCACGCCCACCAGCACTGCGCCGACCGCCACGCAAGGCATCAAGAACCTCGACTGCTGATGCCCAATGAACATCCACGCCAGCACCTGCAGCAGCAGCCCGACCACCAACGGCCACGCCACGCGCCGAACAGGCCTGATCGCCATGCACGCCACCGCCGCGATCGCAAACAGCACCCACGCCAGCCCCCACTGCGGGTGCATCACGCCAAAGTCGCTGAACAGCCGCGCGATGCGCTCACTCACAGAACTCGAAGCGTGGTGCGCCGCCGACCAGCGCGCGTGCTGATCGGCATCCCAGTGGCCGAGTCCGAACCAGCCCGAAAGCGAAGGGAAGACCGGGTTCCCGCACGCCCACCAGTTCCGCACCAGCCACGGCAGCGAAGCCACCACGCCCACCACAAACGCCGACGCCGCGAGCCTGGGCCAGTTTCGCCGCCGGTTCCACGCGAGTGTGCAGAGCACGACCACAGGCCCACCCATGAACGCGGCGGTCGGCTTGCAGCCCGTCGCCGCCGCCAGCATGAAACCGATCAGCGCACCGATCACGATCGGCGAGTTCCCGCGCCGCGCGCCCACCAGCGCCATGTGGCACGCCCCCGCGAGCAGCAGCACCACGCCCATCTCGTTGTACGCCAGCGAGCCCGTCACCACGCACCACGGCACCGTCAGCACCGCGCCGAACCCCGCCGCCGCCGCGGCACCACGCACCACGCGCGGCGTGCGCGGGCACGCGCACCGCGCCAGCGCCGAAGCCAGACCGCCGCACGCCACGCCCGCGAGCGCCGTCACGCCCGCGTGCAGCGCCGAGCACGCGATCATCCAGCGGCCGTCGCCACCTCCCCACCCCAGGGGCACCGGGCCGCCGAGCAGCGTCGCCGCGTGCAGGAAAGCGGCCTCCATGAACGACGGCAGGAACGAGTACACGTTGTGCTCGAGGGGCACAATCCTGCCGCGCTGCCACCACTCCATCGGCAGCGCAAGGTGGTACGACAGCGCGTCGTACCCGCGCGCCTCCGAAGCCCACAATGTGCCCGTCGGCACCACCACCGCCACCATCAGCACCGCCAGCCCGGGCACGCACGCGAGCCCGCTCAGCCGCGCGACCCAACGCGGAAGCACGCCGGCGTCATCACGCGCCGTGCCGGCCCGCTCCGCGCCCACGCTCCGCACCGCCTTCACCAGCAGCGCCACTCCCGCCAGCACGATCAGCCACGCCACCACCGTCGGCGGCAAGCCCTTCGCCCTTCCGCTGAACGCCCCGACCACGCCCAGCAGGTGGTCCAGACACAACATCAAGCTGACGCCCATCGCGGCACTCAGCCCGAGCCGCTCAACCACTCCAACATCGGCGTCTCTTCCCGAGCGCACGCCGAGCGTCGCCGGGCAGATCAGCCGCAGCGCCGCCGCCCCCATCCCCACGCTCGCCGCGCACCACAGCAGCCCCGCGGCACCTCCGGTCACCCATCCCCACACCAGCGCGCCGACGGAAGCGAGCGCGTCGGTGTCGCTCCCGCCCCGCGTCGACAGCCACGCCGCGAGCAGAGCGCACGCCCCCCCCGCGCCTACAACCCATCCGCTCACTCGCATGCGCGCCGCGCTCACAAGTCACAGCGTATCCGAGCCCGACCTCGCCCTTCCGATTCCCTGCTCCCGACTCCCGACTGCCGATTCCCGACTCCCGCTTTCCCACTTGCCTCCTCCCCCCCCAATCCCCCCTCCAACCCCCGCGTGGCGTCTGGCCAACGGCCGATCGATCTCCCTCGACCGCCCGCGCCTACTCGCCATCCTCAATGTCACCCCGGACAGCTTTTCCGATGGAGGCCGCTTCATCGACCCCGACGCCGCCGTCGAGCGCGCCCACCACATGGCGCAGCAGGGCGCGGACATGCTCGACATCGGTGCCGAGTCCACCCGCCCCGGCGCGGCGTCGGTCCCGCCCGACGAGCAACGCCGCCGTCTCGAACCGGTGCTGCGCCGCCTCCGCGCCGCGAACGGCCCGGCCTCGAACCTGCCCATCAGCATCGACACCACCAGCGCCGAAGTCGCCCGCGCCGCGCTCGACCTCGGAGCGGACGCCGTCAACGACCAGTCTGCCGGCCGCGACGACCCTGAGATGCTCGAACTGATCGCGCGGCACGACCGGGTGGCGGGGGGCGGCGCGGGCGTGATCCTCATGCACCGTGCGCGAGCGCCGGCCCAGGATCGCTATTCGACGGACTATGAAAGGTTGCCCGACTACGGCCCCGACGGCGTCGTCTCCGTGGTGCGCCGGTTTCTCGAAGCGCGCGCCGCCGCCGCCGCGCGCCACGCGGGCATCGCCGCCGATTCGATCGTGCTCGATCCAGGCCTGGGCTTCGGTAAATCGGTCGAGCAGAACTGGGAGCTGTGCCGTGCCCTTCCCCAGTTGCATGAACTGGGCTACCCGGCGTTGTGCGCCGTCAGCCGCAAGAGCTTCATCGCAGCCGCGATGGCCGGCCCGGACCACCTCGGCCCACTCCCGCCGCCCGACCAGCGCGTCGCCGCGTCGGTCGGAACAGCGCTGGGGCTGGCTCTCCGCGGCGTGCGCCTGTTCCGCATCCACGACGTGAAAGAGCACCGCGAAGCGCTCGACATCGCGGCGCGGTTGCCGCCTCCGACGTGAACGCTTGCGGGCCGAGGCGGAAGTACCTCCGGCACCTCTTGATCGGTCCTGCGCACGCTCCCGGTGGGCATCGAGCGCGCCGATATTCTCGCCGACGGGATCATCGACACCGCCCATCTTGTTCGCTTTCTGCCAGCGTTCAGCGGAGCATGTCCGTATTGAGTCGTCTGGCTGAGACCAGCCCCCGATCACCCCCGCATGTCGGATTCCGCCAGCACCGCGCGACGCAGGTCTGTGTTTGCCCAATTTGACACAGCTTTCTCTTGTTCCCTCCCCATTGTTGGGGTACTTTCTCTCTTGGTGATCCGCCCGTCCGGTTGAGGGACAGGCAATCGGGAGAAAGGCAACCCCATGCTGCTGAAGTTCTGTCGTCCGTGTGCCCTCGCGCTCGTTTTCGTGTTCTGCGCCCTGAGCGCCCGAACCGCCTGGGCGTGGCCCGGGCTCAGCGCGGCTTTCTCGAGTGAGCCAAGTGAACTGGGCGTTTCGCCCACCGGCGCGTGCTGCAAGATCGACGGGGTCTGCACCGACAACGTCACCCAGGCCAACTGCATCCAGGTCGGCGCTTCGTGGGGCGGCGGAGGCTCGACGTGCATCTCGAACATCTGCGGGCCCATCGGTGGCTGCTGCGTCAACGGCTTCTGCACCACGAACCAGTCGCGGCGCTATTGCGAGATCGCCGCGGGCGGGACGTGGGTCCCGGTGTGCGGCGACCCGAACTGCAACCCGGTGGGCGCGTGCTGCATCGCGGGCGCGTGCTCGGAGCAGACGGAGAACCTGTGTTTCCTGAACGGGGGCGAGTTCCAGGGGGGTGGGAGCACCTGCAACGACTCGCCTTGCGAGGGTGCGTGCTGCCTGCCGCTGGGGAGTGGATGCATCCAGGTCACGCAGATCAGTTGCGAAGCCTTGAGCGGCGCGTACCAGGGAAACTCGACCCTCTGCAGCGGCTCCCAATGCCCCGGGGCGTGCTGCGGGGGTTTCGGGTGCTATATCTCGGACGAGTACGGCTGCGTCCTCTCCGGGGATTCGTTCGTGGGCGGGCCGTGCGAGAACGCCAACTGCGTGATCCCGACGGGCGCCTGCTGCCGCGACGAGGGCGTGTGCATCGACAACCTCGACTTGGGCAACTGCGTCGAGTTCGGCGGCGCGTACGCCGGCAACAACACCGTCTGTGCCAACAACCCCTGCGCCGAAACCGGTGCCTGCTGCTACGACTCCTCGGGCACCAGCTTCTGCCAGGACCCGACCTTCCAAACCGTCTGCCTCGACGGCGGCGGCACCTTCCAAGGCCCCGGCTCCACCTGTGCCGGCAACGCCTGCGGCACCGCCACCACCGGCGCGTGCTGCTTCACCGGCGGCTGCCAGCAGTTCACCCCGACACAGTGCCTGAATGTCGCCGGCCTGTACAGGGGCGACCACACCGTCTGCACCCCCAACGGTTGCTGCCCGGCCGACTTCAACAACGACGGCTCGGTCAACACCCCAGACCTGACGTATTTCCTGGGACGATTCGGCGGGACGTTCAACCCGCCGGGCTCGGAGCGCGCCGACCTCAACGCCGACGGCGTGGTCAACACCGCCGACCTGACCCGCTTCCTAGGTGCCTTTGGTAAGGCCTGCCCGTACTGAGCGGCACGCTCTATCCGGTCGGTTTCAACCGACTCCGCACAAACCCCTATCACGCCTCGATCGTTTCAACCAACTCGGCGTCGCTCCGCGCTATTCCTGCCCATCTTCACACAGCTTTTTCTTGTGCCACCCCTCACACTGGGGTACGTTCTTTGTGGTGACCTGCGCGTCGCGTTGAGAGACACGCACTCGGGAGAAAGGACCAGTTCCATGGTGTCCAAGCTTTGTCGTCTCGCCGTGATCGCTTCGGCCGCGGTTTGTTGCGCCCTCGCGGCCCGTCCCGCGCTCGCATGGCAGGGGTTTGCGGCGGTCATGTCGGCCGAAGCCGGCGTCGCCCCCACCGGCGCGTGCTGCCAGATCGACGGCGTGTGTGTCGACAACGTCACCCAGCTCAACTGCTCTCAAATCAGTGCCGCTTGGGGAGGCGCGGGCTCCACCTGCATCTCCAATATCTGCGGCCCAACCGGCGGCTGCTGCCTCAACGGCATCTGCGACTTCGGCGAATCCAAACGCTACTGCGAACAGGCCCGCTTCGGACGCTGGTACCCCACATGCGGCGACCCGCAGTGCAACCCCACCGCCGGCTGCTGCGTCGGCTCCAACTGCATCACCGTTACCGAGAACCAGTGCTTCCTCAACGGCGGGCAGTTCCTCTTCTTCGGCTGCGAGCCGGGCGTCTGCAACGGCGCCTGCTGCCTCCCCAATGGAGGCGGGTGCATCGACACGAGCGAGGCCAACTGCAACACACTCGAGGGCTCCTTTGAAGGCGTGGGCACCGTCTGCAACGGCTTCCAGTGCCCCGGCGCGTGCTGCGACCCCGCCGGCGGCTGCCAGGAACTCACGCCCTACGACTGCTTCATCTCTGGCGGATCGACCGTCGGCGGCCTGTGCAAGAGCGCCAACTGCGTCGCCGCCACCGGCGCTTGCTGCCTCATCTCCGGCGTGTGCCAGGACGGCACCGACTTCGGCCTGTGCGTCGAGTTCAACGGCGCCTGGGGCGGCTTCAACTCGACCTGCGCCCAGATCAACTGCCAGGACGCCGGCTCGTGCTGCATCGAGTTCAGCCCGGGCAACTTCTTCTGCCAGCGCAACATCTTCGATGTCGACTGCGTCAATCAAGGCGGCACCTTCAACGGCCCAGGCACCACCTGCACACCCAACCCCTGCGGCGTGGTCACCCCCACCGGCGCGTGCTGCTTCGCCACCTCGTGCCAACTCCTCTCCGCCGCGGCGTGCGCCAACGCCTCGGGCCTCTACAAGGGCGACAACACCGCATGCTCCGCCGCCCTGTGCTGCCCCGCCGACTTCAACAACGACGGCTCGGTCAACACCCCCGACCTCACCTACTTCCTCGGTCGCTTCGGCGGCACCTTCAACCCCCCCGGGTCCGAACGCGCCGACCTCAACGCCGACGGCAGCGTCAACACCGCCGACCTCACCCGATTCCTCGGTGCCTTCGGCAGGGCGTGCCCGTACTAACTTCGAAGCGCGCGCATCCAGCTCGCCCATCCGTTCCGCCATTCCGAAAGGCTCTCATGACCTTCAGCGATTGTTGTCGTCTGTCCGCTTCGATTGCTCGCGTGCTCGCCGCCGCGGTCGTGGCGCTGGGCGTGAGCCGTGCTCACGCGGCACCCGAACTCATGGGCCCGCCCGTTGCCGCCGCCCCCCTCGCTGGCCCACCCATCGGCGCGTGCTGCCTGCTCTCAGGCAACTGCACCGAGGGCACCTTTGATGACTGCAACAACGCCGGGGGCAGCTACCAGGGTGACGGCACCACCTGCGGCTCCATCTCCTGCCCCTTCGGCGGGGCCTGCTGCTTCGGCTTCTCCTGCAATGACAACTTCTTCCCAGGCGATTGCACCTCGCAGGGCGGCGTCTTCTTCGGCCTCGGCTCGACCTGCGCCAGCGTCACCTGCAACCCCCCTCAGGGTGCCTGCTGCCTGTTCCCCTTCGGCGGCTGTGTCTTCACCGACTTCATCTCCTGCCGCGACCAGTTCAACGGCGACTACCGAGGCGACGGGGTGGACTGCATCGTCTGCCCGCCCCCCGAAGGCGCCTGCTGCTTCGGCAACCAGTGCGAGAACTTCATCGGCCAGGCTTCCTGCACCTTCCAGGGAGGCGTCTGGCAGGGCGCGGGAACCCTCTGCCAGTTCGGTTCGTGCCAGCCCGTTGGGGCCTGCTGCTTCGGCAACTCGTGCAACGACGGCGTGATCGAATCAGAGTGCATCATGGGCGGCGGCATCTTCCTCGGGGGCAACTGCCAGCCCGATTCGTGCGTCCCAACCGGGGCCTGCTGCTTCGGCGTCGGGAACTGCGGCACCGGGTTCACCCAGTCCAGCTGCGAGCTCAACGGCGGCATCTACCAGGGCGACAACTCCGGCTGCCCCTTCGAGGCCTGCCCACCCGTCGGCGCCTGCTGCGTCCCCAACCAGCCATGCCAGCCCGTGCTCAACGCCCAGGCTTGCATCAACCTCGGCGGCGTCTACCGAGGCGATGGCTCGGCCTGCTCGCCCCTGACCTGCTGCCCCGGCGACTTCAACTTCGACGGCTTCATCAACACCGCCGACCTGGTCATCCTGCTCGCCGAGTTCGGCCTCACCATCAACCCTCCCGGCTCGTCGTACACCGACATGAACTCCGATGGCAGCGTGGACACCCAGGACCTCGTCGCGTTCCTGGCGGTTTTCGGACTGCCCTGCCCCGGCTGAACCACATCCCCGCCGAACTCCGATCCTTCCACTCTTTCGTTTCCAAAGGCCCGGATCGATCAACCCGCTGAGATGTCCCAAAGGGCGCGTGAGTCAGGCGCGCCCTTTTCGCCTGAAGTGCGGAAACCCTCGCCCAGACGCGTGGTGTCTGTCGTCACTCAAACCGAACCCGGAGAAAGAGGACCATGAAGAACCCACGAGTCTCGAGCGCGCTCGCCGCCGCCATCGGCATGGCGGCCCTCGCCAACGTCACCCTCGCCGAAGAACGCGGCGTCGCCACCGGCGCGTGTTGCTACAACAACGGCCTGTCGTGCCTCGATACCGACCGCGCCAACTGCGAAAACAACCTCGGGGGCATCTACGAAGGCGACGGCACCACCTGCGTCACCACCCTCTGCCCCATCGTCCTCACCGGCGCGTGCTGCTTCGGTCAGACCTGTATCGACGGCTCCACCCAGTCCAACTGCGTCACCGGCGGCGGTCGGTACCTGGGCGATGGCACCACCTGCTTCGGCATCGGCCTGTGCCCGACCACCGGCACCTGCTGCATCAACCTGCAGTGCTTCGACAACTACACCGAGGCGGAGTGTTTCAACGCCAACGGCACCTCGTTCATCCCGTTCAACACCTGCGCCTCGGGAGGCTCCTGCCCCGCCGTCGGTGCCTGCTGCGTTCAGTTCAACGGCACCTGCACCGACAACATCGCCGAAAACGATTGCCTTTTCAGTCTCGCGGGCGTCTTCCAGGGCAACGCCACCACCTGCGCCACCCTCCCCAACGGCTGCCAATACTCCGGGGCCTGCTGCCTCACCAACGGCAGCTGCTTCGACTCGCCCCCATTCGACTGCGCCAACTTCTACTTCGGCACCTACTTGGGCCTGGGCACCAACTGCGCCACCGCCGCGTGCCCGCCCGCCACCACCGGTGCCTGCTGCTCCTTCGGCAAAGGCTACTTCTGCCAGGACAACGTCCTCCCCGAAAACTGCACCGGCACGCTCAACACGTTCTACGGCGTCGGCTCGCTCTGCGGCGACGTGCAGTGCCCGCCCGTCGGTGCCTGCTGCATCGCCCAGGTGGGCTGCCTCGAAACCGACATCATCAACTGCCAGAACCAGGGCGGCAGCTACCTCGGGAACAACACCAACTGCGCGGGCAGCGTCTGCCCCAGCGCCTGCTGCCTGCCAAACGCCTCGTGCGTTCAGGTCGCCTCTGAGGCGGAGTGCGCCCAGCAAGGCGGCGTCTTCTCGCTGAACGCCACCTGCGCCACCACCTGCTGTCTGCCCGATTGCACCGTGCGCGCGGTTCTCTCGCAGGTGCCCATGAAGGTCTTCACCTCGTCGTACGCCCTCGCCGACATCAACCTCGACGGCTTCAACGACATCATCATCGTCGAGAACACCACCGCCACCACCCCGGGCAACCCCGGCCAGCCCAACCCGAGCACCCTGCTCGAACAGGCCACCGGCAATCCGCTCGACGCCGTCACACGCTACATCGACGCCGTCGCAAGGCACAACCAGCAGCCCGAGCGCGGCTTCGGCACCGGCAACCTCGTCGTCCACGCCCTCTCCGGCGCCGCCAACTTCAACGCCGAACTCCCCGGCTGGCCCGTCAACATCGGCACCTCGTCCTTCGACCCCACCGTCGCCGTGGGTGACATCAACTTCGACAACAAGCCCGATGTGCTCGTCGGCGGCTTGGTGTCCGGCCCCGGCGGCGCGACATGCTCGGTCTTCGCCATCCGCGCCGACAGCACGCCCACCCCAGGCTGGGAGTGCGTCCAGTCCTTCGCCCCGCCATTCTTCAACGCACCCAGCTTCGGCGACGTCAACGCCGACGGCGCGCCCGATCTTCTCATGTGCGATGAGAGCACCTTCTACCACCGCTACCAGGCCCTCGGGCGCATCTGGCAGTGCCAGTTCATCACCGATCCTGTCCACTCGAGCCCAGCTTGGGGCGATCTCGGCCGCGGCCCCGTCAGCGCTCAGGGCCAGCCTCTCGGCGACGGCCTCCCCGACGCCTACTCCGCCGGCGAAGGCCCACTCCAGCCGCAGCGCGTCTACGACACCTTCGGCACCACCCTCAACTGCTCGGGCCTCGAAGACCTCCTCTTCAACATCGGGCCCAACGAACGCTACTTCTCATCGCCCGCCCTCGCTGATCTCGACCGCGACGGCACCCAGGACGTCGTCATCACCTCAACCCCCGCCGCCCCCGCCAGCCCCGTCCCGCTGAAGCTCTCGGTCTACGCCTCCAGCCTCGGCGTCGGCACCGTCACCAACTTCATCCTCCCCACCGGCCCCGCCATCCTGAACAACGCGGGCACGCTCAACGGCCTGCTCGCCGGCTATTCCTCGCCCGCGGTGGTCGACCTCGACAACGACGGCGAGCGCGACGAGATCGTCGTCGGCTCAGACTCGGGCCGCGTCCACGCCTTCAAATACATCCGCACCAACCCCTCGGCCACGCGATTGGTGGAGATCCCCGGCTGGGAAGGCGGCGTGCAACTCGACGCCAACTGCTTCGGCCTCTCCTCCTCGCCCGTCGTCGCCGACCTCATCGGCGATTCGAAACCTGAAGTGGTGTGCGCCAACGACGCCGGCCGCGTCCACATCCTCAGCAGCAGCGGCGCCAAGCTCCGCTCCTACTGCTGCTACCCCTCGGGCTGGGTCCGTGACGCCGCCATCTTCTCGACCGCCGTCGTCGGCTCGCGCAAGAGCGGCGAGACCCCCGTCATCGCCGCCGGCAACCGACTGGGCACCTGGATCATCCGCCTCAACGCCGACCCTGTCTTCAACCCCGCCCGCGCCCAGTGGCCCACCTTCCACCGCGACAACGCCCGCACCGGATCGCTCGGCGACTACGTCACCATCCCCCAGCGCGGCTCCATCGGCGGCCGCGTCCCCTCCTGCGCCGGCGGCACCTTCATCGAACTGCTCGACGGCGCTGGCACCCCCGTCCCCGACCCGCGCCCCGCCAGCGGCTTCTATACCACCACTTCGGTCTCCGACGGCCGCTTCGTCTTCGACATGCTCGACCCCGGCAACTACCAGGTCAAAATCAACCTCGTCCCAACCCCGCTGGTCATCCCCGTCACCGTCGTCGCCGGCCAGATGCGCTTCTACAACCGCTGCTGCCCCGCCGACCTCAACAACGACGGCGCCGTGAACACCATCGACCTCACCGCCTTCCTCGGCCAGTTCGGCACCACACGACCGCCCTACACCGGCGCCGACTTTAACGGCGACGGCAGCGTCAACACCATCGACCTTACATTCTTCCTCGGCCAGTTCGGGCGCATCTGCCCGTAGGCCGAGGGAGCAGGCATCCAGGCAAGACGCATCCAAGCATCAAGCAAAAGGCACCGCGCGGCCAACCCGCCCGGTGCCTTTTCACTTGCGCCGACTCTCAAGCCAGTCTGACTTGTCGCCTCGATGCCTCGATGCCTCTTGCCTCGATGCCTTCGGCATCAATGCACACTCACCAACCCCTGCGACTTGTCCGGCATCGGATCATCACTCCGAGCCACCATGCCACGCGGGCCCGTCACCACGCACTCGCCCGGCAGCGGGTTGAACCGTGACCCCGCCAGCGCCACCTTGGCGTTGATCTTCATCCGGTCCGTCTTGGGCCAGATCATCATCAGCACCACACCGAGCGCCACGTTCGCCGCGGCGAGCTGCCACCACTTGGTCATCGCCATATAGACCATCACGCTGGTGAGGACGACCAGGATCATGCTCACCGGGATGAGCGCCCGCCACGCCAGACGCAGCACCTGGTCATACCGGATGCGCGGGATGGTCCAGCGGACGACCATCATGAAGCAGATGCTCAGCACGACCTTGGTGAAGAACACCACGAACTTCACGATCGCCGCCAGCAGCCCGGTCTCTTCGGGGCTCGTCAGCGCGACCCCCGGCAGGTGATACCCGCCCAGGAACAGCAAGATGAAGAACGCCGACCCGGTGATCATGTGCGCGTATTCGGCGAGGAAGAACAACGCGAACCGCATCGCCGAGTATTCCGTGTGGAACCCGCCCACGAGCTCCTGCTCCGCCTCGCAGTTATCAAACGGCGCCCGGTTGCACTCCGCAAGGATGCACGTGTACATCAGCAGCGCCGCCAGCGGCTGCGCCACCACAAACCAAACCCCATCGGCCTGCTGACGCACGATCTCGCCCGGGATGATCGTCCCGGTCAGCAGCAGCACCGCCAAGATCGAAAGCCCCATGGGGATTTCGTACGAGATCATCCCCGCGCTCGCCCGCATGCCGCCCAGGAACGAGAACTTGTTGTTGCTCGCCCACCCGCCGAGCGTGACGCCGTAGACCCCGATCGCCGCGATCGCCAGCAGGTACACAAACCCGGCGTTGATGTTCGCCGCCATCACCTGCACCGACCCCGCCGACACCAGCTCGCGCCCCCCCAGCGAGATCGACCCGATCTCCATCGCCCCGCCCCACGGGATCACCGCCCACCCGATCAGCGCCGGCACCACCGCCGCCGCCGGAGCAAGCGTGAACAAGAACTTGTCCGCACCCCGCGGCGTGAAGTCCTCCTTCAGCACAAACTTCAACCCGTCGGCCAGACTCTGCCCCAAACCCCAGAACCCGAACCCGCGGAACAGCTTCTGCAGCAGCGGCAACCCAAGATCAAACCCCACCCGGTTGGGCCCGATGCGGTCCTGGATGTACGCCGAGATCTTCCGCTCGAAATAGATGAGCAGCGGGATGGTGCCCAGGATGGCGTGAACCACCACGACGCCGACGATGACGCCGACGAAGACCTGGGGGGAGATGGGGAAGATGCGGTCGAGGACGGCGTCGAGCATGGGGTGGGAGTGTAGTTGGGGGCGGGCGGCGGGGCCAAGCACCGCGACACCCGACGCTGTGCCGCGGGGGCTCCCGGCACGGTCATGTCTTGAACAGAGTCTTGCCCATGGATCGCTCCACCCGGAGCGCGACTTTTCGACCGAGCCGAGAAACTCGTGGCGCCTGGCGGCGGCCCGAGGTGCGATCCCGCATCAAAGGTTGCCGAGGTACTGCGTCTTCGCCGCAACCCGAGTGACCGCGGCGACCTCAGAACCGTGGTGCGCCCAAAGCGGTTTACTCCGGCACCCGGCCGGTGACTGCATCCAATCAATGCCACGAAGACAGCGCAGGGCCAGCCTCTCGGCGGCTGCATGCGTCACGACCACCGGTTGTGCAAACCAACTCTTCAGAACAACAACTGAAACTGGAACCGCAAGTTCACCTCGTTCTCCTCCGTCGTCCGCAGGAACCCGTTCCCGCCGTTGCTGCTCATCAGCTGCGTCGATTCATCGAGGAACCACTGCACGTCGAATGAGAACTTGGCGGCGTGGCCCGCCCAGTAGTAGTGCGTGCCCACCGTCACCACGTCGAACGTTTCGTCAGAGTCGCCCAGATCGCGGTCGGAGTCTTGGAAGATCGCGTCGTAGCGGGCGAAGAGTTCCCAGTCGGTCTCGGGCAGGTAGAAGCCGCCCTGGCCGACAAAGCCGTAGTCGTCGCTCGACCCGTCGCCGATGCCCAGCAGGCTGGTCTTCTGGTGGGCCCCGATGCCCGCGGCGAAGAGGTTCCACCCGTCGCCCTCGACGCTCATGTCGACCGTCCACGATGAATACACCGTGTCGCCCTGCGTATCGATGCCCCCAGGGCTCGCGGCGATGTCGTTCGCCGAGCCTTCGACGTGCCCCGCCGCGCCCAGCAGGCACGCGTAGGAGGAACCGGGCTGCGAGGTGAAGTCGTCGAACTGCTTCCACTCACCCGCGGCCTTCCACTCGGCCCGGCCCGTGAAGGCCCAGTCCGACTCGCCGCCGGTGCGCACAAAGCCGAAGTTGCCCAGCGCGCTGGTCGAGCCAAACTCGGAGTTCTTGCTGTTGAAGCCGTCGTGGAACGCGAACGCCAGGCCGACCTGCTCGCCCTTCCACCCGAGCTCGACGCCCTGCGAGCGGTCCTGCGTGAACGCGGTGTTGGTGCTGGAACGCTCGATCGCCAGCTGGGTCCAGTCCGCAACGAGCTCTTCGCGGAGGAAGGGCATCTTGAACTGGCCCCACTTGGCGTACACGCCGTTGTCCCACTTGTACTGCGCCCAGGCGTCGAGCAGGTCGAGGGTGCCGTCACGACGGCTGAAGTCGGTCTGGACGAAGTACGTCAGCTTCGGATCGATCGCGTGGCCCCTGAAGACCACCCGTGACCGGCGCGTCTCGAAGCCCGATTCGAAGTCGTCGTTCCCGCGGTTCGCCGCGGCGTTGGGGCCGCCGTCCTGCGTGTCGCGGAAGTTCAACTGATATCGGAACTGCAGCGCGCCGGCGATCGTGAGCTTGAAGTTGCCCGCCGCATCCTTGAACACGAAGCCCTGGCCGTCATGGCCGGCGCTCGCCGCGCCGCCGTCTTGCAGCAGGCTCGAACGGCTCTCGGCGTCGGCCAACATCTCAGCGACGATCGCACGCACCTCATCGCCCGACGCCCCGGCGCTCTGGGCCAGGCACACGGGCATCGAGGCGAGCGAAACCAGCACGGCGGTGGACAGCGTCTTGGCGTTCATCATCGTGGGCAACCTACGGGTGAGAGAATGCGCGTTGCGGGCAGAGAACATCAACCGTCGTTGGCGATCCGCGGCTCGCCGAGAAGCAGGGCGGTCCCTTCAGCGTGGCGCAACGGCCACTGTATCGAATCTCGACGCACTCGGCACACAACTCCACGCATCGGGCCATCAAGGGCGAGCGGACAAAAAGAAAACCGGTCGACCCGTTGGGATCGACCGGTGTGGCGTTCAAGCATGTTGCCAGCAATCAGGTTCTAACCCCTTATTGGGGGCCAGAGCGGCCGGATTAGAACAGGAGCTGGAACTGGAAGCGGAGGGTGACCTCGCCGTCCTCGCCGGAGCCGAGGTAGCCGATCTCGCGGTTGGTGCCGGTCTGGAGGCCGCTGGAAGCGTTGTCGATGAAGTACTGCACGTCGAAGGTGAACTTCGCGGCATGGCCGGACCAGTAGTAGTTGGTACCGACGGTCACGGTGCTGAAGGTGTCGTCGTCGTCATTGTTCCCGCCGCCAACGTCAACGTTGCGGTCTTCGTCGGCGAAGATGCCGTCGTAGCGGGCGAAGAGTTCCCAGTCGGTGTCGGGGAAGAAGAAGCCGCCCTGAGCGACCAGGCCGTAGTCGGTGCGCGAGTCGTTGAAGCCATCGGGAGCGCCGGTGCCCGACGAGTTGTCGGTGTAGGCGCCGTTGCCGGCGATGTAGAGGTTCCAGCCGTCACCCTCGAGCGAGAGGTCGACGGTCCAGCCGCCGAAGCGGGTCTCGGCCTCGAAGTCGTCGGTCGGATCGGTCGGATCGCCACCCTCGACGAGGATGTCGTTGGCCGAGCCTTCGATGTGGCCGGCGACGCCCAGCATGGCGGCGAACTGGCTCTCGGGCATCGAGGTGAAGTCCTTGAACTGGTCCCAGGCGCCGGCGAACTTGATCTCGACGCGGGCGGTGATCGCCCAGTCGGCCTCGCCACCCTGGCCGGAGAACCCGAAGTTGCCGTTGGTATCGTTCACCGAGCCGAACTCGGAGTCTTCCGAGCGGAAGCCGTCGGAGAACGCGAGCATGGCGCGGAACTCTTCGGCGGCGTAGCCGAGCTGAACGCCCTGGCTGTAGCCCTGGTCGAAGGTGATGTCGGTCAGCGAGCGGTCAGCGGCGAGCTGGTACCACTGGTTGATCAGCTTCTCGCGGAGGAAGGGCAGCACGAACTGGCCCCACTGGAACGAGAAGCCGTTGTCCCACTTGTAGCCGGCGTAGGCCTCTTCGAGGTTGAAGTCGCCGCCGTCACGGAAGAAGTTGCCGGTGATGTTGTAGTAGAGGTTGGGGTCGACGATGTTGCCGGTGAACCACAGGCGAGTGTTGGCGGTCTGGAAGCCCGACTCGAAGTCGTCGTTGCCGCGGTTGGCGATGGCGTTGGGGCCGCTGTTGCCGTCGACTTCGGTGTCGTCACGGAAGTTCAGCAGGTAGCGGAACTGGATCTGGCCGCCGACGTTGAGGCGGAAGTTCCCGTTGCTGTCGGCGAGGTAGAACATCCCGCCATCATGCCCACCGCCGCCGGCGGCGAGGAGGCTGGAGCGGTTCTCGGCATCGGCGAGCATCTCCGAAACGATGGCGCGGACCTCGTCCGAGTTCTGGACGGGGGTCACGGCGGAAGCCGAGAGGGCGGCGGTCAACGACACGCCGGCGCCGGCAACGAGGCTCAAGCACTTAGTCTGACTCATTTACGATCTCCTTTGACTTGACTCGTCCGCGCTTTCATCTCTTGGTTCTCGCGGACCTGACTGGGGCAAAAGCTCTTGGTGACCAGTTTCCGCTCTGGGCCGCCACAGCCCAAGGCGTCGGCTCTTTCGAGCCTCTCTTCCCCACCCGGACGACGCCCCACGCGGGCGGCGACTGATCCTAGTGAGTGGGGGTCTACGGTAGCCGGACTGACTAGCGAACGCAAACCGGCTTCCAGCATCTTCGGGCCTTCCCCATCGCTCGAATCAGTTTTCCTGACCTTTCGGAGCGGGAGAACTTCCCTTCGGACCCGAACAAAAAACAATCGACGTTTCTCGGACCATGGTTCTCGGGCCAAATTCCACGCGATCCTGTGCCGAACACTCGCAGATTCGGCGGGATCTGCCACACGCCTACGTTTCAATCGCCAACCGACCACACCCCCTCAAATTCTTCCGCCCAGCCCTCCCCGTGATCTGAACATGTTTTCAACAAAAGCCGGGAAGGCGCCGGGGGCTTCGGCACTGGGGGCTAGGCACTCCCCTCACACCGTCGTCACCTGCAGCAGCCGCAGCGTGCGATCGGTGATGTCCTTGGCGGTCACGCCGCAGTACTTCAACACGTCGTCGGGCGTCCGCCCGCTCTTGGGGATGCGCGGGATGTGGACCTGATCAAGGGTGAAGCCCTCGCCCGAGGCAGCGAGCGCGTCCGCCACCGCCGAGCCGATCCCGCCGCCGTAGTTGTCCTCGACGGTGATGACGTAGCCGTTGTTCTCGTTGGCGAGGTCGAGCAGGGCCTCGGTATCGAAGGGCAGCGAGTAGAGGTCGACCAGCGACGCCGACACGCCAGCCTTATCAAGGAGGTCGATGGCCTTGTTGGCCTCGTGGACCATGTAGCCGGCGGCGACGATCAGCACATCGCGCCCCTCGTTGAGCACCTCGAACCCGCCGAGGTTGAACACGGTGCTGTCGTTATAGAGGAACTCGGTTTCCGGACGCAGCGTCCGCATGTAGCACGCGCCCTCGTATTCGGCCATGACCCCGGTGAGGGCGTAGGCGGCGTAGGCGTCGGCGGGCTGGAGCAGGTAGCACGCCGGGTTGCCCTGGGCATTTCGGACCGTGGTCCACGAACGGAACCAGGCGATGTCGGGCAGCGACATCTGGCTGGGCCCGTCGGACGCGGGTCCGGTGCCGGCGTGGCTGCCGACGATCTTGATGTTGGCTCCGCTGTTGATGGCCATCTCGATCTGGTCGTAGGCGCGGGTGACGAACTTGGCGAAGGTGGAGCAGAACGGGATCTTGCCCGCCGCCGCCAGACCCGCCGCCACCGACACCATGTTCTGCTCGGCGATCTTGCACTCGAGGAATCGCGACTTCAGGGCCGCGTCCTTGGCGAACATCTCCGCGAAAGTCGAGTTCGAGACGTCGGCGTCGAGGGCCACCACGCGGTCGTTCAACTGACCCAGCGCCTGCAAAGCGACGCCATAGGCTTTCCGCGTCGCGAACCGCCCGGTGTGGATCACGCTCTCCATGTCACGCTTCTTCATGATGGCGCTGAAGGTCGGCAGATCGCCCAGCGGCGTGCTGGGAGCCTTGGCCTCGCCGGGCGGCTCGATCGTGAACGCGTCGGTGCTGGTCAGGCTGCTGGTCAGCTCGCCGCGGCGCTCGTTGAGTTCGTTGAGCACCTTGGCGAGCTGCTGGCCCTCGGCGGGCTTGCCGTGCCAGTTCCCGTTGAGCAGCGTGGGCGAACCCCAGCCCTTCTGCGTCTTGGCGATGACGGCCATCGGCGTCGCCGTGCTCACGCCCGACACCTTCGCGAAATCATCGAACGCCAGCTTGATCTGCTGCGGGTTGTGCCCGTCGATGACGCGCACGTTGAACCCGGTCGCCTCGAGCTTGGCCTTGATCGTGTCCGCCGACTGCTGCGGGCTCACCTTGCCGGCCTGGCCCCACTCGTTGCAGTTGAAGATGGGCAGCACGTTGGTCAGCTTGCGGTCGATGATGTAGTCCAGCGCCTCGGCGACCTGGCCCTCGCGGGCCTCGCCGTCGCCGATGATGCAGAAGATCCGCTTGTCGTACCCATCGAGCCGCGCTGCCTCGCCGAGGCCCGCGGCGACGCTCAGGCCCTGGCCCAGCGAACCGGTCGCCGCATCAAACAGCGGGAACCCTTCAACAGGGTTCGGGTGCCCGTCGAGCACCGAGTCGATGCCGCGGAGCGTCTTGAGATCGTCCATCGTCAGCGCGCGGCGCGCTTCGGGGTCCTTGCCCACGCTCACGCCCAGCTTGATCGCCGCCGCGTACACCACCGGCACCGCGTGACCCTCGCTCAGCACCAGCCGGTCGCTGGTCGGATAGTCGGGCTGCTCGGGGCTCCAGCGCATCGAATGGAAGAACAGCACCGTCACGAGGTGCCCGATGCTCAGCGCCGACGACGGATGCCCGGCCCCCGCCGCGGCGCACATCTCGACGGTCATCCGGTCCAACTCGATGGCCTGGGCGTGAATGGCGGCTTCGAATGACATGGCGTCAAGGTCCTTTCATCAGAAGAAGCGCCGACGGAGCCACGGTGACAAGCACCGATCCCGCGGCGGGGAGTTCACACACGAAACGTCACAATCCGGTCCGGGCCACCCTCCGAAAGGGCAACCCAAACAAAAAACAAACCAATATCCGCGCCGGCGCGGGGACCTCCCTCAGCCGACGACTGGGTCAGTATTGCAGGCCTACGGCCCGAGAACAACCCTGCAGACGACCTTCGGACGGTGATTGTTCATATTGGCCCGTGGATTGCTTGTGAATCGCTCCGCGCATCGGACAGGCACGCCCGCACGGGTACACTTGGCGCGCTTTTTCCCCACCCGTCCCACCAGGTCCCCCCACCGGGTTCCCCCCGCTGGCCGGCCCCCCCGGACCCCGGAGTGCCTGCATGAAAGTCATCTGCGATCGCGGCGCGTTGCTCGAGGCGGTCAACATTGTCGGTGCCACCGCCTCGCCGCGCAGCCCCAAGCCGCAGCTCACCTGCGTCAAGTTCAGCGCCAAGCGCTCGGGCAAAGGCGGCGCGGGCACGGTGACGCTGAGCGCCACCGACGGCGATGTGGCCATCCGCATGGGCAGCGCGCGCGTCGAGGTCAAGGAAGAGGGTGAGGTACTCATCCCCGCCGACAAGTTCCGCGCCATCGTCTCGGCCCAGGACAACGAACCGACGCTGACCATCGAGGCCGAGGGCGACGTGTGCACCATCCGAGGGGCCGACGCGAAGTTCAAGGTGTTCGGCTTCAACGCCGACGAGTTCCCGCCCATGCCCGAGTTCCCCGCCGACAGCAGCGGTGCGCTCACCGTCTCGTGCGAGGCCCTCGCCCAGCTCATCGGGCGCACTATCTTCTCGACCAGCAAGGAAACGTCGCGCTACGCGATCAACGGCGTGCTGCTCAAACGCAACGGGAAAAAGGTCGAAATGGTCGCCACCGACGGGCGCCGCCTCGCCCTGGCCCGCGCTTCGCTCGAGAGCGCACCCGCCGGCAACGACTCGGTTTCGTGCATCATCCCCACCAAGGCGCTCAACATCGTGCAGCGCCTCTTGCCGCAGGGCGAGGCCGCCGCACCCGTGAAGATCGCGCTCACCGACAACCAGGTGATCTTCCTGCTGCCCGATGGTGACGGCGGCGGCGCCGGCACACTGCTCGCCTCCAACCTGGTCGAAGGCACCTTCCCGCCCTACGAAGACGTGATCCCCAAAGACCAGGACAAGAAGGCCACCTTCGACGTCGAGGTGCTCGGCAGCGCCGTCAAGCGGGCCGCGCTGCTCACCAACGAAGAATCGCGCGGCATCCGCCTCTCGTTCACCGGCAGCGCCGACAGCAAGACCCGAGGGCTGAAGATCTCGAGCCGCGCCGCCGAGATGGGCGAGGCTGAGGTCGAGTGCGAGATGGAGAGCTACGAGGGCACCGAGATCGAGATCGCCTTCAACCCGCTGTTCATCACCGACGCGCTGAAGATCATCGATACCGAGCAGGTCATCATGGAACTCAAGGCTCCGAACAAGCCCGGGCTGATCCGCAGCGGGCCGGACTTTGTGTATGTGGTGATGCCGGTGAATCTGCAGTAAGCGCGCTCGCTTCAGTTGGCCCCGAGCGGGAGAGGATGCGTTGGACTCGCCCCGACGCGTGGGCCCATTCCAAGACCCGTCGCTGACGCTCCGGGCTCGTGTGTCGCACTTCCGAGAACCCGCGCACGCTCTCGAGACACGCCAGGGCCCTGAAAACCCAGATGTCCCCTGATTGGCCCCGAAAATAGTGGGTCCGGTGGCGGTTTTCAGTGAGCACCAACCCCCTTCTTCCGCTCTACTAAGGAAGGCACGAATCCCCGGCTGGGACCAACCCGAAAGGGAATGGGGCCGGGCGCTCGTGCCGAGGCAATGCTGTCGCTGTCTGCGCTTCCTCGTGAAGCCGGTTCGGCGGCAGATTCGAAGCTGGTGAGGAGGAAGACGTTGGCTGTGTACCGCCTGCTCAGTTGTGTGACGTTCGCGATGGCCGCCTGCACCGCTTCGGCGCAGTCGTTTGTGAACTGGGAATCGCCGCAGACCAACCCCGTGGCGGTGACGCCCGACGGGACGACGCTGCTGGTGCTCAGCACGCCCCAGAACCGGCTGATGGTGTATTCGCTGTTCAGCGACCCGCCGCAGTTCATCGGCGCGATCCCCGTGGGGCTCGACCCGGTGTCGGTGCGCTGCCGCAACGACACCGAAGCGTGGGTGGTCAACCACATCTCCGACAGCGTGAGCATCGTTGATCTGAACACGATGACGGTGAAGCAGACGCTCAGCGTGGGCGACGAGCCGTACGACGTGGTATTTGCCGGAACGCCTCAGCGCGCCTTCGTGAGCGTCGCCGCGGCGAACCAGATCTGGGCTTACACCGCCGCCGCGCCGACCACCCCCACCACCGTCAACGTGCTGGGCGAAGACCCCCGCGCCCTGGCCACCGACGGCACCCGCGTCTACGCGGCCATCTTTGAATCAGGCAACAAGACCAGCATCATCAAGACCAACACCGTTTCCGCCACGGTCAACCCGTACGCCGGCGATCCGAATCCCCCGCCCAACTCCGGCAGCGGCTTCAACCCACCGCTCGCCGCCGGCCTGCCCACCCCGCCCGCCGTCAGCCTCATCGTCAGGCGCATGCCCGACGGGTCGCTGCGCGACGACAACAACGGCATCTGGACCGGCGCGCTCATCGCCAACCAGCACGACAACGACGTCGTCGTCATCGATGCCAACACCCTCGTCGTCCAGACCCCCGCACGCAGCCTGATGACCACCAACATGGCCCTGGCACTCCGACCTCTCACGGGCGGCGGAAACCAGGTCACCGTCGTCGGCACCGAAGCCACCAACCTCGTCCGCTTCGAGCCCAACAACAAAGCCACCTTCATCCGCGTGACGATGGGCGCTTTCGACACCACCGCCCCCGGCACCCCCACCATCACCGACATCAACCCGCACCTCAACTACGCCGTCCGCTCGATCCCACCCGCGCAGCGCGAAGCAGCCGTCGGCGACCCGCGCGGCATCACGTGGAACGCCGACGGCTCGGTCGGCTTCGTCACCGGCATGGGCAGCAACAACGTCGTCGCCATCTCGCCCACGGGGGCGCGTCTCGGCCGCGTCGATGTCGGCGAGGGGCCCACAGGCGTCGTGTTCGATTCGCTCCGCGATCGTCTCTATGTGCTCAACCGCTTCGATAGCAGCCTCTCGGTCCTCACCAGCACCCTTCCGCTCACCGAGCTCGCCCGCCTGCCCTTCTTTGATCCCACGCCGCAGACCGTCCGCGTCGGGCGCAAGTTCTTGTTTGACACGCACCTGACCAGCGGCCTCGGGCAAGCCTCGTGCGCTTCGTGCCACGTCGACGGGCGCACCGACTCGCTCGCCTGGGACCTGGGCGACCCCTCCGGCAGCACCAAGGCTTTCAACCAGTTGTGCATCGGGGCCCCCGGCTCGTGCGAGAACTGGCACCCCATGAAGGGCCCCCTCGTCACCCAGACCCTCCAAGGCATCGTCGGCACCGAGCCGCTGCACTGGCGCGGCGACCGCGAGGCTGTGCCCGCTTTCAACGGCGCCTTCATCAGCATCCTCGGCGGCGACGCCGCCCTCACCACCGAGCAGGGCAACCAGTTCGCCGCCTACGTCGCCACCCTCGCTTTCCCCCCACAGCCCTTCCGCAACTTCGACAACTCGCTGCCCGCGGTGTTCTCCAACGGCGGCAACCCCATCAACGGGCAGAACCTCTTCAACACCTTCCCCTCCACCGGCGTCGGGGCCATCCCCTGCATCGCCTGCCACACCCAGCCCAGCGGCGCCGACATCGGCATCATCCCCGCCGCGGAGTTCAACGGCACCCAGTCCATGAAGGTGCCCCAGCTCCGCAACATGTACAAGAAGACCGGCTTCACCCTGGTGGGCCAGAACAACAACCGCGGGTTCGGATACATCCACGACGGCACCTTCGAGAACGTCGCCAACTTCCTCGCCTCCACCGTCTTCCGCTTCCCCGCCGGCACCACCGGCCTGAACATGCGCCGCGACGTCGAAGCCTTCGTCATGTGCTGGGACACGGGCGTCCACGCCGCCGTGGGTGAGCAGTCCACCCTCGTGAGCCTCGGCTCGGCCTCGCCCACGCAGGTCAACCTGCTGGACGCGATGGAATCACTCGCCGGTGCCAACACGGTGGGCCTAATCGCCAAGACGGCGATCGCCGGCGTGCAGCGCGGCTGGCGCTACGACGGCGCGGGCGTGTGGCAGTCCGACCGTCACAGCATCACCATCACCTCCGCCGACCTTCGCTCCCTGGCCACGCCCGGCCAGGAGATCACCTACACCGTGGTCGTCAAGGGCATGGAAACCCGCGTGGGCATCGACCGCGACAACGACGGGTTCTTCGACCAGACCGAGGAGTTCCTCAGCAGCAACCCCGACGACGCCGCCAGCGTTCCCCCGCCCTGCCCCGGCGATATGGACGGCAACCGCAGCGTCAACACCTCCGACCTGACGCTGTTCCTCAGCGCCTTCGGCACCACCGTCACCCCCGGCGCGCCCGGCGACTTCGACAGCAGCGGCACCATCAACACCGCCGACCTGACATTCTTCCTCGGCGCGTTCGGGACTTCGTGCCCGTTGCCCTGAGCCGGTGAGCAATCGGGCTCAGCCGCGCTGCGAAAGGTCTATCACGGGATCCGCAAACCAACCTCCGCTCTCGGGCGGAGGTGTTTTTCTATGAACGCCGAACGACAGGCGCCCCGGCTGCTCGACAACCGCCGACCGCCGCGGTTACTTTCATCTCCACCAAACCAAACGCACGATCCCACATACCCGATCCCCGATCCCCTACACCCCCCCTCGGAGAACCGCTCATGATGAAGTCCACCCTGCTCGTCGCCTCGCTCGTGCTCGCCGTCGGCGTCGCCGCCCCGATGGGCTGCGAGTCTTCCAACAAGTCCGCGTCCGCCTCGGCCCCGGCCAAGAAGGGCGGCAAGACGCTCTACCAGCGCCTCGGCGGCGAGGCGGCCATCAAGGCCGTCGTCAACGACTTCGTCAACAACTCCGCCGGCGATCCCGCCGTCAACTTCACCCGCAAGGGCGAGGGCATGAAAGAGTGGAACGCCACCCCCGAGGCCGTCGAGCGCCTCAAGATGCTCCTCGTCGAACAGATCGGCGAAGCCGCCGGCGGGCCGCAGAAATACACCGGCCGCGACATGAAGACCGTCCACAAGGGCATGAACATCACCAACGACCAGTTCAATGCCATGGCGACGCAGCTCACGCTCAGCCTCAAGCGCTTCGGCGTGGCCGACGCCGATGCCGCCGAACTCATCGCCGTCGTCGCGGGGATGCGCGGCGACATCGTTGGTCAGTAAGCAGAAGGCACGGAGGCATTGAGGCACGCAGGCACGAAGTGCTGAGGTGCTGATCGAGCGACCCGCCCCGGTTCATCGAGCCGGGGCGTTTTCATGCGCCGCGCTCGTTGCGTAGAGCCGATGAACCCGCGCGCCGAAACGCTCGAGTTCACCGCGCCGCACCCACAGCGCGTCTTCGTGCATCGCGGAGGAGATGACCACATCGGTCACGCCAAACTCACTCGCCCGCGCCGGCGCGACCACTCGGATGCCGAACAACTCGCCGCCTTCCGGCCCGGCCTGGTCATCGAGAATCAGCGCGACCCGCTCCCCGCTCCGCAGTTCCGGCGCGTCTTCAAGCACGCGCCGCGTGTGACGCCCCGCGCCCCACAGGGCGACCCGTGCCCCCGGGGCTCGCTCTTCGAGCGCCCGCCGTACGCGCTCGGTCGCATCCACTGGAACTGTGAAGTCACCCGGGTCCGTCGGGCCGTCGCCCCACACGCGCGCGGGCTCTCGCGCCACGTCCCGGCACATCGCGCTCACCGCGTCGGCCATGACGTCCACGCTATAGCTCCGCCGCGCCCGCGACGCCGCCCGCGCCCCAAGCGCCGGCAAACCCGTCTCAACCGCCTCCATCACACCCTCGGCGAGCAGCGCCCCCAGCCCCGGCTCATCCACCGAAGGCCCCGCCGACACCACCACGCAGCAGGAACCCGCGACCGCGTTCTCCACCGCGTCGGCGACACCCGACACCCGCGTCACCACCGGCACGCAGCCGTGGGCCATCGCCTCGAGCATGCTCACGCTGAGCCCCTCATAGCGTGATGCCATCACGAGAATGTCCGACCGTTCCAGCCACGCGCTCACCCCAGCGGGCTCGACGCTCACGCGCCGCACCCGCCCGCGCGATTCCGCCGCCAGCGCGTCGATCTCCTGTGACATCGGCCCGTCGCCCACGAGTGTGAGCTCATGCCAGACGCCGCGGCGGGCGAGTTCTCGGCTCATGTCGATCAGGGCATCGACCCGCTTCTGCTCGCGGTACATCCGACCGGTGTAGACCAGCCGCAACGGCCGCCCACCCAGCGCCGTCCGCACCGCCGTCCACTCGGGCACCCGCTCAGGCCCCCACTCAGGAACGCTCACGCCGTACGGCAGCCGTACGACGTCCCCAGCCCGTCCCGGCACGGCCCGCGCGAGGGCCGTGGTGATCTCCGAGCTCACCCCGACCAGCCGGTGCAGCAGCCGCTCATAGTGACGCAGCGTCCACACGTCATAGGGGATGTCGTTGTGGACATAGCCGATGGTGCGGAGCACGCCCGACTCTTTCTTGCCCATCACCGCGCGCGACGCCGCGGCCATCAGGCCGAACACACGAACCGCGTGCGAGGCCAGCCCGATCACCGGCGCTTTACTCTCTCCCGACAGCTCCGACACCGCCTCGACATACGCGGGCAGCTCCGGGCGTGGCTCGGGCACTTCATCATCAATCGCCGGACACCCGCGCAGCAGGCGGCACGCGACTCTGCCCTCGGCCCCCCCGAGCGCGAGCCCTTCGAGCGGCCCCAGCGTCGGCGCTTCGCGCGTCGCGTGCACCAGAACCATCACCCGATGCCCACGCCGGGCCAGCGCCGGCGACAGGTTCGCCGCCCACGAGGTAATGCCGCTCAGCCCGGCCCCCTTGGGGAGCGCAATCAACACGGCGGGCAAAGCCAACGAGCCCCGAGCGTGAGCGAGTGGGTCTGAAGAAGCCTCCGTCCGCTGTGAATCGCCGGACCCGTCGCTCACGCTCCGGGCTCGTGGTTCAAGCGACTCACCAGTCCGGACGCGGGCCGCGCTCGCAGCGTCAAAGGGGAGATGGTCGTCGTCTGTTTGCGTCACCGCCAGTGCATCGGCACCCCCGCCCGGAAGGCTGTCGGTTTCTGTTCGCCGAGGCGCCGCCCGGTCGATGGTGACAGGATGAGCACCCTCGGCGTCATCCCGCCGGGCGCGATCGCCGCGCCGCCGCCGACCTCGGCCGGCGCGCGCCTTCGTGTCGCCGACGCCACCAAGCCCGTCGTTTTGGTGTCATCCACCCCAGACCCCGAGACCGACGCCGCGCTCACCGAGGTCCTCCGCCAGACCAGCCTCGACACGGGCGACGGCTACACCACCCGCGTGATCCTGGTCGGGCCGCACCCCGCCGCGGCGTTGACCGCCTCGCGCATGATGCACCTGCCCGACGCCGACGCACTCCGAGCCTGGCTGCACGCGCCCCAGCGCCTCGCCTGCGCCCTGCCGAGCCAGGTGCTGAGCGCGGGCCGTTCGCCCGCCGACGCCGCCGTCGCCCAAGCCGCCACGCAAGTGCTCACCGAGGCGAACGACGCGCAGCAAGCCCTGCACGCGCGGCGGCGCTCCGCCGTCCTCACCACCTACGCCGATCGCACCCCGGCGTTCTGGCGCGAGCGCTACCGCGAAGCCCTCGCCGCACCCAACACCGACAAGCAGCTCCGCGTCCTCGTCCCCATCAGCCGCTACTCCACCTTCGTCCGCCACTCCGCCGACGACCTGGTGAGCGCCCTCGTCAGCCACGGCCACCGCGCCGAAGTCCTCACCGAGCCCGACACCCACGCAAAGCTCACCACCCCCGCCTACCTCGGCGCGATCGAAACGCTGCAGCCCGACCTGATCGTCCTCATCAACCACACCCGCCGCCACCTCGCTCAAGCGGTTCCCCCCGGCGTGCCGTTCGTCTGCTGGGTTCAGGACCGCATGGCCCACCTGTTCGACCCCGCCTGCGGCCGCGCCCAGGGCGACCTCGACTTTCTCTTCGGCCACCTGCACAGCGATCTCTTCTCACACTTTGAGCACCCCCGCGCGCGCCGCGCGTTCGCGTTCGTGCCCGCGTCGCCCGAGCGCTTCACCTTCCACCCCGCCCCGACACAGTTCGATGCCGAGATCGCGTATGTCAGCCACCAGAGCGAACCGCCCGAGGCGTACCACCGTCGGCTGGTGCCGATGTTCGCGGCGTCTCCGGCCATCGCCCGCTCGCTGGACGGCCTCTTCGCCCAGGCCGCGCACTGGCTCGACCGCGCCGAGGCCGACCGCGCGTTCGCCCGTTCCGATCGCGTGCCGCTGGTGCGCCAGGCCCTCGCCGCGGCGGGCCTCGACAAGCCCGACGAGCGCCTCGTGAGCACCGTGTACGGCCAGTACCTCGTCCCGATGATGGAGCGGATGGTGCGGCACCGCGTGCTCGAGTGGTCGCGGCGCATCTGTGAACGCCGCGGCTGGCGGCTGCGCTTGCACGGTCGCGGCTGGGAGCGCCATCCGACCCTCGCGATGCACGCCTCGGGCGAAGCGGCCCACGGCACCGGCGAACTGGCCCGCCTCTACGCCTCCAGCGCCGTGCAGCTCCACGCATCGACAAACACCAACGCCCACCAGCGCGTCTACGAGTGCGCGCTCGCCGGCGGCCTGATGCTGCGCCGTGGGCCGTCGCCCGACGCCGATCTCTGCAAACTCGCGCTCATGCGCGCCGCCGCGCTGGGCCCGTCCGTCGGTGTCGATGCCAACGGAGCCCCGCTGTTCCAGGCCGCCGACGACGGCACGCTGTTCATCGAGGGCTTCTTCCGCGCCCTGCGCCGCGAGCCCCCGCGCGACGAGCGCGGCACGCCCATCTACAAGCGCACACTCGCCGACGCCGTGCGCCGCAATCTCATCGACAACATCCCGGACTGCCCCGTCGCGAACATGCCCGACTTCGCGTTTGCCAGCGGCCATGAAACCATGTTCGAAAACGAAACCGAGCTCGAGTGCCTTGTCGAGCGCGCCATCGGAGACCCCGCGTGGCGCACGTCAACCATCAACGCGCACCGCGCCCATGTGCTGCAGCACTGCACCTACGGCGTCGCCGCGCGACGGATGCTCGACATGGTCGCCGACGGGCTCGGACTGAGCACAGGAGCCGAACGATGACCACGACCATCACCGGAATCGCCGGGCCCGCCGCCGAGGCCCGTCCGCTCGACGCCGGCCTCGTCAACGCCCAGTGGATGCGCTACTTCGCCCCGCGCACCTACACCAACCGGGAAGAGAAGGCCGCCTACATCGCCGCGAAGTACGCCGCGATTCTGGAGGGGAGCGTGCTTGATGTGGGCTGCGACCAGTGCCCCCTGAAGCGCCACATCGAGCGGCCTGATCTCTACAAAGGCATCGACCTCGCCCCTCCCGCCGACATCGTGCTGAACCTCGACCAGGAGCCGCTGCCCTTCGATGATGCGTCCTTCGACACAGCGGTCTGCACCGACGTGCTGGAGCACCTCGAGCGCATCCACGCCAACTTCGACGAGCTGTGCCGCGTGGCGCGCTCCCGCGTCATCATCTCACTCCCCGCGCCGCTGACCACGCTGCTCACCGACATCGGCAACGGCGCTTACGCCAAAGACCCCCTCATCACCGAGGGCTGGAAAAAATTCTACGGCCTCCCTCTCGAACCGCCCGCCGACCGGCACCGCTGGTTCTTCGGATTCGACGACGCACGCCGCTTCCTCACCCACCGCGCCGCCAAGAATGGCTGGACAATCGAGCAACTCGACACCGAGTGGCACGGCACCACTTCGTGGCGAAACGCCGCCGGGGAACAGCTCCTGGCCCACCCCAACACAAACTACGGCATCCTGTGGTGCGTGCTGGAGCCGGCCCGATGAGCCCGAGCGACACCGCCGATCCCGCGCCGAGCCTTGCAAGCACCGTGCCCGGCCGCGTCGCCGACGCGCTGGTCTTGTGCATGACCCGAGGGATGTCCCTTTTCGCGTGGGAATCCAGCGGCGTGCTCGGGCGCGAGTGGGCCCTGTACGAGCGGCTGACCAGGCACTACGCGCGGGTGATCGTGGTGTCGTACGCCGCCGACCCGCGCGAGCAGAAACTCGCCGAGGGCCTCGGCGCGTCGGCGATCTTCAACCGCACCGGCGCGACCATCGACGAGTACACGCGAGCGCTCCCGAGCCTCGTCAAAGCGTGCCTCGCCGCGTTAGAGCTTCAAACCGCCGTCGTCAAGACCAACCAGTTCGAGGGCGGCGCCCAAGCCGCGGCGATCGCACGCACACTTCGCACCCAGGGCGTGCCCACGGCCCTCATCGCCCGAGGCGGCTATCCGTGGTCGCGCACCGAGGCCCGGAAGCACGGCACCGCGTCCCCCCGCGCGCTCAACGCCGCTGTCGAAGAGGGTGACCTGCTCCGCGCCGCCAACCTCATCATCGGCACCACCGATCGGATGATCGAAGAACTCGCGTGGCGGCACGGGCTGGCCGAGAGTTCCTTCCGAGTCGTCCCGAACTACGTCCTGAGCGGGCCCGCAACGACGGCCGATCAGGCCGCGCCGGCCCCGAGCGCCCGCCCCGTCGTCCTCGCCGCTGGCAGGCTCTCGAACGAGAAACGCTACGACATGCTCGTTCACGCTTTCGCCACCTCGGGCATCGAGCACAGGGCGACTCTTCGAATCGTCGGCGAAGGGCCGCTCCGAGGCTTCCTCGAAGCGCAGGCGCGCCGCGAGTGTGTCAACCTCGAACTCCCCGGCCAGCTCCCCCACCGCCAACTGCTCGAAGAGATGGAGCGCTGCGCCCTGTTCGTCCAGTGCTCGCAGTTCGAGGGGCACCCCAAGACCGTGCTCGAGGCGATGGGGCGCGGCGCCTGCGTGCTGGTCACCGACACGCCGGGGCTGGGCGACGTGATCGACCACGCCAAGACCGGCTGGAAAACCCCCCACGACTCCGACCGCCTCGACAAGGCCATCGCCCACCTCTTCAACGACCCCGAGCTGCGCCGGAAACTCGGCGAACAAGCCCGGGCCCATATCGCCGCCACACTCAACATCGAGACGATCGCGGCCCGCGAGGCCGCGCTGCACGCCGAGGCCTTCGCCCGCTCGCTCCAGCCCGGCGCGACCCCGGCGCTCGGCCCGGTCCGTTGGGACCCCTCGCTGCTGCACGCCCAGCTGCCCAACCAGACCGAAGCCTGGCGCGCCAGCCTCAACGGCTTCGCGCGCCGACTCCCGCCCAAACAGCGCGCCCGCTTCCTGCTCTCGCTCGACGACCCGATCTACCAACTGCAAGGCCCCGCCGCCATCGACGCCGAGGGGCTCTCGGGCGGCCCCGGCGCCGTCGGCGTCCACCCCAAGCACCGCCTCATGCGCTACCACGACTTTTTCGTCGAGCGCATCAACGCCGGCGAACGCGCCGTCGACCTGGGCTCGGGAATCGGGGCCCTCGCCGCCTCGATCGCCGCGCGGGCCGGTCAGGGCCGGGGGGCCTCCGTCGTCGGCGTCGAGATGAGCGAACAGAGCATCGCCACGGCCCGCTCCATCGCCGCCGCGCAGAAGCTCGAACACCGCCTCACCTACACCCTGGGCGACATCACCACTCTTCGCGCCGCCGCGCCCGACGGCACCACCGCCTTCGACGCCGTCATCCTCTCCAACGTTCTCGAACACATCAAGAACCGCCCCGCCATGCTCCGCCAGTGGGCCCAGTGGTACACCCCCAAGCGCTTCCTCATCCGCGTCCCCGCCTTCGACCGCGACTGGAAAGTCCCCTACAAGAAGGAACTCGGCGTCGAGTGGCGACTCGACGACACCCACGAACTCGAATACACCGAGGGCACCCTCCGCGCCGAACTCGAACAGGCCGGCCTCGAGATCACCGAGTGGGTCGTCCGCTGGGGCGAATACTGGATCGTCGCACGCGCCACGCCCACCACACAGCAGTGGGCCGACATCCGCCTCCTCGTCTTCGATTTCGACGGCGTGATGTCCAACAACCAAGTCCTCGTCATGCAGGACGGCACCGAGGGCGTCCTGTGCAACCGCTCCGACGGCCTGGGCGTCGAATCCCTCCGCAAACGCGCCGCCGCCGTCAGGCCGCCGCTCGAACCCGCATTCTCGATGCTCGTCCTTTCAAAGGAAGTGAACCCAGTGGTGGCGGCCCGCTGCAAGAAGCTCAAACTCGAATGCCACCAGGGCGTTGACGACAAACTGCCCGCGCTGCAGCGCCTCGCCACCGACCGAGGCATCACCCGCGAGCAGATCGCCTACGTCGGCAACGACACCAACGACGTCGCCTGCATGGGCTGGGTCGGCCTCCCCATCGCCGTCGCCGACGCTTACCCCGAGTGCAAAGCCGCGGCCCGGTTCGTCACCCAGTCCCACGGCGGCCAGGGTGCCGTCCGCGAAGTCTGCGACCGTCTGGCCGCGGCGCTCGCCGCGACAGAACCCCGACCGTAAGGGAGGGGTCGGAAGGGAAGAAGTGGTCAAGTGGTCAAGTGGTCAAGTGCCGAAACCCACGCGGCCTGCGGCCGGCCCGTCCCAGCACAGATTTGGCCTTTGCCCACTGCTCAGCGCAAACCCCGCCACTTTGCCACTCGGCCACTCGGCCACTTGACCACTCGACCACTCGACCACTTCCCCTCCCCCCTCCCCCCACCCCCGACCAACGTCCGAAAACCCACACACAACCCAACCCCTTCCAAGTCCCGCGCTTCACCCGGCCAAAGTCGAGTCATATCATCCCATCCCTATGCCCGCGCGTTCTTCCACAGTCACCAAGGTTTCCTCGGCCCCGGTTCGCTCGCTGGCCCCCGCTTCGGCCCTCGTCGCCGTTGCCACGCCGCCCCGCGCCGAGGTGAAACTCGCCCCCGTCACCGTCCCCGCCGCGGTGCGCTTCCAGCGCGTCCACGGCACCAAGACCAACGGCACCAGCGAAACCTCCGACAGCTACCTCGAAGTCGTCGCCCAGGTCATCCTCGAAGCCGGCGAGGCCCGCGTCTCTGAACTCGCCAAGGCCATGGGCATGAGCCAGGGCACCGTCAGCAAAACCGTCGCCCGCCTCGCCGAGCGTCGCCTCGTCAACGCGCCGGCGTCCAAGCCCATCACGCTCACGCCCGCCGGCAAGAAGCTCGCCGAGCGCGCCAGCGAGCGCCACGAGACCGTGCTGTCGTTCCTGCGCAAGCTGGGCGTTCGTGAAGAACAGGCCCAGTCCGACGCCGCCATCATCGAGATGCAGGTCTCGGGCGCCACCATCGCTGCGATGCAGCGCTGGCTCAGCGGCACCGCCAGCCGAGGCAACCGCGTCGGCGAATCCGCCTGAGCGGAGCCGACGGCGCGAGCCGTCGGTCGAAACACATCGATTCAACTGGGCCGATGACCGTCCGCTCGCGCGGACGGCTCCGATGTGCGCGCGCTCTGCGATATGCGGAGTCCCCCTCCGCACCTCCGCACCTCCACACCTCCACACCTCTCCCCTCACCCCACAAACCTCGTCACCATCTGCAGATACAGCGGCAGCCCGACCGTGATGTTGAACGGAAACGTCACCGCCAGGGCCATCGGCAGGTGCAGCCCAGCACTGGCCCGCGGGATCGCCACCCGCACCGCCGCCGGCGCCGCGATGTAGCTCGCCGATGACGCCAGCACCGTGAGCAGGAACGCGTCTCCTTTGGGCAGGTGCAGCATCCGCGCCGTCACCACCGCCGCCGCCGCGCTCACCAGCGGGAACAGCAGCGCGAACAGCACCAGCACCACCCCCTGGGCCGCCAGATCGCGCAGCCGCTTGGCCGCGACGATGCCCATATCAAGCAGGAACAGCACCAGCACGCCGTAGAAAATGTCGGTGGTGAACGGCTTGAGCTTGCCCACCGTGTCCTGGTGGCACACCGCGCCGACGATCAGGCTGCCCAGGATGAGGAACACCGGCCCGTTCATCAGCGCCTCGCGCACGAGTGAGCCCAGCGTGTGCGGCTTCGCCGCCGCATCGACCGCGGCGGGGTCCGCACTCTCCGCCGCCTCGCCCCCCAGCACCCGGCCCCACACGTCCTGCACGCGCGGCCGGGCCCGCCAACCGACGCGCTCACCCATCTTCCCCAGCGAGATCGGCGAGCGCCCGCCCGTCCGCGACAGCAGCACCGCCGCCACGATCGCCGGCGATTCCATCAGCGCCATCGCCGCCACCATCTGACCGCCGTAGGCCACGCCCGAGCGCTCGAGAAAGTTCACCGCCGTGATGAACGTCACCGCCGAGATGGACCCATAGCACGCCGCGATGCCCGCGGCATCATCCACTCCCACCTTCCAGCGCAGCACATAGAAACTCACCACCGCGCCGATGAACGACAGCGCCACCGCCGCCCCGAGTGTCACCAGCACCTGGCCCGTCAGCCCCTCGTGTGCCAGCTCGACCCCGCCCTTGAACCCGATCGCCCACAAGAGGTAGAGCGAGAACAACCGAGGCAGCGGGTGGGGCACCTCGAGGTCGCTCTTCAGCAGCGTCGCCGCCATCCCCACAAAGAAAAAGAGGATCGGCGGGCTCAGCAGGTTCTGCAGCAGCAGCTCGCTGGTCACGCCGCCGAGTCTAACGCCGTTCGGTGGGGCAGGCTTGAACCCCGCCCTACCGCTGGCGATGGGTTGCCCCACCCCACGAAACCGGCGATGATGCGCCCCGCGTCCAACCGCGTCATCGAACCACCCGAAGAGGCCACCCATGCCCTCCGAATCACCCAAAGCCCAGCCCGATCCGTGCGTCCTGGTCATCTTCGGAGCCTCGGGCGACCTCACCGCGCGAAAGCTCATCCCCGCGCTCTACGAGCTCTACTGCCAGCGCCGGACCCCCAACGGCCTCGCCGTCCTGGGCGTCGCGCGACGCGAGAAAACCGACGACGGCTGGCGCGAAGAGCTCCGCCCCTGGGTCGCCAAGCACGCCTCGCACTTCGACGAAAAGTCCTGGCTCGAGTTCGCCAAAAGCGTCCACTACTTCACCGGCGACGCCACCACCGGCGCCATGTACCCCGCCTTCATCGAACGCATCAACCACCTCGGCAAGCACCACGGCATCAACAAAGGCGACGGGCATTCCACAGGCGGGGGCATCGCCAGCCCCAACGTCCTGTTCTACCTCTCGGTCTCCCCCAACCTCTACGAGCCCATCGTCGAGCAGATCGGCATCGCCCAGATGGTCTTCGAGGGCAAGCGCTGGTGCGCCCTCAACGCCGCAGGAGTCCCCTGGCAACGCATCATCGTCGAGAAGCCCTTCGGCATCGACCTCCCCTCCGCCGAGCAGCTCAACCGCTCGCTCGGACGCGTCTTCGAAGAAGAATCCATCTACCGCATCGACCACTACCTGGGCAAGGAACTCGTCCAGAACATCTTGGTCATGCGCTTCGCCAACACCATCTTCGAGCCCCTCTGGAACAACCAGTACGTCGACCACATCCAGGTCACCGCGGCCGAGAAAGTCGGCGTCGGCAAACGCGCCGGCAACTTCTACGACACCGCCGGCGCCACCCGCGACATGATCCAGAGCCACCTGCTCCAGGTGCTCGCACTGGTCGCGATGGAGTCCCCCAGCCGCTACCACGCCGAGGACATCCGTCGCGAGAAAATCAAAATCGCCAACGCCATGCGACTCATCGACCCCGCACGAGCCCACGAAGACTCCGTCTTCGGCCGCTACGGCCCCAGCGGGAACCCCGAGGACGAAGACGGCGGCAAGGCCTACGCCGAGCTCGAAGGCGTCGACGTCGCACGCATGACCGAGACCTACGCCGCCATCCGGGTCCACTTCGACAACTGGCGCTGGAGCGGCGTCCCGTTCTACGTCCGCTCGGGCAAGAAAATGGCCCGCAAACTCACCGAGGTCGTCGTCCAGTTCAAGCACCCGCCCGCCGACCTCTTCGCCTCCGTCGAGTCCATCGGCGGCGTGAAGGTCAGGCCCGCCAACCGCATCGTCATCAACATCGCGCCCGACGACGGCGTCAGCCTCCGCTTCGAAGCCAAAGTCCCCGGCCCCAAACTCCAGGTCGACTCCGTCAAAATGGACCTCGACTACGCCAAGGCCTTCAACTCGCAGCCCATCGAGGCCTACGGCCCGCTCATGCTCGACGCCATGCGCGGCGACCAGACCCTCTACAAGCACCGCGACGAGGTCGAGAGCGGGTGGAAGGTGTGCGACGCCGTGCTGAACTCGCAGGAGGTGCGCAAGCGCATCGAAAGCTACCCCGCGGCAAGCTGGGGCCCCGCCTCGGCGGACACCCTGCTTCTCAAGGACGGCCGCAAGTGGCACAACCCCGCGGGGGCGGAGAAGCGATGAGGCGGGGCAGCGAGGGCAGTGGGCAGTGGGGCTTGGGCAGTCGGCTCAAGACCGCGCGCCTCGTGCCCATGTGCCGCTCGTGATTTGCCATGTGCCATTTGAGCTCCGAGACTTGAGCATTGAGCTCCCCACCCGACTGCCCACTGCCCAATCCCCACTGCCCCGGTTCCGCTCCTTCCCAATGCCCGACCCCTACCCCATCCAACCCGACCCTGTTCCGCCGCGGCTTCCAAACGCCGACGCCGTCATCGCCCGCGCCGACATTGACGACGTCTACTCCGCGCTCGCCGCCGACATCCTCGTTCACGCCCACAACTGCGTCCGACAGTTCGGCGATTTCCACCTCGCTCTCTCCGGCGGCAGCACCCCCCTGCCCCTCTACCGCCGCCTGATGGTCGACCCCGCCTACCGCAACCTGCCCTGGAAGTTCACCCACCTGTGGATTGTCGACGAGCGCTGTGTCCCCTTCACCGACGACAAGAGCAACTTCAAGCACATCAAGGAACTCATCGCCGACCACTCGGACATCCCTGATAAGAACGTCCACCCGATGGAAGCGCTGGAGCCCGACGCCGACGCCCGCTACGAAGCCGCCCTCCGCGAGCACCTCGCCTGGCGCGAGAAAGGCCACGACCGCCTCGACTTCGTCCTGCTAGGCATGGGCAACGACGGCCACACCGCCAGCCTCTTCCCCGGCTCGCCCGCCATCGACACCCGCGACCGCTTCGTGGTGATCAACAAGGGCCCGAAGGTCACGCCGCCGGACCGCGTAACGATGACCTACACGCTGCTGAACGCCTCGCGCTTCATCGCCGTGCTGGTCAGCGGCACCAACAAACGCGAGAAACTCGCCGAGCTCGCCCGCAACCAGTCAAGCATCACCGACCTCCCCATCGCTGGCATCAAACCCATCGGCGGCGTACTGAGATGGTACATGGACGCCGCGGCGTGCCCGTGAGCAAATGAGCACCGCATTCACTTGAAGCTTGCTTGTCAAGATCGTGTTTGCATTTGTGGGGTGTCCTAGTAGACTTGCTCAGATGCCTTTGTTCCTTCTTCCAAGCCCGTACAGTGGTGAACGCCGCACAGCTCAGTGGGACGTTCGAGCAGAATTGGATCGAGTTGTTGGGCTGATGAGCGCAGTCAGATCGGCTCTCGAGGACTCGGTCATGCGAGCGGCAGAGGCCAGAATGGCGGCGAGTGCTCAGAATCCGTTTACCCGACATCGAACCAAATTGGGAGGAGAAACGGCACCACACGCGTTCTTCGAGTCGCGATTTCGGCAACCCAATGCAATCGTGTGCTCGATCTTGAATCGAATGCACAGCCCGAATCAAGTGGTGATCGCGTACGCCTATGGCCCCCTACAGAATGATGAGGAGCTGTCCCAGCTTCTACCGGTAGTGGATGCCCACGTCACGGCGCGGCTCGATTTCTACAATCTTTTACGAAACCGCAACAATCTTTCGGCGATTCCCGTATAGTGTTTCGGCGAGCAAGAAAGGTCCGAGAACATGGCAAAGTCTCCTCGTTCAGAGCTGAAGGCCTCTCCCGTCCAAGTCCGGAGTGGCTACTCGAAGTCGTATGTGACGGGGCCAGCGGCCCGCACCGAGTCTGACGTGAAGGTCGTGACGGTGGCAGCGAAGCCGGGCACTGAACTTCGGCAAAAGGTTGGAGCGCATGCGTTCGATAAACCCGGAATGGAACCCGCACAGAAGCATTCCGACCCTCAAGCACTTTTCGACGACGTGGCTAGAGGCCTAGCAGACAAGTCCCAGTCAAAGCGACTTCGCACTTCATTGCAAGCTTGTTTGACTGCATTTGACACGGACCTCTCCGTTCCGGCAAGGCAGGAATGCGCTCGACTTTTCGTCGAATCGCTGTTCTTGGCTTGCAGCGTCGCGCGAGGCACGCTTGGCACGTCCAGCGGTCCAGCGCGATAATCGGATCGTTGCGAAGCTCGAAACGTGGATCAGGCGACTGCGTCCGCAGACGATTACTCGGCGCGAGACTTCGCGGACTTCGAAGTAATAGCGCTGTGCGTAGTCAAACATCACTGGCCAACGGGCTTGCACTCACACCCGCTTCACGAGCACCAGCGCCGGCACCACCCCCCAAAGCGTCTTCATCTCCTCCAGCCGCCGAAACCCCATCCGCTCGTAGAACGCCGTCGTCCCCGCGTACTCCGGACATGGCCGCGAAGGCCCCTGCGTCTTCACCTGCAGATACTCGACCCCCAGCCCCCGGCACCACGCCTCGGCGTGCCGCACCAACAGCCGCCCCACGCCGCGCCCGTGCCACGCCCGCTTCACCGCCATGCAGTGGATCTCCGCCGAGTGTTCGTAGTGATGCGTCAGCGACATGAACCCCACGGCGTCCTCCCCGCCACCATCGTCACCCCTCGCCCACACAATCCAAGTCGCCAGCCGCTCGGCGTCGCGCACATAGTTAAGCAACGATTCTTCGATCCCGAACCACTCCGGGATATCCCGCAGCACCGCCTCGCACAGCGAAGACTGTCCGGGCGCCAGCGGCCGAAGTTCACGCGACACGCTCACAGGTGAACTCTACCCGCACGCCGTGCCACCGCAGTCCCTCCTCGGACTTCGGTGCTCTCCACATCATCCGAACCCTGAGCGCCAGCTCAGGGCCACCGCACGATCACCAACCGCGCCGCCGCACCAAGAGCTGTCGCTGCCCCCGAGCTCGGGCTCGGGGCTCGGTTGATCCCCGAAGCCAATCACCCCTCCACCCGCGCCGTCACACTCGGCCCCAGGTCCGCGAACAGCCGCCGCAGATTCTCGCGCACGCTCTCCTTGTCGCTCCCGCCGCGGAGCCGGAAGCGGAACCGCGTGCCCCGCACCGTCGTCAGCTGCGAATACAGCGCCCGGAACTCCTCCGACGTCGGCCGCGCGTCCTGGCACAGTCCGCGCCACCGGTCCATCATCGCCGCGGAATCAAGCCCCTCCAGCACCACCGTGAACCGCTCGCCCGACAGCGGCGGCGCGGCCGCCGCCCGAGGCTCATGCACCGCCTGCGACGCAAAGCTCTCTCCACCTCCAAACGCGTACGCCCGCTCGCTGTGCTGGCTCAGGTCCAGCCCCACCGACTCCTCTTCTCTCGCCGCCCTGATCGGCGTCACCGCACTCACCAAACGCAGCAGCACCCACGTCCCCACGCCGCAGAAAACCAGCGTCGCGCCCACGGCGAGCGCCTGCTTCCCCAGCAGCGACCAATCGCCTGAGATCACCCCGCCCTCACACCCCAGCGAAAGCGCCGGGATCGCCGCGTTCACCGCCTTGTCGGCGAAAACCCCCGTCAGCAGCGCCCCGGTGATCCCGCCCACAAGGTGAACACCCACAACATCCAGCGAGTCGTCGTACCCAAACCGCGGCTTGAGCGACACCGCCGCATAACACACCGCGCCACCGATCAGCCCCATCACCAGCGCCGACATCGGCGTCACAAACCCCGCCGCCGGCGTCACCACCACCAGCCCCGCCACCGCCCCCGACGCGATCCCCAGCAGCGTCGCCTTGCCCGTCTTCATCTTCTCCACCAGCAGCCACGACAGCGCCGCCCCCGCCGCCGCCGTGTTGGTGTTCACCAGCGCCACCGAAGCCAGCTCGTTCGACCCCAGCGCACTCCCCGCGTTGAACCCGAACCAACCCACCCACAGCAGCCCCGCCCCCATCACCGTGAACGGCAGGTTGTGCGGCGGCATCGGATCATTCGGGTACCCCGACCGCTTCCCCACAAACAGCGCACACACCAACGCCGACACCCCCGACGAGACGTGAACCACCGTCCCGCCCGCAAAGTCCAGCGCCCCCACCTTCGCGCCGATCCAACCTCCTCCCCACACCCAGTGGCACAGCGGCGCATAAATCAGCAGCGACCACAACGCCACAAACACCGCGAACCCCGCAAACCGCATCCGCTCGGCGAACGCCCCCGAGATCAGCGCCGGCGTGATCACCGCGAACGTCCCCTGGTACGCCACAAACAGCATCGCCGGGATCGTCGGCGCCAGCGGGTGGTTCGTGCCCATCACACCGCTGAGTCCCGCGTTGCCCAGCCCGCCCCACCACAGGTTCGACGCATCCCCAAACGAGATCGAGTACCCGCACACTACCCACAGCACCCCGACGAGCGCCGCGCAGAAGAACGAGTGCATCACCGTCGACAACACGTTCTTGGTGCGCACCAGCCCGCCGTAGAACAAGAACAGCCCCGGCAGCGTCATCATCAGCACCAGCGCCGTCGACGTGAGCACCCACGCGCTGTCGCCGGTATCCAGTTTCGGAGCCTCGTCGGCAAGCAGCATCAGCGGCGAAACCAGTGCGGTCATCATCATCTCCAGGATCGCAAAGCGCAGGTTTTTCGCTCAAGTAAAGCGGTTTACCGGATTGTGCCCATTCCGCCCGGCTCCGTCAAGCCCCTCCCATACCCTCACCCCCGTGCCCCGCCTCTTCACCATGTTCCTCGCGCTCTGCGTCACCGCCTTCGCCCTCGCGCCCGCCTGCTCTCGAAAGAACCCCGGCACCCCCACCACCCGCGCCGAGCTCCGCAGCTGGGTCGTCGCCGCGCGGGGCCGCCACCTCTACCTCAATATCTTCATCAAGCCCGACAAGCCCGTCCGTGTCGAGTTCGGCTCCACCGCCCAGCGCACCGACTACCAGCCTCCAGGCAACGTCGCCCGCGCCGGACGAATCGCCCGCATGACCCCCGGCGTCATCCTCCAGCCCATCCTCAGCACCCCTGACAACCGCATCGAGGCCGAGTACGACCTCACCGACCAGCAGGTCCGATCACTGCTCCGCGACCGCGTCTTCGCCGCCCCGTACAGCCTGCTCGGCCGCAACTCGAACAGCGCCATGGCCGCCGCCATGCGCGACGCCGGACTCGCACTCCCCCAACGCGTGGCCCGCGGCGGCGGCCTGCTGGGCGAGTTCCCCGGCATCAATCTCACCCCAGGCCCCGACATCCCAATCGAGCGCTGGCCCGACTTCGGCGTGCCGAACAACGAACCCGAAGCGCCAGCGAGGGCCAGCACACGACAACCATGAGCGCGGTCGCAGCACACACCGAACGCGCCCAAACAAACGAGCCCCGAGCGTGAGCGAGCGGGTCGAAGCACCACCATCACACGACGACTCACGACCCGTCGCCCAGCGCGACGATTCGCGTCGAGGACTCCGCTCATCGTCGGCGTGGTCCGCCGTGAGATCACCGAGTTGATGCCACAACGAAAAAACGCCGCCAGGAATCTCCCAGCGGCGCACGTTTCAAAGACTCGATACCTCGATGCCTCGATGCCTATCCGACGCCTCGATGCCTTCCGCATCAGTTCTTCGGCGCCGGCGTCGGAGCCCCGCCCGGAGCCGCCGCGCCGGGCTTCGCCGGAGGCATCTGCACCGGGGTCAACTGGATCGGCTTGCCATCGGGCGTCGTCGCCGTCGGGGCCACGGCGGGGGGCGTCGTCGCGGGGGTGGGCATGGCGGTCGGTGCCGTGGGAACGGCCTGCATCGACATCCCGCTGAACGGGATCACCGTCGGGCCTTCGCTGCCCAGGCTGGTGAGCAACCGCACCGAGCCGCGGAACGCGCCGACATAGGTGCCCGGGTTGCCGCTGAGCGTGATCTTCCAGCCCTTGTTCTCGGGCAGCGCCTCGGCCTTGGCGACCAGCCCGGCCACCGCCGGCGGGACCACGTCGATCACTTCCGCGCTCTTGATCTCGAACGGCTTGCCCGACCGCGACGTCACCGTCACGCTCGACTCGAACGCCGTCTGCGGCTTGGCGCCCGCCACCGTCAGATACGCCGGCGTCGCCATCAGGTCGCCCACGATGTTCGCAAACGCGCGGACGTTGTACTTGCTCTCGACCGCCTCGGACGACCCCTCGGGCTTGGCCATCACGGTGATGTTCATCCCGCGCATGAACGAGCCCACCGGCGCGTCCTTGGGGATCATGAACTCCAGCGCCTTGCGCCCCGGGTACGCCTCGTCGACCATCTTGGTCTCGTCGGGGACTTCCTTCCACGCCATCGTCAGGTTGTTGTCAAACTCGACGCTCTTGATCGTGAACTCTTTGTCGCGGCTCTGCAGCGACAGACGCATCGGACGCTCGTTGCCCGCCTGGATCGTCCCGCCCTGCAAGAACATCGGGTCGAGCTTCACCAGCGGCACCATCGTCGCCTTGACGTTGATCACCTTGTTGGGCTCGTTCATGTCGTTCGAGGTGACGGTGACCGGCTTGGTCACTTCGCCGATGCCCGTGGGGTTCCACGTCAGCTCGATCGCCCCCTCTTCGCCGGGCTCATAGTCGTACTTCGACAGCGCCGCGGCGGTGCAGCCGCAGCCGGGACGGACCGCCGAGATCGTCAGCTTCTCAGTCCCGGTGTTCTTGAACTTCGCCATCCACTTCCGCGGCGTGGTGTCGAACACCTTGCCGAAATCGTGCGTCGTCTGTTCGAACGTCAGCAGACCCTTGCCCTGGGGCAACGGCGCCGACACCGGGGCGCTGCCGGGGCTCGGCGGCGGAACAAAGGGCGCGCCCGCCGGCCGGGCCTCGGGCTTGGTCGGCTGACCCGTCGGCTTCTCGTTCAGCCGGATCAGATCCTTCGGGTTGTCCTTCGACACCGGCAGACCAGTGTCCGTGTCAGGCTGCGCGGGGGGCTGAGCCGGCTGAGCTGGCGGCTGGGCCGGCGGCGTCGCCGGCTGGCCCTGCGCCAAAGCGCCCGAAGTACCAACCGCCGCCACCAAGGCGGCCGCGATCATCTGACGAAGCATCACACTGGAAGACCGGCGGTTCACTTGCATGGGAAAATCCTCTGAAGGGGAATAGAAATCCGGTGGAATGGCCAATCAGCCGCGGCCAGGGGGGAGGGGCGAGAGACGAGGGACCAACCGCCCATCGTCCCGGCCCCAAATCGCGATGCCGGAATCATGTCTTACCCTGACACAATCCAAATACATCGCGGGCCGGAATCAAGACCGACCGCCAACTTGGTTCGCCCACCCGCTCGCCGCGCTCGCCCTGTTTCCGGGTTTTCCACCCGCAACGCGCGGCGATCGCCCATTCCGACAAATGCCCGAGTCCCCAAGCCACAAGCCCCAAGCCCCAAGCCCCAAGCCCCAAGCCCTGACCCTACACTCAGATCGTGCCCGGGTAGCTCAGTTGGATAGAGCAGCGGTTTCCTAAACCGCAGGTCGGCGGTTCGAGCCCGCCCTCGGGTGTTCCCGCGGAACAGAACCGCGACCGTAAGCGAGCGGTTTCGGCGATTGGGGTTTGAGGCGACGCACCCGGTTTCCAACCCAGGCACTCCGAAACCGCTCCCTCACGGTCGCGGTTCTGATCAGTGCCTACCGCCCCCCCACCTCTCTCCCTTCCACCGTCAACCGCGCCGGATGCCCAAACCAGGTATTCCCCCCCGCCGGGTTGCTCGCCGGATACTTCTCCTCAAGCAACGAGGTCACCTCCGCCATCGTCCCCCCAGGCTTCACCCACCCGTTCAGCACATCCGGGAAGTCATGCCGGCAGTTCTCGCACTTCTCGGGCGACGCGAACCGGATCGGGCACCAGAAACTCTCCACGTTCCGCAGCATCTCGCCGCCGAGCGACCACACCCCCGTCATCCAATCGCAATATAAGCACCAGATAAGATCATAGCCGACGAGCCCGTCAAACTTCACGCGGCTCACGTTCACCCACTTGCCGTGGTCGTACCTGGGGAACTTCACCAGCCACACCAGCGGCGGATACACCAGATACTCCGCGATGCGGATCAGCGCAAACACCGGCACCGCCCACGCCGTCCACCACACCGCCACGTGGTTCCGCACCGGGCCGACGAGCTTGCTCAGCGTGGCCCGGATCCGCGGCGACCTGCTGGCGCGTGAATAGTGCCGGATTTCGTGCAGCACGATCCACACCCACAGCGCACTGATGTGCCCCAGCACCCCGACGAGCATCAGCAGCAGGCACCGCGTGAGTGAATCACCCTGCCACGCGCCCCACACCACGCCGACGATCGGACCGGCGACGGTGAACACAAACACCGTGAGATCAAGCACCGGCGCCCGGCACGCGATATCCCGCAGCCGCGCCCCGCCCGGGCCCAGGCGTTTCAGCATGTGCAGAACCGCCGCCAGCACCAGCAGCACAGCGACGACACCGACATAGAGCGACAACGGCGTGAGAAGGGGCATCCCGCGATGGTACCGACACGCCGCGATCGACCTACGATCCGTCCATGATCCGCTGGCAAGATCGAATCACCTGCACCCCCGGCGTGATGGGTGGGCGACCCTGCATCGCCGGCACCCGGGTCACGCTCCGCACCGTGCTCGCCAACCTCGCCGCCGGACACGCGACCGAGGACGTCCTCAAGGAGTATCCCACGCTCTACCGCGAAGATATTGACGCTGTGGTTGTGTACGACCGCACTCAGACGAATCTACCCAAGTGACATCGCTTCCGTATCGCATGCCGTCGAGCCCGACCTCGCACAACACCCAACACCTCGCAAGAGAGTCGCGGGCGCTCACCGCCCGTAGGGCGCATCGATCTTTGCCAGGGGCGCGGCGAGTCTTCGAGCAAGCCCCTGGAAAGTGGTGAGCACGCGTGCCGCCCGGAGGGCGGACGAGGTACGCCGGCGCGATCTTGTCACGGCGATCGGCGCGCAACGAAGAATAACTTCGTTCGGCCTCCGGGCGAGCGGTTCACCGACACCGCATCCAGGGGCTTGCCAGCTGCGCTCGTCGCGCCCCCGGCAAAGTTCGATGCGCCCTCCGGGCGTGAGTCGGCCAGAACTCACACAAGCCGCAGTCGCCGCAGGCCTCAAATCAACCGCGATCCCTGCAAAAGCTAGGGAATGGAAAATCAACCCCGCACCCCGACACCCACTCCCCACCGCCACCTCACTCAATCCCACTCATCCGCAAAAGCGTCTTGAACCCCTCCCCAAACACAAAGTTGTGCTTGGGAAAAGACTGCCCCGCCATGTTCTGATCGAGGAACGAAAACAGCAGGTCCACCCGCCCGATCTCGCGCGCCGCCCCAGAGCCCCCCCCGCGCCCCGCAGGCTCGATCAACTCGATCAACCCCTTCGTCGACGCTCCGCTCGCGTCCATCCGCTCGACCTCCGCCGTGTAACGGATCGTCGTGCCCGCCGTCGCGTCGGCGTCGATCTCCGCGCGGCTCACCTTCGCCAGCACCACCTTCTCCTTGAACCCCCCCGCGTGCCCCACCAGCACCCCGGCGGTCTGCGCCATCCCCTCGATCATCAGACTCCCCGGCATCACCGGCAACGCCGCCAGCCCACGCTCGACATCCGCCTCGAAATGATCGTGCAAATGCTCCTCGGCGAGCGACACGTTCTTGATCGCCACCAGCCGCCGACCGGGCTCAATCTCGAGGATTCTGTCGATCCACATCCAGCGCATGGAATATCAAAAAGGCACAGAGGCACGGAGGCACGAAGGCACGCAGTGAGAGCGACCACAGAGCCGGTCGATCACTCGACCGCTTTCACCCCTTCCACTCGCCGTTCGCCACATCGCCATTCGCGTTCTTACCCCAGTTTCCGCTGCACAAACTTCACCAGCACGTCCACCGTGAACAGGTGCCCAACCTTGCTGAGCTGCGGGTCCTTCTCCCACGACGAAAAATCCACGTGCGGCAGCTTGCTCTTCAGCATCGCCACGCCGTCGGGCGTGATCTTCCCGTCTTTCACCAGCCCGGCGTTCTGGGCGCTCCCGTCGGGGAACAACTCACCCTGGCCGATCTTGATCCCGAACGCCTGCTCGAGCTTGAACGAGATGTCGAGATAGTCGATCGACTCGGCACCCAGGTCGGCCTGCAGCCGCGCCGTCGCCTTCACCTCGTCGTCGTCAACGCCCAACGCGTCCACCAACACGTCCTTCACCTTCTCAAAGATCTCGTCACGGGTCATTCGGGTTCCTTTTGGGATGCAGGCCAGTAGGTCATGATCGCGCCCAGACCGGCCGGTTGCAAGTGGGGCCGGGGCGAGAAGCACCAAAGCCAGAAAGCCGCCGCCTGCGGTACACCCTAGACCCTATCCCCTACACCCTTCATCCCCCCCCGCCCCGCCCTCAACCAAAACCGCCCCGAAACCGCCGTCGGCGCTTCGCCGCCAACGCCCGCCTCCGGCCTCAGCACACTCCCCGACCCCTTGAAGTCCAGCCGCCCATCTTCGTGCACCTTCTCGAGCGTCACCTCCACACGCAGCGTGTCGCCCGGCCTCACGAACGTGCCGTACTTCAGCGCCCGAACCCCCCCCAGCACATGACGCCCGAACTTCGGGTCGTTCGCCGTCGCAAGAGCCCGCGCCGCCTGCACCATGCTCTCGATCATCAGCACCCCAGGCAACACCGGGAACGTCGGGAAGTGATCCTGCAGATACTCTTCCGCGGCGGACACATTCTTGTGCGTCACAATCCGCTCCGCCGACCGCTCGATGATTGCGTCCACGAGTTCAAACCGCATCGCCCGAGGATACCGCATCGCCGCGTTAAATCAGAACCCCGACCGTGAGGGAGGGGTCTCCGGCGTAGAAGTGGTCAAGTGGTCAAGTGGTCAAGTGCCAAAGCATGCAGGCACGCCCGCACGCCGCCGCCCCGATCCATCTGATCCCCCAGTTACCATCCCGCCGATGCTCCACCCCGGGGACATCGTCCCGCTCAACGACGCCCAGCGCGAAGCCGTCAACCACACCGGCACGCCGCTGCTCGTACTGGCTGGCCCCGGCACCGGCAAGACGCGCGTCATCATCGCCCGGCTGCTGCGCCTCCTTCTCGAAGGCCGCGAGCCCGACTCGCTCCTCGCCGTCACCTTCAGCGTCAAAGCCACGCAGGAGATGCGCTCCCGACTCAGCGAGTGGGCCGCCGAGCATCTGCCCGCGGACATCGCCGCGGGTGCCTCGAAAGTCCACATCTCCACATTCCACGGCCTGGGCCGCCGCCTGGTGCGCCGCTTCGGCGATGTGCTGGGCGTCGCCCCCGAACCGTCGCTGCTCGACGACGCCGTCGCCAAGCGAACCCTCCGCAAGCTCGTCCGCGACCTCGGCCTGTTCCCGCACCTCGCCGCCGAGGGCCACCACGCCGTGCTCGACGAGCACCTCAAGTTCGCCGCCGCCTGCAAGCACAACGCCCGCACCCCCGACGACGCCCTCGCCCACGCCCGCGCCTGGGCGGCGCGCCTCGAAACCAACCAAGACAACCTCGACAACGACGCGCTGAAGGCCGCCAAGCTCTCCCACGCCGCCTTCGCCGACCACGCAAGGCTCTACGACGCCTTCGACCGCGCCTGCCTCAAAGAAGGACTCTTCACCTTCGACGACGATCTCGCCTACCCGCTCCGCATCTTCCGCAAGCGCCCCGAACTCGCCGCGTACCTCCGCGCCGAGCACCGCCACGTCGTCGTCGACGAACTGCAAGACGTCAACCCCGCCCAGCTCGAGCTGCTGAAGTGGATCGCCCCGCCCGCCCCCCGGGGAGCAAGCACCGGCACCGACCTCTGTGCCGTCGGCGACGACGACCAGGCCATCTACGCCTTCCGAGGCTCAGATCCCGCCGCCGTCGAGGCCTTCCGCGCCTTGTGGCCGACCCACCACGCCGTCAAGCTCGAAGAGAACCACCGCAGCGCCCCGCGCATCGTCGCCGTCGGCAACGCCGTCATCGAGCGTGCCCACCACCGCGCCCTGGGCGGCAAGGTCATCCGCGCGGCCGACACCGAAGCCGGCCCTGGCGTGGTCGAGGCCTACGCCGTCCCCGACGACAAAGACCACGCCCACCTCGTCGCCGCACTCATCCTTCAAGACAAGTCCTCCAACCCGCACCGCAAGTGGTCCGACTACGCCGTGCTCGCCCGCGGCGGAGCGCAACTCGAACGCACCGGCGCCGCCCTCGCCCTCAAGGGCATCCCCATCGATTTCCGCCAGCGCCCCACGCCGCGCGACGAGCCCGCCGTGCAAGACCTCTTCGCCTGGCTCAACCTCCTCACCAACGCCCGCGACGACGCCAGCACCCAGCGCCTGCTCATCCGCCCGTCCCTCGGCGTCAACCTCGAACAAGTCCGCGCCTGGCGCGAAGCCCACGCCGCCGAACGCCGCGCGTCTCAGAATCAACAGAACTTCCCCGGCCTCGCGGACTGGCTCGCAACAGCGACCAGTGGCGTCCGAGCACACGAACCCCGAGCGTCAGCGAGTGGGCCTTCACGCCCCGCGCCAACAAGCCCCAACCCAGAACCCGCCGTCGCGCGCTTCATCGAACTGCTCACCGAACTCCGCCGCACCGCGAGCACCATGCCCGCCGACCACGCCGTCGAGAACCTCATCCGCACCGCCCACCTGATGGGCGACGATTCACCCGAGCTGCTCGACCCCGCCCAGCACACGCGCCGCGCCCGCGCGCTCGTCGACGCCGTTCGCTTCGTCCGCTCGCGTCAACCCTTCCTCGAGCACCCCGCCGACATCGCCGCCTATCTCGCCTACGACCGCGACCTCGACGACGAAGGCAAGAACTTCCGCGCCCCCGGCCTCGAAACCGAGCAGAACGAAGAAGGCGAGCAGCGCCCCGACGCCGTCAGCGTCATCACCGCCCACCGCGCCAAGGGCCTCGAGTGGGACACCGTCTTCGTCGTCAAGATCGGCCGGACCAACGGCAGCTTCGCCGCCGGAACCCGCGAAGACCCCGGCGACCACAAGCTCCCCGCAGACTTCACCGGCCGCCCCGAGCCCTCCGACCACGACGAAGAAATCCGCGTCCTCTACGTCGCCTGCACCCGCGCCAAGCGTCGACTCGTGCTCACCGCCAAGAAGAAAGCCGCGCCCAAGAAGAAGGACACCTCAAGCGACGACGTCTTCGTCCAACTCACCCACTTCCGACCCGACCTCCAAGTCCCCGCGACCCCGATGGAGGACACCCTCCGCGCCGTCGGCGTCGAGACCCCAACCCTTCTCGAAGAAGAACTCGCCGCCGCCGCCCGCACCGCCTCGCGCGACGAGCAGCTTCGCCGTGAACTCGTCCACGCCCGCCAGTGGGCCTTCGCTGCTCTGCACGACGCCGCCGCGCCCGATCTCGACGAAGCCGCCATGCGCACCGTCGAGCGGCGCCTCAGCGACGCCGCCCACGCCGTCGCCGCCCTCGCCGCCCTGCGCGCCGGCACGCCGCCGCGTCATCTCGAAACGCTCGCCGCCACCAGCCCCCTGCGCGCCCGCGTCGAATCACTCATCAAGCAGCTCGCGCAGCAGCACGCGCTCCCGCTATGGCCCGCGCCAAAGCCGCCGCTGCGCCTCAGCTACACCCAGATCAGCAACTTCCAGGACTGCCCACGCTGCTGGTACCTCCGCACCGTCCTGGGCCTGCCAGACCGCGGCAGCACCGAAGCCAACCTCGGGGCCGTCGCCCACGAGGCCCTGCACCTCTTCTACCGCAAGCTCCGCGACGCCGAGGACGACCCCGAAAACCTACCCCTGCCACGCGACCTCCACGCCCTCGCCGACGCGGCGTTCGACAAGCACTTCAAAGCCCTCGATCCCAACGCCGATGACGAACGCAAAAAACTCCACGCCCAGCTCGACGCCCTCCTCACCAAACTCCACCCCACCACCAGCCAGGTCCTCGAACTCGAGTTCGAAGTCCACCTCCCCATCACCGACGCCCGCGGCATCACCCACTTGCTCACCGCCAAAATCGACCGCCTCGACCTCGAGCCCGACGGCACCTACCGCCTCATCGACTACAAAACCGGCCAGCCGTCCAAGAAACTCCTCGAGCCCGCCAAGGACGACCTCCAGCTCAACATCTACGCCCTCGCGCTGGCCCACCACATCAACGCGGACGACCGCACGCCACCCACCGGCCGCGCCGAATACTGGGTGCTCGCCCAAGGCGCCCACGGCAGCATCAACCTCGCCGACCTCAACCTCGACAAAACGCGCGAGACAATCCTCAAGACCATCGACGCCATGCTCACACCGCCCTATCTCAAAGGAAAGGGCTGCAGGGGTCATTGCGATCTGATGGGATAGCACCGCCGAGTGCCGCGAAGAAGTGGTCAAGTGGCAAAGTGGCCGAGCAAAAGAGCCCACCCACCAACGCACCCGACCATCATCAATGTATGCTCCAGCTTTGCTGCTTTGCTGCTTTGCTGCTTTGCCACTCGACCACTCGACCACTCGCCCCCCTCCCCCATGCCCACCGCCCCAAACGCCCTCACCCCCGGCACCAAAGCCCCGCTCTTCGCCCTCCCCGATCAACACGGCAACACCATCCGCCTCGCCGACTTCAAAGGCCGGCCGGTCGTCGTCTACTTCTACCCAAAGGACGACACCGAAGACTGCACCACCCAGGCCTGCGAATTCACCCGCAAGTTCCCCCACTTCGAAAAACTCGACGCCGCCGTCCTGGGTATCAGCCGCCTTGATCAGAAGTCCAAGGCCAAGTTCGCCAAAAAGCACGCCATCGAAATCCCTCTCCTCGCCGACGAGTCCACCCAGGTCAGCCAGGACTTCGGCGTGCTGGTCGAAAAATCCATGTACGGCAAGAAGTACATGGGCATCGTCCGCACCACCTTCCTCATCGACGCCGTCGGCAAAGTCGCCAAACGCTGGGACGTCACCGACGTCACCAACCACGCCGACGAAGTCCTCGCCGCCGTGAAAGCCCTCACCGCCGGCAAGCCGCTCCCCGAGCCGCCACGCGACCAAGCACCCACTGCCCGTGTCAACGCCAAGCCCAAGAAGAAGCCCGCGCCCAAGAAGAAACCCGCCGCAAACAAGAAATCCCCACCCAAGCGGTAGGCAACGAGCACCGCGCCGCGGCTTGACCTGAGCCGTTGTCTTCCCCCCCCACTCCTCCCCCACTCCCCCCCACTCTGGTAGCATGTCGGCATGGCCTCCGCACGCCTGCTGGCCAAACTCGTTTCCGCCTCCGGCAGCATCAGCGCCGGCGCCCTCGCCCGTCTCCGCGAAGGCGACCGTGCCCGCGGCCTCGAAGTCGTCAAGCCGCTGCTCGGGCTCGTCATTGAGTCGCTGTGCGTCAGCAACACGCCGCCCGATGAAACCAAGCGCGCCGTCGAGCAGCACCTGAGCATCCTTGTCGAGCGCTACGGCACGGTCCGCCGCGTCATCGACGCGCTCGGCAACGGCAGGCGCAAGCACCCGTCGGTCTCCACCGACAAAGCCCACGCCTGGTCGCAGGTGATGGCCGTCGGCGCGGGCATGATCGAGCAGACCCTCAAGCGCCACGCGGCGCTGATGAACCACATCAACAACTGGCTCGCCTCGCGCCCCGAGATCGAGAACAAACTCGACGAGTTCGAGCGCTGGCTCGATGCGCCGCTCGACGCCGACACCTCGCGCACCGCCCTCGCCTCTTCCGCCGCCGCCACGACTTCCAGCTCCGCGGCACACGCCTCGCCGTCCGCCGCCGCCGCCCCGCACACCGTCACCGGTGCCGAACCCAAGAAAGTCGTCGCCTCCCTCATCACCCCCGCCTCGCCGCTGCGACTCGAAGTCGACGAGACCGACGGCATCGGCGGCACCGGGGGCGGGCACGATTCCATCACCCACTCCGACGTCGACGCCATCGCCACCCTCGAAGACTCCTCCGAGCAGGCCAAAATCGCCGGCGAAGGTAGCCGCGACCTCAAGTTCATCCGCCTCAGCGTCCTGCACGACAAGCACCCCGGCGAAGACCCCGCCGACCGTCACCTCACCGACGAGCAAAAAGCCGCTATCGAGCGCCTCAAGAAGGAACCCGACCACTACGCCCGCGCCGTCGGTGCCGTGGCCTCGCGCGATTTCCTGCAGGCCGACAACCTCATCCCCTTCCTCGAGCAGCGCGTCGATCCCGCGCTGTTCCTCACGCTCAAAGGCGACCGGCTCTATTTCGAGTCCCGCCCCGATGAGGCGCTGGTGATCTACCGGCACGCGCGCTCGAAGCGCGACGACGTCGTCACACGCCTCAACGTCGCCGTCTCGCTCCTCCGTGCCGCCCGTGGCAGCCTCGAAGACAACTTCAAAGAAGCCATCGACCTCCTCGGCGACACCGCCCTGATGCTCGGCGAGGGCACCCGCGAGTGGGCCCGCGTCCGCTCCATCCTCGGCCTGGCCTGGGCCCACACCCCCACCGGCCAACGCGAAAAGAACATCGCCGAAGCCATCAAGTGCTTCGAGTCCGCCGCCCTGGCCCTCAAGCGCGACACCGACCCGCAGTGGTGGGCCGAGACCCAGCTCCACCTCGGCCGCGCCTACCTCGATCTCCCCACCGGCGACCGCGCCACCAACGTCGCCTCCGCCGTGCGCCACTTCGAGGCCGCCGCCCAGATCTGGACCCGCCACAAAGACCCGCACCACTGGGCCGTCGTCGCCAACTGCATGGGCAACGCCCACGAACGCAACCCCACCGGCGACCGCCAGCACAACCTCACCGAGGCCTTCCGCTGCTACGCCGCCGCCGTCGAGACCTGCACCGACCTCAAGCACACCGCGCTGTGGGCCATGCTGCAGAACAACGCCGCAAACGTGCTCATGCAGTCGGCCCAGGGCGACCACCGCGTCAACGTCGAAAAAGCCATCGAGTTTTACACCCGCGCCCTGGAGGTCTACACCCACCAGAACCGCCGAACCGAATGGGCCGCCACCCAGAACAACCTCGGCAACGCCTGGGCCCACCTGCCCGCCGCCGAAGGTGGCACCGGCGGCGAAGAGCGTCAGAAAAACCTCCGCCGCGCCATCGCCTCGTACCGCGCCGCCCTCGAAGTCCGCTCCAAGGCCACCGCGCCCCACGAGTGGGCCACCACCCAGAACAACCTCGGCGTCGCCCTCAGCCTCCTCGCCCCCGGCGCCCAAGACCAGAACCTCCGCGAGGCCGTCGCCTGCTTCCAGCACGCCCTCGAAGTCCGAACCCGCGCCGCATCGCCCGTCGAATGGGCCACCACCCAGATGAACCTCGGCCGAACCCACGCCAGGCTCACCGTCGGCGACCGCGGCGACAACCTTCAGGAAGCCGCCGCCTACTTCGAAAACGCCCTCGAAGTCTTCACCGCCGACGCCCACCCCCAGCAGCACGCCCTGGTCTCCAACCGCCTCCGCGATGTGAAGCAGCAGCTCTTGGATCGGGGCGGCGGGGGCGGAACAAGCGGCGCTGGCTTGGGCAAGGTCGGGGGCTGACAGAACCCCGACCGTAAGGGAGGGGTCTCCGCGAGGACCTGCATCATCAACTTGTTTCGCTTCCTTTCCGAACGGTCTGGGTTCTGCTTCGAGAACAACCCGAAGTCGCAGGCTCCAGCCGGTGCCATCCTGCCGCCCGACACTCACCAATGAACGCCGTCCAAAAACTCCGCCAGATGGTGACGGAGATCCGCCACCCCAAGAACCCGATGAAGGTCCTCGACTCGTGGGACTTGGTCCGAGGGCTGCTCTCGCGTCTACCCGTCGACCAGGCCGCCGCCAAGCAAGCCTGCGACAAGCGCGACGCCGACGCCTACGAAGCGCTGGTGGCCCAGCTCGAAGCCCTCGACGCCCAGCAGCGCGGCAAAGCCCCGGCACCGGCCCCCGCCGCCGCCGCGCCGGTCTCCCCCGAGATGGCCCACCAGATGGACGCGGCCCTGCGCGCCTTCCGCAAACGCCTCAAAGTCACCCGCCTGGCCGACGAATCCTCCCTCGCCGGCCGCCGCCTCACCTCCGGCAAAAAATCAAAGGTCGACGCCATGCTCCCCCCCCACGAGTTCCCCGACGAAGTCTGGCGCGCCCTCGCCGCCGCCGGCAAACTCACCCACACCGGCCAGGGCTTCTACGCGCTGGTGGACGACAAGGGGGGGTCGAATGCGCACGAAGACCTCGTCGAGCCGTGACGACGCGACCGCAGCCCGTGGCGACCGCGACTCGTGCCACCGAAGTCGGTCCTCCGACTTCGGTGCCGTCTTGACCACTCGACCACTTGACCACTTCCCCCGCTTACTCCCGCACCGTCCCGCCCAAGCGCACCTCGAGTGCCGCCAGCACGCGAGCCTGCTCCGGGTCCCCGTCGCGTCGTTCTTCGATCGTCCGCACGGCGTGCATCACCGTGGTGTGATCGCGCCCTCCGAAATAGCCGCCGATTTCTTCCAGCGAGTACCGCGTCATCCGCCGCGCCAGATACATGCACACCTGGCGCGGATGAGCGATCGACTTCTGGCGGCGTTTGGACTGAAGGTCGGAGAGTTTGACGCCGTAGTGGTCCATCACCGCGTCGATGATGTTGGTGATGGTGACTTCGGGGCGTGAGCCACCCGCGCCGATGGGCCCGCCGCCGATGGCCTGGCGGGCCAGTTCGAGGCTGATCGGCACCCGGTCCGCCGCCGCCAGCATCTGCACCTTCGTGATGGCCCCTTCGAGCTCGCGGATGTTCGAGGCCCCGCGCCCGGCGATGAGGCACGCCACATCATCAGGCATCTCGATCTCGCGCAGCTTCGCTTTCTGCTTGATGATCTGCACCCGCGTGTCGTACCCCGGCGGGCTCACCTGCACCACCAGCCCCGACTGGAACCGGCTCACCAGCCGCTCTTCCAGCGCCGGGATATCCGACGGCGCCGCGTCCGAGCTCAGCACCAGCTGCTTGCCGTTGTGGTACAGGTCGTTGAAGGTGTGGAAGAACTCTTCCTGGGTGCGGTCGCGCTTGGTCAGATAGTGGATGTCGTCAACGATGAGCACGTCGACGCCGCGGAACCGGTGGTGGAACTCCGACATCAGCCCGAGCTGCACGGCCTCGAAGTACTGGTTGTTGAACGCCTCGCACGAGGTGTAATAGATCGAGATGCCGGGGCGCTCCGCCATCAGGCGCAGGCACATCGCCTGCAGCAGGTGGGTTTTGCCCAGCCCGACCCCGCCGTGGACAAACAGCGGGTTGTACGTCCGCCCCGGGTTGCCCGAAACCGCCAACGCCGCGGCGTGCGCCAGCCGGTTCTCCGGCCCGACGATGAAATGCTCGAAGTTGTAGTCCGGGTTGAGGACCATCGAGTCATACCGGCCCGCGGTGGTCGGGGGCGTCGCCCCGGAGCGCACCGCCGTCGGCTTGGCCTCGAAGCCGGACGAAGCGCGGCTCGCCCCTCCGCCACCGGCACCGCCGCCCGTGCCCCCGACCGCGCCCCCCGCGCCCCCCGCACCGGGCGACACAACCATCGCGCCCGCGCCCATCTCATGCGCCGACCCGACCGACCCCGACGCACCGTTGACATGCCCCACCGCCGCCGCGCCATTCAAAGGACGCGTCACCACCGTCCCGAGCTCTTCTTCGGCCCCCACAAACCGCACCGGCACCAGCCGACCCGTCACCGACTGCACCGCCTCCGTAAACCGATCCGCGCACTGCTTGGCCAAGTAGCGCAGATGCACCGGCTGGTGGACGCGCACGCGAAACACCCCCTCGGCGACGCCGAGCGGCTGCAAGTCCTCAAACCATTGCCGACACATGTCGGGATGGCTGGACCTCAGGTAGGACAGCACATCCAACCAGATCTTCTGATCGGGGTTGGGCATGGAACAGGGGACCTTTCGACGAACACGAGGGCCGAACGCCCGCGTGAAGAGAGACTTCGATCTTCACCCTCCCTCGCCCGCGCTGCCGCGGCCCGAGGGTACATCTTGAACCACCAACTTGGACCACCAACGGTCAGGAGGGAAGCATAGGACCAATCCCCTGCTCCTTCCGCTTTCTCGACCCATCTTCCGCTTTCTCAACCCTTCAGAAGCGCGAAACCGCCGACACTTTGCCGAAAAAAACCGCGGCCATCTGAACCACCACCAAGCAACGCCGGCCCCGCATCGGCGCAACAACAACCCCCGACGCGGGGCACGCCACTCCATCACACACATCAAACTGGGAAACCCGCACACCAAACGCCCAAGCGGAAGGTTCGGGTTCGCCGCGGCTCCATCACCGCGTCCGCTCCGAGCCCACCAACCAGCATGCAAAGTCGCCGCAATGAACCTACGACCACACCCCCACCCTGTCAAACGAATCCCGAGATTTCTCGAACGATCCGCTCTCACGCTTCAAGAACGCGGCACCTGAATGCGCGTCGGCTTGGGCGGTCCCGACGGCACGGGCTTGGGCCCGCTGGGCGCGGGTGCCGACGCCGCTTCCGAAGCGGGAGCTGGCTCCGCACTCGAACCGCTCGAGGCCGGTGCCGTGATCGCCGGTGTGGCGGGCTTGGGCGCGTCGGGCCTCGGCCCGCTCGAACCGCCACCACCACCCATTGGGGGTCGCGAACCGAAACCACCACCACCGCCTCCCCCGCCACCGCCCGGTCCACCCGGCCCACGGCTGAAGCCACCACCCCCGCCACCACCTCCGCCTCCGAAAGGCTTCTTCCCAAACGCCGGTTTGCTCGGCGGCACATACGGAACCCCGGTCCGCAGCGCCTCCGCACGCATCGCGTCTTCCATCTGTTTGTCGTACCGCATCTTGTTCGAGCGGTGGTCCATCAAAAACTCGACCTTGTTCCCCAGCTCCCGCTTGGTCAACTTCGACAGCAGCTTCCGCGCCTCGATCATGTTCGACCGGCGCGACAGGTGCACCAGCACCAGCTTCTGACACTCCAGGATCGGCAGCCACTCAAGAATGTGCTTCAGGTGCATGTGCTTGCCGACCTGCGCCCGGTCCTCGTGGCCCTCCTCGAAGAACGTGCACTCGCAGATCACGATCTGCGCCTTCCGCACGTCGTCGCGCACCAGCTGCGGCCCCGGCGCCGTGTCGCCCAGGAACGCCACCAGCGGCACCTCCAGCACGCGCGTGATGTCTTCGCCTTTTTCCTTCAGCTCGCGCAGCTTCTCCTGCGGCAGCTCGGCGTACTCCGGCTTCAGCTTGCTCCGCCGCTCCACCACCACATACCCGCACGCCAGACACGTGTGGTCCACCTCGAACATCCGCAGATAGATGTTGTTCTTCAGCTCCAGTTCCTGCCCCGGCTCGAGCTCGACAAGCTTGTACTCGGTCGTCTGCCCCTCGAGCTCGATGTACCCGTCCATCATCCCGCGGATCGCCTTGGCCATCCCCTTGTGGCAGATGATCGTCCCGGCGTCCATCCCCTGGAACTTCCGCTGCGAGCAGTAGTACGCGAGGCCCCCGACGTGGTCCATGTGCCCGTGCGTGATCGCCACAAACTTCGCCGCCAGCATCGGACGCGGGCAGATGCCCATGTCGAACGCCACATCGAGCTCGGGGATCATCACGCTCGTCGCCTCGCCGGCGATCGACGTCCCCTGCACCCGGAACGGCGGAATGAACAGAAAGCCAAGTCCGGGCTCTTTCGCGGGCGGCTTCGGGAGCATCTGAAAAACCTCCGGCGTCGGGCGGCTGGCCCGGCGCGGCGTGCGTGACATCAATCCACCAACCCCGGACACGTTCTCGGGGACTCCTCACACTATAGGAACGAACTCGCCACGGCCTCCGCCGCACCCAACTTGCCCCGCTTCAACAAACACAAGGCCCCGAGACCCGCCTCGACGGTGGTCCTGACTGCCAGCCCTCGCCCGGCGTTTCAGCGCACGGAGAGCCACCCCCACGAACGTTTCACCAGCGCCGCCGCTACGCCCCGACTCGGATTGACTCCACCGCGCCGCGGCCGACAAGCCGAAGCGCATCTCCTTCGCGCTCCCCTACCCTCTGCCTCTTCCCGAGAGAGGACCCCGCGTGCCCACCGCCCACGAACTCAACTTCGACGCCCTCGTCGGCCCCACCCACAACTACGCCGGCCTCGCCCCCGGCAACATCGCCAGTGCCACCCACGCCGGGGCTCGCAGCAGCCCGCGCGCCGCGGCACGCCAGGGCCTCGACAAAATGCGCACGCTCGTCGCGCTGGGGCTCACTCAGGGCGTGCTCCCGCCGCAAGAAAGGCCCCACCTGCCCACGCTCCGCACCCTGGGGTTCACCGGCGACGACGCGGCCGTCCTCCGCCGCGCAGCCGATGAGGCCCCGGCCCTGCTCGGCGCCGTGTGCTCCGCCTCGAGCATGTGGTGCGCCAACGCCGCGACCGTCAGCCCCAGCGCCGACACCGCCGACACCCGCGTCCACTTCACCCCCGCCAACCTCAACACCCTCTTCCACCGCCACCTCGAGCCGCCGGTGACCACCCGCGCCCTCCGCGCCGTATTCAGCAACCCCCGGCACTTCGCGGTCCACGAGCCGCTGCCGCCCACGCCCGCCTTCGCCGACGAAGGCGCCGCCAACTTCATGCGCTTCTGCGCCACCCACGAAGCCCCCGGCGTCGAAGCCCTCGTCTACGGCCGAAAGGGCATCGAGAAAGCCAGCGCCGACGCTTCGCACGCCGACGCGCCTGCGGGGGGGGTGAACAAGTTCCCCGCCCGCCAGACGCTCGAATCGTGCGAGGCCATCGCGCGTCGGCACACACTCAACCCCGCCCGCACCATCTTCGTCCGCCAGAACCCGCGCGCGATCGACCAGGGTGTCTTCCACAACGACGTCATCGCCGTGGCGAATGCCACTGTGCTCTTCGCCCACGAAGAGGCCTTCGCGCCCGGCGAAGAGGACCGCCTGCTGAGCGCCTGCCGGGCGCACCTGGGCGACCGCTTCGCCCACGTCCGCGTGCCCGCGGCCCGCGTCAGCATCGCCGACGCCGTCAAGTCGTACCTCTTCAACTCGCAGCTGCTCACCGTGCCCTCGCGCCCCGACGGCCGCATGGTGCTGGTCGCGCCCAGCGAGTGCGAGAACCACCCACGGGTCCGCCCCTGGCTCGACGAACTCGTGGCCACCAAAGGGCCCATCGCCGAGGTCATCTATGTCGACGTCCGCCAAAGCATGAACAACGGCGGCGGCCCCGCCTGCCTCCGCCTCCGCGTCGTGCTCACCCAGACCGAACACGCCGCGATGAACCAGGGCGTGCTGCTCACCGACGCGCTGGCGACAACGCTGGAACGCTGGATCGACACCCACTACCGCGAGCACCTGCTGGTCGCCGATCTGGCCGATCCCAAGCTCGTGACCGAGTGCCGCGATGCGCTCGACGAGTTGACGCGGATTCTGGGCCTCGGGGCGATCTATGACTTCCAGCGGGATGGGTGAGGGGCTGAGTGCGGTGGGGTAGCGGGGTAAGCAAGTGGTCAAATGGTGAAAAGGTCAAGAGGTCGGTTGTCAAGATCGCGGGTGATCTTGCGGCCGCTCGTGCCACGCCAGAGCCCGCTCGGTGCGTGCGACCGTCGGCCTTTCACGCACTCGACCACTCGACCACTAGACCACTTCGCCACCCGCCCCCTACACTCCCTTTTCCCCCACAACCCCCGAGAAGCTCCGCATGAAACCCCTCCGCCGACTCGTCGCTCTCTCCGCCCTCTCGATCGCCTCGGCGTGCTTCGCCGCCGACAAAGTCGACCTCAAGCCCAAGTTCGCCAAAGACAACGAGACCAAGTGGGTCCTCGACGAAAAGACCAACGGCAACCTGAAGCAAGGCGAGAACGCCCGCAAGGCCGAGCAGAACCAGACCCTCCACCTCACCCGCAAGGTCACCGCCGTCGATGAGACCTCGGCCACCATCGAACTCACCATCACCCGCGTGGTCGCCGAGGTCACGCCGCCCATGGGCGGCGACAAGCTGACTTTCGATTCCGACCAGCCCGCCGACAAAGACGCTGGCAACATGCTCGCCCTCCAGTTCCGCCAGATGGTCGGCCAGCCCTACGTCTTCACCGTCGCGCTCAACGGCGACATCACCGCCGTCAAGCCCCCCGAGACCGTGCTCTCCAGCGACTCGGCCGACGCACTCAAGATCAAGTTCGGCCCGCTCTTCCAGATCAAGCCCGGCGAAACCCTCGCCGCCATCGGCGAAACCTGGGAACGCAACGACCCTGTCGGCGGCCGCTCCGGCGTCGCGCTCGAATCCAAGTCCAAGATGACCCTCTCAGAAGTGAAAGACGACGTCGCCACCATCGCCATCGCCGCCACGCTCGCATTCAAGGAAGGCCAGACCCCTCCCGGCATGGAACTCAAGGAATCCGGCACCAAAGGCGACATCCGCTGGAGCATGACCGACGGCTCGCTGGTCGAACTCAAGACCGTCCAAGCCATGGAAATGACCAACGCCGATATGGGCCTCGAAGTCATCTCCGCCACCGAGACCCACCTCCGCCGCGAGTGACGCCGCAGGTACGTCGGCGCTCCGAGCCGACCGCCCGCGAAGCGGGCCAACCCGCCCCATCCTCAATCAACCCCCAACGGGCGACGCGACCACCGCGCCGCCCGTTTTCCTACCATCACCGCATGATCCGCCGCATCACGCTCTTCTCGCTCGCACTCGCCGCCAACGCCTTCGCCCAGGGCAAAGTCCCCGATCCTTCCTCCACCAACCCCTTCGCGCCCCCCACCACCAAGCCCGCGGCACCCAAAGCCCTCGCCCCCACGCTCGACGACCAGCTCAAGGGCGCGCTCACGCCGCTGCTCGTGAAGCAAAAGGTCCCGGCGCTCGCGGTCGCGCTGTTCAACCGCGAAGAGATCGTCGCCCGCGCCGCCTCTGGCCTCCGCGCCCGCGGCGAGCCCGACAGCGTCACCACCGCCGACCGCTGGCACATCGGCTCGTGTACCAAAGCCTTCACCTCGTCCGTCATCGGCGCGCTCGTTGATCAGGGCAAGCTTGATTGGGAGACCACGCTCGCCGAGGCCCTGCCCGACGCCGCCCAGCAGATGCACGCCGATCTCAAGAAGGTCACCCTCCGCCAGTTGCTGCGCCACCGCGCCGGGCTGGCGGCGTTCACCGCCGGCAACTCGCCCGACTTTGAGATGCTCAAGGGGCTGCCCGGTGCGGGCGTGCGCGAGCAGCGCGCCGCCTTCGTCGCCAAGCTGCTCTCGCTCGAGCCCGTGATGCCGCCGGATACCAAGCAGTTCTATTCAAACGCCAGCTTCACGGTGGCGGCGGCGATCGCCGAGCGCGTCGCCGACAAACCCTACGAAACCCTGCTCCAAGACCACATCTTCGGCAAGCTCGCCCTCACCCACGCCGGGCTCGGCTGGCCGGCGAACCCCACGCGCCGCGACGAACCCCGCGGGCACCTCCCCGGCATCCTCGGCGTCAGGCCACAAGACTTTGACCCCGACTACAAGCTCGACCCCGTCCTCGCCCCCGCCGGCGACATCCACTGCACCATCGAAGAACTCGCCGCCTTCGCCCAGGCCCACCTCGACGCACTGCTCGAAAACGAGAAGGCCTCGCCCGCGGGCACGCGCAGCCGCCCGCTGTTCCTCAAGCCCCACACCATCGCCGAGCTCCACGACCCCGTCGACGGCTACGCCGCCGGATGGGCCATCAACACCATCAAGGGCAAGCAGCGCCACTGGCACAACGGCAGCGCCGGCACCTTCTTCGCACTGATGGTCATCATCCCGGAGCGAAAGATCGGAGCCGTCGCCATGACCAACTCAGGCGACGGCGAAAAGGCCTGCGTCGAAATCATCGAGACGGCGCTGGGGCTCGCGGAATAAAAAAACCCACGGGCTACTCCCGTGGGCTCATCTGGTTCACACTCGATGCCTCGATGCCTCGATGCCTCGATGCCTCGATGCCTCGATGCCTCGATGCCTAGATGCCTTCCGAATCAATGCCCCAAAGCCTTCTGCTTGGCGGTGTACCCATACTTGCGCTTCAGCGGCTTGATGACCAGGCCCGAGCGGATGGCGGTCGTCGACACGCGGACGCGCTGCGCCACGCCGTCGATCACCGCCGTGACCACCTTGATGTTCGGATTGAACCGCCGGCGCGAGATGCCCGAAGTCTTGAGGCCGAAGCCGCCCGACTTGACGGCCGCGCCGCTGCGGACAACGTTGTTCCCGAACGCGGGTTTCTTCCCTGTGAAATGGCACACGTTGGACATGACGACGATGCTCCGAGGAAAAGGGAAACACCCCAAAGCCTCAATCGCTTGCCCGCGACGGCCCGGCCTGGGGAAAGGGGGGTCGAGAGGATAGCCCGGTTCCGGCCCGCGGGCAACCCGCTACATCTTTGATCGGCGTCTGTTTGGAAGGCGCTCTGCATTCGCACCCTGCAAGTCGAGCTCTCTCGCCGCTTGATGAACGTGGATCCGAGATCAGCGGCGAACCTATCGCTCCTCCGCCTCAAACAACATCGTCACCTGCGACCCGTACACCGGGTAGTCGATCCGCGACCGGTACCCGCGGAACGCCGACTCGTCCCAGCCCATCTTCATGCACGCCGTGCGCAGCAGCTCGGCGTAGCGCGGCACGTCGGCCGATCGGCACCGCGCCAGCCCCGTGCCCATCGGCTCGATCGTCTCGTTCAAGTCGAGGATGTCGATATCCCGCGCCGCGTCGTTGGCGCCGGCCACGCCCTCGAACGCCGTGTCGTACACCCGCAGCGTCGGCGTCCGCCCCGCCGACAGCACGTCGCGGTGAACCAGCGCGTCGAACTGCATGATCGCCGCCGGCACGCTCGTCTCGGCGAAAACGTAGCTCTTCCGCGTCGAGCCCGTGGCGCGGTACCGCTTCAGCTCGGCCACGCTCAGCTCGGCGAACACGAAATCGATCGCCGACCCCGGGCCGAAACCGTCGCCGCCCAGCGAATAGTGCACCACTTCATCCGAATGATGCACCCGCAACGCGGGCAACGGTCCATCGGCGGGGGCCGTGCAATAGTCCTTCAGTAGCAGGCTTTCCAGGTCGTTCACCGGCGCCCCGTCCAGCGTCCGCGGCATGCGCTCGCCGCGATCCCGGCTCATCCTCCGCGTGGTGATCTTCACACCCGCGCCGGGGCGCAAGCGCTGCAGGCCGATCAGCCCGTTGAGCCACAGCACATCCAAATGTTCGCCGTCGGGCGACGGGTGCAGCATGACGGTGGCCATGATGGCGCGGGCCTCGGCCCCCTTGAGCTGGCTCATCGCGCGGAAGGCCGCCTGCTTTCGGCGCAGCTCGAACTCGCGTCGCGCCTCTGGCACCCACGCGCTGACGATCGCGTCGAGGGCCGCCCGGTCCCCCACTTCGTGCCGGATGAGCGACTCGAACCGGTCCACCGCCCCGCGCGCCCCGGCGATCACCGTCCCCGGCACCCCCTGCGCCTCCAACCCCGCAAGCACCCGCCGCAGCGGCTCAGGCCCCGGCATCCGATGCACCGCCGACACGGAATCACTCGCCCGCACCGCCTTGAGCAGCCGGCTCGCCAACACCTTGTCGATGCCGAGCCGAGCCGCCAGCGCCTGCGGCCCGTTGGGCCGCGCGGGCAGCGCTTCCAACGCCGCCCCGAATGATGACAGCAGGTCATCCCCGGTCTGCCCGATGCGCGCCTCAAGCCGGGTCGAGTCGCCTCGTCCAAGTTGTTCGGCTTGCATCTGGGTCATAACGCTAAGGGGAGCGGGCGGGGGCTGGGCTGTGAGAGCGTGGAGACAGTGAAGCATGACGCGGGAACGGCCCGTTGTCGAGAGCTCCTAGAAAGATTCTGGGAAGTTTCCCGGAAACTTCTTGACTGGTTGTCCCAATGAGGTAGTCTAAATGTGGGTCGGCTGGGCCGTTCCGGCATCACCGGTCGGCCCCGCCGAGGTTCCGCGTCCGACCGACGTGCCGCCCGAAGCGCCCCGGAAAGGCCGCCGGAATGCCCGGCGGAACCCGTGCCTTTGGACGCCGGACCTTTCGTCCGGGTCGAATAACGGTTCGCGTGGGCCGCATAGGAAGTTCTCAAACAGGATCGCCCTGAGATTCGTGGAAGCGCGAGACTGCAAGTGGAGTTGTGGGGCTTTGAGTGAAGTGAAGTGGAGTGGAGTGGGGAATGAAGCGCGTCGGGTGTTCCGGCGTGCACGAGCAAGATGCCCGGCGAGCTTCCGCGTCGTGTGCGACGCGCGGGGCCTCGGGTGGACCGAGTCCGAGTTCTGGAGCACGTCATGATCCGCAATCGTTTCACCGCCGTGGGGGCGCTGACCGCCGCCGTTCTGTTTGCCGCCGCCGCCAACGCCGCGGTGGTCACCTTTGACAACGGGCAAGAGGGCTGGGAGGGCCCGCAGGGCCCTGGCGGCGCGTCGTTCATCGACGGGTCCGACGGCAACCCCGCGGCCTCGTACCGAACCCAGTTCAACAACTTCGGGATCGACTTCATCAACTCGACGAACCCGGCGTTCATCGGCAACTTCACGACCGACTCGGCGCTCGAGTTCAGCGTCGACATCAAGGCGCGCCAGGTGGAGTTCTTCTTCCAGCCGGTGTCGCGCTCCGTGATGGTCGAGTTCCGCAACTCGGCGCTGGCCCAGGGCACGCCGTACCCCTGGGTGAGCGTGTGGTACGAACTGGGCGTGATCTCGTCTGGGCTTGATTGGACGACGTGGAGCGTGAACATCGCCGACACGAACTCGCTGACGCTGCCGGCGGGCTGGGGCGGGTACGGCGACGAAGACCCCAACACATTCGAGCCGCGCCTGCCGCCGGGCGTGACGTTCCGCGATGTGCTCGCGGGCGTGGACACGGTGGCGATCTCGACGCTGATCCCTGGTTTCTTCTTCGGTTTCACGGACTTTGACGTGTCGATCGACAACGTGACACTGACCCGCGTGCCCGCTCCTGGGGCGGCGGGCGTGGTGCTGGTGGGCGCGGGCGCGATGCTGCGGCGGCGTCGGTAAGAACACGCTTTTACTGAGGCCGACCGCATGCATGCCTCCATGACGAGGCGCGGCTCGGTCGTCACTTCCAACAGAAACGGGATTGACTTCGCACGGCTCCGGGTTCCAGGGGCCGCGCTTTCGTTGTTCTTACAGCAGGCGTGTGCCAGCCTCACTCGACGCCGGTTTCATGCCGCTGAGCGAAGTCTCGCGAGCAAACGGTCAGCTCGAAGACGCGCTCTCTGAACCGACCGACAAGCCCTTGAGCGCGTCGATGGCCGCGGCGGCGTTGAACGGCGGGACAACCATCGGGGGAACGCCGATCCGGCAGCAGCACGTGTGCAAGTACTCACGCCAGTACGCGGTAAGGTTGAACCGAGCGTTAACGGACGCGAACTGAAGGAGCACCGGCACCGGTGCCGCCGCCGCGTTGTCCAGCCGGTAAACGATCCGGTAGGTCGCAAGTACCTCGAGAACCGGCGCTGCCTCGGAACCTTCACTGGCTGGGTGAGGGCTCATCCGCAAGCCGAAGCTCTGGGTCACGGCGAGTCGATCACCGTCCTGATCAAACTCCGCAGGCAACATCAGTTCGCCCACGTCGAGCGTCCCTTTCGCGAGCTTTCGGTCGGCGCGAAACGACCCGGCGACTTGTACGATCTCGTCGATGCCACGGACACGCTGCGCCAATCGGAGGACTTCCGTCCGCAGGTCCGGCGGGGGCTTCGGTGCATTCGGACTCATGCGGCGAGAGCGTAGTTCTTGTTTGGACCCGAAGCAGGGGGCGTGTCGCCGACTGGCGGACAACTCGAAGCGGGGACCAACTGTACCGCGCGCACTTCGTTCATCTCGAGCGCCGTTCTGCGCGTCCAGTTCATCGGCTGGATGGCGGCGCTCCACGCCGCGATCTCGGCTTGGGCCGCCGACTCGATCTGTGAATCGGTTCGATTGTCGAAGTAGACCGATCCGCAGTTGTCACACAGCAGGACAGGGAGATCGGCAATCTGGATGACCCGCGGTGATCCGTGGGTCAGGACGGTCACTGCTCGATTGACGGTCGCGTCGTATGCGTAACCATCGCGGCAGTTGGTGCACTTCGTCTTCGGGTTCTTGGTGGGTTCGGACATGTTTTTGCGATGTCTAAGATGCTGACCAGTGGACGTTGACGATGTGGATGTGCGGCGGGTTGACTCGGCTGTCACTGATTAGACGCATCTCCACATACACACGCCGCTTTTCAAAGGGAAGAACGATGTCGTAATGAAACTCGTGAAGGTCACGCCAGTTCTCTCGGGTCTCTCGAACCTTGCTGATCTGACCGCCCGACTTCGCGTACTCGAACAGTTTCTCGCCCAGGTCACGCTGCGTGTGCTTGAGATGGAGTCGGACCCACTCGGCCGCGGCGGGCTCCCAAACAATCCCGCCGGCGCTCTTCCATTCCGAGAGCGCGGCGAGAAAGATCGGTCGTTCTGGATCGCCCAGTGGCGGCATTCACGCAGCATACGAATCAATCGCGTTTCGTTCCTGGTATAGGCCCCGACTTCCGTTGTTTTCGGGCCTACGCCGAAGCGGTTGTTCTCAAGCCGGACGTTGATCCGTGTCCGGGCGTCCGCTCGCGCGAACTAAAATGGTACTCCTCCCAAGTCGGGCTATCAAGTTGCGGTGTACTACGAAAGTTTATCTTGCGTTAGTGTGTACTAACACTGTCGGCGGTGCGCACCTGATCCCCGACGGCTAGTTGACGATGAAAGAGTACTTCATCGGTCCTGTGCATGGGTTTGGCCACAGAGATCCGTGTGTCCAGACCGTGGCGATCAGGTCGGGTCTGGTCACGCCGCCTCGTGACGGGATCGTGTTGTCGCGGCCTCATCCGCGTCGCGCGGCGCGTGCTTCGGGTCGGCGCCGAGGGCACGCAGGGCCGAGACGATGGCACGTTGTGAGGCTTCCAGCGCGGTCACGGCGCGGGTGGCCTGGGTGATGGCGTCGAGCAGGGCGCTGAGCTGGGTGCGCTGCTCCATCAGGCGCTCGTGGCTCTCGGTGAGCTGGCGCTCGCGTTCCTGCGACGCGCGGCGTTCGCTGGTCCACATCCAGGCCATGAGGCCGGCGACGCCGAACTGGACCATGGGGGCGAGTGTGGTTTCGTCGATCATTGGAGTGAAACGCACTGGGGACTGGGCACTGGGCATCAGAAAGACAAAGGACCAACGCCGCAAGTCAACGGAGCGGCAGTATGCGGCGAACCACGAGCCCGGAGCGTGAGCGACGGGTTGTGTTGGTGAGCGTGGTTGGTGTCTCGACCCGCTCGCTCACGCTCGGGCTCGTTGGCGCGGTTACATCTTGAGGTAGCGTGCGGTGTAGGGCAGGCTGAAGACCCGGCCTCGGTCGACGGGGCCGGTGGGGTCGATTCGGAGCAGGCGCATGCCGGGCCACGACTTGCCTGAGTGGTCGATCAGCCCGCCCGCGGTGGTCGCCTCGGCGACGCCGCGAGCGATGTCGAAGAGGGCCCAAAGTGCGGATTCGGTTGCGGCGATGAGCCGACCGGTCTGGGTGATCTCCACTTCAAGCACGGCCTCATCGCGCGTGGTGGTGTTGAAGTTGGAGCCTCGCAGCGGCGCGGTGGTGAGCCTGCCGACGGCGCGGACGTGGAACCGGTGCGGGCCGGAGTTGAACAGGTTCTGGTTGTTGAAGGTGGAAGCCATGGGTGTGGGGAAGGCAAGGAGGCACGGAGGCACAAAGGCACGGAGTGGGTTGGGTACGGAGTCGCGCGGGGATGGAGGGGTGGCGTGGTGGTGAGCTAGGGTGAGACGAGGGATTCGGTGACGGGGTCGGCGATGCCGTCGGTGCTGAAGGCGATGGCGGTGATGGTCTGAATGACGCTTCGGCGTGCGGCGAGGTCGTTGATGACGGAGGTGACGACGACGCTGGCGCTGATGCGTCGGGCGCGACCGGCGGCGGCGCTCTCGGCGGTGTTGAAGGCGAGGGCAACGCTGTCGCCGGGCTTGGCCGGGGCGGCTTCGTCGTCTTGCACGCGGCGTCGGATGGTGAAGGTGGATCGGCGCTCGGGCACATCGACGAAGCCGACGTGCGAGCCCTGGTCGGTGTGCTCGATCACCAAGCGATCCGCGGTGCGGCTGAGCAGCACGCTGTCAACGTGCGTGAGCTCGACGGTGCCGAGCGTGACGTTGGAGGGGGAGAGGATGATCATGGGGGAAGGCACTCAGGCACGGAGGCACGAAGGCACGGAGTGGGAGAAGTTGCGGAGGTGTGGAGGTGCGGAGGGGGAAGGCATCGAGGTATCTGGGCATCGAGGCATCGAGTTGGTGGGATGCCGCTCTAGGCTCGCACGAGCCAGGCCGGGGAGATTCGGCGGACCGCGTCGGCCTTGCCGTCGGCGTTGGTGTCGATGTTCACAGTGAGTCGTCGGCGTTCCTCGGCGTAGCGGTCGGCGTAGGTGCTGGCCTTGGCCCAGTGGATGTTGTTTTCGCCGCTGGCCACGGCGGCGGCGGAGTAGATCATCGCCAGCGTGCCCAAGCACTCGGCGCGGAGCAGCGCCTTGGGGTTGGTGATGTTCGCTTCGGTGATCACGCCCGGGCCGGCGGGTTGCGTGGGCTCGATGCCCAGGGCGCGGAGGATCGCCTCGTGAACGGCCTCGAGCTGCGGGCGGAAGGTCGAGATGCGGGCCGACAGCCCCGACCCCGAGCCCGCGGCGATGACCGCGGCGGTTGGGCTCTCGCGCAGCTTGGTCACATAGAGCTGCGTCTGGCTGAAGCGCGTGATGACTTCAGCGGGCGCATCGTTGATGAGGATCACCCACCCGGCGCCGACGCCCCAGTCGTTCCACCGGCCGCCGGTGACGGTGACGGTGGTGCCGGCGGAATCAAAGGAAGCGACGTTGGAAGCATCAAAGATGCGGTGGGCGGCGGCGGCCATCTCGTTGAAGAGTCGCGGCTCGAACACCAGAAGGTCTCGGTCGGTGGCGATCATCTGTGGACCTCGGCGGATGGTGGGGGCGGAGTGGAGGGAGGAGGTGCGGAGGTGCGAAGGGGAGTGCGGCCGGAGCCGTTGCTGCGCGGCGCCGTGTCTTTGCCTCTTCGCACCTTCACACCTCCGCACCTCCGCACCTTCGCAAGAAACCCCGAGCGGCGCGGCGAACGCCGCCCGGGGCGCACGGGAGGAGAGAGACGATGAATCAGGTGGTGGACAAGCCGGTGACGATGGCGTGGGCGCCCTCGTTCTTCATCTCGACGGTGTACTCGCCGATGACCTGGCCGATGTCGCTGTCGCCGGTCGACGCCAGGCGCTTGAACTGGAACGAGCGGCCGGCCAGCGGCAGCACGTTGACGCGGGCCGACGAGAGCAGCACCAGCGCGTCGGGCGGTACATAGCGGCTGAGGACGACGCGGCACACGCCGAAGTCGGACTCGTAGACGCTGACCTTGTCGATGAGCCGGGTGTCGCGGCTCTCGTAGCCGCGCGAGCCGGTGATGAACGAGTTGATGCGGCGTTTCTGCACGCCCCCGACGAGGATGGTGTCGATCCCGCCGTTGGACTTGTCCCACACCAGCCGCATCGCGGTGTTGAGGATGGTCTCGGTGAGGTCTTTCGATTGTGCGCCGGCGCCGGCGGGGAATCCGCCCACGCCCGGCACATAGCGGTTGCTCGTGAGCGCCGGGATGATGCCCAGCAGCGTGCGCCGCGTGGTCGCGTCGCCCTGCGGGTTGACCGCCGGTGACACGCCGTTGATCACGCAGTTCTCGAGGTCGCGCAGCAGCTCGCGGAGTCGCTCCTGCTTCTGGTAGTCGAACTCATCGCTGACGGCGACCTTGGTCGACGCCTGCTGCGAGCCGCTGACCTCGACCGAGGCGGTGAAGATCTGCGTGTAGTTGGCCTTGCGGACGCGGTTGGTGAAGCGGGCGGCGGGGCGCGCGTCGCCCTCATCACGGGCAGGGGGAAGTGTGAAACGCCGGGGAGCGGCGGTTTTGGACGTAACCCTTTGTGGGATCGGGATTTAGGGGTGCCGCTTGTGGCCGGGGCAAAGTGTGAAACGGCGGGGATCGGCGGCGAGTGGCTACCACCAAAGTGTGAAACGGACCGCGTTTCTGGGCTGGTATCGCCGTTTGCTTCCGGCAAAAGGTGGAAGGTGGAAGGCGGTGGAAGCGGGGTTCATCTGGGCTTCAACGCCCCTTGAAGGACCGGATCGAGTGGGGGCGCGAGCTCCGTCAGGCGTTTGGTCGCATTGGCGTGGTGCGCTTCGCTGAGCTCGCAGCCCGCGAAGCGGCGTCCCTCGGTGAGCGCGGCTTCGCCCGTCGAGGCGCTGCCTGCGAAGGGGTCGAGGACCAGGCCGCCCTCGGGCACCGTGGCGCGGATGAGCGTGCGGAGAAGCTCCACCGGCTTCTCCGTCGGATGCACGCGCGAAGATCGAGATGGCACCTTGCAGCGGAGCACGGACCTGGGGCGATCCAACTTTCCGGAATCCCCGGAGCGTTGGAAGCGGAAGCCCGCGGCCCTGCAATGAGCGGGCTTGACGGCGAACCAGATCAGCTCGTGGCTGGGCGCGAAGTCCTGCTGGAAGTCGCCCAGGCCGGGGACCTCCTTGTCCCAGATCACCATCGAGCGCAGACGCCAGCCCGCCCACTTGATCGCCTCGCGCCAGGCGTCGCTGGTCTGCCAGCCCGCGAAGCAGATGAGGCACCCGCGCGGTCTGGTCACACGCCACGCTTCCCTCAGCCACCAGATGAACGGGGCGTCGTCGTTGAGGACCCGCGCGAAGCGCGCGGGCGGGAGTGGGGAGTCGGGAGTGGGGAGTCGGGGTGAAGGCCCCGGAGAAGAGTCGGCTCGGAGAGCCGACGTACCCGAGCGCGGCCCCGGAGGTCCCGCTCCACCCTTGAAGCATCGGTAGTCGATGCCGTATGGGGGATCGGTCAACACCGCGTCGGCTTGATCGCTGGGCAGCATACGCAGCCAATCCATCGCGTCGGCTCGGTCGAGTGACCAGGCCGTCGGCGGGTTGGCCGGGGGCTGATGGCGCATGCGCTCTCATTGCGTTCGTGCGGGGTCGATGATGGTGGATCGGCTGGGTTCGATGATGTGGATCAATCTTCGGGCGGTGCTGTGGGTCACCCGGGTCGTTTTCGCTTGGCCCCTCTCTGACGGTCGGGGTTCGTTTTGAGCGGGGCGGCGAGCGCCTTGGGGGTCATGCCCAGGGCGTCGAGCATGCGCTCCAGAGCGAGGACTTCGAGTTCGCTGTTCTGGGTGAGGCTCTCTTCGAGGGCCGGGTGCGCGGCTTCGGCGGCGACGCTGAGGCAGAGCCGGTGGTGCATGCTCAGGGGCTGGTTGTAGCAGTGCAGCAGCTCGTGACGCAGGACGTGGAGCGCTTCATCGTCATCGTCCAGGTGCGTCGGGTCGAGCTCGATGGTGACGCGGCCGTAGAGGGGATTCGGATTCGCGGTGCCGCGGGTCATGCCGTCGTCGTCGCGGGCCAGGCGGCTGTTGGTGAAGTAGGTGACCTCGACGGGCCCGAGGTTGAGGCGCGTCTTCATCGGGACGATGCTGCGCTCGACCAGGGATTTGAGGGCTTTGGGGTCCATGTTGGGGGAGTCTTGAGTGGGCAGTCGGGAGTGGGGGAGGAGGCATCGAGGCATCAAGGGCATGCGACGAGCAGCGACTCGGCGCGGTGGGCGAGCTGTCGGAGTTCGGGGTCGCGGGCGGCTTCGCGGGCGAACCTCTGGGCGGCGAAGACGATCGTGCTGTGACCCGTGGGCCGGGACATGGCCGCGGCGATCTCGGGGAACGAATGGTCTGTGTGGCGACGGCAGAGGGCGGCGTAGACAGCGCGGGCGCGGCAGAGGGGGCGCGATCGGGCGCTCGACATCACGTCTGATTCGCTCAGGCCATCGCCGCCTGCCACGCCCCCCGCCCTTGTGGCGGCGCAGACGCAGACGAGCACTTCGTGCGGCGTGGGGCGGCGCGGGGGGCGGGTCGGGATGGCACGGGCGTTGGTGGGCGCGGCGCGGAGTTGCGGTTGGTAGCCGTGCAGGTGGGCGACGGCGCGGTCGAGCCCGGCGCGGAGGTCCCTGTTCCCCGCATTCGCGCCCCGGCCCCGGCCCCCCCCGAAGCGAATGCGGCTGATCATCGTTTGAAATGCGTTGATCGGGCCTGACGGACTGGCGTATCTGAGCTCGTCGGCGATGTCACGAAACGGCATGGCGCAGAGCGTGCGGAGCATGTACACGGCGACGGCGCTGGACTCGGCCCGACTGCGGGTGCGGCGGCGCGCAGGCAACGACACGTCGCGCACGTCGAAGGTGCGGCACACCGCGGACTTGATCTGGGCGGCGGTGAACATCGGCTTGAGAGTGGCGGTGGCGGTCATGGGTGCGCCTCCGTTGCGGGGGCGAGCGGGGGCAGTTCCGCCGGGCGGGTGCCGGTGATGTAGGCGGGGTTCATCGCTGCCTCACGAGGCGACATGACGCACAGCCACACCGTCTTGGTCTTGAGCAGCTCGGCCACTTCCTCGGCGGTGAGCTTCCAGCGCGAGATGGTCATCACCGAACCGGTGGGGACCGGCGCGGCCTTGGGGTCTTCGGGATCGCGCAGCGCGATGTGGGCGCGGAAGCAGTGCAGCGGCTGGATGTCCGAGCCCGGCGGTCCGGAGAGAAGGGCGTTGGAGCCGTCGAAGTCGATGGGGATCATGCGGCGTTCTCCAGCGCAGCTGAGGGAGTGCCCGCGGCGTCGGCGATGGTGGGCATCTCGCGGACTCGCAAGTCCTGCGGCCATTCGGCGGGGTCGCCGCCCTTCTTGTCCTTCAGCGTCAGCACGAATGTTCCATCACCGCGCCCGCAGTAGTGCCGCCCGGTCAGCCCTTCGGCCTTCCACTGATTGCCGATCGCCACCGCCTCGGCGTCCGTGACGACGGGCATGGCACCGAGTTGTTTCGTGAAGCACGGCACCCCCGCCGCCTTGCACTGCGTGACGATGGACCTGATCCACTCGACGTTGCAGGGCCGCGACTTCGGGCCGCTCTCGCCGCCGGTGATGACCCAGTGCAGGTGATTCAGCCGACCATGTCGCCTGTCGCCGTCCATCGTCCACAACCACTGCGACAGGTCCACCGCCCCCAGCAGCGGCTCGCAGGAGAGAAAGCGAACGGCGGCGGGGCAGCGGAGCAGGTGGGGAATCCGCTCGTCGGCACGCTGCTGGTCCTCCACGCTCGTGCCCAGCCAGACGTTGGGGAGGGGCCAGATCAGCGCATCGCGTTCGTGCCCCGGATGCTTGCGGACGATGGTGTAGACATCATCGCAGGGCGACTTCTCCATCTTCGACGCCCCAAACTTCCGGCTGAATCCGTCGTAGATCACCCGCCGGCGGGTCATGTACTCCGCCATCCGCACGGGCCGCTTGGTGAGCACCTGGAACGTGTGCTGCGGGCACAGCGCCATCACCGCGAACACCCGGTCGATGAACTCGAATGGTACCGCCCCGTGGAACAGGTCGGACATGCTGTTGACGAACCACACGGTGGGCGTGCGGCGTTTCAGGGGCACGTCGAGCCGATCCGGCACCGTCCGCACGTCGCCGGTGAACACGGCGCGGCCGCCACACACCTCGGCGATGCGGATTTCCTTGACACGCTCGTGGTCGTGGAGTTTGCCGCCGCCAACCGCGGCGTGCGCCTCTCGGAGTTCCTTCGCCGTCAACGGCACCTCGCGCGGCTGGTACTCCGGCTTGCCCATCCCCTCCAGCCGCCGCGCCATGGTGGCCGCGTAGCAGTTGAGGCAGCCCGGCGACACCGGCGTGCAGCCCACCACGGGGTTCCAAACTCGTTCGGTCCATTCGATGCCCGTAGCTGTGCTCATGTCGCAGCCTCGACGGGGGGCGCGATCGCGGCGGCGAGTTCGGCGTTGATCCACTCGGCGCTGCCGATCCAGCGGGCCAGTTGCCTGGTGTCGCCGGCGTGGTACCAGACCACCACGCCCTGAGCGCCCGCCTGCTTGGCGCCCTGGAGCATGCCGCGGAAGTGGGCGCGGCTCACGAACCTGTCACGGTGCCCAGCGTCGAGCACCGGCGTGACGAAGGGGTGACAGGGCACCAGCGGGGCCACGCGCTGGGCCGCCAGCGTGCGCTCGCGGGCCACCTGGTGCTGGTGAAGTTCGGCGGGGCGGCCCTCCATCCACTCGTAGATGACCGGGTGGGTGCGAGGCAGGCGGCGGAAGAACCAGCCGCGCTCTTCGGCCATCGCGTGCGGATCGTTCAGCCACTCCGGGGTGTGGCCGTAGACCGAGACGTCGAGGCCGTAGGCCGTGAGATGGTCGAGCAGGAGCTCCCACACCTGGCGAAGGCCGGCGCGGATCACGTCGCTGTTGAGCGGCTCGCCCGCCAGCAGGCCGCGGCGGGCCAGGTCCTTCTGCATCTGCTCGAAGTTGGCGCGGGCATCGCGGGCCTGGGCGCCCGCGATGGGATGCACGTCCTCGATGTCGAGGATGACCTCGTCGTTCATGTCGCGCGACTTGCCGAAGGTGTCGATCCAGCGCTCGAGCACGGCGAGCGACCACTTGGGATCGAAGATGGACGAGCCCCAGCGCTCCGGCGTCCAGAGCCCTTCACGGCGCAAGGGGTCGGGGCTGTTGGGCTCAGGCTTTTCACGGTCGAGCCAGAGCCGGGGAAGCGGCATCTCCTGCTCGCGCACCAGGTGGACGCGGCGGTGCGGAACCTTGACGGTGTCGAGCACGCCCTTTGCGAGCGGGCCGGTGACGGTGAAGCGGATGGTGAAGGGCATGGGAGTGGGTGCAGTGGGGAGTGGGCGGGGGGCCGGGTGGGCGGGTGGGCGGGTGGGCGGGTGGGCGGGAGATCGGAAG
>JBJXFG010000070.1:0-20054 GCA_046154665.1 Phycisphaerales bacterium | reverse complement strand
GATGACGACGGTGGGCGCGTTGAGTTCCGGGAAGACATCCACCGGCATGTCCTTGACCTTGAGCCCGGCGAACACCAGCAGCAACCCCGCCGCCACGAGCACGAGCGAGGACTGTTTCAGAGAGAATGCAATGAGTTTGGCGAGCATTTACTTGTCCTCCCCATCGTGGAATGTGCCGTCAGGGTGGAAGTGGCCGCCCTTCGCGGCGTTGCCGCTGGTGGCCAGCATTAACTGGAAGTTGCCCGCCAGCACGATCTCGTCGCCGGCCTTGACGCCGCTGGCGACCACGATCCAGCGGCCATCGGAGAGGCCCAGGTCCGCCTCCATGCGGATCGCCTTCTCGGCATTGGCCGGGTCGCGGCGGAAGATGATCGGCTTGCCGCCATCGCGCACGACCGCCGAGAGCGGGATGGCCAGTTCCTCGTTGCCCCCAGCAAGCGTTACTTCAAGATGGGCCGAGACGCCATTCCGCGCCCAGCCCGCGAGCGACTCCGGCGTGACCAGGAGATCAATCGTCCGCTCGTCGGCTTCCGCGCCCAGGCCCAGTTGCAACTGACCCGTCATCGTGTCCTGGATGTCCACGCTCCCGCCTTGCGGCGGGGAGATCCGGGCGGGCAGGCCGTCCCGCAGGCGGCCCAGGTCCGCCTGCAAACCCCGCGCGTGGAAGCGGATTTTTTCTGGCTGCACCAGTGCGAGCACCATGCCGTTCTCTTCCGCGAGACCGCCCGGCGTCATCCCGATGCTCTCGACGATACCTGGCTCCACGGCGCAGACCGTGTAGACCGAGCCGGGTGTCGCGTCGTTGTGCCCCTCGGAGCAGCCCGCGCCGCGTGTCAGCACCTCGTGCCGCGCCGTGAGGCTTCGCAGATCGGACTCGGCTTGCGACTTCTGCGCTGCCAGCTCCGCGCTGCGCCCCTTGGCCATCGCCAGTTCGCCCTGGCTGGCGTTGAGCGTCGCCCGGGCCTCGGTGAACTGCGTCGCGCTCCCGCCCCCCGCGCCGCGAAGCCCGTCGAGTTGCGTCAGTCGCTCCTGCCAGAGAACGACCTTCTCGGCCAGACTCTTCTCGTGCTCGGCCTGCGCCGCCAGCAACGGCACCATCGACTCGGCCCGCGCCCGCGTGGCCGCAGTCTGCTCGTGCAGGTCGCGCCAGCCCGAAGCGTCCACGCGGTAGAGCGGCGTGCCGGGTTCGACCGTCTGGTACTGGCTGACCAGAATCTCGACGCGCCCGGACAACGGCGTGCGATACTCGCGCCGGGCCGTTGGGAGCAGCTCAAATCGCCCCGGCACGCGGAGTGTCTGCGCGACGTTGCGCGACTCCACCTTGGCGAAGGTGATGCCCAGATTCTGGCGGACGGAAGCCGGGATGTCCACGCGGTTGGTGGGAGCGGCTTCCCCTTCCTTGCCCGCGCCCCCTCCGGCTCTGGCCCCTTCGCTCCCGTGGCCGTGACCGTCGTCCGAGCCGTGGGCGGCATCTTTCTTCTCGCAGCCGGTGAGCGTCAGGGCGAGAGGCATGGACAGGGCCAGCCCGCTGATGAGCAGAATCTTCGAGAGCGTGGTGAATGTATTTTTCATTGCGTGTTCCTTGCGAGAAGCCGATCAGCGGTCTGAGCCGCCGGACGGCGCAGTGGACTGTGGGGTGGAGTTGGATGGACGACTGCCGCTTGGAGCGGCGGGTTCGCCTATTGGGCCGGGCGTCGAAGCCGGGTGGGGAGGCAGCGCTGCGGGTTCGGGGCCGAAGAGTTCGTTGAGGTCGACGGCGGCGATCGCCTCGTCGCGTGCCGCCTCGACCAGTCCAACCTTGGCCTGCTGCTGACGTGTCAGACTCTCAAGAAGCACGAGGGTGTTCACCTCGCCGAGCCTGGCCACCTGCCTCGCATCGGTGTACTGAGCATCGACCAGCGGCACGATCTCGGTTTCAAGGGTTTGACGCCGCCGCGTGGCTCCCGCGAGCCGGACATCCGCCGCCCGCAGAGCGGCGATGGTCTGCTCCAGCGTGGCTTCGACCCCGGCCCGTGCGAGTTCCCGTTGCGCCTGCGCTTCGGCGATCCTTTGCCGGTTGGCATTCAGAATCGGGATCGGGATCGAAAGCCCGAGCAGAACCTGGTCTTGGCCGTCTTCTCGCCCGTAGCCCGGTCCGATGTGCAGATCCGGGTACTGCTTGCGGACTTCGAGTTCGAGCGCCTTCTCGGCGGCTTCGTACTCGGCCGCTGCGACCAGCATTGCTGGGCTGCGGCGCTCCAGATTGGCGGCGTCTGTGCTTTGAAGAGCGCCAGCCCGCGCCGGCCCGACACCCACGGCGTGGAACCGGAAGGGAGCATCGGGCGACATGCCCATCAGTTGCCGGAGGCGCAAGTCCGATTCGTGCGCTCGCGACTCAAGCACGGCGAGGTCTGAGGCTTTGGTCGCCTTCTCGATGCGGAAAAGTCTCGCCTCCGTCCTGGCAATCTCGCCCGCCTGTTCCATCTTGTCCACGACCGCGAGTATCTGGTCGACACGGGACAGGAAGTCGCGCGTTGCCGCGAGCTGCGCTTCGAGCGCTGACCACTCACTCCACGCCCGACGAACCGACATTCGAACAGACCACTCGCGTTGGGCGATTCTCGCCAGTTCGGCCGCGTGCTCGATACCTGCTCGCTGCTTCTCGATCTCCAGTCGCCCCGAGATCGGGATGGTGATCCCCACGCTTGTGAACACCTTCCACGGCTCGGGCGTGCTCTCGACGATGCGCGTCAGGTCAACGCCAATCGTCGGGTCTTCCCAGAGCCCAGCGTTCTCTGCCGTCGCGCGAGTGACGCCCGCCCGCAGACGCGCGAGCCGCAGCTCTGCGTTGAAAACGAGTGCGATGACCTCCGCTTCGGCGCACGTGACTCCGTCGGCGGGATCGAACACAGTGATGTCCGGCGACCGCGCTGCAAGGCCCTCGGCAAACGCCTTAACCTCGGGGCTTTCGGGCGTGCGTGCCAGGAACGCGGCGTGGTGGCCCGCCATGTCCAACGGGCGGCGCTCATAAGACTGGCAGCCGCCGGCGACCAAGGCAACAAGCCCGACCATTGACAGGCTACCAAACCGCATTCGCGACCTGACGTGTGCGCTAAGTCTGAACAATCGATGCATGTGGAACTCCGAACGGTGAATGCTCGGACGCACCGACGAGCCCGAGACGCCAGGGGGCGACGAGCATCGCTGAGTGCGATCCGAACCTGGTTGTGATGGAAAGCAGCGCCAAGAACCGCTGTCGAAGCCAGTGGGCCCGCAGCAGAAAAACGACATCGCCCTTCGCTCGGAACAGTTGTTCCTAAGGGGGTGCGGAAACGCGGGCGCTAGATGCGGAGGCGGGTGGTCTTCAGCGCGAGCACTTGATCAGAGGCGCTGAAGTCCGGCGGCTGAAAGTGCGGTGCCACCGAGAGGGGCGGATCGAAATCCCAAGCCAAAACTATGGCGACGACCATTGGGAAGAAAAACGTCCGCAGATCGGGGCCGTCACCCTTTGGATTGCTCGGAACCTGATCATCGCCCGGGACCGGAACGTGCAGATGGCAGCCGCACTCATCATTCGGGTGAAATGCCGTGCTGAAGGGATCCTGCTCTTGGCCGAGACCGCCCGGGACGCCGGGTGCGTTCGGACTCCCGTGGGAGTCGCAATGATCGCACGCCGCAACAACGTCGGGTTGGTGGGTTCCGCAGTCTCGAACCGGGATGCACAGCACTCTTCCGGGAGCCAACGCGATCGCCCCCTGCACGACGAGCAGGAGCATGGCGACGAGTTTGATAACGGGAGTGGGCATCTGTTTGGGGTGTATCGGTCGGAGAGTGTATACCGCTTGAGATCTGTCCGGGTTCGTCCGGACCCTGTATCACGTCGCGTGTAAACTGGCCAAACGGCGAAAAGTTGTCCAGTGTCCCCAAGAGAACCGGTTCCAGACGGTTGTGGATAGGGAGTTTTCAGAAGCGATCTGACCAACTGCGTCAGAGCGCGACCGGAAGCTCCCAAATCCCGCGATTTCCTGAGTTTCCGCGCTCATGGCGTCGGAGGTGGTTGCGACACGCTGAGACCGAAAACGACCAGATCCGTCCTGCGTGACGGTCCCATCTGCGGTCTGACCTCTCCCTTTGTCCGGTTCCCACGCCATCCGACTGACGTTTTCGTATCTAGGGACAGCGAACGGCACAGACGCGGTCGGAAGTTGGGCCGCATCGATGTAGATGCCCTGCGTCAGCTTCACGTCGATATGGCGGGCGTCGTCCCTCGCCGCGAGGACCGGGACCGTCCCGCTACCGTCGGGCATCCGCCGTCAGCCACCGGCGCCAGGATTTTCGATCGATGAGGTTCTGGATTTGTGTCGCTTCCTAGTCCCGGGGCCGTGCAGGCGATGAAAGACGCGCTTGCACGAAGCTTTGGAACCCCACTCCTGGTGCGGCGATCAGTCAAACCGGAGCCAACGTGCCACGCCCGTCGTCACGACACGATCGCCCCTGGCCCGATTTCCGAAACCGGGCCGAGGATCACCACGTTGCGTTTGATCGTTGGGTCCGACGCGGCGGCGTCTTTGGGAGCGTCGCTGGCGGCGAGCAGCATGCCGCGGGATTCCTCGCCGCGGATCACCCGCGGGGCGAGGTTGGCGACGATGATGATGCTGCGGCCGACGAGCTGCTCGGGGGTGTAGTACTCGCGGATGCCGGCGCAGATCTGGCGGGGGGTGCCGCTGCCGTCGTCGAGTTGGAGCTTCCAGAGCTTGTCGGCGTTGGGGTGCGGCTCGCACGAGAGCACCTTGGCGACGCGGAGGTCGACCTGGGCGAACTGGTCAAACGTGATCTGCGGCTTGGGGTCGGCCATGGGGGGGAGAGGGGAGGGAAGGGGGAAAAGGGAAGAGGTGCGAAGGTGGCGAGGTGCGAAGCGGGAGGGTGCCGTGGCGGGAAAAAGCGGGCCGAGTGTAGGCGGTTGAAGGGGGCATCCCGAACAGGCCGATACCCTACAGACTCACGAATCCGCTCGGTCCCGCCAAGACACACCCGCCCCATGCGTGCCAACTCTCTGAACGCCGTTGATTCATCGTCGCCTCTGCGTGTGATCGCCCTCGCGTTGTGCGTGGTGGCGGTGGTGCTGCTGGCCCCGGTCCGCGCCGCCGCCCAGCCGCTTGACTCGCGGCTCGATTCGCTCATCCAGCGCAGCAAGCTGGGGAAGACGAAGATCGCCGTGTGTGCGATGGAGGCGGCCACCGGCCAGGTGCTGATGTCCAAGAGCGCGTCGGACCCGATGATCCCGGCGTCGAACATGAAGCTGCTCACCGCCGGCGCCGCGGTGATGGTGCTGGGGACCGACTTCACCTTCCGGACCGAGCTGGTGTGGCAGCCCGAGGCGCGACGTTTTGTCATCCGCGGTTCGGGCGACCCCGCGCTCGCCGACCCCAAGCTGCTGGGCCAGATGAACATCGGCGTCGAAGACCTGATCCGGCACTGGACCACCGAGGCACGCAAGGTCGCCGGCCCAGAGGGGGCCGACGAACTCGTTGTCGACGACCGAATCTTCGACCGCGAGTTTCGACACCCATCGTGGCCCGGCGGCCAAGCCAACCGCTGGTACTGCGCCGAGGTCTCGGGCCTCATGTTCTACGCCAACCTTCTCGCCATCTTCCCGCAGCCGCAGGGGCAGGGCAGCCCGGCGGTGCTGAAGACCGAGCCCAGCGCACCGTGGCTGGAACTCCGCAACAAGACCCGCTCGGTCCGCCAGGGGCAGCAGACCGTGTGGGCCGCGTGGACCGGCACGGGCGAGGTCTCGGTCCACGGCGACGTGCGCTACGCCACCGACCCGATCGAGCTCTCTTTGAACAACTCGCCCGAGTTCGTCGCTCGGCTGGCGCTCGACCGTTTCCGTCGCGCCGGCGTCCCGGTGAAGTCCGCGCGGATCGCCTCCGAGAATGAGTCGCTCGCCGGCGGGCAGGTCGTCCAGGTGATGCAGACGCGGCTGGAAGACGTGCTGAATCGTTGCAACATGGATTCGTACAACCTCTACGCCGAGGCCCTGTTCAAGCGGATGGGGCACGAGGTTTCGGGCGGGGCGGGCTCGTTCCGCAACGGCGCATCAGTGGTTCGGATGAAGATGGTTGAGAAGCTCGGTGCCGAAGCGGGCAGGCTGATGCAGGTCGCTGACGGATCGGGCATGAGCCGCAACAACCGCGTGACGGCGTCTTTGCTGGCCCGCTGGCTCGCCGCCATGACGAAGGAAGGCGAAGCCGGCCGGATGTTCATCCGCAGCATCCCCGGCCCCGGCGAGGGCACGATGGAACGTCGCTTCGACGACAAGCGGCTCAAGGGCGAAGTCCGCGCCAAGAGCGGCTATATCTCGGGCGTGTCGACGCTCTCGGGCTACATCACGAGCAAGAGTTCGGGCCGTCGCGTGGTCTTCAGCATCCTCGCCAACGACATCCCGGGCAACGTGGGCGTGGCACGAATCAAGGAGTTCCACGAAGACGTGGTGGCCTTGTGTGATAAGTGGCTGGCGGATGATGAGAGCGGTGAATAGCCCGCCGGGGCATCAGGTCTCCGGCTCGGCGGGCGGCGGCACAATCGGGCGCTCCATCACACGCACCGTCGGGCCCGAGGCGATCACGCTCTGCAGGTCGTCGAGCTGCGACTGGGTGCGGCTTCGGCGTTCCATCAGAGCGTTGCGGCGCTCGTCGATGTCGCGCAGGCTCAGCGCTTCTTCCGTTTCGTCACGCAGGCGGCCTTCGAGTTCGTCGATGCGGCTCCGCAGCAGCAAGGCCTGTTCGCTGAGGCGCTCGGCGTCATCGGGCTTGGCGGATGGCTCGACCCGCGCGTCCCCCCTCGCATCCCCCGGCGCGTCGCCAGCGGGCACTGCGTCATCCGGCTCGCCGCCGCCGTCCGAGTGGGCCATGAGTTGCCGCGCCCGAACGTCGGCGAGTTGCCGGGCCGTTTCTTCGAGTTCGACGCGGATCGGGCTCCAAAAATCCACCGCCGGGATCACCCCGCGCGAGCGGATCTGCGCTGCGCGCGTCCTGGCGACCGCGCCGAGTTCGGCGTCGATCTCTCGCAGCCGATCCGACAGCACGCGTTCGAGCGTGGATTCCATGGCCCGGGGTGCCTTCTGCCCTTCGAACACATACACATCCGCGAGCGCGTTGGCGAGCGCCACCTCTTCACGCAAGGGGACGCCGGGCACCCGCACGATCGTGCTGATCAGCCCGCTCTCGGGGCGGACTTCGATCTTGAGCGCGGCGCGGAGTTTCTCGACGGCCTTCTCGACGCCCTCGGGCGTGCCGATCTCAAGGCCCTTGGCCCAAGTCAGGTCGCGCACCGAGGGCTCTTGCACCACGCGCTCGAGAATCGGGCGCGAAGCGAGCACCACGGCCTGCGCGTGGAGGTGCCGCAGCACCGCCGTTTCGTCGCCCTCGCTGATCGCCTGTGCCGGCAGACGCACAAACTCGAGCCACACCCGGGCGCCCTCGGCGGCGGGCTCCTTGCCCGCCGGGCGGTTCTGGGCCGCGGCGTGCGCCGTCGGCGTCAGCATCCCGCTCGTTTCGCCGATCGGGATCAACCCGAGCACGAGGCCGCACACCGCCACACGCGCCACCAAACCACGAGCCCGCAGGCCGGATCGCATTGCTCGACGCTCCTTTCAAAGAGGAGATGAGATGGAGAGAGGCACACCGTTCCGATCGAGTCGCAATGCTCACCTTGAGTTGGCGGGCGATGCACCGAGATCATCCATCGGCGTGTCGTGCTACGCCAGTGCATCGGGCCCGGTTCATACGGCGTGGTTCAGCAGTGCTTCGACAAGCCATCGGCCTTTGGACTGCTCCTGGCTCGGCCCCTGCTGTCGGCGGATCGTCGTGATGGTCGGGACTTGTCCTGGTCCGTCACTTCGCTCAAAGCAGCTCAGTGACGGCTTCGCCCCAGAGCGAACCCGCCCTTGCTTGCAATCCCTTCTCCCTCGGGCACCTCCGCACCTCCGCACCTTCGCACCTCCCTGTCCCCCCTCACATTCCCCCAACCGACCACTGGACACCTCCCCGATCATGTGGTACACTCCTAGTCCCACCGGCCTCGCCGCAGGTGGACGCCGATGATCTCGGGTGGGCACCCGGGCGGCACGACAACTTCCTTTTTAGAACCGCCTCGTCTGGGGCGGGGGCATGTGTGAGCGTCCCGGTCTGTTTGGCCGGGTTGGTGGTCAAACCGCCGACACGCGACGGACTCCTGGAGGGAGTCAGCGACCGTTCACCTCGCCCGAGCGTCGGCGAGGACGCACGGACGCCCCACCACATGGTTGATGAGAATCTGATCGCTTCCCTCGGGATCGCTGACCTCGAGACCGACGCCCTTCTGCGCGACGCCTTCGGGCGCGGCGCCGGCTCTTCCGCGGGCGACCCCATGGCCGCCCTGCTCGACTCCGACACCATCAAGGAGTTTGAGGCCGACACCATCCTCGTCGGGCGCGTCATCGGCATGGCCGGCGACGACGTCGTCGTTGACGTCGGGCTTAAGTCCGAGGGCCTCATCCCCAAGGATGAGTTCGACAACCCCGAAGACCTCCGCCCCGGGGCCGAGGTGCAGGTGCTGCTCGAAGAGATCGAGGGCGAGGGCGGCCTCATCCAGCTCTCGAAGCGCAAGGCCGACCGCGTCATCAACTGGAAGCGCATCATCGAGACCACCCACGAGGGCGACATCGTCCAGGGCAAGGTCCTCCGCAAGATCAAGGGCGGCCTGCTCGTCGATATCGGCGTCCCCGTCTTCCTCCCCGCTTCGCAGGTCGATGTCCGCCGCCCCGGCGATATCGGTGACTTCGTGGGCCGCGAAATCCGCGCCGAAGTCCTGAAGATCGACCTCGAACGCCGCAACATCGTCATCAGCCGGCGCAAACTCATCGAGCACGAGCGCGAGACCGCCAAGAAGCGCATCCTCGAAACCCTCCGCGAGGGCGATATCGTCCAGGGCACCGTCAAGAACATCGCCGACTTCGGCGCGTTCGTGGACCTCGGCGGCATCGACGGCCTCCTCCACATCACCGACATGTCCTGGGGGCGCATCAACCACCCCAGCGAGATGCTCAAGATCGATCAGAAGATCGAGGTCAAGGTCCTCAACGTCGACCGCGACAAGGAGAAGGTCGCTCTGGGCCTCAAGCAGCGCGAAGCCTCGCCGTGGGAAGCCATCGAGCAGAAGTACGCCGTCAACAGCCGCGTCAAGGGCGCGGTGGTCAACCTCATGTCCTACGGCGCGTTCGTGCGTCTGGAAGACGGCATCGAGGGCCTGGTTCACATCTCCGAGATGTCCTGGACCCGCCGCATCAACCACCCTTCCGAACTGGTCGCCCCCGGCCAGGAAGTCGAAGTCGTGGTGCTCGACATCAACAAGGACAAGCAGGAAATCTCGCTCGGCATGAAGCAGTGCGAGACCAACCCCTGGGAACTCGTCGCCGAGAAGTACCCCACCGGCACCGTCATCGAGGGCAAGGTCCGCAACCTCGCCAACTACGGCGCCTTCGTCGAACTCGAACCCGGCGTCGACGGCCTCCTCCACGTCTCCGACCTGTCGTGGACCAAGAAGGTCGCCCACCCCAACGAAGTCCTCCAGAAGGGCCAGAGCGTCAAGTGCGTCGTGCTCGAAGTGGACCAGTCCAAGCAGCGTGTGGCCCTCGGCGTCAAGCAGCTCACCGAAGACCCGTGGCTCAACGCCATCCCCGGCGCCTACAAGCCCGGCATGGTCGTCCGCGGCAAGGTCACCAAGATCACCAACTTCGGCGTCTTCGTCGAACTCGAGGACGATCTCGAAGGCCTGCTCCACATCTCCGAACTCGCCGACCACAAGGTCGAGAACCCCCAGGACGTGGTCAAGGCCAACGAGGAAGTCGACGTCAAGATCCTCCGGGTCGACACCGGCGACCGCAAGATCGGCCTCTCCCTGAAGCGCGCCCCGTGGGGCGCGGTCGAGGAAGCCCGTGCCGAGAAGGCCGAAGGCGCAGCGGGTGCAACCGGCGGCTCCGGTGGGCGTCCTTCCCCCGCCCGAGGCGGCATGGACGACCACGGCGCCATGGGCACCGACAAGATCACACTGTCGACGCCCGAGGCGTGAGCCACGGCCCGACCGACGTGATCGACTGATGATCCGTATATCAACGAAAGGCCCCTCCACCGCGGAGGGGCCTTTTTCATTCTTCGTCGCGTACTACGAGCTCGGTCCGAAGCCCGCGTTCGGCAGTCTTCGGCCCCAACGGGGCCGCGGCATGTAGCCACGGGTGAAGCGAAGCGCCACCCGTGGAAAGCGACGCGCACGAGAATCTGTGCGTCGTCGAGTTGATCTCGCCCCGCAAGGGGCGAAGGACTTGTGTCGGCCTTCGCGGACGGGTCACCAACGCCCGCCACGGCATCGGCCCGTGAAACGGGCCACCCATGATTGCCAGCGGCGCAGCCGCTGGTGATCGCCAACAAAGGCACCACAGCCCGTGAAACGGGCGCACGACCCCCACACCCGTGCCACGATGCTGACGTCTTCGGCAGCGTCGTGCCCGAACGCCAAGCAGTCACCAAAGACACCAGCCACGACGGGCCGCAGACGGCCCATCGTGGCACTGGCCACAATCGTCGGGGCACCCGGCGTGCATCCCACACCGCTCCACTCACGTACAGTGAACATCTTTGAAGCCAACGCTCACGCGGCCGGGGGCTGTCCATGAGTATTCACCCGTTCTCCCACCGGAGCGATCAATGGTTACGATGAAGGCGAAGCTGGCGTTCGGGCTCCTTGCGTTGTCGCATACCTCGACCTCAGGTGCGGCGGCGCAAGGCTACAAAGTGCAACTGCACCTGCAGGCGATCGTTTGGACCACGCCGCAACATCCCAATCCTCGATACCTGCTTTGGCCCCACCTCAATGTCTACGGGCTGACGTCCTACCTCCATCCCGCAAACCGAGCGACAGTAGTCTCTGGAAGTGGACTCTTCGCCGACGACATCCTCTGGCCCGCAATCAGCCCGGAGTTCGAGACCTTCGAATCGCTCCGCGAAGCCATCGAGAACTCGGGCACATGGCGGATAGACGTATTCGATGGTGCTACCAACACCTCGGCGTCGTATGCCTTCTCCGTTTCGGCCGACATGCTCTCGTCGAATCACCTCCGCCCCGTTGAGATCACAAGCATCGCCTCCGGCGGCTCGATTTCGCAGCAGCCGACATTTACGTGGGCAATTGCTCCAGACAATCCCAGCGAGCCGATGCTGCACACCAACGCTGTCGAAGCCCTGATCAAAGGGCCCACGGAAGTTCGAAGGTGGGTTCCATTCCCGACCCGCGCGTGGACATCGCCTCAGCATCTCGTCGCCGGGACCTACCGATTCTATGTGACGATGGACCGATCTCGCACCGAAGGGGTCACGATCCTTACGACTTCCACTCCCATTGCTCAGGGTGGATCGCCTCCGCTCCTCGATTTTTCGCACTATTCGTACGCGTATTCGGGTGCGGTTGTGGTCAATCTCAACGCGGGTTCCACACTGGATTGCCTCGGCGATTTCAATCAAGACCGCCGCACGGACGCCGTAGATTTGATGACCCTGATCTCCTTCTTCGGCGCGACGGTTCCCTATGGATTTCCGAGCGACATCAACCTCGACGGCGTGGTGAACACCGCCGACCTAACAGCATTCCTCCGAAGGTTCGGCGAGTCTTGCCGCTGAATCGACACGGAGTGCGCGACGACACTTCGCCTGAGATTGCTTCACGAACTCCGCCACTTCGCGACGGCCTGTCGACCATCCTCACCTCCCCCGCCGCCTACCCCCACCAGACTCCGCCGGCTTCTCCTCCTCCTTCTTCGCCGGAGCCGAAAGCGTGTACTCCAAAGGCGCACCCTCCGGCTCATTCCGAACAGTCCACGGCACGCCGTTGTGCAGATACATCTTCCGCTGCTCCGCAAGGTTCAGCGGCCGAGCACCCAAGCGCCCGAACACGCTCGTCTGGTTCCCCGATTCATCCACGGCACGGTCACGATCCAACCCCTTGCTCACCGCAAGCGCCGGCCCGTGCGTGTGACGCCGCGCCACGATCTGCGGCGATACCGGCGGCGAGAACCCCCTGAACTGCGAAGTGGTGTTCGGCCCCATGAGTTGAGCCACCTTGAACCCGCCCACGCCGTCGGCGATGTACGCGAACATCGACGCGTTGGTCATCCCCACCTTCACATCCCGCGTGTCCATTAGTTCCCCATCGCCGTTGAACTGCGTCACAAGCGTCGGCGAAGACGGCCTCGTCACATCGACGATCGCAAGCCCCGCGCTGCCGCACGCCACATAGGCGTACGTCCGCGCCACGTAAAGCCGATGCTTCTCGCCGGGCAGATCGAGCGCCGACCCGCCGACGAACGAAGCCGCCGAAGGCTCGGTCACGTCGAACACTTTCAGCCCAGCAGCATCCGTCACGAACGCATACCGGAACTGCACCTGCACCGCCTGCGGGTTCACCAAGACGTCCGACCCCGCCACCTTCACGAGTTTCGGGTCCGTCGGATCGTTCACATCGATCACCACCAACCCCCGCGGCGAAGTCGCGTACACATAGTGCCCCGCCAGCACCAAATGCGTCATCCCCGTCAACACGCCGTCAGGATTGAACGCAGTGGTTCCATCCTTGAAAGTCGTCCGATCAAGGAAGTTGTTCTCCGGATCACCATCCAGCAGCGTCCCAGCGAACGTCGTGATCAGCCCCTCCTTCGAATCCCCGACGTACAGATACGCATACATCGGGTGGATCTTCTGCTCCTGGTTCACGTGCCACGGCTTTGGATCATCCAAACCGATGGCGCGAGGCTGAGACGGATCGCTCGACATCCGCGTCCGTGCCGGATCGACGCCCAGCGTCGTCGGCGAGGCCACCGCCACGCAGTTCTCCGTATCGAACCCCAGCCGCTGCCCCAGCGGCGAAACCGGCGCCGTCACGATCCGCTCCGAGAACCCCTTATGGTCGATGGCCTGCACATCAAACACATAGAACCCCGCCTGGCCGCGCGCCGCGTACAGGTACTCGCCGCGCAGCTGCACATCCAGAATCTCCGCCCCGTTGAACCAGCCGAACGCGCCCTTGCCGTCGTGGTGATACGCCAGATCGAGTTCCCGCTTCCCGCCCTCGACAAACGTCTTGTACTCGTCCGGCCACGCCAGACTGTGGAAGTACGACCCCAGCACCGTCTGCGGCTCGTCGTGCTCGGTCACCACCACGCCCTCAAGCCCGCCCGAGCCCTCCGCCACATACGCGAAGCGCCCGATGAAGTTGGTCATGTTGGTGCCCTGCAGCAGCAACTGGGCCATCCACGCGTTGTTGTCGCCCTCGGCGGACGCGTGGCAGTCCGTGCAGGTCTTGGTCGTCCCGCGCCCCGCGGTCGCGTGCGGGAAGTGCGGGTTGAACGCCTGCCCGCTGAACCCTTCACCGGAAATAGTTTGCTGCTGCGAATAAATCCACTCGCGCAAAAGGTTCTGGCTGCTCACGATCACCGCCGACGACGACCGCACCGGCACGACCTTCCCGCCCTTGACCGTCGAATCCCGTCCAAGTTGGTACGTGTCGTCCCGCAGAACCTGGAAGTTGTACCGCGTGTAGTTCCGCGTGTACTTGTTCTCGTTGTGCAGCATCGGCGTCCGCTCGTTGGCCAGCATCGGCAGATGGCACCCGGCGCACGACGTCATCCACGAGGTGTGGCACGTGAAGCACTCCACTTTGTCCATCGAGTGCGCCAACTTGCCCTCACCCTTCGGCCCGTTCTCCTTGGGAGTATCCCCCCACCGAATCTCCCCGCTCGATTCATCTCGGAACACCGTCTTGGCGTACCGGCTCTTGGCCGCTTCGTTCGGGTTCGCAATCGCCCACGCGCTGGCGGGGTTGATGGTGTCCATCGTCTGGACCACCATCCACTCCAACCCCTTCTCCACCGCCGATCGCTGCCACAGCGTGCCGTCGCGCTTGGTGTAGAACCGGGGCTTGCCGAACACCCGCGTCCGCTCGAACGACGTCCCGATCACGTCCCCCTTGCCGTTACGGGGGGCCGCCGGCCCACTCGTCTTCAACGTCGCCCGGCTGTTGTAATCCCCGTGGCAGTCCTGGCACCGGATCTCCACCGCGTTGCGAACCTCGGCGTACAACTTCCCGTTCCCGTGCATGTCCTGCTTGAAGTGGCAATCGATGCAGTGCATCCCCGCGTCCAGATGGATGTCCGCCAGATGCACCGCCTTCTTCCATTTTTCCGGATCATTGGGATCGATCACGTTCCCCTGCCCGTCCAGCAGGTTGCCCGTGCGGTCCTTCTTGTGGATCGCCCGGAACATCCACCCGTGCCCGTGAAAGTCCGCGAACTGGTTGTGCTTCAACTTCGCGTTGAACTCGGGCGTGCCCGTGTTCTCCAGGAAGTCCACACCCGCCGCCTCGCCCTTGTGGTTCACCGCCGAGGGGTACAGATTCCCCCACAGCCCCCGCATCGCGGCATCATCCGGGTTCTTCCGCAGACTCTCCCACCGCTGCTCGTCCGTCGGCTTCGCGCTCCGATTCGGGTACATGAACTCCCCGTCGGATTCCAAATCCCACCACATGTACCCCGTGTACGTGTTCGCGTACGAAGTCCCAGGGTGGATATGGCACACGATGCACTGGCTCGTCGGGATCGCGTTGCTCAGCACATGCTCGCTCGGATGCCCCGACTCGTTCTTGGCAATCGTCGGGTCCGACGACGACGAGAACCCCAGATTCCCCTTGCGCGCCAGTTCCTTCCCCGAGTTCTTCACGCTGCGATCATTCGCATAAGGGGTATGGCACGCCGTGCAGCCGGACTGCCGGAAATCCCCCGGATGGTCGTTCGTCCCCATCATGTTCAGAATCGGGTCGAGCAGCCGCGTCTTCTGCAAACCCAAAAACACCGGGTCCGTCCGGATCTTCGTCCCCAAGCCACGCGGCGACAACCCCTTGTCCGCTTTCCCACTTTCCGCCAACGGGTTCGGCAGCCCGATCGCCCCCGGCTCCTCGTTCGGCACCGCACCGCCCGGCACCGGCAACTTCGTCCCGCGCTCGAACACCCGCAGCATGTTCCCCGGCTGCGTTATCGCCCACACCGGCAGCGGCTCCAGCCACGCCACAACGCCGTCCCTCTTCATCTCGACGTCCGTCGGCTTCCGCACCTTCTGAATCCCGTTCGAATCCGCCTCGATCACACCCTGCAACCGCTGCGGCAACCCAAACGCCGAATACGACTCCCCGTACGACGAAATCTTGTTGGGGATCGACCCGTTGTTGTACAGCGCCGCCCCCCACAACTGCGTCCCGTGCGCCATCATCGAGTGCCCGACAAACGCCACCTCCTGCGCGTGGCACTTCCCGCACGCCCAATCCGCCACCCGCAGATCGCCCGGGTTCATGAACCGGATGAACTCCGGCGATTCCTGGTTCAGCAGCGCCATCGTCACTTCGGGGTTGCGCGACCCGTGCAGCGTCCCGTGGACCGTTTCCTTCTTCTCGCCCTCCGCGTGCTCGCTCTCCGCGTGACCCGCCTCCGCATGGTCCTCATGCTCGCCGTGCCCCCCGTGATGATCCCCATACTTCACCAAAGGCGACCCGTACCAGGCCTGCGGATTCCGCGGCGAAACGTGCGCCTTCAGCATCGCCGCCAGATACACAGAATCCGCAATCGGCGTCCCCGGCACCCCCGGACGCCCCGGCCTGTCCATCGTCGATTTCACGTCCCCGTTCCCGCCGTGGCAATCCACGCACGAGATCGCCGGCGTCTCGCCGGGGTGCGCGTTGAAATGCTCCGTCTCGGTGTGGCACGAGATGCACCCCGCCGACGCCGCCAGCGCGGACTCCTTGCTCTCGTAGGGCTTCTCCCCCGCCCGAGGCGCCATCCGCGCGATCATCTCCGCCTTCGCCTTCGTCGGGTCCGACATGTCCTTGCGGAACGAAGTCTCCCACGGCTGCGCATCCCGCCAATAGTGCGCATGCTCGCACGCGACGAGCACGCCGACGAGGCCGAGGGAAACGAGCGCGATCTTGTAGCGGGTCGCCAGCATGTGTCTCATCCGTTCCTAGTGCCCAGTGCCCAATCCCTAGTGCCTCGCCGCTCAGTACGTCAACGTCACACCCACGAAAATCTGGTGCAGCGTCCGCCCGCTCTCGTAGATGTCCTTGAACCCCTCGTCGGGGAAGAACAGGCTCCCCCCCGCCGTGATGATGATGTTGTTGTTCAGGAACGGGCGGTACTGGAGCGACAGGTTCACCTCACGCCCCAAATACGAATCGATGTCGTTCTGGTTCAGCGCATACTCAACGGTGCTGGTGTCGGCCATCCATATCCAGTTCGCGTTCAGACTCGCCCGCAGTTTCGGCGTGATCTCCGCATCAAGCCCCGCGTTCACCAGCAGCGTGCCCGGGTTCACGAAACTCGACTGACCCTCGGTCTTGCTCGACCGCAGGTTGTTGAAGAACGAACCGGGGTTCGTCAGCCGCACGCCCGCGAGCCCAAGCCCGTTGGACTGGTAGTACGACGAGGGACCTCCCGCGAACACCGGGTTGTCCAAAATCCCATCGAACCCGCCGCCCGTGTCGTCCGTCGGATCGCTGTCGCCCGACGCGTACAGCACCGCCGTCTTGGGGCGAAGCCAATCGAAGTCCGCGCTCAGTTCGATCGCTGCAAAGTACGCGCTGATGTCCACCTCGCGCCCCGCCAAAGGGTTCCCATCATCCCGCCCTGTGACGTAGTACGCCGCGTGCGTGATGTTCAGCCGATCAATATGCCCGTCGCCCGTCCAGCCGAAATACACCGAATCCAGCGAATGCTCGTTGGCCGACCCGATCAGATCAGGCCGCACGATGAACCCGTTGTCGTCCACACGCGAATCCGACTGGTCGTGGTTCCAGTGCAGGCTGAACTGCGCCGTGTACCCCTTCCAGATCGCGTCCTGGATGTAGAGGTTGGCGATGGCGACCTGCTGGTCCCGCCAGTCCATCTCGTTCAGACCCGAGTTCGTGTCCTTCTCGACCTGATTGAAAAAGGCAAGGTTGTACTGAATCCGATTCGACGCCGCGTTCCCGAACAACCGGATGCCGTCGCTCACGTCGTTGTAGATGAACCCCTTGAAATCCGACGAGAACAACTGCCGCCCGATCTGCACCGCCGCGATGTCAAAGTACGGCGAAGTATCCCCCAGGTGATACTCGAAGAACGCCTCCTGCAAGACCGCGTGCTTGTCCGTCCGCTCGGTGTCTCGCCGCGGGTTGATGTTCGTCCCGTTGTTCTCTTGCAAATCCAGGTAGTTGATGTTGTACCCGCCCGTGACGTGCAGCCGCCAATCAACAGGCCGGAACGCCGCGTACCCTTTGAACAGATCGAACGTCGTCAGGAACGTCTGGTTCACGAACGTGAACCGACCCGAGCCGAAGTTCTCCAAGGAATTCGGGTTGTTCGATGAAGCCCCCGAAGGCACCGGCAGCCGCCCGAACTTCGCGAACGTGTCCGAAACGAACGTCAGATTCAGGAAAATGTCTTCGCCCCACAGCGGGTAATCACCCTTCAAGACGTTCCGGTCATAGGGGTTCAGCGGGTGCCCCAGCGTGTACGGCGAATCCCCACCCACCGCATTCATCAACACCGAATCCGACGGCGCCACCCGGTTGTACCGGTTCCACGTCGGCCAACCGATGCGCCACCGATCCGGCACCGCGATCGTCTCCCGAGGCAGCACATTCGCCCCCGGCGGCAACGGCTCACCCGGCGCAAACGGACTCTCCCCCGCAAACCCCAGCGGGCCAGTCTCCGGCACATCCAAAGGCTCAGCAGGCAACATCGGCTTCTCGTCCGCAGCCTTCTCGCCTTCCTTCTTCTCCCCGTCCTTCGGCGCACCCGCCGCGTCCCCCTCCTTCTTCGCCTCACCCTCCGCAGCCTTCGGCGCATCCGCCGCAGGCGCGCTCGGCGCAGCGCTTGAAGCGGGCGCATCCTTCACCGGTTCCGCCTGCGCCGGCTTCGGCTCCCCCGCCGGGGGGGCCGCAGGGCGAGGCGGCGGACGCACCGCGAACACCGGCGCAGCGCACACCACCAGCGCAGCACCCGCAGCAAGCACCAGCGACGACCCATTCACACGCGTTCGGTGATGCACAAGGCCCTCCACGCACGAGGAGACAAGCGACACCCACAGAATCTACGACTCCCCACCCAACAACGCAACGCCGCACACCATCGCGGGACACGCCACCTCAACCGATTGATCCCCAGTCTCAACACCAACACACCACAATCACCGACATCATCTCGGAGATTCATCCCATCTGAATAGAAACCCGAGCGTCAGCAAGCGGGCCGACAACCAGCGCATTCCCGAACATTCGCACGAATCCCCACCCGCACCCGCGCCCGCATCCGCCTCTTGCGGCCTGTAAGGCCGCCAAGTCCTTTGCCGGGGGTGAAGCGAGTCTTCGAGCGGAACCCCCGGTACGGCCGCACTTTGAATCAAGCCCCAACGGGGCGGCACTCTTCACTTCGCGACCTCCTCACAATCAACCCCCGTCCAATCCCTTTCATCACGCACCCACCCCGCCCGCGCTTGACGCCCCGCCCCCTATCGATCACTCTTTATGCACAGCCCAAAGGGCACGCGCCCCAAGGCCGTTTCACCGTGCGCCCAACGAGCGGAGACCCACCGTGCGCCAGCAGAATCAATCCCGCCGCAGCACCCGCCCCTCGGTACCCCCGCGCTTCGAGCCCCTCGAACCCCGCGAACTCCTCAGCGCACTCCCCGACCCCGCCTCCGCCCTTTCCCTCAACGAAATCAAGTCCGTCTTCGCCCAGTGCATCGCACGCGCCACCCAACTCGGCGTCAACGCCACCATCTCACTCGTCGACCGCGAAGGCAACATCCTGGGCGTCGTCCGCATGCGCGACCCCGCCCTCCCCGCACCCTTCGCCCAATCCACAATCATCGGCGGCGGCATCGGCGGCCTCGAAGGAATCTCCCTCCCCTCTTCCATCTTCTCCACCAGCAAGGCCGGCACCGCCGCCTTCCTCTCCACCCGCGGCAACGCCTTCTCCACACGCACCGCCGGCTTCATCGTCCAACAAAACTTCCCCGGTGGCGCACCCAACCAGCCCTCAGGCCCCCTCTTCGGCGTCCAACTTTCATCCCTCCCCACCTCCGACCTCAACCGCCTCCCCATCGGACTCGCCGCCGACCCGGGCGGCCTCCCCCTCTACCGCAACGGCCAACCCATCGCCGGCGTCGGCGTCGAGTTCGACGGCGAGTATTCCGCCCCCTCCAGCCGAGTCGGCTCCGGCGGTGAATCCACCGCCGAAGAGCGCGTCGCCGCCGCCGCCCTAACCGGCTTCGAGCCGCCCTCCAACATCCGCGCCGACAACATCCTCGTGGGCGGCATCCGCTTCGCCTTCCTCCGCGCCGGCATCCCATCGCGCGACGAACTCGGCACCCTCCCCGATTTCGACGCACTCGTCGCCGCCAACCGCCTCACCGTTCTCTCTCAACCAACCCCCAGCCCCGCCACCAAGTTCACCACCACCGCGCTCGGCACCATCCCCGGCGACACCATCTTCGGCTTCCAGCAGAACTACGTCGAGTCCTTTGCCGTGCGTTCCGCAGGCGGCAACGACGCCTTCATCATCCAGCCAAACGCCGCGCTGGTCCGCCAACTCTCCGGCGTGAACCTCACGACCGGCGCGGTCACGCCCATCGCCGCCATCTCAGGCGCTGCCGCGAACCAAATCCCCACCGGCCACCGCGTCACCGGCCTCTCGCTCGACGACGCCGGAACCCCCGACGCCGCCGACGACCGCCTCCTCGCCTTCGACGCCGACGCGAACCGACTGCACACCTTCAGCGCCACCAGCGGCGCCCCCCAATCCGCCGTCAACCTTTCCTCCCCCGCCGCCACACTCCGCGACGCCACCGCCCAGCGCACCGGCGCCGACACCTTCATCACCGGCATCTCAAGAACCACAGGCCAACTCTTCCGCATGAACGCCGCCACCGGCACTGCCGCCGCCCTCACCCCGGCCGACGGAAACA
>JBJXFG010000091.1:0-6376 GCA_046154665.1 Phycisphaerales bacterium | reverse complement strand
CATCCTCCCCGCTCGTCTTGATGAGCGTCCGCGGCCACTCACGATCCAGCCTATCAGCCGTCGGCGTCAGCCCCCGTTGCCGCGCGATGAGCGGCGCGTCAAACGTCGCGTGCTCGGGGTTCGGGTTCAGCCCCCAGCCGTCGCGGATGATGAGAACGAGCGGCGGACGCAGCGGCAATGGAGACATTGGCGCAGTGTAGCTTGTCCATCACCGGCTCCCCCCTCCCAGGGGGCAACGCGATCAGCACACTCGCCACGGTTTGGTAGACTCTGCGCCCGCTCCCAGACTTGGAGTGCTCAATCGTGGGTCGAAGGATTGCGGTGCATTCGGTGACGGTCGTCGGTCGATACGAGCTGCGAGCGCTCGAGTCCGTCCGCGTCAGCATCGGCGAGGAGGGCATCAGAGCCTTTCGTCAGAGAATCTTCGAGTTCGCCTATGAGGTGCGCGACAGCCGGACTGATCAGGCGCCGATCACGGTTCGAAACGCGCTGCTCCTCCAACTTCTGCACGCGCGCGTCCGCACGTTCCGGCGTGTGCAGTTCTCCACCCTGCGCATTGCCGCGAGCATCCGCGGTCGAACGTTGCCGCTGCTCTATGTGTTCTGGGTAGATCCCACCAGCCCGAAAGTGGTCCTCATCCGCGCCATACGACCTGACGCATGGACCGACCGCGCACGGCTCTGGGTTGCCTTGCGTAACCCGCCGGCATGGAAGTTCGGCCGGCTCGCCTGGGTCATGACAGAAGCTCACGAAACCCTAACAAGCACGAGAGATTTTCAAGAAACGCGAAACCGCCAGTCCGGTAATCCGTAGGTAATATGGGGTCCGCCATGAGTATTCCGCGCCCAAATCGAGGTTCAGTAACAAGGGCTGAGATCCACACGGCCGAAAGTTCCATCGAAGGCAAGGCTCCGGCGATAGTTGTTACTCTCGGCCTCCACGGCATCAAGATCGAGAATCACTCGGACGATGTACGCCTCGTGGGGATCCCCGGCGACAACGTCCATCATCAGGCCGCCGAGATCGCCCTTGCGGTCCTCGTGCTGAACCGTGAGCGACGCAAGATGCTCGCGCTGCTGTGGGCCGATTTCGACCGCGCCGAACGACGCAACGACCCCGACGCCAAAGCCGCCGCGGTCGCCGCCGCAACCGAGCTCTTCCAGAGTCCCATCCCCACCATCGACATCACCAACGAGTGACCTGTCCCGCTGGTGTGATCGCCGCGCGCCTCACGACGACGTCATGTCGTTCTCGAGCGTTGACTTCCATTCCTCGATGTTCTCGAGATAGATCGCCGTCCCCCGCGCCTCGCACGTCAGCGGGTCTTCGGCCAGCTTCACGTCCAGCCCCGTCGCCTTCCCGATCACCTGCGTGATCCCGCGAAGCAGCGACCCGCCGCCCGCCATCATGATCCCGTTCTCCACGAGGTCCGCCGCCAGCTCCGGCTCGGCCCGCTCGAGCGTCCGCGTCACCGCCTCCGCGATCGCCGTCACCGGCTCCAAAAGCGCCTCGCGGATCTCCACGCTCGACACCAGCGTCTTCCGCGGCAGCCCGGTGATCATGTCGCGCCCGCGGACGTCCATCGACGTCTCCTCGCCCGTCGGCGCCGCCGAACCGATCTCGATCTTGATCCGCTCGGCCGTCTGCTCCCCGATCATCAGGTTGTACGTCCGCTTCATGTGGTTGATGATCGATTCGTCCATGTCGTCGCCCGCCACGCGCACGCTCTCGCACGTGGCGATGTCGGCCAGCGACATGATCGCCACCTCCGTCGTCCCGCCGCCGATGTCCACGATCATCGACGCCGTCGGCTCGGCAAACGGCAGCCCCGCGCCGATCGCCGCCGCGATCGGCTCCTCGAGCAGATACGTCCGCCGCGCCCCGGCACGTTCCGCCGAATCGAACACCGCTCGCTTCTCGACCGCCGTGATTCCCGACGGGATCGAGATGACAACCCGCGGGCCCACGAACTTGTGCCGACCCGTCACCTTGCGGATGAAATAGCCCAGCATCGCCTCGGTGATCTCAAAGTCGGAGATCACGCCGTCCTTGAGCGGGCGGATCGCGGTGATCGCCCCCGGCGTTTTGCCCAGCATCTCCTTCGCCACCCACCCCACCGCCAGCCCGTTGCGCGTCATCAAGACCTGGTTCGTCCCCTTGCGCACCGCGACCACGCTCGGCTCGTTCAGCACGATCCCCTGCCCGCGCACGGCAACCAGCGTGTTGCACGTGCCCAGGTCGATGCCCATGTCCACCGAGAAAAGTCCGAGCAAGCGGTCGAGCAAGGCCTTGCTTTCCGAAGGGGGAAGGGGTTGCGAAGCGGCCCGAGGCCGACGTGGCCATCCGTGGTCAACGTCGCCACAGAGTATCGGCAATCCGCCTCGCGGACCAGTTGCGGAATGGCCGGTTGCGCAATGTCCCGCCCGTACACTGCCGAAATGCTTCGAAAGGAGCTCGCTCATGCGTCACCGCTGGTGCGTCGTTGCTTCCTGCCCGATGTTGCTGCTCGCCGCGGCGGCGATGGCCCAGCCACCCAGCTACGGCATCGATTTCGTCACCATCGGCGATCCCGGCAACGCGCCGAGCTTCGTCCCCGATCCCGGCGGCGTGAGCTTCACCGAGGGTCGCGGCACCGTCGGCTACGAGTTCCGCATCGGCCGCATGGAAACCACCACCGCCCAGTGGATGGAGTTCGTCAACACCTATTCCACCATGGGCGGCTTCGACCTCTTTGGACGACCATCGAGTTGGGGGGGCGAGGTCGACCCGACCTACTCCGGACCCGGGCTGCGCTACCGCCTGCGCGTTAGCATACCCAACGCCGCGATGGTCCCCGTTCTTGGCATCGGCTGGCGCACCTGCGCGCAATACTGCAACTGGCTGCACAACGCCAAGGCACCGACAGTTGCCGCGATCGCCAGCGGTGCGTACGACGCGTCAACCTTCACGACGAATCCGACGAACCCGCCGACATTCAACGATCAATGGACGCGGAGCCCGGGCGCGAAGTTCTGGATCCCGAGCCTCGACGAATGGATGAAGGCGACGCACTACGACCCGAACCGCAACGGGCCGGGCCAGGGCGGATGGTGGATGTACCCGCACGGCTCGGACACGCCGCTCGTCTACGGCCCGCCGGGGCAGGGCCAGGCCAACGCCGGGTTTACGCTGCCTAGTCAGGGGCAGAGTTACATCCCGCTCGGCTCGTATCCCGATGTGCTGTCGCCTTATGGCTTGATCGACGCCGCAGGCGCGGCCCAGGAGTGGATGGAGGAAGTCCTCTTCCCTACGAGGCCGACGCACCGTGGCATTGGCGGTTCAGGCGCGCGCGGTACGACTGAGTTGACCGATCGCGTTACTCGCTTCGAAGGCAGCAGCCCGATCAGCACCAACGGAACGGGAGACTATCCTATCGGACTTCGCATCGCCTCCGTAATCCCCGCTCCGTCCGCTTTCGCCGCGTTCGCACCACTGATTTCAGTGCTCGTCATCAGGAGAAAACGGCAGGTGGCCCGATTGTGCCACGACTGAGTCGTTTGGGCTCAGTCGTGCGAAGGAGGGCAGCGACGCGCACCCACGACTGACCGCAAAGCCGGTCAGTCGTGGCACGCTCTCGACACCCGCCCTTGACCCATGCCCCCGGCGTCCGCCACTTGCACGGCAATAATGCCGCGCATGTTCTCGACCATACCTGAAATCCTCGACGAGCTCCGCGCCGGGCGGATGGTCATCCTCACCGACGACGAGCACCGCGAGAACGAGGGCGATCTCGTCCTTCCCGCCCAGTTCGTCACCCCCGAGGCCATCACCTTCCTGCTCTCCGTCGCCCGCGGCTATATGTGCCTCTCCCTCACCGAGGACGACTGCGACCGCCTCCACCTCCACCCCCAGGCACCCGTCAACAACACCTCCCGCGGCACCGCCTTCACCATCTCCATCGACCTCCACCCCCGCTTCGGCGGCACCACCGGCGTCTCGGCCCGCGAACGCGCCGCCTGCATCCGCCGCGCCATCGAGCCCGCCTCGACCCCCGAAGATTTCGTCCGCCCGGGCCACATCAACCCGCTCCGCTCGCGGACAGGCGGCGTCCTGGTGCGCACGGGCCAGACCGAGGGCTCGCTCGACCTCTGCCGCCTCGCGGGGCTTTATCCCGCCGCCGTCATCATCGAGATCATGCGCGACGATGGCGAGATGGCCCGCCTGCCTGACCTCGTCACCCTCGCCGCCAAGCACGGCCTCAAGATGTGCTCCGTCGCGCAGGTCATCGAGCATCGGCTGGCGCGCGAATCGCTCGTCCGACGCCTGCCGCCCGTCGCCGGAACACCCATCCGCACCCGCTTCGGCGAGTTCAACCTCATCGCCTTCGAATCGCTCGTCGATCCGCTGCCGCACCTCGCGCTCACCGTCGGCGGCGTGGGCGACCTCGACGCCAAGGGCCACGCCATCGAAGTCAAAGAGCCAATCTTGGTGCGGATGCACCGCAAAAACCTGCTTGGTGACATCTTCGCGGACCTCGACTCCTCAGCCGAGGGCCCGACCGCCGACACGCTCCACGCCTCGATGCGGGCGATCCAGAAGGCCGGGCGCGGCGCGATCATCTACCTCCGGCCCGAGGGCGTTGCCGTCGATGCCGGCGCGGGCAAGCACGCCGCCCTCGAACAACGCCTCCGCCAGATTCGCCGAGGCGGCTTCGACCCCGGCAGCGACGATCCCGACCTCACGCACCCGCTCAGCGCCGCGGGCGCGCCCGCCCATCAGCGCGATTTCGGCGTCGGCGGCCAGATCCTCCGCGCGCTGGGCCTCAGCAGCCTCCGCCTCCTCACCAACCACGCCCGCGGACTGCCCGGCCTCGAAGCCTTCGGCCTGCGCATCGTCGAGCACGTTCCCGTGCCGACGTCCTGAACCCAACTATCAAAAACGGGCGAGCCGCCGTGGCCCGCCCGCGCTGATTGCTCACCGGATTGCAAGTTATCGACGCGTGCGCTTCGCCGGCGCGGGCTGCGGGGCGGCGGCAGGTGGGTCGATCATCCCCTGCTCTGCCCGCTTGCCGAACGCCTCCGGGTGCAGGTAGCGCCCCTTTGCCGCACCCGTCTTGTCCTCCTCCACCGGGATGCGATTCGCGTTCGCGTACTTATCCTGGCGGATGCCCGTGACCTGCCACGACACCTCCAGGTTGCCCGGCACGGTCTTGATGACGAACTGCCCGTTGCGTAGCTTCGTCGAGACCCGCGCGAAGCAGGCGTCCGGCGCGTTCTCGTCGATCACGCTGATCTGATACCGGAAGTCGCGGTTGAGCGCCTCGAACCAGTCCGGCATCGTGATCGTCGCGAAGCCCGCCGCGTCCGTGCGCACGTTCCCGTTATAGACGTTCATCATGTCCGGCGACTCGACGAACGAGTGATACAGGTACTTGTTCTCGGGGTCGAGCGGGTGGTCGATTTTGAACGATCCGCCGCCCTTGCTGACGTTCCCGTTCACGTTCAGCCCGCCCGCGTTCGGCGTGTCGTTGAAAATGCCGATGCTGACCCCTCCGTTCGAGGCGACGGTGAACCGGCTGCTGCCCTGGACCTGCACGCGCATCACGGGCTCGGCCGTCGAGTCGTTGTTCACATGGAACTTGCTATTGGGAAACGTGCCGACGCCCGTGAACCCGCTCTGCGAGAGGCGGATGCGTTCCGTGTTGTCGGTAAAGAACAGGATCGTGCCGTCGGCGTCGCTGAACATGCCCGAGTCGTTGTCGCCCCCGTTGCCGTTGAAGGCGTAGCCGTTGTTGTTGACGCCCGAAGCACCCGGCAAGCCGCCGCGCGCCCGCACGCCCCCGGTCACCTCAAGCGAGGAGGTCGGTGCGTTCGTTCCGATGCCCACCCCCACGCCCGTGACCGACATGATCCGCGTGTTATTCGTGCCCGGCGCGATCGAGTTGTTGGTCGCGGAGTTGTTCACCCAGAAGTCGAATGCGTTCCCATTATCGGGGCCGCTCACGCCGTTGTGCCGCGTCGTGATGAAGTGGCGAAAGCCCCCAAGCCGGTACGTGAACGCCATCGCCGGCACGTTGTTCGCGTTCGCGTCGTTCCCTGCCGCCAAGTCCAGGTACCCCAGCGGCTGCGTCACCCCGATGCCCACGCGATTCCCGAAAAACCCGCGGCCCTGGAAATAGCCCGCGTACCCCTGATTCGAGTTCGCCTGCCCACGCACCGCATAGCTCACGCCCGTGTTGTTGAACGTCCGGCCCCACACCCCAGTCCCGCCCACCGCGAAGTTCTCGAACCCGCCCGCCGTGTTGTTCCCCCCGTTGAGCTGCACCACATGGAACTGGTACAGCGGCGGATTCGAGTTGATGCTTACCGGCTTGCTGATAAAACAGAAGGCCCCAGCG
>JBJXFG010000051.1:0-3300 GCA_046154665.1 Phycisphaerales bacterium | reverse complement strand
CCACCCTCGCGAGCACGAGCGAGATCGCGCCGCGTCACGCGATCAAGGCCGCGATCGATGGGCAGGTCGTGCAACGCGAAGTCACCCTGGGCGAACTCGTCGGCCCCGACCGCGAGGCCTTGATGATCCTTGCCGACACGCGTCTGCTCTGGGTGCTGGCCGATGTGCCCGAGGCCAAACTCGCGGGCATCGCCGTCGGGGCCAGGGCGTGGATCACCATCGGCTCGGCGACGGGCGAGAGCGAAGGTGTGGCCGCCCCGAAGTTTGAGGGCGTGGTTGCGTTCATTGCCCCGCTGGTGGACCCGACCACCCGCACCGCCCAAGTGCGTATCGAAGTGCCCGCATCGCTCGAGAACGGACTCATGCTCCGCCCCGGCATGTTCGCGCAGGCCGAGATCGTGGCATCCATGCCGGGCGGCACGGACCCGGCACCGATGGTCGCGATCCCCGACGAGGCGATCCAGACCGTGGAGGGCGGCCCGGCCGTCTTTGTCCCCGTGGCCAACGAACCCAACACCTTCGCCAAGCGAGCCGTCACCGTCGGCAAGCCCATCGGCGGCTTGGTTCCCGTCTATGCCGGGTTAGTCGAGGGCGAGCGGTTTGTCATCGCTGGCACGTTCATTCTCAAGGCAGAGCTCGGCAAGGGCTCCGCGGCGCACGAGCACTAAACCAGTACGCCGCTCAAGGAGACCCATCCCATGCTTGAATCCCTGCTCCACTTCTCAATTAAGAACCGCTGGCTCGTCGTGATCCTGACGGCGGTAGTCGCCGCCGTCGGCTTCTTCAAACTCCAGAAACTCCCGATCGACGCTGTCCCGGACATCACCAACAACCAGGTGCAGATCAACGCCGTCGCGGCGAGCCTGTCGCCCTTTGAGGTCGAGCAGCAAGTGACGTTCCCGATGGAGAACGCGCTCGCTGGCATTCCCGGTTTGCAATATACACGATCGCTGTCGCGCAACGGGTTCTCACAGGTGACGGCGGTCTTTGACGACGGTGTGGACATCTACTTCGCGCGCCAGCAAGTTGGCGAGCGGCTCCGCGAAGCGGGCGGGAGCCTGCCGCCGGGCGTCGAGACGCTCATGGGCCCCATCGCCACCGGGCTGGGCGAGGTCTACATGTACACCGTCGAGTACGAGCACCCGCATGGGAAGGGTGCCAAGATCGAGGACGGCAAGGTCGGGTGGCAGTCCGATGGCTCGTACCTTTCGCCCGAGGGGCGGCGGCTCAAATCCGAAGTTGAACTTGCGTCGTATCTGCGCGAGGTTCAGGACTGGATCATCCGCCCGCAACTCAAGGGCGTGAAGGATGTGGCGGGCGTGGACGCAATCGGCGGCTTCGTCAAGCAGTACCACGTCCAGCCCGATCCGATGAAACTCGTCTCCTACGGATTGACGTTCCACAACGTGATCGAGGCGTTGGAGAAAAACAACGTCTCCACCGGCGCGGGCTATGTCGAGCACAAGGGGGAGAGCTACCTTGTCCGCGCTACCGGACGCATCCAATCCATCGAGGAAATCGAGAGCATCGTCCTCGGGACGCGCAACGGCGTACCCGTGTATGTCCGCGATGTGGTCAGGCCGGGGGGCGTGGGGCTAGGGCGGGAACTCCGCACCGGCTCGGCCAGCGAGAACGGCGAGGACGTGGTTGTGGGCACGGCCATCATGCTCATCGGGGCCAACAGCCGCATCGTCTCGGCTGCGGTGGACGAGAAGATGGCCACGATCCAGCGCTCGCTGCCCGACGGGATCAAAGCCAAGACGGTCCTGAACCGGACCAAACTGGTGGACGCGACCATTTCGACGGTGAAAAAGAACCTCCTGGAGGGCGCGATCCTGGTCATGGTGGTCCTGCTGCTGATGCTCGGCAACTGGCGGGCCGCGCTCATCTGCTCGCTGGCCATTCCTCTCTCGATGCTCATGACCGCCACGGGCATGGTGCAGAGCAAAGTCAGCGGCAACCTGATGTCGCTGGGCGCCATCGACTTCGGCCTGATCGTGGACGGCGCGGTCATCATTGTCGAGAACTGCCTACGGCGACTGGCGGAGGAGCAGCACCACAAGGGCAGGTTGCTCACGCTCCAGGAGCGTCTGCACATCGTCTTTGACGCCAGCAAGGAGGTCCGCAAGGCCACGGCTTTCGGCGAGGCGATCATCATCACCGTCTACTTCCCCATCCTCGCCCTCTCGGGCGTCGAGGGCAAGATGTTCCACCCGATGGCCATCACGGTCATCCTCGCCCTCATCGCGGCGTTCATCCTCTCCCTGACCTTCATTCCCGCGATGGTGGCCCTGTGCATCACCGGCAAGGTCACGGAAAAGGACATGTTCCTGGTGCGGTGGGCCAAGGTGATCTACGAGCCGGTCGTCCGCTGGGCGGTGAAACTCCGCTACGCGGTGGTCGTGACTGCGGTGGTGCTGTTCGTCGGCTCTCTGGCGTTGTTCACGCGGCTGGGACAAGAGTTCGTCCCCACGCTTGACGAGAAAGACATCGCGATGCACGCCATGCGCATCGCGTCGACCGGCATCACGCAATCCCAAAAGATGCAGTACGACGTGGAGAAGACCGTCTCCTCGTTCCCCGAGGTCGCGTTCGTCTTTTCCAAGACCGGCACCGCGGAACTGGCCAGCGACCCCATGCCCCCCAACGTCTCCGACACGTTCATCATCTTCAAGGACAAGAGCCAGTGGCGGAGCGAGGCCGAACTCGACAAGCTCATCGCTGAAAAGACCGAGGAGATGGAGAAGATGGGCTCGCACGGGGGTGGCCATGACGAGCACGGTCGCGGCGGAGAGGAAGGGCACGCCCACGGCCCGCCGCCCGAAGGCCACAAGGGCAAGGTGCAACGTCTGCTCGAACTCACGCTCCAGACCGTCCCCGGCAACAACTACGAGTTCACGCAGCCCATCCAGATGCGCTTCAACGAACTCATCTCGGGCGTGCGCGGCGATGTGGCCGTCAAGGTTTACGGCGACGACTTCGCGTCGATGCAGAAGACCGCCGGGAGCGTGCTCGCCGCGCTCCAGAGCGTTCCCGGCGCGGCCGATGCCAAGGTCGAGCAGACCGAGGGCTTGCCCGTCATGACGGTCGATCCCGACCGCGCGGCCCTGGCCCGCTACGGCCTCAACGTCTCGGACGTGCAGGAAGTCGTCGCGGTCGCGATGGGCGGCCGCGAGGCGGGGCTGGTCTTCGAGGGGGATCGGCGGTTCCACCTGGTGGTCCGCCTGCCCGACGACCTGCGCGGCAAGATCGGCATGCTTGATCGACTCTCCATCCCGCTGCTGCGCGGCGAGGGCGAAC
>JBJXFG010000044.1:0-5081 GCA_046154665.1 Phycisphaerales bacterium | reverse complement strand
GCGGCGGCGTGCTGGAATACCGCATCACCGCGGTGAACGTGCAGGAGAAGGTGCCCGCGACGGATCTCATCGCCGCGGCCCCGCGCGGGCGGCTGCTGCTGGCCGATGGGAACTATGACAGTGATCGTCTGTACCGACTGGCCGAAGAGCGCGGCGTCGAGTTGTTCACGCCGTTGAAGGGGTTCGCGCAGACAGCACGCGGCCTGCGACTGATGTCCGACGCACGCAAGCGGGCGATGCGTGCGTGGCGTGAGCACCCGCGCACATGCGAACGGCTGCTCGATCTGCGCGACGCGGTCGAGCGCGCCTTCGCCAACCTCAGCAACTTCGGCGGCGGCCTGGGCCCGCTGCCCGCCTGGGTCAGAACACTGCCCCGCGTGCAACGCTGGGTCGCCGCCAAACTCGTGATCTACCAGGCGAGAAGGCTCGCCAAGCGGCGGGCCGCCGCCGCTTAGACGAGCAATCCTCCCCGGCACCCGGCACCCGGCTCGGAATGAGTTGGATTTGGGTGATGGGCTGGCTTGAACCTGGCATGGGGACCGAACCAAGTTCTCTAGTTGACGCTTCAACAGCATCTGAATAGCCTCTGACGCGGAGGTGCATTGTGGACTTATCGTTTATCACAGCGTTTTTCTGCACGCCCAGAGCATGCGTGTTTCTCCTGCTATGCACCGGAGTGCTTGTCGGGTGCGCCACATCTCGGGACTTACGGCGTCTAGACGCGGATACAAAGGGTCTGATTTCTGATGTCGAGGTGGCGCTCGCCAAAGCCAAGGGCGATATCGCGATCGCACACCTTAAATACCAGAATGCGAATGACGCTGAGCGGTCTGTAATACAGGGCGATGTATTGCGACTGCAGCAGCAGGTTTCTGAGTTGGAGCAACTCGCTTCCGACGTGAACGAACTTCGGCGAGCGAGAGTGGAAACCGATATCAAAGTTGATAGGCACATCAGGGCGCAGAGAGAGGCGTTCAGCGAAGCGCTTGCGCGATTCGAGCGAGCAGAAGCCGAACTAAAAAAGTACCAATCTCAATCCAACTAGACTGGGCTAATGGATCCGCGGCCAGCGATCAATCGCTTTTGCGGCAGAGATAATTCTAGCACGCGATGTGGCTCTCAATCTAATTCGCGATGTGCCGATCTGATTCATCGTGTTCTTCAACCCATGGTCTGCCACTCAAAGACCCAAAATATATGGAACGGAAAAATGTCCATAAACACAAAACTTAATATAGCATCGATCTCTCTCTCAGTCATTACTATTGTAGTGTCTGTCGTTATTACGCTCGGGGGAGGGTGGCTCCAGACGCGGTTGAAAGTCGAGGAACTGGCAGGCAAGTTCGACGCGTACGCACGAACCGAAGAGAAAATGGAGAAATTCCTGAAAGATGCGAAGGAAGAGCTGAAGCATATGCAAGACGAGTCGAGCAATCGCATCGATGAGCTCAGAAAGCTCGATATAGAGCTCAAAGCACTTCAAGTGTCGATTGCAGCTCCGCCGGGAACAGAAGCGGTCGTCTTCACTAGAAAAGACAGCGATTCACTTAGAGACGTTGTGGGTTCAATCAAGTCCTTGGCTGGTCGAGCGGAGCAGTTCGATCGAGTGATCGCTACTCATGCGGAGCAACTTCGTGCGGTCCGAGATATGATGAAGGCGTTGGCTCGGTAGTCCAACTCGGATTCCCGTGGCTTTTGTCCGCGAAGCGCGTTTTTGCTTCGTCGGCGGGTGGCGTGCTCTCGTCTTCGAAAGCACGGGGCTTTGGGCGAAGACGCTCGATCGAGTGACGACCGTGTCAGGTGGCTGGGTGGTCTGGCCTGGGCGCGATTCTGGATCGCTGGGTGCTTCAGCATGCTCTCGAAGACGAGAGCGTGTCACCCGAAGGCGCATGGCCAAGAGGACTTGACCATGCCACCCGGAGTCTGCGTTTACCGCTCCAACACCGAAAGATCAAACTCCGGCGCGTCGACGATGGCGACGATCGCGGTGGCGTTGACTCGGTTGTAGAGGTCGACGGCTTGGACGTCGGTGGCGGTTGGGCCGACGCGGGCTCGGACGATGCCCAGAGCGGGGTTGTACCAGAACGCCGCGACGTTTCGGTCGAGGGCGACGCGGATGCGCGGGTTGGTGAGCAGCAGCTCTTCGCCTGAGGCGATTTCGACCCAGGGGCAGCCGGGGATTGTGAGCGCGTTCAGCGGCGGCTTGGTGCCGAACCACTCGGGCTCGATGGTCATGGGCCAGCCGCGCTGGTTCACCGGGGTGGTGAGATCGGGCTCGCCGGTGGCGGCGAGTTGGTCGGGGGTGGTTTCGCCACCGGTGGCTTCGTGGACACGGCTGACGGCGGCGCGGAACTTGATCTGGGCGTCGATTTTTTCGAGGGCAATGCGGGTGGTCTCGACGGCGGTTTCGAGGTCGACGCCGCCGTGGTGGCGCCACATGAGCAGCCCAACGCCGAAGGCGATGGTGATTGCGGCCATGATGATGTGGAGGAGGCGCATGGGGGTGAGAAGGGCAGTGGGGCTTGGGCAGTGGGCAGTCGGGAGTGGGGAAGGCGGGGGAGGGGTGGTGCCGGGGCGCATGGGACATCGCCGCGGCGCCGGGGCTGGTTGAGTCGTGACATGGGACCATCGGATGGCGGGGTGGCGTGCGGGAGCGCGGCGATGTCTCTATGGCTTGGAAGGGGACATCTGCTTGCGGGTTGTGACGGTTTGTGGGCGGGATTTCGAGTTCACGGACCATTGCCGGATCGCGCGGCTATCCTCCGCCACTTGATCTCGGACGGTGCCGCGGCTGGTTTTCTTGCGGGGCGATTCTGAACCGTGTGCGTGAGCGCGACGATTCGCTCCGAGGACTCCGCTCATCGTCGGCGTGTGTCGCCCGTGAACTTGTTCCAATTGGTGTTCCCGGATTCCTTGCTCCCACTCCTTTCGCCCTGGTCCCCGCCCCCCGCCCCCCATGCCTATTACTTCCATCACCCTCGACTGCGGCATGCCCGTTCTCGTTGAATCGATGAGCGGGGTTCGTTCGGCGGGCCTCTCGTGGCTGCTTCCCGGTGGGGGCGCGCGCGATCCCGCCGACAAGATGGGGCTTTCGACGCTGCTGGCCGAGATGGTGGTTCGCGGGGCGGGCGGGCGTTCGAGTCGGGACGACGCCGATGCGTTTGACAAACTGGGGGTGGCGCGATCGGTTTCGAGTGAGTCGCAGTTTGTGAGCGTGGGCGCGACGATGCTCGGTTCGCGCGTGATGGACGCGCTGCCGTTGATTGTGGACATCGTGCGGCGGCCGAACCTTGAGGCTGCTGATCTGGAGCCCTCGCGCGATCTGTGCGTGCAGGCGATCGAGAGCTTGAAAGACGACCCGCAGGAGCGGGTGATGCACACGCTGCGTGGGCAGCACAACCCGGACCCGATCGGGCGTTCGAGCCTGGGCACGGAAGAGGGGTTGGCGCGCGTGGCGCACGGCGATCTGGCGCACGCGTGGGCGCGTTGGGCGGTGCCGGGGGGCGCGATCTTGGCGATCGCCGGCGGTGTCGAGCCCGAGCCGATCGCGCGCAGGCTCAACGAGCTGCTCAAGGGCTGGCAGGGCGCTTCGGCGCCGGTCACTTGGAGCGGCACCGGGGCGCGCGGCATGGTGCACGAGACGGAGCAGACGAATCAGGTACACCTGGCGGTGTGCTACGACAGCCCGCCCGAGACGGACGAGAACTGCTGGCTCGAACGCGTTGGCACGGCGGTGCTCTCCGGCGGGATGTCGGGTCGGCTGTTCACCGAGGTGCGCGAGAAGCGGGCGCTGTGCTACAGCGTGTACGCGTCGTACGCCGGCGACAAGGCGTACGGGCGATCGGTGGCGTATTCGGGGACGACGCCGGAGCGTGCCCAGGAGACGCTGACGGTTTTGCTCGGGGAACTGCGGCGGATTCTGACGCCCGAGGGGCGCGTGACGGGCGACGAACTGCAGCGGGCGCTGGTGGGGCTCAAGAGCAAGCTGGTGATGAGCGGCGAATCGAGCAACGCCCGCGCGGGGGCACTGGCACGCGACCAGCATCGCCTGGGGCGCGGTCGCTCGCTTGAGGAACTGGCGTCTCAGTACGACCGGGTGACGCTGGACCGGCTGAATGCGTACTTGGGCTCGAGGCAACTCGGGACCATGACGCTGGCGACGATCGGGCCGACGGCGTTGACGTATCAGATTTGACGGCGGCAACCAGATGCGGGCGAGCACACGAACCCCGAGCGTCAGCGCGTGGGTCCGGACGCGCGTCGAGCGCGGCTTGAGGCTGGTGCACGACGATTCCGAGAACCCGGAAACCCGTCGCTGACGCTCCGGGCTCGTTTGGGCCAGCGCGAGAGCGTGTTCAAAACGAAACCGACGCCTCGTTGGGGCGCTGATCGCGCTCTCGAGGCGTCGGGGAAGGTGTGCCTTATCGGCACGCCGATTCACGCGTGGCGCTGCTGCGCCAACGCGCGAACGTCAAATGAACTGGGGCGGCTGCTTGCCGCGCGACGGACGCTTTGGCGGATCGGGACGGGGCTCGGGGCGGGCCTTCTTCTTGCCGTCGCGCGGGGGGCGCGTGGTCTGCGGGCCGCGCTTCGACGCCGCGAACTGCGATTCGACCGCCACGGGGCGATCGACGGGCGTTACGGCGGGCGAACCCGTCTGGAGCGCCGCGGCGAGAATCAATGAGGTCATCATGATGAGTCTCCTGAATGAAAACCGGAGGGACTGATCCGGGAAGCCCGGTCACGCGCCGAGCGACGTTATCGTACCGTTGGGTGCCTCTTGGTGGAACCCAGTTCCTCGGATTCCTGGAGAGGACGGGGACAGTTTTCGGGCGAGGGCGGCGGAAAGCGTGCGAAACCGCCGATCAGGGGACACCTATCGCTCAGGGCGTGCCGCTCGTTGGCGGCTCTTTCAGGACCCGAGCGGTTCCGGTGGTGTCTGTGACGTCCCGGTGCCGGTGCGGGAGCTGTTGTTCCGTTCGCTCGAGCTGACGGTCGGGGGGTGTTTTCTCAGTCTGAATCGGTGGGGCAGGCTTCCAGCCTGCCCGCCTTGAAGATGGCAGGCTGGAAGCCTGCCCCAC
>JBJXFG010000040.1:0-29787 GCA_046154665.1 Phycisphaerales bacterium | reverse complement strand
GGCTTTGAGCCAAAAAGCAGTGGCTCAAGGTCCGCGATCCTCGCCAAAGGTGTACCCGCCGCGGGCCAACGGACACATCGGCCCGCACAGCTTGGTCGGAGACATCCGCGCGCGTACCCGGGTTGGTTTTTGCTACTGGCCTTCAGCCGAATTCGGCTTTGGAATCGGCGGTGCCAGTCTTCGGCGCGTTGGTTGCCGATGCCTGTGGGGATCGGAGCTGCGCGGCGGTCGCCGCGAAGTTCTTCATGCTCATTCCGGGCGAAATCCGAGCTTGGGGTTGTCGTACGCCGGCCCTCGCTTGCGCTTCGGGTTCGTTGGCGGGCGTCGATCACGAATCCGAAGCGCAAGCGAGGGCCGGCGTACGACAATCCAAAGCCCGGATTTCACCCGGAATGCGTATCAACGCGGAGTTCGCGCAGGTTGCGAAGGAAGGCCAAGGCAGATCGCGGAGCGATGTGCTGAACTCGGCGTGCGGATCAGCCGACCTTGAGAAGGCCGACCGGGAGCATCTCGGCCTCGAGCCGCGAGAGATCGAGGTGGCGGCTGGCGTGCTCGAAATCGATGCCGACCACCCGCCCGTCCGCGTCAACGTCCACCACCACGCCTTCGGCGACCTCGCGCGATTCGGTCGAGGGCCGATCGACCAGGTCGATGTAGAGCGAGTCGGTGGCCTTGTCGTACTTGAGCTTCAAGGGTGTGTTTCCCTGCTACGGCTCGGCGCCGCGGTCGATGAACGCGTTGTGGACGGTTGCGCCGTCGTCGAGCAGGACCACGCGGAGGACGCGGCCGGAGAGTTCCGGCGGTTGCCCCCATAGGCGGACTCGACCGTCTGATTGTAGCGCACGGCGTATAGGCGCTTGCATCACAAAGAGGATCATGGACTCGGTCAGATAGGGCCGCTTCGAGAGAACTTGTTCTCGGAAATACGCGGTGGTCTGGAACGCCTTCATTTCACCGTCCGCCGCCCGCCCCCGCCCCCGCGTTCAGCCGCGCCTGCAGGAACGCCTGGCGCAGGTCCTGCACCTGCAGCAACTGGATACTCCGCCCCTGCTCCACGGCGAACACGCTGAGCGATTCGTTCCGTTGATCCAGCACGCACAGCACGTCTTCGTCGGTGCCTGAGGCCGCGGTGAGCACAGTGAGGTCATCGACGCTCGACGCGTCGCCGGCGAGGGCGGCGTTGTGGTGCCCGCGGCGCGATGCCTCGACGAGGATGAGCGCGAGGATCACGAAAGCCGAGGCCCAGAGGGCTGCGTTCGAAAGGGCGGACCCCTCCCTGACGGTCGGGGTTCTGTTGTTCTCGTTCATGGCGATCACCTCCCCGGGTCCGAGTTGGTTGTGGCAGGGGCGGAAGCGCGGCTGCCGAGGGATTGGTAGCCCAGTCCCTTGAGCGCCTTGCGGGTGCGGTCCCACCTGGCGGCGATGAGTTCCTGGTTGACGCCGTCGACAATATAGATGGCGGCCTCGGGCGCGCCGATGATGCGGCCGCCGACCATCGTGTAACTGCCGCGGGCGCGATCGGCACCGGCCGCGCCACCCTGCCCCACGGCGGGCGGCGTGAGCACCACCGCGCCGAGCACGCACAGCAACGTCGCATTCAGCGCGATCAGAGCAGACAGGGTTGAACGTCGGCGTTTGGGCATGGGTCGCTCACGTGATCAATGCGGCTTGAAGAATCTCGGAGCGCTTGCGACGCGGGCGGCGAGCGCCGGTTCCCGCGCGCCGCCTGTTTCCCTTCGCACCTCCGCACCTTCACACCTTCTCCCCGCTCTGTGCCTTCGTGCCTCCGTGCCTTCGTGCCTTCTTAGTCCTGGTGCGTCCGCCGGCTCGGCAGCAGGTTGATGCCCAAGGTGATCGCGGCGCACACCAGGGCGATCCCCAAGACGAGCACATACGACACCTCGCCAGGGTCTTCGGCCTTGGGCGGGCGGACGATGTCGGCCTGAGCGAGCGACGTCCCGGCGGCGACGGCAAGGGTCGTCCCGGTCACAAACGCACGGAGCATGAATCGGCGGGCGCGGGTCATGGAAGGATCATACCGGTGCCGTGCGTCTGAGCCACGGCTTCAAGAGTCGGACGCCTCAGGCTCGCCGTCGTTCCATGCGTTCCAAGCAAAAGCCAAACAACGCCCGCGAGGCGAGATGTCCGCCGAGGCGGTTGATTCCCGCCCGGCGTGATATCGTGCCCACTCGGAGACCACCCCTCGCCCCCCGATCAAGCCCCTCGAAACCCGCCTTTCCGCTGAAAGGAAACGACCATGCCCTCCACCGCTGAACTGCTCGGAGCCGACGCCGCCAACCTGTTGAAGTACGAAGCCAAGGGGATCAGCCGCTCGCGGCTGCACGTACCGGGGCCGGACTTCATTGATCGCGTGTTTGCGCAGACCGATCGCCCGGTGCCGGTGCTGCGGAACTTCCAGAACCTGATGAACCACGGCAGGCTGGCAGGAACCGGGTACGTGTCGATCCTGCCGGTGGACCAGGGGATCGAACACTCGGCGGGCGCTTCGTTCGCACCGAACGCGGATTACTTCGACCCGGAGCACATCGTGAAGCTGGCGATGGAGGGCGGCTGCAACGCCGTCGCTTCGACCATCGGCGTGCTCGCGTCGGTGGCGCGCAAGTACGCGCACAAGATCCCGTTCCTGGTGAAGTTCAACCACAACGAGATGCTGACGTACCCCAACATCTTCAAGCAGTCGTACTTCGGCAGCGTGAAGCAGTGCTACGAGATGGGCGCGGTCGCCGTGGGCGCGACGATCTACTTCGGCTCGGAGAACAGCCGCGAAGAGATCAAGTACGTGAGCGACATGTTCGAGGAGGCGCACTCGTTCGGCATGATCACCGTGCTGTGGTGCTACACCCGCTCGAACGCCTTCAAGGTGAAAGGCGCCGACGGGAAGAGCACCGACTACCACGCCAGCGCTGATCTGTCCGGCCAGGCCGACCACCTGGGCGCGACCATCAAGGCCGACATCATCAAGCAGAAACTCCCCACCAACAACGGCGGGTACGCGGCGCTGAACTCGGGCGGTTCGTCGTACGGCAAGTGGGACAAACGCGTCTACACCGAACTCTGCGGCAGCGATGAAGCCGGCCACGGTGGGCACCCCATCGACCTGTGCCGATACCAGCTCGCCAACGGCTTCATGGGCCGCGTCCCGCTCATCAACTCCGGCGGCGAGAGCAAAGGCGCCTCTGACATGCACGAAGCCATCGTGACGGCGGTGATCAACAAGCGCGCCGGCGGGATGGGCCTCATTTCAGGCCGCAAGGCGTTCCAGAAGCCGCTGAAAGAGGGCGTGGCGCTTTTGAATGCGGTGCAGGATGTGTATCTGGATAAGGGTGTCACGGTGGCGTGAGGAGAGCGCTCCGCGGTCAGTCTGTCTCGACTTCTTCCTCTCTCCCCAAGGGGTCGACGTAGCGTGCGACGATTCGGCCCGCGCGACACTCGAGTCGGTACTGGTTCGGCCCATCGCCCTCTGACAGTTGACTGATGGCCGATGCTGCGCCATGGGCCGATTTCACTTCGCCGATGGCGGCCGCAACCTCCGCGCGTGCGAGCGCGCTCAGTTCGTCGCAGCCAGTTTCAGTTGGGGCTTTCTCGATCGCGCGCGACATCGCGTCGGAGATGAGGTTGTCCTGATGCCTGTGGATGCTGACGCGCCGAGTTTCGACGCGCTCGACGCTGAGGTACAGCCACGGCCCGACGAACGCGCCGCCGACGCAAGGTGCGGTGCCGATGCGCCGCCAACTCGCCCGGCGACTGCCAACGGGTGCCAGCACGAATGCAAGGCCGGTGAGCAGCGCAGACAGCCCGCCGTCGACCGCCCGCGAACGGGCGGTGGAATGCTCGTAGACGTTCCATCCCCGGCCGTTGCGTGGAGGCTGCCACGAGAACCAGATATCCCGACTCATCTGTTCCGGGGTGAGTTCGCCCTCAAGAACCGTCACGAAGGTTTGCCCGGCGATCAAGGCCTCGACGCCGCTGTGCTGCAGACGTCGTGTTTCTCCCGCTCTCGAAACATGCTCGTTGCTCGGTGTCAGAACACGCGCGACGAGGCGCGGTCGCAAGCTATCGCCGACAGCTTGTTGCTTCGCGAAAACCCACAGTTTTGCTCGACAGGTCTCGCTCTGAACCCCGGTCAGTCGCACCGGATAGACCGCCTTGCTTGTCGCGAAGCGAAGCGCCAGTGGGTGCGGCCGCAGTGGGCCCGCACCGTCGTCGCCCGCGTTGAGCCGCGCGGCGGCGAAGCACCAGCCCTCTTTGGCGTAGATATCGAAGACCGGCAGTGATGCGTCGGGCGTGTGGTATCCGTGGGAGTTCAGCCACTCTACAACGGCTTTGCCGTCTTGCCCGCGGATCACCGCGGTGTCGAACACGCCGACGCGGTCACATGACAGGACCGTCACATCCGCGACGGGGATCGGTCGGCTCGACGCTCGACTCAGCGTGGAAAGGAAGAAAACAACAACGAAGATGAGCGCCGCTGGAACCCACAGAATCGCGGAGAGCCATGGGTTCTTGATGCGAGCGGCAAGCAACACGACGACCGCCAAGCCGGGGACCGCCGCGAGCCACAAGCCGGATGGTCGAACAACCCGAGGTCCGAACACCACCTCGAGCGTGGGAAAGAAGCCCTCACTTACCGCCTCGATCGTCGGCTCGCTCGGGACGGGCACGATCCACACCGCTTCCTTCTCCGCGGTCGCCAACGTGGTATCGACGATCAGCGATTGCTGCTTGCCGTCGAACACGATGGCGACGCGCTGGTCGGGCGTGGGCACATTCTGGACCGCACGGACGAAGCCCTTTCCATCGGCGAAAGCCGCGCGGGACGCGAGCAGCAGTCCAACCAAGCAAACCAATGCCCACATGGTCCAGAGGCGAGACATCGCACGAGCATACGGCTCGAACCGTGCGGGAGTTCCGCAACGCGCGGCTTCAAGCCGCTCCGTCCGCGAGCCAGTGGCTCACCACTTCCACGCCGCCGCAACCCACTCAAACCCCGTGCCCTCGCGGCGCACATGACCCACGCCAGGGAACGGCATGTGGTACGCCAGCACCAGCGCCTTGTCGGCGGCGCAGCGGTCCAGCATTCTCTTGCGGGTTTCGGCGCCCTTCGTGGCGTCGGTGTCGAAGCGGAGGTGCCACTCGGGGTGGCGCAGGCTCAGACAGTGGTGGTGGATGCAGTCGGCGATGAGGAGCAGCTGCTTGTCGCCGCTGGAGAGGTGGGCGACCTGGTGGCCCGGGGTGTGGCCGTAGGCGGGTTCGAGGCGCACACCGGGCATGATCTCTTTCGCGCCGTCGATCAGTTCGGAGCGGTCCTTGACGGCGGCGAACGCTTTGGCGGCGCCTTCGATGAACTGCTTCTTTGTCGCGTCGTCGGCCTTTGAGCCCGACATGTCGGGGGCGGGACCGGTCCAGAAGTCGGCTTCGATTTTCTGGAGGAAGTAGCGTGCGTTGGGGAAGACGAGCGAGCCGTCCTCGCTGGCGAGACCGCCGAAGTGATCGCCGTGGAGGTGGGTGAGGACGATGGCTTTGACGTCGGCGGGTGCGATGCCGGCGTTGCGCATGTGGTCGATGAGTTTGCCGGCGCCCCATCCGCGGCCTCGGACGCCGTTGCCCGCGTCGAAGAGCACGACGCCGGCGGGGGTGCGGGCGAGCGGGACGTTGAAGGCCATGGCGGCGGACTTGGTGTCGAGGAAGTCGGCGGCGAGCGCGGCCTCGACCTCGGCCTGCGAGGCGTTCTCGCCGACGAGGGGGTAGGGGGGGATGGCGCCGTCGCCGTCGCCGATGGAGAGGACTTCGAGTTCGCCGAGTTTGAATCGGTAGAAGCCCGAGCCGTTGGGGAGCGGCGCGGGGGAGATCTCGCGCGCGGGGACGGCTTTGTCGTCGGCGCGGACGGACCTCGGAAGCAGCGAGGCGGCGGCGAGGGCGACGCCGGCGCCGAGGGCGTGGCGGCGGGAGAGGGTCGTGTCGTCGGTTCGGTGCGTGGTCATGGCGGGCCTCCGGGGTGCGTGGGGCAGGGTAGCACCGGCCAGCGAGCGCGTGCGTGCGGGGCGATTGCGCTAGGATTCGGGCTGATGTCGCTGCTTGCGCGAAAATCGAAGATGTCGCTGGCGGAGGTCGATCTGGCATATACCGCCGCGCAGAAGGTGGTGGAGGTGCATCGGCACCTGTCAGCCTTCTTGCGCGTGGGAATGACGCTGGCTCAGGTGGATGCGGAGGCGGCGCGGTTCATGGGGACGATCGGGGTGACGTCGTGTTTCTTTCGGTATTCGCCCAAGGGCCACACGCCGAAGCTGCCGCCGTTTCCTTCGCACACGTGCCTGAGTCTGAACGAGTGCGTGGTCCACGGGCACGTCGGCTATCCCGCCAACGACACGAAGCTGAAGCCGGGTGATCTGTTCAAGATCGACGTCGGGGTCTTTTACAAAGGCTGGGTCGGCGATGCGGCGTGGACGTATTCGCTGGGGGAGCCCACGGCTCACAACCGGCGGCTCATGGAGTGCGGCAAGCAGGCCCTCGCCCGCGGCATCCCGACGCTGCGCCCCGGCGCGATGTGGATCGACTGGGCCCGCGAAGTGCAGACGTGCGTCGAGACGGAGTACGGCCTCAAGTGTGTCCGCGGGCTCGGCGGTCACGGCATCGGGCTGAAAAACCTGCACGGCCCGCCGTTTGTTTCGAACGTGGTGCCGGGGTTCGATCAGGAATGGCGCGAGGCGTACCACCGCATCCAACCGGGTACGCTGGTGGCGGTCGAGCCGATGGTCGCCGTGGGCACGGGCACGCACGTCGACGGCGGCAAGCACTTCCCCTGGCCGCAGATCAGCGGCGACCGCTCGATGACGGTGCACTACGAGGCGGATGTGCTCGTCACGGAAAACGGACCGCGCGATCTGACGGAAGGGATGACGGGGCTGCCGGATGTGGTTGGGTGACTACCCTGCGCCCGTGCTCGTCTCCACCATCGGCTCGCACATCTTCCGCGCCGTCGCTGACTTCGGGCAGTTCATGGCTTTTATGGCGGCGACGTTCCGCGCGCTCGTCAAGCAGCGTGCCTCGTGGATGAAGTGGGATCGCCTGGGCCCGCAGTTGTACGCCGTGGGCTCGCGCTCGATGCCGATGGTGGGGCTGACGGGGCTGTTCATCGGCGCGATCCTGGTGATCGAGGCGTACGTGCAGTTCCGCCAGTGGGGGCAGGAGCAGCGGCTCGGGGCGGTGGCGAACATCTCGATCGTCAAGCAGATCGGCCCCGTGCTCGCGGCGGTCATGCTCGCGGGCCGTGTCGGGTGCTCGCTCACGGCGGAACTCGGCTCGATGCGCGTCACCGATCAGCTCGACGCCATGCGTGTGATGGCCGCCGACCCGATCAAGGTGCTGGTGGCCCCGCGCGTCGCCGCGTGCATCTTCATGATCCCGCTGCTCACCATCGCCTCGAACCTCTGCGGCGTGATGGGTTCGTATATCTGCTGCGTGCAGATCTACGACGTCTCGCCGGAGATGTACTGGAAGTACTCCGCCGATTTCATCGACTGGTACTCGATCACCAACGGGCTCATCAAGAGCCTGTTCTTCGGCGCGGCGATCGGGCTGGTCGCCTGCTTCAAGGGCTTCACCTGCCGGCCCGGGGCCCACGGCGTCGGGCGCGCCACCACCGAGGGGTTCGTGCTCTCGTTCCTCAGCATCGTCGTCATCAACCTTGTGCTAGCAAAGCTGCTGAACGACATCGACCTGCTGCGGCGCGGGGTCGTGGTGGTGTGAGCGAACCCGGCGGGTGGCATGGCCAAGTCCGCTTGGCCATGCTCAGCGCGGCCTCGGCCAACCATGTCCCGCGCCAAGCGCATCGCGCACGGCGCACAGCAAAAAGAAAGCGACCGTCGTCGCGGTGGCGACGCCGGTCGTGCAGTGGTTCGTGTCCCGGTGTGTGTGGCGTGAGCCGGGGAGTGTGAGATCAGTGATTCTCGGGCGTGTCACCCGTTGTGTGTCAATGTTTTTCGCCGATCAGGGGCCGGCGCTCGCACCCTTTTGGCTGACCGCTTTCTCGAGCAGTTCCGTCAGGGTGGCCAGACGCTGGTCGATCGCGTCCATCCGCTGCTTGAGCGATTGGACGTCGGCGGGCGAGCCGCCCGGGGACATGGGGGCCATCGGGGCGATGGGGGGCATCGCAGCGCCGGGCCCTGCCGGATTGATCGGCAGCATCGGGGGTACCGGGGCCGTGGGTGCCACGAAGACATCACCCTGCCCGCCGCGGCGGCGTCCGATGATCCGTACGCCGGGGGCGGTCGTGCCCAGCCCCGCCGTCGCACGTTCCTGGGCCATCTGTTCGGCGCGCTCGGCGAGCTGCTTCGAGACCCCTTCCATCTGACGGCTCAGCTCTTCGAGGGCGCCCATGTTGGCACCCTGGGCCTTCTCGGCGGCGGAGCGTGCCGTGGTTTCGAGCTCGCGTGCCAGCTTTTCCATCTCCCGGGCGAGTTCTTCGGTGCGAGCGTCGTCGAGGAAGGTGAACGCGGTGCCGGGCCCGCCCCAGGACGGGCCGGCGCCACCGGTGACGTTCCACGCGGTCGTGCCCAGACGGCCGGCGTCGTACGCCTCGAGGTTGACGGTGATGTCCTTGCGTTCCTGCCCGCGGACGATCTTGAACGAGAGCGTGTCGCCGGGGTTCTTTTCGCGGAGCGCCTTGCGGAGCTGATCGGGCGACGCGGGCTTGCCGTCGACCTCGGTGATGATGTCGAACTGGCGCAGACCGGCCTTGTCGGCGGGGAAGCCTTCGTTCACACTGCTGAGGATCGTCGTGTTCTCGCGGTCGATGCCCAGTTGCGAGGCCATCGCCTCGGAGGGGTTCTCGAGGTTGACGCCCAGCATGGTGCGGGGCGGCGTGGACGCCCTCGCGTAGGCGCGGGCGGCATCGGGGTAGCTCTGGCCGGCCTGGGCCAAACGCCGCTCCAAGTCGGCGAGGTTTGCAAGGCCGACGAGGCTCTGAGCGGGGGCCCAGTCGCTCTCATCCTCGGACTCATCGCCCGTCATGGTGACGGTGAAATCCGGGCCGTTGCGGATGATCTCGCCGATCTTCGCGCCGTTCTCGTCGGCGACTTCGAACGACTTCCAGGTCTTGTCGGTGATCGCGCCCTTGCTGATCTGCTTCCCGTTGAGGGTGACGGTGTACGCGCTGCCGTCGGACTCGACGCGGATGGTGTTGCCGCCCGAAGTGGTCGAGGTGATCGAGCGCGAGTTGGTGCTCGATTGGGCGAGTGCGGGCCCGGCGGCGGAGGCGAGGGCGATCGCCGCGCCCGTCGCGAGGGCGAGCAACGAGGCGGGGTGGACAAACTTGAGTGGCCGGTTCGACATGGTTCGTACTCCGTGATGTGTGGTTCGTGGTTCGCTTCGTGTTCTTGGTTCGTGGCTTCTTTGGAAGGCCGACCTCCGGACGGGCGGACGCCTTTGGGTATCCCGATGCCAGGCACCGCGATGCGTCGCTAGTCCTGTGTCGGCTTGTTCGAGACGTTCCGCAGCACGTCCAACGGCAGGCGTTCGGCGGGCACTTCTTGCGAGCGCCCCGTCTCATCCTGGGTGACGCGCAGGGCCCGGAAGTCCGTCACGATCATGCGCTCGACGATGGGGCGGATGTAGATGACTTCCTTGCCCTGACCCGGGCCGAGCTCGCGGGCGTTGATGAGCTGCAGCGGGCCCTGGCTGAGCACCAGGTTGTTCTGGCGCCCACGGTCGAGGTAGCCCTGCAGCAGCTCTTCGGGTGCGGCGTTGGTGAGCAGGCCGGCGGTGTTGCCGATGTTCGCGCCGGGCTGCGAGCCCGGCAGGTTTCCCCGCACGAACGCCGGCCCGTTGCCCGCACCGAGCCACACCAGCGCGATCGCCGCGGCGACCGCCCAGCCGCCCCAGGTCTGCCAGCGCGAGCGGAAACTCGCCACCACGCTGATCGGCGGGGGAAGTTCGACCAGTTCGGCGACGGCGATCTCGTCTTCGACGGCCCGCTCGAGCCGGGCGTGGGCCCGCTGCGCCTGCGCCAGACGCTGCCACAGCGCGGGGTCGCTCTTGGCGATCAGTTCGAGCTCGGCCCAGTCGGCCGGGCCGGCTTCGGAATCCACCACACGACCGACCAGGATGTCCTCTCGGCTGGGGTCGTAGCGCTCCGGCGAAGGCGGGTTGAAGGGGTTCGGAATGCGGTTCTCGTCGTTCATGGCTTGCGTTCTCCCGGAGTGTTCTCGGCGCGGGCCCCGGCACCGCGCGGCTGACGTGCTTTCTCGATCTCGTCGCGCAGCATCCGCCGCGCACGAGTCAGACGCGTCTCGACCGTCGTGATCGGCAATGAGAGGATGTCGGCGATCTGCCGGTAGCTCAGCCCTCTCACGGCCCGCAGAAGCAGCGGCTCGCGGTATTCCTCCGGGAGCGCCCGCGCCAGGCTCATCGCCAGTTGACCATCTTCCATCACCTCGTGACCCGAGCGCGGGTCTTCGGTGTTGGCCGACTCTTCCGACACCGCCCGCGCCTGGGCCGCGTAGTCCGGCATCAGGCGCTGGCGGATCTTCTTCTTGCGCCCGGCGGTGCGGGCCAGGTTGATCGCCACCGTCCGCAGCCACGGGCGCACCGAGGCGGGGTCTTTCAAGTCCGCCGCCCCGCGCACCAGGCGGATCGCGACCTCTTGAAGAAGGTCTTCAAGGTCGGCCTCGCGCGGCATGTGGGCCAGCAGGATCGCCGCCACCCAGCGCCGGTGCGTCGCCCACAGTTCGTGCATCTCGGGCGAGTGCCCGGGGTTGAGCGCACCTCCCGGAGCGTCCGGCGAGCGGCCCGGGAAGTTGGCTGGAGATTGGCTGGGGAACCGGTAGGTCATGCCGCTTCATACCGACGCGCGTGCCGGTTCTTTCCGTCGCGCTTTTCGGTGGGGCAGGCTCCCAGCCTGCCGCCATCAATGACTGGCAGGCTGGAAGCCGGCCCCACCGTTCTCTTGTGAAGGTCCGCTATCGTTGCGGTCCCACGACCGGGCCGCCGCTCCGTACGCTTCCCGAACATCTCCATGCCCGAAGGCCACGCTCAACCCGACACGAAACCCCTGGCCCACGAGCCAAGACTCATGTCTTTCGGCGACCACCTCGACGAGCTGCGAACGCGGGTGTTCTGGGCGCTCGTAGGGCCGCTGCCCATCTTCGTCGTTTGCCTGATCTTCGGCTCGAAACTGCTGGAGTGGATGACCGCCCCGCTGCTCGCCGCCCTCACCCGCGCCGGCGAAGCATCGCACCTCATCGCCACAAGCCCCACCGAGGGGTTCACGTCGTACATGAAAGTGGCGGCGGTGGTGACGCTGGTGGTCGGGCTGCCGTGGATTCTGTACCAGTTGTGGCTCTTCGTCGCGCCGGGGCTGTATTCGCGCGAGCGGCGCTTCATCTACTTCCTGTTCCCGCTCTCGGCGTTCATGACCACGGCGGGCCTCGCGTTCCTCTACTGGGTGCTGCTGCCGCTGAGTTTGGTGTTCCTCATCGAGTTCGGTGCCGGGCTGGTGACGCCGACGATCACCACCGTCGAGCCGCCCGCGGGCACTGTCTTCCCGCAGGCACCGGTGCTGCAGGGCGATCCGGCGAGCCCGCTGCCGGGGCAGATGTGGATCAACCAGCCGCTTGATCAGCTCCGCATCCGCATCGGCGAAGGCGACGCCGCCCGCACCATGGCGCTGAACCTGCACAGCGGGGCGGGCATCTCGCAGGAGTACCGCCTCAGCGAATATGTCGACCTGGTGTTCATGCTGGGGCTCGCGTTCGCCGTGGCGTTCCAGCTGCCCATCGTGCTGATGGTGCTGTCGTGGACGGGGCTGCTCGAGGCGCGGATGCTGGTGAAGTACCGCAAGCAGTGCCTGTTCGGCGCGGTGGTGCTGGCGGCGCTGCTGCCGACGCAGGACCCCGCGTCGCTGGTGGTGCTGACGGTGGTGATGTACGGGCTGTACGAGTTCGGCGTGCTGCTGATGCGGGCGATGCCAGCGCGGCGCGTGGCGGGCGGGTGGTGGCGCTCGGCACCTGCCCCCGAGGGGGAATCGCGCGAAGAAGGCACGACGCCGGCGCTGCCGCCGGGGGGCGCGGAATCGACCCGGCGCGCCCGCACCGACGGCGACTTGGACGACGAATCATGAGGCCGCGGCACGACGATGCGCGGATGCCCCGGCTCGGCGCGGCACCATCCCGCCGCCCGCCCCCGCTGCGCCCCGGTCCCTTTGATGACGCCATGATGCGCCGCGCTCTCGATCTCGCGGCACGCGCCGCCGATGCCGGCGACGTGCCCGTCGGCGCCGTCGTCTTCGACTCGCAGTCCGGCGCGATTCTGGGCGAAGGCCTCAACACCCGCGAAGCCCAGAACGACCCCACGGGCCACGCCGAGGTGGTCGCGATTCGCGCCGCCGCGCGGCGATTGGGCGACTGGCGGCTCAACGATTGCACGCTCGTGGTGACGCTTGAACCCTGCGCCATGTGCGCCGGAGCGGTGGTGAACGCCCGCGTGGGCCGGCTGGTCTTCGGGGCCAGCGATCCCAAGGCCGGGTGTGCCACATCGCTGATGCGGCTCACGCAAGACCCGAGGCTGAACCACCGCGTCGCGCCCATCTCCGGCGTGTTGGCGGCCCAGAGCGCCGACATGCTGCGCCGGTTCTTCCAAGCCAGACGCGGGACGAAATGAGCCCGCGAAGGCGGGTTCACGATAGTTGCCAGCGGCGCAGCCGCTGGTACCCCGCGCCGGACCACTCGCGCCCGTGAAACGGGCGCGCGAGTTGCTCCAGCCTCGCAACGCCCGCCCGTTTCTCGGGCGGAACCCTCCTTCACGCCCGCTCCAGCGGCTGCGCCGCTGGCAACCATTGCCGACCCGCTTCGCGGGTCGGGGGCGCGCACGCCCTCCCCCAAATCCAATACCATCACCCCACGCGCTCGCCCACCCGAGTCGCGTTGAGGTCGTGAGTTTGAGCAGCCCAGTATCACCAGCTCCCGGGGAATCCGGAGAGGGCGCGCGCGCCCGCGCTGTCGCCGCGCCCACCGGCCAGGTCACGCTCATCTTCACCGACCTTCAGGGCTCGACCGAGCTGTGGGAGAAACTCCAATCGCGGATGGCCGAAGCGCTCGCCGCCCACAACGCCGTCATGCGCGGGCTCATCGCCAAGCACCAGGGCTACGAGGTGAAGACCGAGGGCGACGCCTTCATGATCGCCTTCGCCTCGCCCACAATGGCGGTGCGCTTCGCGCTCGAGCTGCAGCAGCAGATGGCCACCGCCATGCCCGAGGACATCCGGCGCGACACTAACGGCGCCGAGCTGCTGGTCCGCATGGGCATCCACACCGGCGAGCCCATCTGTGAACTCGACCCGACCAACGGGCGCATGGACTACTTCGGCCCCATGGTCAACCGCTCGGCCCGCATCAGCGCCGCGGGCCACGGCGGCCAGATTCTCGTCTCCCACGCCGTGCGCGAGGCGGCAACCGAAGAGCTCGAGTCCGCGCTGGTGAAGGACCTGGGCGAGCACCGTCTCAAGAGCCTCTCGCGCCCCGAGCGTCTGTTCCAGGTGTTGCCGTACGAGCTCGCGAGCCGCACCTACCCGCCGCTGAAGACGCTCGACCACGTCGCCACCAACCTGCCGTACCAGCAGACGACGTTCGTGGGCCGGCGCACCGAGATCACCGAGCTCACCATCGCCTTCCGCGAAGACAAGTGGAACCTGCTCACCCTCACCGGCCCCGGCGGCACCGGCAAGACGCGCCTCTCGCTGCGTGTGGGCAACGAGCTGCTCGACCACTACGAGGGCGGCGTGTGGTTCGCCGATCTCTCGGAATGCACGACGCCCGATGGTGTGTGCGCCCAGGTGGCGGCGGCGTTCGGGGTGCCGATCGCCGGGCCCGAGCCGCCGCAGCAGGTCATCGCCGCGGTGCTCGAGTACCGCAAGCCGCTGCTGCTGATCCTCGACAACTTCGAGCAGGTGGTCGAATCATGCGCCGCGATGATCGGCATGTGGATGAAGCGGGCCCGCACGGCGCGGTTCCTGGCCACCAGCCGCACGCTGTTGGGCATCGCGGGCGAGCAGGAGTACCGGCTCGAGCCCATGCGCACGCCCCCGCGGCTCACGCGCCCGCGCGACCGCGCCGCCGACGAAGGGCTCGACCGCGGGACCGTCGGCATCGGCACCATCGACCCGGAGCACGACGAGGAGGCCTCGCGGGCCCAGGCCGAGCTCGACGCCTCGCTCGGCGCTCAGCACGCCGTGCGCCTCTCGCAGTTCGACGTCGTCCGCCTCTTCGTCGAACGCGCCCGCGAGGCCCAGCCCGGCTTCACGCTGACCGACGAGAACGCGCCCGACGTCGCCGACATCTGCATCGAGCTCGAGGGCGCGCCGCTGGCGATCGAGCTCGCCGCCGCCCGCGTGAAGATCCTCAAGCCAGCCCAGATCGTCCAGAAACTCTCAAAGAAGTTCGAGTTGCTGCGCTCCTCGCGCCGCGACCTGCCCAAGCGCCAGCAGACCCTCGAAGGCGCCATCGACTGGTCGTGGGATCTGCTCAAGCCCCACGAGCGCGCCGCCCTCTGCCAGGTGTGTGTTTTTCGCGGCGGGCTGTTCCTCGAACAAGCCGAGGAAGTCCTCGATCTCTCGGCCTTCCCCGAGGCCCCGCTGGCGATGGACGTGGTGCAGGCCCTGCGCGAGCAGAGCCTGTTGAGCAGCGTGGATACGCCCGCGGGCCTGCGCCTCAAGATGTTCCAGTCGATCCGCGCCTACGCCGAACGCAAGCTCGTGATGCAGTCGACCCCCACCGAGACGCGCGAGCTCGAACTCCGCCACGCCCGCTGCTACGCCGCCCTGGCCGAGCACTGGGACGCGCGCCGCGGCGGTCGCGACGCCGCCGAAGCCTTCGACCACCTCGAGCTCGAGTGCGAGAACCTCTTCGCCGCCCAAGACCGCGCGCTGACGCACCACGAACCGCTGCTCTCGGCCCGCTGCATCCTCGCGGTGGCGGTCACGATGGCGATCCGGGGGCTTTCGGTCGAGCGCGTACCGCGCCTCCGCGCCACGCTCGAAGGCGTCGAGACCACGCTCGCGCAAGCCCCCAAGGGCTCACCCGTCGCCCGCGCCCTGCAATCGGCCCGCTCACGACTCATCGTCGCGCTGTGCCAGGCGTGCCAGGATTTGGGCCGGTGGGACGAGGCCCAGCAGCTCGCCGAGCAAGCCATGACGCACGCCCAAAGCTCCGACGGCGGCGCCGCCCACCACCTCGGTGCCGCGCTTGTGCAGATCGGCGAGATGCACCGCCTCCGAGGGCGATTCGACGCCGCGCTCGAAGCCTTCGACCGCGCCGCCAGCGAGTTCCGCGCCGCCAAGGCCCACGCCGGCGAGGCCCGCGCCCTGGGCGGCCGCGGCAGCGTGCTGTGGCAACAGGAACGCTTCGACGAAGCCATCGATTGCTTCACCCGCGCCAGCGCCGTGTTCGAGAAACTCGGCAACCAGGGCGGAACGGCCCGCAACATCGGCGGCCAGGGCCTCGCGCTCGCTTCACGGGGCGATCCCGCCGCCGCGCTCGCGTGCTATGACAAGGCCGAGGCGGTCTACCGAGGCACGCGGAACAAATCGGCACTGGCCCGCACGCTGGGCAACCGGGCTCTGGCGCTGGAACTCTCCGGCGATATCGAGGGCGCGCTGCGCTGCCTCCACGACGCCGAGGCCCTCAACCGCGAGATGGGCGCGCGGGCCAGCGTGGCCCGAAACGTCGGAAACCGCGGCGGCCTGCTGCTTGCAAAGGACGCCGCCACCGCCCTTGAGTGCTTCGACGACGCGCTGCGGATCCACGAAGAACTCGGGAACCGCCAGGGCGTTGCCCTCGCCGCCGAACGCCGCGGCAAGGCGCTGGCGGCGCTGGGTCGTCACGAAGAGGCGCGGTCGGCGTTTGAGCGGGCGCTTAATGAGTACGCCGCCATCGGGCTGGGGCACACGACCAACGCCCAGGCGGTGCGCGAGGCGCTCGAGCGGGGCGAAGGGGGCGGATCGACGCCCTGACCCGAAGGGCTTGTCACCCACGGAGCGAGCGGAACGCACGAAAACGCCGATAGCGAACCGTCGTTCGTCGCAGCGAGGCAACTACGGATGATCCGATTGTGGCGGGAAGCAGATCGGCAGAGACTCCTGCGGGCCAGTAGGGTGACCGATGAGGACATCCGTGCCGGAACGTGGGAGCTCATCCGCGCGCTGCACGCGACCCGATCAGCGTTGGGCGATCTGGCCCCGGCCTCGGATCTATGGAACCTCGTGGCCAACAAGCTGGCGGGGTACAACGCGCACTTGGAATCTTGGTTCGCGACCGCGGCGGCGACACACCGCGCGCTTCTCGAATCGCGCTCCGCACCCGCCAACCTGCTCCTGCACGCGGCAACCGGCCTGTACCCGCAGGAGTCGCTCCTTCATGAGATGGTCAGGCGTGAGGGCGGCGCGGTCGTCCACCTGCGCGGTGCCGCCCACGCCCGCCGACTGCTCGCCAGACACCATCCGCCGTGGTCCGCGTCCCCGGAATACGTCCCTTTGGAGGTTCCTCTCCAAAGTGCTGCGTGCGGTGCCGTCGCGCCAACCACGCCGAGCAACGGCTCCGTCGTCTTCGTTGGCAGCATGAGCAACTACTTCAATCCGATGCTGCCGCTGATCAATGCACTGGTCCAACGCGGCACACCCTGCCTCGTGGTGGCGCCCAGGGAGAGCCGCGCATGGAGCACCACCGCACGCCTCGACACCCGCGCCACGCTCGTGTGCTTCGAGGACCTCATCAGCGAACCGCTGTGGCAACGCCTTGGCCGGGAGCAACAGCGGTTCCGCGAGCGCTGGCCCACGGTCGCCGCGGCGGTGTCGGAGGCGATCTCCTTCAAGGGGATCAGCCTGTGGCCGTTGGTGGCGACGGACGTTGAACGCACGCTCGCGGACTACCTGCCTCAGGCGTGTGTGTTCCGAGAAGCGGGCCGCATGCTGGGAGCCTTAGTTGGCGCGAAAGTCGTCGTCACGGCGCGGCTTCGTCGGGTCGCGGATGGTGCGGTGGCCCTGGGCCTCAAGGACGCCGGTGCCCGGTGCATCGTTCTGCCCCACGGCCACATCGCGCCGGACCCGCGCAGCGAGTTCGGGGCCGGCTCGTTCGAGATGGCGGACGTGGTTGCCGCTTGGGGCCCCGACCAGGCTCGAACACTCGCCGAGCGAATGCGCGGAGACTGCGAACCCGAGAAAGTCCTCGTCACAGGCAACCCGGAGTGGGAGGCTCTCCGCGCCCGCCGCCCGTCGACGCAGCCGCGCACCGAGATCCGCCGAATCATCACCGAGCAGTTCCGTGTCGAGCCGGCACCCCGCCTCGGCGTGATCATCTCCCAACCGGTCGGCCCGGCGCTGCTCCGCCACGCGCTCGAAGGTTGCACCGGCGTCAGCGGCTGGAGGTTTCTGGTGAAGGCCCATCCCGGCGACGATCAATCAACGGTCGCTCAACTCGTCGACTCGGCGCGGGCCGCGGGCGCGAACGCTGGGCTCGCCCCTCACGGCTCGATCGACCTGCACGATCTGCTCGGCGGCGCGGACGTGAGCGTTGTGTTCTCATCCACCGCGAACGTCGAGTCGCTCCTGGTGGGGACGCCCGTGATCACCCTCGACCTTCCGGAGTTGAACGCGTTCCAGCGTCACCCGAAGTTCGAGAACTTCGGCCTGCCGCTGGCTCGATCCGCCGCGGAACTGCGGCAGAAGTTGGAGTCCATCGAAGCGTGGGCCCCGGGGATCGAGTCGGGCATGAGGGCCGCGTTGGCGGCCATGACGCCGGGACCGGACGCTCCCCCGGCAATCGACCGACTCGTCGAGCTGATCGAGTCGACGCTCGGTGCGCCCGATGCCACGCTTCGGACCGGCAAGTCTTAGCCGCTGGCGGGCCGATGAACCTGTGGATCACCACGACATGAACGGCCAACCCGCCATTTCCAAGCCAGCCATCACCACCCTCATGGCCGTCGACCGCCCAGGCCCGGGCCTTGCCGCTGCCGTCGCCTCGATGTACGCGCAAGAACTGCGCCCCGATGAGTTCCTGATCGTCCTCAATCCCGTCGCTCCGTCCTCTCTGCATTCGCTGCGAAGCGCCCTCGACCACGCGATCCTTCCCGCCGTGCCCGCTTTCAACGCCCCGAGGCTCATCGAAGCCCCGGGCCGAAACCTCGCCGCGGCGCTCAACCTCGGCCTGTCCGAGGCGCGCCACGACCTGATCGCGCGACACGACGCCGACGACGAATCGCTTCCCGCCCGCCTCGCCGCCCAAGCCGCCTTCCTCGAGCGCCACCCCGAGATCGCCGTCGTTGGAACCGGGTTCGAGCGCATCGACGACCGCGGCGTCACCCTCGAACGCACCGACGCCGCCAACGGCCTCGTCACCGACCCGCGCGAACTCCGCTGGCGGCTGCTCATCAGCAACCAGATCGCCCACGGCTCCGTGATGGTGCGCCGCGATGCCGTGCTCGCCGTCGGCGGGTACGACGAGACGTGCGAGCGGGCCCAGGACTACGACCTGTGGCTCCGCCTCGCGGCCCGCGGCCCGGTGATCGCGAATCTGCCCGAGGTCCACTACCGCTACCGCTGCGAGCCTGCTTCAAAGGTGCGCGGGGAATGGGCGCCGTCCGCGGCACAGGCCGAGGTGGGCGCCCGCGCCCTGTCGCGCTCGTGGGACGCCCTGCCGTCCGTGAGCCCCGACGCGGAACTCGAGTCCCTGATCGCCGGGGTGATCTCGGGCGATCCCGGCGCGGCGTGGGGCATCGAGAACCTGCTCACCCAGCACGGCCCGACGCGCGAGCGCCTTCGGGCCTATCTGTGGTCCAAGTCGCTGCGTGGGCACACGCCGACCGCGGTGATCGAGGCCGGGCGGCTCGCGCTGCTGCGCCAAGCGGGCGCGTCGTTGCGATCGCGCGGTGTGCGCTCCGTGTGGATCTGGGGCGCGGGCCGGCACACGGGGTGGCTGCTGACGCACGCCCACGAACTCGGCCTCAACATCGTCGGCATCGTCGACGACCACATCCACGGCACGCACCGCCACGGCTTCGACGTGCGCCACCCCACCGAGTTCGATGACTCGTGCGACGTGCTTCTCTCGAGCGACGCCCACGAAGACGCGCTGTGGGCCGCGAGTGCTTCGGCGCGGGCCCGGGGCGTGCGCGTCCACCGGCTCTACGGCGGCGCGGGCTTCACGACTGTTCCCACCCCCCACGCCGCCCCCGTCGCGGTGGGAGAGGCCGCGTGACCTCCCTCCCCTCCCCCTCCGCCCGCATCAGCGTGATCGTCCCGATGTTCAACGCGGGCGCGACCGTCGGCGAAACCCTGGATTCGCTGCAATCCCAGACCGTTCGCGACTGGGAAGCGGTGATCGTCGACGACGGCTCCACCGACGAAGGCCCCGCCGTCGCCCGCGCCCGGGCCGATGCCGATCCACGCATCACGGTGCTGCGTCAGCCCAACCGCGGGCTCAGCGCCGCCCGCAACGCCGGTATCGAAGCCGCCCGTGCCCCGTGGCTGAACTTCCTCGATTCCGACGATTGGATGCTCGAGCGCGGGCTGGAAACCCTGCTCGAACTCGGGGCGACAAGCCCGCACGGCCTGGCCTGCGCCGCCACACGCTGGCGCGACGCCCACGGCATCGACCTCAACTACTCCTTCACACCGGGCAGTGCCACCGTCACGCACGCGGACCTGTGCTCCGTCAACCGCTTCCAGGTCCACGCGGCCATCGTCGCACGCTCGGCGCTGGAACACCACCGCTTCGATGAGTCTCTCACCGCCCTCGAAGACTGGGACCTGTGGCTCCGTCTCACCGCGGGCGGCGCCACGTGGAAGGCATCACCCGCGGCAGTCGCCGCCTACCGCCTGCGGCCCTCGAGCATGAGTCGCAACCCCGGCTGGATGTTCGATGCCGCAAGCACGGTGCTCGACCGGCACACACGCAGCGACGACCCGTGCGCGCGCCGCACGCGCGCCCGCTTCGCCGTCGAGCACGCCGCGGCGTGGATCCACGCCGGCACCACCGAACTCGCACGGGTGCGCCTCTGCAACGCGCCCTGGCTGGGCGGTGAGCATGCACCGACGCTCGATTCATCGGTGGTGGCGGGCGCGCTGGGTTGGCGCGTGCCGTTCCTCGCGTGCCTCCCCCCGTGCGCATGGCGGGACGAGAAGCATGCCCCTGCGCTCGTCGCCGCCGCGCGGCGCGTGTTGGATGCACTCACGGCGTGGGGGCGCTTGAACAGCGATGACCATCCCGAGGTCATCGCGTCGATCGCGCGATCGAGCGTCGACAACGCCGCCGTCGCCCGCTGGATCGCCGACCGCTGCGTCGGGGCGAGGGTGGTCGCGCTCCACGGCCTGGGCCGCAACGCCGCCGTGCTCGCGCCGGTGCTGGCCGCCGCCGGGCACCACCTGATCGGGCGTGACGACGCATCCGCACCCAGCGCGATCACCGATCTCGGGGGCGTCAAGGTCCGCGTTGAAAACCCCTTCCCCTGGGCGGCCGTCGATACCCACGTGGTGTGCCCCACCATCGCGCCGAAGCTCGAAGCGTCGCTCACAGGCACGGCATCTCGGGGGGCCCGGGTCATCAAGTGGGCCGACGCGACGGCCGATATCTCCGGTGCGGACCATCAGCGCCTCGAGCGTCTGTGGGCCTGCGCCAGCGTCGAGCCGCGGGCCGAAATGTTCGCATGAACCCGACCCTCACGACCATCATCCCCGCCCACAACGCCGCGCTCTTCCTGCGCCAGGCGGTCACCTCGCTGCTGCACGCCGGCGGCGGCTCGGGGATCGAAGACCACGAGATCATCATCGTCGACGACGGTTCGACGGACTCGACCCGCGACCTCGCCGAGGAGCTCGCGCTGGGCGACGACCGCGTGTGGCTCATCGACCAGGCCCACCAGGGCGTCAGCGCCGCGCGGAACACCGCCATCGACGTCGCCCGCGGCGAGTGGCTCCACTTCCTCGACGCCGACGACTGGATGCTCGACGGCGGGCTGGCACGCCTCATCGATGAAGCTTCGCGCTCGACCCACGCCGGCGCGTGCGCCAGCACCGCGTTGTTCGCTGAGGACGGCACCGCCGAGGCCTGGCGCGTCGCGCCAGACGATGAGCTGCCCGAAGGAACTCACCAGATCGGCATCACCGAACTGCTCACGCGCCGTCGCTTCCACACCGGCGCCATGCTCATCCGCCGCAGAGCCATCGGCGAGCTTCGCTTCGATCCCTCGCTCGGTGCCGCCGAAGACTGGGACCTGTGGCTGCGGCTGGCCGAGCGCGGCGTGACATGGGGCGTCGTGCCCGGAGAGGTCATGGCGTACCGGCTGCGCCGCGGCGGCGCGAGCCACCGCTTCGCCGATATGGCCGCCTCGGCCCGCACGGTGCTGGAAAACGCCTTCGAGCGGTGCCGACGGCACAGCGCCGATGTCATACCCCCTTCGCAACTGCGTCACGAGCACTTGGAATCCGCCCTCCGCCGAAGCGCCCTGCAGCAGGCCACGGCGGCCTCGCTCGACGACCCGACGCCCCAGCGCGACGGGGCGTTCACCGTCCTCATCTCCAACTGGCCCGCCGCCCCGCTGGGTCTGACCCCGCCCCACCTCGCCGACGCGGCGTTCCGCATGATCCCCTTCGCCGCCGGCCGCGCCCCCACCGCCTGGCGCAGCGCCGACGCCGAAACCCTCGCCCGCTACCGCGCTGCCGCCGATGCCCTGTGGTGTCGCCTCGAACGTGAGGGCCTCGCGCCCCGCGGGTCCGTCGCCGCCGCACACGCCGAACTCGCCCGTCTGCGGTCCTTCGGCACCACCGCCGGGCGCGAAACGCAGGGCACACCCCGCCGCGGCATCGCGGCGTGAGCGCCCGGGCCCAACGCAAGGCCCCTGTCGTGCGGGTCAAGACTCAGGCGATGCGCTTGTCCTGGCATGTCTGGGACGGGGCGCTCAGGAACGTAGGCGTGGCTGTATGATCCTCACGGCAATGGCTTCGTCTCTGGACCCCCACGCCGCGCCGGGCGGGGTGGGGCTGCATAACTCCTCCCGGCGACATCACGCGATCACTGGTACGTCGGCTCTCCGGGCCGACTGCTTTGGACCGGAGCTTTTCCGTGGTCCGGCGTCTGAAGCAGTCGGGCATCTGAGTGCATGAAGAGTCGGCTCGGAGAGCCGACGTACCTCTTCGAGGCGTGATGAATCACGGTCACCCGAGACGAGCCCATGCCCATTTTTCCATTGCCGCAGTTTGAAGCCGACCTCGCCCTCGATCGCACCGAACGCGAGGCGTACGAGCGGCTGAACACGCCGAAGACCGTCGTCGTGCGCTTCGGCGTGATGAAGATGGTGGGGGAGTTTCCCTTCAACCTCAACGTCAAGCCGGGCTGCGGGACCAAGATGGTCGCCCGCACCCACCGGGGGACGGAACTGGCCGAGATGCTCACCAGCACCTGCCCGAACGCGGGGTGCTCGAAGAGTGTCACGCGGAAGGAGATGCTGGAGTACATCGAGAACTCCGGCGGGAAGGACTATCCGTATTTCAACGACGGGTCGATCCTGCGGATCGCGACCACCGACGACCTCAACGAGCAGAGGCGGATCGACGGGCTGCGTCCGGCGATGAAGCGGTTTGCCCAGCAGGCCGCCGACGCGATGGGTGTGCCGATGAAGGTGGTGGACGCCGAGCCGATCCTGGGCGGCGAGCGGCTGACGTTCTACTTCACGGCGGATGATCGTGTCGACTTCCGTGATCTGGTGCAGGAGCTCAGCCGCGAGTACCCGGCGCGGATCGAGCTGCGTCAGGTGGGGGCGCGGGATGAGGCCCGGCTGATCGCCGACTATGAGAAGTGCGGGCAGCACTGCTGCTGCAAGCAGTTCCTGAAGGTGCTCAAGCCGATCAGCATGAAGTCGGCGAAGATCCAGAAGGCGACGCTCGACCCTTTGAAGATCAGCGGTCGGTGCGGGCGTCTGATGTGCTGTTTGCGGTATGAGGACGAGACGTACGACGCGCTGCGGAAGCGGCTGCCTCGGATGAAGTCACGGGTGAACACGCCGGAAGGCCCGGGCACGGTGATGGACGCGCAGATTTTGACGCAGCTGGTGCTGGTGGAGCTCGATGCCGACGGGAAGCGCGTGGCGGTGCCGGTGGAGAATCTGGGGACCGATGCGCCGCCGCCGCCGATGCCTCGGCCGATGGGCCCCGGGCCTTCGGGTCCGGCGGGTGGGCCTGGCGCTGGCGGGCCTCGGGGCGGACGGCCTGCTCCGGGTGCAAGCGGTGGTGGGGGGGCGAGCGCCCCTCGTCGACCATCGCCCGAGAAGCCGCCCGCCGGGGCGATGGAGGATCATGACGATGACGGCGTGGATGAAGCTCCGAGCGAAGACCCGCTGCGCGGGCTGAGCGCCGAAGATGTGCAGCGCCGGCTTGGCGGTGCCCCCGGCACCGGCGCTGAGCAGGCGGGCGCGCCGAGCCCGCGGCAGGAATCGTTCCGAGAACGTGACGGCGACCGGGGCCGAGAGCGACGCCCGGACTCCGAGCGCCCGCGTCGGGTTGACGGCGATGCTCAACGTCCGCCGCGCCCCGAAGGGCAGCCGCGTCGTGACCAGCGCCCGCCGCAACAGGATCGCCGCGGCGCTCCCGGCGGCGAAGGGCGCGGCCCGGGTGATCGCGCGTCGCGTGAATCGAGAGAACCGCGTGAGCCGCGCCCGCCTCAGCAGCATCAGCGCCGCGAGCCGCGTCCCGCGGCCGAGGGTGCGCCGAACGCCGAGCGGCCGGCGCAGGAAGGCCCGCCCGATGACGCTTCGCGCGAACCGGGCCAATCTCCGACGCCCGGTGGCGGCAAGCGTCGTCGTCGGCGCCGGCGTGGCGGCCGGAGCGGTGGTGGGGGCGGTGGTGGGGGCGGGCCGCCGCAGGGTGGACCGAGCAACGAACCCGGAGCGTGAGCGTCGGGTTGCTGTGAACATCGGAACCGTCGAGTGGTTCAGACCCGCTCGCTGACGCTCGGGGCTCGTGGCGCGAGCGCCCCGGTACCATCGCCCCATGCTCGAATCCACCCGCGTGCTGCTCTCCGGCATCATCGATTACGCCGGGCTTTTCCCGCCCGCGAAGCTTGATATGGCGTCGGCGGTGCGGAACTACGCGGGGTATCTCGCCGGGCCGCACGCGTGGATGCTGGGTCGGTTCATCGTGCCGGTGGCGCGGCTGGAGGAGTTTGAGCGTGAGGCGGAGGGGTTGTTCCCGCAGCCGGTGGTGCCGCAGGCCCCGCTGGGCGCGACGCGCGATGCCCCTTCGCCGTGGTCGATCAGCGTGCTGGTGGGCGATGACCTCGATGCGGATATCGACGCGGTGTTCGCGTTCAACCAGCGTCACGCGCCGCCCGAGACCGACCCCGGCGCGCTCGATGAAGCCGCCGCCCGCGGCGAGCCCGACGACGACGCGCCCAGCGGGCTGGGCGGGGGTGCGGTGATCGACACGCTCGAGATCAAGCTCACCAACACCGGCACCGGGCCGATGGGTGGCGGGCGAGAGATCGACCGCGCCATGAATACCGTGCCCGAGCAGCTCGACGCGTACTTCGAGATCCCAACTGCGCAGGACCCGCGCGGGCTGATTGCCGCGATTGCCGGCACCGGGGCCCGCGCCAAAGTGCGCACCGGCGGCGTGACGCCCGACGCGTTCCCCGCGCCCGAGCACCTGGCCCGCTTCATTTCCGCGTGCGCCGCCGCCGAGGTGCCCTTCAAGGCCACCGCGGGGCTGCACCATCCGGTGCGCGGCGAGTTCGACCTGACGTATGAGCCCAACTGCCCGCGCGGCTTGATGTACGGGTTTCTCAACGTGTTCCTCGCCGCGGCGCTGCTGCGGACGCGCGAGGGCACGGAGCAGGACGCCGTCGCGATGCTGAGCGAGCGCGACCCGACGAGCATCAAGTTTGCCGAGCCCGGCGTGGCGTGGCGCGGCAAACGGCTGGCCATCGATCGGCTGGCGCTGGTGCGCGAGTCGTTCGCCACCAGCTTCGGGAGCTGCTCGTTTGATGAGCCGGTGGCGGACCTCAGGGCGCTGGGGCTGCTGCCGCCGGGGCCGCTTCCGCCTCTGCCCCCGCCCCCGCCTCCGCCGAACGCAGCGTGAGATGCACGGCCAAGTGATCGTCGCCTTCACGCTGGGCGCGGATGTCGCCGCCGATGGCGCGGGCGGCTTCGCGGGCGATGGCCAAACCCAGGCCCAAGTGGCGCTGGTCGCTGCGCGAGGCGCTGGCCCGCCAGAAGGGCTCGAACATCGCTTCGGGGCGCTCCAGGGCCGGGCCCGCGGCGGGGTTGCGCACGGTGAGCACGGCGACGCCGAGGCCGGATTCGAGCGTGATGCGCACCCGCGGCGTCGGTTCGGCGTGCTCGACCGCGTTGGTCATGAGATTCTCGATGACGGACTCGACGAGCGCCGCGTCGCCCGCGACGGTCGCTTGGGCCGCGGGATCGAAGGTGATCGAGCCGCCTTGTTGCTGCGCTTGAGCGCCGTGCCTTTCGACGGCGCGGCGGACGGTGGCCGTGAGATCGATCGCATCGGCGCGCGGGGCGTTCTCGGTGCCGGCACGCAGGCGGCTGAGGGTGAGCAGCGCCTCGACCTGTCGTCCCAGGCGGAGCGTCACGCCGTGGAGCGCGTCGAGTGTTGCGGCGCTCTCGTCGGTCGAGCGCGGACGGGCGCGCGAGGCCTCGATGGCGGTGCGCAGCTCGGCGATCGGGGTGCGGAGTTCGTGGGCCGCGGCGTCCGTGAAACGGCGCTGCCGCTCGAACGCTTCGTGCAGGCGGGCCCGCAAGTCGTTGACGCGTGCGTAGACGGGCTGCAGTTCCGCCGGGGCGTCGTGATCGGGCACGGCGCGGTCGAGCGTCCGTTCATCGATGGCGCTCAGGCGATGCGAGAGTGCTTCGAGGGGAAGCAGGCCGCGGCGCAGGCCGAGCACCACGAGCAACGCGGTGCCGACGAGCACGACGAGCGCGCCCAGCGCGATGGCCCACGTCGCGGTGCGTGTGCCGGCGTCGAGGGCGGCGCGATCGACGGCGACGATCAGCACGAGCGCCGGCGCGTCGGTGCCTTCCGGGTCGCTCGGGTCGTCGCGCGAGGGGCGGAATGTCTCGCGAAGTGCGCGTCCGGGGCGGGCATCGGGGAGCGCGAGGTTCGAGAACCCTTCGATTCCGGTGTCGAGCGCCCGGCCCGCCAGCGACGGCGAGTCGAACGGCCCCTCGCCCATGAGCGAGTCCGCCTCGGTCGTCGCTGGGCGCACGGTGAAGTACGCCGGCGCTTCGCCCGGATAGAACTCGCGCAGCGCCGACGGGTCGAGATCGATCTCGACGCGCCCCTCGTCCCAGCGCACGGCGGCCCGCACGCCCGCGGCCCGCGCGGCGAGAGCCTCATCGAAGCGCTTCGTCAGGGCCGCGGATACCAGCAGGTCAAGCCCGGCGCCCACAACAGCCAGCACCAGCGCCAGGCCGACCAGCAGCGTGCGGGTGAGGGTGGCGCGGATGCTCGTCACGCGGCGTTCTCGCTCAGCATGTAGCCGAACTTGCGGCGCGTGTGGATGAGCCCGTCGCACCCGGCCTCGCGCAGCTTGGCGCGGAGCGACGACACCGCGACATCCACCGCGTTGCTCATCACCTGCGAGCGCTCGTCGTACACATGCTCCTCGATTTCGGCCCGTGCCACCGGCTTGCCGGCGCGGTGTGCCAGATACTCCAGCAGCGTGTACTCGCGCGGGGCGAGATCGATCACGCGCGGCGGATCGTCCGCGGCCCGCGCCAGGCGCGCGCCGGTGTCCACCTCGAGGTTGCCGACACGGATGACCGGTGCCGCCACGGCGTGGGCGCGGCGGGCCAGCGACGCCACCCGTGCCAGCAGCTCTTCGAGCGCGAAGGGTTTGACGAGGTAGTCGTCGGCGCCGGCGCGCAGGCCGCGGACGCGGTCGTCGATCCCGTCGCGGGCGGTGAGCATGAGCACGCACGAGTTCACGCGGTTGGCGCGCATCTGTCGGAGCACTTCGAGGCCGTCCATCCGCGGCAGCATGATGTCGAGCACCACCACGTCGTACGACGTGGTGCGGGCGTTGATCAGCGCGCGGGCACCGTCGCCGGTGACGTCCACGGCGTACCCCGCCTCGCCCAGCGCCTGGGCCAGCGAGGCCTGCAGCACCGGCGAATCCTCGGCGATGAGCACACGCACGCGGGAATCCTCGGAGTTTGCGGCCCTGAATCGGTGGGGCAGGGTTCCAGCCTGCCTCTCGAAGCTATGGCAGGCTGGAAACCTGCCCCACCGTTCAAGAAGAGATGCGAATGATGCTCAGCGCGGCGCGTCCGCACCGTTGCCGTCGTCGGTGTCGTCGTCTTCGCCGGGGCCGCCCGCGGCGTTCACTTCGACCTCGATCGCCTTGCCGCTCGACTCGGCGACCACCTCGTAGTAGGTCTCGGTCACGATCTTGACGTGTGTGATCGTCGCGCCGGGGTGCAGGGCGGCGACGGCGTCGGCGGCGGCCTGGGGCAGCCGGGTCAGCGGGACGCCGCGTTCGGATGCGATGAGATCTCCGGATGGCGACAGCGTCATCTCGCACGCGACGCCGTTGTCTTCGTATTCGATCTCATAGAGGGTTGCGCCGCCGTCGGTCTCGCGCACGATCTCTTTGATGCTCGCTTCAGGGGCGGCCCGAAGGGCGGCGGCCCGCACGGGCTCGGGGGCTTCGTTCAGTGTGATGACCTGTTCGGTCGGTGCCGCTTCACGCACCGCCAGCGCGTGCCGCGCCGCGAACGCACCAGCGAAGACGGCGAGGACAAGGGCGAGCGGGAGGGCGGCGGCTTTGATGGAAGAGCGCATGGAGTGCTCCGTCAGGTGTGATGGTGGAAATCGGCCAGGGCGACGCTGGAGCGCACGATGAACGAGTCAGGTTTCGTTCCAGAAGTATCGCACATCAAGACCCGCGGCGAGATGAGGAAATGATGAGCGGCCCGGGATCGTTGCCCGGGCCGCGGAACCGAACAAAGGCCTTCTTCAGTCACGGTTGCCGCGACGAACGGAAACGAGTTCCAACGGCCCTTCCTTCACCATCCCGATGCCGGGGGCGTAGATCTTGGTCCCGAATGCGTCGGGCTCCAGCGGCGTGGTCTCGGCGATCTCGATGCAGTTGTTGAAGGTGCCGGCGGGGGTGGGCACGGTCAGTCCCATGGTGGCGTTCTCGGCGCGGTCGAGGGCGATGCCGGGGGCGATCTCCTGGAAGTAGCGGGCACCCAAGAAGAACGTGCCGGGCATCATGATGCCCGGCGTGGCGCCGTTGACCCCGGCGAGCCACGAGCCGCCGGTGCCGACGCACTCGCCGTCTTCGAAGAAGCAGACGTCTTCGCCGAAGTAGAAGATGTCGTTGGTGCGGATGTCGCGTGCGTAGTAGTTGCGGGAGATTTCGTAGAGTTCGCCGTCCTTGAACTCGCGCTCTTCGATGACGCGGGTGCGGATGCGTTCGGGCTTGCCGTCGTCGAGGATGGTGATGGTCTTGGTTTCGCTGAGCACGGTGATGCGGAGCTCGATGAAGACGCCCTCGTCGTCGGTGCCTTCGAGCACCTGCTGGTGGCCGGGGCGCAGCGAGAAGTAGGGGTTGCTTCCCTTTGCGGAGAAGTCGCGCTCTTCGACGGCGAAGTGCTCGGTAAACAACGGTTCGGGCGTGCCGGCGGTATCGCCTTCGCGCAGGCCGTTCTCGGGGATGGTTTCGCCGTTGAGCACGCGGATGAGCTGCTGGCGATTGACGGACTGGGCGTCGGCGAATCCGACGACGCCGACGAGCGCCAGGGCCCCACAGAGGCAGATTGATCGCGCACGGGTGTTCACGGTGGGCTCCTTTGTCTGTTGGCCGAGGTGTCGGCGAGCGCGCCGGACACACGTCACATCGTCGTCGCCGATCCGCGGCCGAGTGAACTGTGCCACGAGATCGGGGGGCGTGCATGAGGGTGTGATGAGGGTCCGGAGTTTCCCTGTCGGGAACGCGGGGGAAGGGGGCCGTCCGGTGCCGCGGCTCCGATAGGCCGAGCGGGCTCGTCGTACTACAATGTCCGACATGAGCGGATCGTTCTCCATCCGGTTGTCCGATGATCTGCGTCGCGAGCTCGCCCGGTTGTGCCGTGCTCAGAAGCGACCGGCGAGCGACGTGGCCCGCGAGGCGTTGCGCCGTTACATCGCGGCGGAGCGGCTGCGTGCGGTGCGTGAGCGTCTGCGGCCCCGTGCCGAGGCGCGGGGCTTGCTCACGGATGAGGATGTTTTCCGGGCTGTTTCGTGAGGGTGGTGCTCGATACCAACGTGCTGCTGGCGGGTGTGTTCACCCGCGGCGTGTGCGAGGCGGTTCTCGATGCCTGCATCGGTGCCGACGCGTTCACGTTGGTGTTGTCCGGGCACATCCTCGACGAGTTCAGGCGGCACGCGCGGGGCAAGTTCGGCGCGACCGCCGATGAGGTCAAGGCGGCGCTCGACCTGTTGCGCGAGCACGCGGAGATCGTTGTGCCGTCCGACGTACCGGGCGACGTGTGCTCCGACGCGTCGGACTTGCCGGTGATCGGCACCGCCGTGGCGGGCGACGCGCCGGTGCTGGTCACGGGCGATTCCGACCTGCTCCGGTTAAAGCGGTTCGGTGCGGTTGAGATCATCACGGTCCGTCAGTTCTACGACCGGCTGCTCGCACGCGGGTGAATCGGACGGCGCGGGTGGTGTCTCAGTTTGAAATCTGGAGCGGTGGGGCAGGCTTCCAGCCTGCCGTTCTCAAGACA
>JBJXFG010000027.1:0-32559 GCA_046154665.1 Phycisphaerales bacterium | reverse complement strand
GACCCGCGTTCGCGGGTCGACGGACACCATCCGCTCAGTGCGGCAGCAGCACTTCCAGCACCTTCGCGGCGCTCGCGCCTGATGTGGTAAATCGCGCGGCGGGCATGGCCGCGGGGAAGAGCGTGGTTTCGCCGGCGCGGAGGTGGAGCGGCGCGAACTCGCCCGCTTCGGCGCACAGTTCGCCCTCGCCTTCGAGCACCATCCACACCCGCGGCGCGGCGCCGCCGACGCGGATGGTGTGGGGCGTGTTCGGCGCGAGTCGCAGTTCGGCGAGGGCGTAGAACGGCGTCGAGACCAGCAGCGTTCTTTCACCTGGCCCGGCGCGTTCGCCCGCGAGCTTCTCTGGAGGGCCGAAGCGGATGCACTCGAGCGCCTGCGCCACATGAAGCGTGCGCCCCGTGCGGCCCCAATCAAACACGCGGAACGTCGTATCGCTGGGCGTCTGCACCTCGGCCACCAGCACCCCCGCGCCCAACGCGTGGCAGGTGCCGCTGGGAAGGTGGTGCAGTTCGCCGGGGATCGCGGGCACGGCGATGAGGTCGTTGACCACGGTTCCGTCGGCGATGTGCGCGGCGAAGGCCTCGCGCGTGACGCCGGGCTTGACGCCTTTGTAGATCACCGCCCCGGGCTCGGCCCCAAGGATGTACCACGACTCGGTCTTGAGGTGAGCGCCCGGATTCGCCGCGGCGTAGACGGGGCTGGGATGCACCTGCACCGAGAGGTTTTCACGCGCGTCGAGGAACTTGACGAGCAGCGGGAATCCCCCGGTTGGCGTGAGCGCCACGCGGCCGAGCAGGTTCGCGCCCATGGCGCGGACGGCGTCGGCGATGGTCATCCCGCGCATCGGCCCGTGGGCGATCTCGGAATGGGCGGCGTCGCCCCCGCCGCCGTCGGCGCTGGTGGAGGCAAGATCGGCGAGCTCCCATGATTCACCGATGTTCTTACCGGGCGGGAGCAACTTGCCGACGCGCTCAAGGGCGCGACCGCCCCAGACTTTCTCTTTGAGGATCGGCGCAAGAACGAGGGGGGAGGGGGTCATTTGGGGGGGGAGGTGGCGAGTGGCCAGTGGGGAGGTCGGGGCGGGTGGCAAAGTGGCGTGGTGGCGGAGTGCATGGAGCCGAGGACGAGCGACGCTCTGTCCTTCAACCCAATCCCTGCAGAGCCGGCTTTGCTCTCTTTGTGTTCCTCCGCGATCTCCGCGTGAACACTCACATCCGTTCGACAGCGCCGAGCTTTGGGAATGCCAGGCCCAGCACCTCGGCCTCGAAACACACCTCGCCGCGCACCAGGCCCTGCACACGGGCTGCGAAGCGCTTGAGGCCGAACTTGTGGACGTCGCACATCAGCAGGAAGTCGTCGCCGGGGACCACGCGCCCGCGGAACGACACGTCCTCGATGCGGGCGAAGCCGGCGAACCAATCCGGGTGCTTGCCGGTGACCATCGCGGCCTTTTTGTAGTACATGTACGAGGCGAGCTGGGCGCCGGCCTCGATCATGAGCACGCCGGGCATGAGCGGTTCCCCGGGGATGTGCCCGCGGGTCCAGAACTCATCGGGGCGGACGCGCCACAGGCCGATGCCTTTGAGAAGATCCTCGGAATGCCACAGCACGCTGTCGAGCATGGCCATCTCGAAGCGGTGCGGGTTGTACCGCGCGATCGCTTCCCGATCCGCCACGGGGGCGCGAGCGGGGTCGGCGAGGGCCGGATCAATCAGCGGTGCGACGGGCATGGAACGGCGTGGTCGAGCTTTCGGTGAGGCTCATTCCTTCTCGGCCGCGCCGTCGCCGCGCATCTCGAGAATCTTGTTGCGCACATCCTGGGCGGCGTTCTTGATGTCCTGCATCTGCTTGCGCACGCGGGTGCCCGCGGCCTTGTTGCCGCCCTCGGCCTTGGCGACATCGTCTTCCGCTTCCGCAACCAGCCTCTTGAGATTTTCGAACTCCTGCACGGCGGCCTCCTGTCTTGCCTCGACGACATGTCTTTTCGTCGCGGGGCGTGAGCACGCCGCGACGTTTGAACGGTCCGAACGATACCCGACCGGATGCTCCGGCGGGCGGGGGGACTACTTTGGCGGAAACCCCGGCTTGTCGCAAGTGCCCGGATTCGCCGTGGAAATCGCGGTCTTTCAGCGGGGCGTGGTGTCGTCGGGGGAAAGCGTTTCCGAAACACCCGGACCGAGTCGAATCACGTTCTTCCCTTTGGCCTTGGACTCGCAAAGCAGGCGGTCGGCGTGCTCGATGAGGCTCTGGGCGTCGTGCCCGTCCCACGGGTAGGTGGCCAACCCGCCCGAGAGCCCCAGGTTGGCGCGGGCATCGTCTCCCAACTTGCGGAAGCGGGCTTGGGCCAGTTGCTTCTGGAAACGCCGCGCCAGCGCCAGGATCGACGCGGGGTGGTGGCTGCCGGGCTCGCGCGGGCCGCCGGGCTCGTGGAAGACAACCGCAAACTCGTCGCCCCCGAGGCGGCACACGCGGTCGCTGGCGCGGACGACCGAGCGGAGCAGGCCGACGACGCCGACGAGGATCTCGTCGCCCGCGCCGTGGCCGAAGCGGTCGTTGTAGCGTTTGAAGTCGTCGATATCAAAGAGCAGCAGCGAGACGTCGTGGCGCGAGGTGCGGGCGTCGTTCATGGCGCGGGCGAGGAAGCCGTCGAAGTAGCGCCGGTTCCACGCGCCGGTGAGCGGGTCGGTGAACGCCGCACGCCTCAGTTGTGACTGCTGCTCGCGCAGCGCCAGCCACGAGGCGAGAAAAGCGGCGGCCTCGCGCAGCTCCGCGTCGGACGCGGCGTTGCGGCCGCTGGCGTCGTTGAGCACGCCGAAGGTGTGACCCTTGTGGACCACGGGCACGCCCGCGCCTGCCTGAGCGGCCGCGGCGTTTCCCGCGGGGATGAACGCGCACTCGCTGAGCCGTCCGCCGGCCCGCGAGCGCAAAACCGCGAGGCACGCCGTCACCACGTCGCTGCCCATCAGCAGCGCGTTGACGGGGCCGAGATCGGAGGCGACCGCGACGGGAGGCGCGGCGGCGCTGTGCGCGGGACCCCGCGCAACGCCGGCCGCATCGGGCACCGGCAGCGGCCGCATCACCATCGTGCTCACCGGGACGGCGGTCGCTGGCGAAGGGGACGCCACCAGAACGTCCTCGGGCTCAACACGCGCGGCGCTCGCGAACGGCGGCGCGATGGGCACGGTGTGCATGACGCTCGGCGCGGCCTCGCCAGCCGACGGTGCCGACTCGACTGGAGCCGACTCGACTTGCCCCGCCACCACGTCGCGCCCCCCCACCACGTCGCGGTTGTTGACCAAGAGCCTCAAAACCCCGGCGGAAACCGGCGGCACCAGCCACGCGTCCAGCCCGTAGCGGGCCGGCTCGGGCGCGATCCCACGGGCCTGCGCCGAATCGAGCAGCCCCACCACGCACACGCCCGGCTCGACGCGCCGCAGCGCCGACGTCAGCGCCATCATCTCGTCTTGCGTCACCGTGCCCGCGGCGACGATCACCACCGCGGGGCCCGGCGAGTCGGGCCCGATCGGCGTCCCGAGCTCGCCAACCGCCTCAAAGGTGTTCCGCGCCCGGTAGAGCTCGAGGCTCGGCTCACGCCGAAGCGACTGATCGAGCCCCGTCTGCCCGAGCAGCACGACGCGCAGGGCGTCGGCGGGCGGAGCCGCACCACCGCGAGGGGTCAACGGAGCACTCGGGTTGTGGCGTGCCGCCTGCGTCATGGGTTCGACCGCGGCGCGCGGGGTGCGGCGTTGGCCGTGCCGTTGCCGCCCGACGCGCCATTGGGGCCGGCGGCGGGGCCGGCGGGCAGCCCCGAAGGGTCGAGCAGCATGGCGATCTCTTCTTCAGAGAGCTCAGGCCGAACGACCGCCGAGCGCGGGGCATGGGGCGGAGCGACGCCGTTCGATGCACCCGCCCCGGACTCTCCCGCGGGCTCGGACGAAGCCGCAATCGGGGTGAGCCGGAGCTTCGGGCCGTTGGACGGCGCGGCGGCACGCGGCGCGCCGGACATCATCACGACCCCCCCACTACCAGGCATGCCGCCCCACGAGACGAACGAGCCGCCGCTGGCGCTGAGCGCCGGGCGCGGGGGCGAAAGAACAGGCCGGCGCAGGGCGGCGGGGCCGCTGCCGTTGGCCTGGGCGTCGGCGGGGCCCGGCATCGCGGACGGGCCCCCGTTCGCTGAGGCCGGTACACCGATCGGCGCGGTGTATCGGGCGAGGCGGCGCTCGGAGGCCGGGTCATACTGCCACACCGCCGCGTGGTGCGCGTACTTCGCCGCCGCGGCGACAAGCATCTCGGTGTCACGCAGCTTGGAGGGTTCGACGAGGATCAGCAGCATGGGGTCGCGGTGAGCGCCGTTGGCGAAGCCGCGCTCATGGACCATCAGGGCCGCCAGCGCGGCGAGGGCATTGTCAAAGCACTCGACAGCGGCGTTGCGCTGCGCGAGTAGATCACGGAGTTCCGAAGGCAACACGACCGCCGCGCCTCGGCCCGCGCGCGGGCACAGCGCCACGCATCGCGGCGATGAAGAAGCGGGTTCCACAGGGGAGCTGAAGGTCGACGTGTTCACCGGTCGCCAGTGTAGCAGTCCGACCGATGGTCACGGAGGGTTTTCCCGGATGAACGCGCGGCGAAAATCGTGTTTGCCGCGGAGGACGGGAGGGCGCTGAACAAAGGGGATAGGGGATTGGGTGTAGGGTATGAAATGCTGTGGAAGATCGGTGTTTGCGGCGACTTCGCGAACGCTGCGCGCCACACCCTAGACCCTATCCCCTACACCCTCTTCCGCGCATTTCTCGGCGCCCCCCGCGCCGCGCCCCCCCGCGCCTCCGCGGTGAGTTCTTGGCGCATCGCGGCCTTACCCAACATCCCTGCGCTGGAACAGCAGAACGCCGAACGACAGGAACGCGATGATCTGGGCAAGCGAGTACATCGCCAGCAAGCCGAGATAGCGGAAGCTGATGGGGTTGCCCTGCGTCACGGCGTCGACCATCCAAAAGAACTGCAGGTTGGGGATGACGCTCCACGCGGCGCGGGCGGGGACGCTGCCGCCGGTGGGTCGGGTGAAGATGTGGTCTCCCGCTTCGGGCGGTCGCTGGACGGGGTGGTTGTTGACGTTGACCAGGACATAGGTCACGCCGTCGGGCTTGGCGTCGCGCACCACGATGGCGGGGGTGGATTTGGCCGAGAAAACCTGCTCGCCGTTGGCGGGGTCGCCCTCGAACTTTCCTTGCAGCGGGACGACCATGCCGACGCCGTTGGGGTTGGGGCCGTAATAGAGCTGCTGGCCCGGCTTGAACTCTGGCGACGGCGGCTTTTTGAGGGTGATGGTGATGAAGTTGCCGGCCTTGTCCATCTGCTGGGTGTCGAGGCGTTCGGCCTGCACGCTGGCGACTTCACCCAGCGGGCGGTTGTCAAACGCGGGGCGGCCGAGCAGGTGGTTGCTCAAGAGTCCCAGCACGAAAAAGCCCGCGGCGACGACGATCGTCATCACCTGCCCCAGCCGCGTCGAACACGCCACGGCAATCGCCGTCAGCACCATCAGGGATAACAACACCCCCCCTGACGCGATCATGATCTGCGGCTTGATGTCGGTCATGATCGGCTGCCACTGCCAGTCTTTGCTGATCAGCAGCGTCAGCCCATAGGCCAGCAGCATCAGCGGCAGCAGCGCCCCGATGCATGTGCTCGGGAACACCCAGCCATAGAAAAAGTTGCCCCAGATGCCCAGGCCGATGGCGATGAGAAGGGCCGTGGAGCCGAAGAGGACCACCGGCCCGTCCACGGTGTCGCGTGCGGTCGACATCACGGCGTGGCGGATGGCGAACAGGAAGAACACCAGCATGATGACCGAGGCCACAAGGATCGCCGCGGCGATACCGAGGTATTTCCCCAGCACAAACAAGGGTCGTCCCACCGGCTTGGAGATCACGGTGAGGGCCGTCTTGTTTTCGATCTCGCGCGAGACCACGCTGGTGGCGACGAACGCGGCCAGAAGCGTGGCACACACCATCACCGTGGCCAGACCCATGTCGAGCAGCAGCTTGTTGTCGGCCGAGACCTCGGTCTTCTCGGTGTAGCCCATCGAATACGCCGACAGCAGCGTGTTGAACACCTGCATGATCCCGGCGGTCATCACCAGGATGAAAAAGATCGGTTGGCGCAGTGACTCGACGAAGGTGTTGCGGGCGATGGCGAACAGTTGGCCGTGCATGAGGTGGCGAGCTGACTCCGGAAGGCGAGGGGGACCGGAAGCGGAGATCGGGACCGGAAGGGGAGGAGGATAGTCCCAAGTCGGTGGGGCGGGCTTCCAGCCTGGCTTCTCCACTGATGAGGGCACGCTGGAAGCCTGCCCCACCGACCAGTTGCGCACCGAAGGGCATCCGGGTTGCCCCGGAGTTGACGGCTTGGGCCGAAAATCGGCGCGTTCCGGCCACCGGACCCGAACCGTCCGGCGCGTCCTCCGTACAACGGAAGCCGCCCTTCCGTTGTTCGCCTCGTGGTTTGTCCTGAGTTCGTGGGATCAGGGCGTGTTTCGAGTTAGGGGGACCCCAATCTGGCGTCGATCCAGACGGAGGTGATCGAGCCATGTCGCTCGATCCCCGCCGATGGGGGGATTTCGACGACGACGGGGGCTTCCGAAGGGCGGGGTTTCGACTAAGATCGCACAAGGGAGCACCGGGGCACGATGACCAAACAGATTCCAAACTAGCCGCGCGACCCATTCCGCACCGTCTGACCAACTCAATGAACGCCGACCATCTTTCTTATCAACGGGCCACCCAAGTCAGCATCCTGGGTCTGGTGATCCAGACGGTGCTGGGGGCGATCATGCTGCTCTACGGCGTGTTCGGGCGCGATCCAGGGGCGATGAACGCCTCGTACGCCATGCTGCTGGGTGTGCCGATCTGGTTCAGCCTGGCGCTGGTGTTCCACCAGCACAAGCTTGAGCGGCTGGAGGCGATGGAGGCGGAGGCGTACCGCACCTCGCAGGCGGCGGATGCGTCGGTGTTTGAGGGGATCGCGCAAGACCAAACCGTGCAGGCCACGCGCCTGGCGTGGATGCACAAGTGGTTCCTGCCGGTGATGAGCGTGCTGGTGGGGGCGGCGTACATCGCGATCGCGGCGCTGCTGTGGAGCGCCAACCGCGAGTTCACGATGGACGCGGAGATCACCGCCCGTCCCGACAGCGGGTGGGCGATCTCGCTGGGCGTGGGCATCGCGGTCATCGCGTTCATTTTCGCGAGGTTCGTCGCGGGGATGGCCAAGCAGAAGGTGTGGGCGCTTCTAAACGCCGGCTCGGCGTCGGCGGTGCTCTGCTCCTTGTGCGGGCTCGCCCTGGCCCTGGTCCACTTCCTGTTCACCGCGCTCGACGCGAGCTGGGGGCTGCGGTATCTGCCTTTGGCCGTCGGCGTCACGATGTTCGCGCTCGGCGCCGAGGTCATCCTCCACTTCCTCTTGAACTTCTACCGCCCGCGCAAGCCGGGCGAGTGGCTGCGGCCCGCATTTGACTCGCGCGTGCTGGCCTTTATCGCCGCCCCGGACCGGCTGGCCGCGTCGATCTCCGACGCCGTCAACTACCAGTTCGGGTTCAACGTTTCATCGACGTGGTTCTACCAACTCATCGCGCGATCGGTTTTCCCGCTGATCGCGTTGGTGGCGCTCACTGTGTGGCTACTCACCTGCTTCGTGGTCATCCGCCCTGACGAGCGCGGGCTCGTGCTCAAGGGCGGGGCGCTGGCCAGCGAGGTCGGTCCGGGCGTGGTGTTCAAGAAGCCGTGGCCCTTTGACCAGGTCATCGCCTATCCGGCGTCATCGACGAAAGAACTGGTCGTGGGCACGGCCCGCCCGGACAAGGACGGCCCGATCCTCTGGACCAACCAGCACTCGGGCGAAGAGACGCTGATGCTGGTCCAGCCGTGGGGCGCGGGCGGCGAGGGCAGTGCCACCGATCTGGCCCTGCTGGCGGTCGAGGTTCCGATCCACTTCATCGTGAGCGACCTGAGCAAGTACCGCATGCTGGCGCAGGACGGCCGGCGCGACGACACCGAGAAGACGCGCCGTGATCTGCTGACCGCCGTGGCCTCGGGCGTGGTGATGAAGCAGCTCGCGACGTTCCCCGTCGATGCTCTGCTGGGCGACGGTCGGGCCGGGATCGCCGAAGACCTGCGTGCCAGCGTGCAGAAGGCCTTCGACACGATGGAGGCGGGCGTCACGATCAAGTTCATCGGCGTCGCCGGTGTTCACCCCAAGCAGGATGTCGCGCCCAGCTTCGAGCGCGTGGTCGCGGCGGACGCGAACCGCGAGATGATCCTGCAGCGCGCCAAGAAGTCCGAGATCAACGTGCTGGCCCGCGTGGCCGGCGATGTCGAAAAGGCCCGCGAAATCTCGCGTGAACTCGACAAGCTGCAGGCCATGCAGGGCGAGGCGAAGGCCGACCCCGCCGCCATCGCCGCGCAGGAACAGAAGGTGACGGACCTCATCGAGAAAGCCGGCGGTCAGGCGGCGTCGATTTTGGCGCAGGCCAAGACGCAGCGCTGGCAGCGGGCCATCGGGGCCCGTGCCGCCGCGGTGCTGAGCGAGGGCCAGTCGGCCAGCTTCCGCGCCGCTCCGGGTGCGTACCAGTCGCTGGCGTTCATCGAGGCGCTGCGCTCCGCCGCCAACGGCGCGAAGGTCTACGTCGCCCCGCCCGGCACCCTTGAAATCCACGGCAACTTCGAAGACATCCAGCCCGACCTCTCGGGCTTCAAGCCCGTCGAAGCCAAGCCCGAAGAAGGCGGCTGAGCAAGCAACGCTCTCCCCGACTCCCGACTCCCGACATCCGACTCCCGACTCCCGCCTTTCTCCCCGACTCCCCACTCTCGTTCTTCCCCCCGACTGCCCACTGCCCACTCCCCACTGCCCCCAACTCCTATGCGCAAGACCTTCCTCTTTCTGATCGCCGGCGTGATCGCCCTGGGCTTCCTGGTGTACATGATGACGTACACCGTGCGGTTCCATGAGTCCGCGGTCGTCACAACCTTCGGGCGCGTCACCGACGCCAGCGTGGTGCGTGAGCCCGGCATGCGCTTCAAGTGGCCCGCGCCGGTGCAGAGCGTGACGCTCTACGACACCCGCGCCCGCTTCCTGGGAAGCAAGAGCGAGACGCAGCAGACCGCCGACGACCGCCAGATCGTCGTCGAGACCTTCGTCACTTGGAAGGTGAACGACCCGCTGCTGTTCAACCAGCGGTTCAACCGCTCGGGCTCGGGCGCGGCGGATCACTTCAAGTCGGCCGAGAAAGTGCTCGCCGACATGCTCCGCTCGGCCATGAGCGAGGTCAGCCGATACAAGCTCTCCGATTTGTTCACGCCCAAGCTGGGCGATTCCAAGCTGCCGGTGCTCGAGAGTGACATCATGGCCCGGCTGCGCCGCGGCCCCGCCGCCGAGGGTGCCGCCGCACCCGTCACTGACGCGAACCGCCAGGCCGATTCGCTCGAGTCCTACGGCGTGCAAGTCCTCATGGTCGGGATCAACAAGGTCGTGCTGCCCGAATCGACCACCAACCAGGTGTTCGAGCGCATGAAGGCCACGATGGAAGCCCGCGCCGCCCGCGCCGAATCCGAGGGCCAGGCGGCGGAGCTGCAGATCCGTTCCGCCGCCGAGAGCGACGCGAAGGCCATCGAGGCGTTTGCCAAGCTCAAGGCCGACACGATCAAGAACAAAGGCGAGATCGAGGCCAGCAAGTGGCTGGGCGTGATGCAGAGCGACCCCGAGTTTGCGGCGTTCCTCGACAAGACCCGCCTGCTGCGCGACGGCTTCGGCCGGCGCGTGATGTTGGTGCTGCCCACCAGCATGTTCGGGCCGGACATCTTTGATCCGGCCACGCTCAAGCCGCTGATGGAGCGGCCCGCGCAGCCCGCGGGCACCAAGCCCGCGGCGACGCCGGCGTCGGACGCTTCGAAGCCCGCTGCTGAAACGGCGTCGACCGATGCAGACACCAAGACCGCCGCCACCGCGGAGGCCCGATGAGCACCAACGACCCCACGAATCTCGGCGGCGACATCGACCCGGCGCAGATTGAAATGCCCGTCGAATCCCCACGCCGAGCCGCCTCGCTCACCCTCCGATCGGAGGACGTGCGCCAGGCCCGCGCCGCCTCGATGGAACTCGCCAACAAGTCGCTCGGCGACGCCCTCAAGCTCACCTACCGCCTCCTGCAAGTGCTCATGCTGGTGCTGCTGGCGCTCTTCGCGTTCAGCGGCGTGCGCAAGATCGATCAGGCCGAGCGCGGCGTCCGCACCACCCTGGGCAAGCTCGACGCCTCCGACCTCGAACCGGGCGTCCACTTCAGCCTGCCTTACCCGCTGGGCCAGATCGTGCAGGTCTCGACCGCGCAGAACAAGCTCGACCTTGATGAGTCGTTCTACCCCTTCCTCTCGAAGGACGACCGCCTCAGGCCGCCGGGAGAGCTGGGCATGGGCGGCGCTCTCCGCCCCGGCACCGACGGCTCACTCATCACCGGCGATAGCAACCTCGCCCACGCCCGCTTCGGCGTGGCGTATCACCGCGACAACCCCTCGGCGTTTGTGCAGTCGCTCGCCGACGGCGCCGAGTCTTCGCTGGTGCGGGCGGTGGTCGAACGGGCCGCGGTGCGGGTCATCGCCGAAATCTCGCTCGACGACATCCTCAAGCGCAACAGCGCCAACCTGGGCACCGCCGGCGGCGCGGGCTCGGTGGGTTCGGAGATCGAAGACCGCGTCCGTCGCACGGCCCAGTCGGCGCTCGACGAGATGAACAGCGGGCTGCGGATCGATTCGGTCTCGCTGCGGGACGAGACGCCGCCGCTGTGGACAAGGCAGTCGTACCAGGCGGTGCAGACCGCCGAGAGCAAGGCCGCGACCGACCGCGAGAACGCCGAGAAGGACCGCGCCAAGCTGCTGAACGAAGCCGCCGGCGCGGCGTACCCGCTGGTGCTGGGGCTGATCGATGAATACGAACGCCAGATCGACAGCGCCGACAACGCCGGCGCCGAAAAGACGCTCGAAGTGCTGCAGGGCCTGATGGACGGCTCGTACAAGGGCGGGCCGATCACGATCAACGGGCAGGCGTTCGAACCGGTCAAGGTTGAGGGCCGTTCCGCGGCGCTGATCTCCGAGGCCGAGTCGTACCGCTCGACGGTGGAGCGTTCGGCGCAGACCCGCGCGGCGGGCTTCACCGCCAAGCGCGAGCAGTTCCTCGCCAACCCGCGCGTCTTCGTCACGCGTGAGTGGAGCGAGGCGATGCGGGAGTTCCTGAACTCCCCGATCGTGGAATCGCAGTTCATCCCGGGTGACACAGCGAAGTATGTGCTCCGCCTCAGCGCCGACCCGGAGATCGCCAAGGCCATGCAGGCCGCCGAGCAGCGCCGCAAGATGGAAGAGAATCCGGCGTACCGGCGCGCGCTGGGCGCGGGCCTGCTGCCCGCCGAGCAGCCCAAGTAAGCACGTTCCGTTCTGAGTCGAATCGCCCGCACGCGAAAGCGGGCCGGGAAAACAAGCCCATGACCGAAGCCCCCGTTGTCCTTGCCCAGGGACTCACCAAACTGTTCAAGGACTTCTGGCTGCGCGACCGGGCCAGGGCCGTCGACGGGATCGACTTCGACGTGCGCCGCGGCGAGGTCTTCGGTCTGCTCGGGCCCAACGGCTCGGGCAAGTCGACGACCATCAAGATGATCCTGGGCTTGCTCAAGAAGACATCGGGCCGCCTGGCCGTCTTCGGCACGCACCCGCACGATGTCGAGATCAAGAAGCGCATCGGATATCTGCCGGAAGAGAGCTACCTCTACCCTTTCTTAAACGCCCGCGAGACGCTCGATTACTACGCCAAGCTGTTCCAACTCGACGGCCCGGTCCGCAAGCGCCGCATCGACGAACTGCTCGACATGGTCGGCCTCGCCAACGTGCAGCACCGCCAGGTCCGCGAGTATTCCAAGGGCATGCAGCGCCGCATCGGCATCGCCCAGGCCCTCATCAACGACCCTGAGCTGCTGATCCTCGACGAGCCCACCACCGGCCTCGACCCCATCGGCAACAGGCAGGTCAAGGACCTCATCTCGATGCTTGGCCGGCGCGGCAAGACCATCATCCTTTCCAGCCACCTGCTCTCTGACGTCGAGGACTGCGTCGACCGGCTCGTGATCCTCTACGGCGGCAAGATCCGCGCCGCCGGCACCTGCGATTCGCTGCTCGAAGCCCAGGACCGCATCGTCCTCGAAACCGACAACCTGCCGCCCGAGGCCATCCGCGAGGTCAACGCGGTGCTGGAGCGCCACCGGCACGCCGCGGCCCGCGTCTCGCGCCCGCGCCAGAAGCTCGAAGACCTGTTCATCGACCTGGTCGAGCGGGCCCAGGCCGAGCGTGTGGCGACCAGCGGTGCCCGCAGCGGCGGGATGACGGCGTCGTTCCTCACCGGCGGCGGGGCTCAGGCCGGCGCCCAACTCATCGAGAGCCTCGTGACCTCGCGCAACGACGAGCCCATGCCCGTCGCGCCCCCTCCGACGCCCGCCCGCGCCGCCGGCAACCAGCCCGATCGCTCGCTCATCGAGAACCTCAGCGGCACCGTCGACGCGCCGCCCGCCGCGCGCCCGCAAGCGCCCGAGCCCAAGCGCGACGTGGACCAATCGTTGCTCGATTCGCTGATGGGCGGCGGCGGCGGTGGAAATGACGGCCAGAAGGACAAGCCGCAATGAGCCTGCTGGCCCGCCTCAACTTCATTCAGGGCTCCCGACGCTTCAAGTGGATCGCGTCGGTCGTCGTCGTCGCCCTCATGTCGCTCACCCTCGGCGTCCTGTGGGTCGACGCCAACCGCCCCGGCTCGGCCACCGAAGGCGCGGCCGCCAGCCCCGGACAGACGCGTGAAGTCATCAACCCCGGCCCGATGGCTCGTTTTATCGATGCCGGCCCGGTGGCCCTGCTCAAGCAAGGCGCCGAGGCGTGCAAGCGTTCGATGCGCTCGAGCGAAGGCACGCTCATCATCGTGGGCATCGCCGCGGCGCTCGCCACCGGCACGCTGTTCGTCATCTGGCTCGGGCTGGGGCTGAGCTATCTGGCGCTGCTGGTGCTGGGCTGGGGCGTGGCGTGGCCTTTGGCCGCGTGGGAGCCCACCGCCCGCATGGGGCAGGTGCTGCTGGGCGTGGTGCCACTGACGCTGTTCTTCCTGATCCTCATGCAGGTTCTCAAGGTTGCTCTGAGCGGCTCGACGCCCGTCTTCGCCGTGGCCCGCAACGTGCTCACCGAAGCGGTGCGGATGAAGGTCAGCTTGGTCTTCATCGTCATCCTGATCCTGTTCCTCGCCGTCATCCCCGGGATGCTCACCGAAGACCAGCCCCTGCGTTTCCGCGTGCAGCAGTGGCTGTCTTACGGCGTGGGGCTTTCCTACGCCGTGCTCGCCATGCTCACGCTGTTCCTCGCCGCGGGGACGGTGGCGTTCGAGCAGCGCGACCGCATCATCTGGCAGACGATGACCAAGCCGGTGCGGCACTGGGAATATGTCCTGGGCAAGTGGCTGGGCGTGATGGGCCTCAACGCGGTGCTGCTCACCGTGACCGCGGCGGGCGTGTTCCTGTTCGCCGAATACCTCTCGCACCAGAAGGCCGTGGGCGAGGTTTCCTACCTCGTGCGTGAAGACGGCAAGCGCGCCGACCCGACGGACCCGCAGGTCGACCGCGAGATCGAGGCGCGGATGGCCGACGTGAAGCAGCGCTTCGAGAACTTCCAGGACACGCCGCGGACCCGCGAGATCGTGCGGTACCAAGTCGTCAACGAGTTCATGAGTGAGGACCGGCGGATCCTTGAGCTGCAGGTGCTCACGGCCCGCGCGGGCGTGCAGCCGCTGCCGCCCGACCTCAATATGGAAGCGGTGTCGAAAGCGCTCGACAGCCGGGTGGAGCAGGCGATCGCCGACAACCCCGCGCTGGAACCTTCCCCACGCCTGCGGAAGGAACTCGAGTCCGAGCTGCTCAAGTCGATCTACATCGAAGCCCGCTCGATCGAGCCGGGTTTCACGAGCATCTTCGTGTTCGAGGGCCTCAAGGCCGTGAAGGAGCGTGCCGAGCGCGGTGAGCTCACCCTGCGCTACAAGGTCAATGCCGGCTCGAACAACCCGTCGGATATCTACCGCCTCAGGTTCATCATCAACGGGTTCCCCCGCGACGTCTCGACGGCCCTCAAGGTCACCAACTCGCTCTCCATCGAGCCCGACGTGATCGACGACGAAGGGCGGCTGACCATCGAGATCGGCAGCGACCCGAGCAACGAGTTCACGGTGAACTTCCCGCCCGGCGGGCTCGAACTCATGTACCGCTCCGGCGGGTACGAGGCCAACTTCTTCCGCGTCATGTCGGCGCTGTGGGTCAAGCTCGGCTTCATCGCCGCCGTCGCCATCGCCGCCGCCACGTTCCTCAACTTCCCGGTGGCGTGCCTGGTGGCGCTCACGGTGCTGTTCGCCGCCGAGAGCTCGGGGTTCCTCAAGGAATCGCTCGAGGTCTATGTCTCCTATGACGAGAAGACCAAGGAAGTGAACTATTTCGCGGTGCTGGTTCGAGCGGTGGCCATCCCGGCGTCGTGGGCGTTCCAGGCGTTCAGCGAGCTCAAGCCCGCCGAGAAACTCGTCGAGGGCCGATTGGTTTCGTGGGCTTCACTGGGCGGCGCGGTGGCGCTGATCGGCTCATGGACGTTGGGCGCGCTCACGATCGGCTGGATTGCCTTCCGCCGACGCGAGCTCGCGGTGTATTCGGGTCAGTGATTTTCGCGCGGAACAAAAAGGGGGACTCGCCATGCCTCAACGCAACCGATGGATCCAGATCGTGTGCCTCGTGCTCGCCGCCGCGGCGTTGCTCGTCTGCGGCCCGCTGAGCGTGGCCCTGACCGCCGAGGCGGGCCGCGCCGAGATGGTCTACACGGACCAGGCGCAGGAGGGCGACCCGCCGGAGGTCGCGCTGGGCATCGCCATGGGCGCGTTCCGCGGCCTGTTCGTCAACTACCTCTGGCTCCGCGCGACCAAGCTGAAAGAGGAAGGCAAGTTCTACGAAGCGATCGAGCTCAGCCAGGCCATCACCCGCCTGCAGCCGCGCTTCCCGCGCGTCTGGGCCTTCCACGCCTGGAACATGTCGTACAACATCTCGGTGGCGACCAACACCGCCAGCGAACGCTGGACGTGGGTCAAGGCCGGCGTCGACCTGCTCCGCAAAGAGGCCATCCCGCGCAACCCCAACGACGTGCTGCTCTACAAAGAGCTCGCGTGGATCTTCAACCACAAAATCCAGTCGTTCTCGGATGACGCCAACCGCTTCTACAAGCGCCGCATGGCCGAGGAGTGGACCTTCGTCCTGGGCGTGCCGCCCTCGATGCCCGAGGATTCACAGGAAGCACGCAAGCTGATGGTCGAATGGCTCCGCCCCGTCGCCGAGGCCCCCGAGCGCCTGCAGGACGTCATCGAGAAGGAGATCGCCGACCAGCGTGCCAAGCTCCGCCCCGGCGACCCCGAGCCCGAAGGCGGCTTCACCAGCAAGGTGGAAGCCCTCGTCACGATGCTCCTCGAAGAGGGCAACCTCAAGCTCGACGAGACGCTGCTGCGGTTCTACACCCTCGCCGACGTCTACGACTCAAGCTGGTACTCGCAGAAGAACATCTTCCGCCTCGCCGACAGCTCGCGCAACTCGGTCGTCGACCGGCTCCGCGCCGATGCCGCCTTCAAGGACGCCTGGGACCGGCTCATCCCCCACATCCGCAAGCGCGTGCTCATCGACGAGAAGAACATGGACCCGGCCCGCATGGCCCGCTACACCACGAAGTTCGGCCCGCTCGACTGGCGACACGCCTCCAGCCACGCCATCTACTGGTCGGCCCACGGCGTCGAGGAGATGCTCGAGCGCTCCCGCACCGAGGAGTTCGACACCCTCAACACCGACCGCATCATCGTGCAGGGCCTGCAGGAACTCTTCCGCTCAGGCCGAATCTTCTACGACCCCGTCCTCGACTCGTACAACGCCTTGCTCGACACCAACTGGGCCGATTCCTACGGCGACGTGGTCGAAGAACTCGCCAAACGTGGAGGAGTCGCCGAGCGCGCCGGCAAGGCCTACACCCTGTACGGCGCCGGCTACGAAAACTTCCTGCGCGACGTCATCCGCGTCTACTACCGGATGGGCGAGTACGACCAGGCGCAGAAGTACATGCAGCGACTGATCACCTGGGAAGGCAACAACATCAACGACCCCGACAAGTGGGTGGAGTACCAGCTGCCGCTGGGCGAGTTTGTGAAGAAGCAGCTCGCCAACGACCGCCTGAGCGTGCCGCACGTCGCGGCGGGCGAGGTGGCCAGCGCGCTGATGGACGCGTTCTACAACGGGCTGCTGCGGAACAACCTGCGGCGTTTCGCGGCGGGCTTCAAGTACGCCGAGGAAGTCCACAAGCTGTACTACGAAGAGAAGCAGACGGTGCGCACCACCCCGGACCGCGAGAACCGGATGGAGGAAATGCCGACCAATCTGGGCGACATGGCCGCGCAGGTGCTCATCAGCATGATGGCGATGGGCGACATGGACCCCACGCAGGCCGCGACGATCTACACGAAAGCGCCCGCCGAGATCCAGCGCTACGCGTACGACCAGCTGCGGGCGATCATGCTCCGTCGCGGCATGCCTGAGAACTCGGTCAACAGCCTGTACCCCGAGCCCCCGGGGATGGTGGCCTTCCGCGCGGCCCGGGCCGCCGAGAGAACCGGCGGCGACGCGGCGCAGAAGGAACAGCTGCGGATCGAGCAGAAGTAGCCGCGTGAGCAGAGCCGACGGCGCGAGCCGTCGGTCAAGAAATCGACAACCACAAACGAGACGTAATCAAGGAGCTGCAGCGTCAGCGGCGGGTTTCACCGTCCGCGCTCAAAGGACCGACCGTTCGAACGCACTCGCTCACGCTCAGGGCTCGTGTGTCGTGCGGCTTGGTTCGTCCGCTCACTTCGGCGCAATCGTGTGCGTCTGTCCGTCGCTGCTGGTCAGCGTGACCGACCTCGCGCCGGCGTCGATCGCGGAGATCGTCCACCCCGGCGCGACTTCGTCGCCCACGCCTTTCAGCTTGCCACCGATGAGCGCGCGGACCGATCCGTCGGCCTGGCGCATCACGCCGCGGATGGTCAGTTCAGGCGGTGCCATCAGCGCGGGGGCAGGCACGGGTTCCGGCGTCGGTGCCGGTTCGGGCGCTTCCACCGGCGCGGGCGCGGGGCGGAAGGGCGATTCGCCGACGCTCGCGGTCCGCAGCGCCCGCACACGCTCCAGCGCCGCAAGCTGATCGGGCGTGGCACGCGGTGTGCCGACGTTCGGGGCGTTCTCGACCGCGGCGGGTGACGCGCCGATCGACAGCCGCGGGCCCGTCCCCATCAGCGACGGCACGGCGCTCACCAGCACCAGCGGAGCCACGGCGCAGCCCGCGGCGATCAGGTTCCATCGTGTCAGTTCGGCGCGACTCATGGCTTCACCTCCGGAACGTTGGCGGTCGCCGCCCCGCCCTCGGGTGCCGGCTTTGGCAGAGAAAACGCGTAGTGCGCGGTGGTGATGGTGGCCCGGACACGGTCCTCATGCTCACCCTCGGGCGTGACCCGCAGCGACAGCACCCGCGTGAACCCGAGTTCCTCTTCGAGCGACCGCAGGAAAGACGCGAGGCCGCCGTAGGAGCCAGACACATCGATCGAGAACCCCAGCGCAGCGTCGGGGCGGACGGCCGGCGCACCGACACCCGGCGCAGCCGAAGCGTTCGTCGCGGCGAGAACCGTCGTCTCGCGCGGCTGCGTGCGTTCAACGTTCACACCAGCGCGGGCCGCGATCTCTTCGATGCCCGCGTTCAGCCGCGCGGTGTCGCGGGCCGGAACACTCCGGCTCGTGACGGCCTCAACTTCCTGTGCGAACTCCGCCTGCTCGGCGGTCAGCGCCGGCATCCGCGCCGACATCTCGCCCGCGCGGGCGGCGAGCCACTGCGCTTCCTCAAACTGCGTGATCGCGTCGCGGTGCGCCGAGTGCAGGGGTTCGAGCACCCCCAGCGCCAGCCCGACGAGGCACGCCGAACCGACCACGCACTGCGAAACCAACGCGCGGGGAACCTGGCTCATGGCTTCACCTCCGAAGTCTGTGGGGCCCTTGCCGAGGCCGAGGATGGCACCGAACCCCGGGGCGTCCACGCGGGCAGGGCCACCAGCGTCACCGTCGTCTGGAAGTCCACCGCGTCCTGCTCGGCCGACGCCGACGAGGACCGCTGCGTCCCGCCCAGAATCACCCCCGCGACCAGCGGCGAAGCTTCGAGCGCCGTCACGAACGCGCCCAGGTCCGGGCGCGCGCCGGGCTCACCCTTCATCACGCCGCGGAGTTCGCAGCGGGCCTGGCCCTGGTCCGAGGTCGTGATGCTGATGTCGCGCAGCGTCACACCGGCGGGCGTGATCTGCGCGAGCTCGCTGATCCACGCCGACCACGGCGGGCTGTCCCCCATGCTCTTACGCACCGCGGCGCGGAGCGCCGACATCGAGGCGCGGCGAGCCTCGAGCACCGCCTGCGAGTCGACCACTTCGCGCGCCAACCGCGACGGCTCGCGCAGGGCCTCGGCCTTCTCAAGCAGGGCGCGGGTCTGATTCCAGGTGAGCGCGCCGTCGATGAACCCATAGGCCAGCGCGCACGCCGCGCCGGCCAACAGCGCCACCTTCACGCGGCGCAGCCCCTGCTCGAAAGCGGCCTTCCGCGGCAGCAGGTTGATGCCCACACTGATGAGCTGTGTGCCCGCTTCGTGCAGGTCGGTCTGGTGCTCGGAGAAGTCTGTCGGCAGCGCCGGTGTGAGGGCCAGCTGCGCGGCCAGCATCTCGCCCAGCCCCGGCACTGAAGCGCCGGGTCCGACCAGCACGAACCTCGCGCCGGCCCGCTCGGGCTCTTCGAGGCCGAAACGCAGCGCCTGACGCATTTCGACGATGCCGCGCTGCAGTGCCGGCTGCACGACAGGCAGCGCCGCCGCGCCGGTGAGGCCGCGCGCTTCGTCGATGACGGTGTCGCGTGTCGGCACGCCGACGCGGAAGAACACCGCCCGCGCTTCCTCGCGCGAGAGCTTCACTTCGCTGGTTCCTGCAGGACCACGGACGGTCATGGGCATCGTGAGCGCCTGCGTCAGTGTCCCAAGATCGAGGCTCACATGGCGGACCAGCCGCAGCCGTCCGCCGACACTCGCCGCGAGATGGGCCCGGTGCTCGCCGATGCGCAGCATCACGGTCGCGCCCTCGTGTTCGCTGTGTGTGACGCGATCAACCAGCCGGCGAAGGTGCGGCGCGGCCATCGGCACCAGCGCCGTGGCGCGGACGCCCGCCCGCGCAAGCCAGCCCGTCACGCTCTCGGCCGCCTCGTCGCTGTCCGCGGCGATCAGCCGGTGGTGCTGACGCGCCTGCGCCTCGACGCCGCCGTGAACACTCGAAGGGTCGCTGCGGATCAGGCAGTGGTCGTGCGGTTGATCGTTGATCGAGAAGCCCGCGGCGTCGGCCAGCGCCAGCATCGCGGCGTCGGCACCGCTGCGCCCCGCCACCGGCGATGAGAACACGTCCACAACGACACTCGGCGAGTGGTAGAAGCACACCGCCTCCACACCGCCGATCGGCAGCGGGGACAACGCCTCGCTCAGAGCGGCATCGAAGGGTCGCAGCCCCTCCTTCCACGCCTGCTCCCAGCTAGATTCGTCCAGCAGCACGGTGTGAACCTGGTCGAGCGCGCCGGAACGCCACAGGCCCGCCTGCAGGCGGCCCGGCCCGATCTCGACGAGCAGCATCGATCGTGTCACGGTTCGGTTCTCGTGTGGTTCGAGGTCCGCCGATGCGCCGCCCACGCGGGCACAGCTGTCGGCAGTGCTGACAATGTCGGCTGGTTTTGGGGCCTGCTTTGGGGTGATCTGTCGGTCACGCCGCAAAGGGTCCGGGATAACTGGTCTACTGAATACTGATCTCCACGCGCCGCTGCGCCTGCCCGAATGCACCAATGATCACCACGTCCATCGGCGCGCTCGGCGCCGATGCCGTGATCGTGACGCTCGCGCCGCCCGCGATGGTCCGCGTCCCGGTCGGGACGCTGCGCCCCGCGGCGTACTCGCCGACCACCAGCGCGGCCCCGCTCTCGGCGGCATAGAAGGCCCGCTCCGTGTCGGCCCGCGTCGACGCCAACCGTGCATCGTCGCCGCCGCCCGTCACCGCCGACACCACCGCGAGGTTGATCCCCGCGAGCATCAGCACGGTCATGACCAGCGCGGCGGCGCGGCGCTCCCGCGGCGCTCGCCGACGGGCTGAAGGAAGGGAGTTGTTCAGCTCGCGGATCATGTTTCGTTCAGGCTCGCCCGCAGCCACACAGTGGTCGAAAGATCCACACCCTGCGCCGCCAGGCGGATGACGACGCGGCGCACGCTGTCCGTACCGGACGCAACGCTCACCGCTGCACCCGCGCTATCGAGGTACGTGATCTGAAACGCCGTGACGTTCTGGCACAGCGGCGATCCCTTCACGGTTGTGCTGCCCAGCATCAGCGTGCTCCCGCTGAGCGTGACGTTGAGGCCGTTCGACAGTGCGAAGTTGTCCGCGGCGGCGGACGCGAAGTCGGCCGCGCCGGCGGGTGAACTCTTCGCCGGTGCCTCGCGGAGAACTCGGCTGAGCCTGTCGAGCGCTCCGGCCACCTGCTCGGCGGCGCGGCGCTGCGACGCCGACTTCGCAAACGCCTGCGTTGCACCCACCACGATCGGCGAAGTGATCGCGGCGACCGTGCCCACCACCACCAGCGTGGCGAGCATCTCGACCAGCGTGAAGCCCCGGCGATCCGCTCGATCAGGATGGAACGGCGTACATCTCATGGCGTCAGGTCCGTCACCAACGACGAGAGTGCGTACGAGCGCGCCCCGACGCCGCTCCGCGCCGAGTTCCATGTCACCGTGACCGTCACGGCGCGGTAGATGTTCTTGGTCGAGTCGGCATCCGCCGAACCGGACTGCGAGATCAGCCCCCCGATGCTCAGGTCCCACGAGAGCCCGAGCGTCTGGTACGCCGACGTGACGCTCGCCAGCCGAGCCTTCAGCCCTGTGGTGCCGGTATCAAGGTACGTCGTCGGGTTTGCCAGCGCCGCCATGCCCCGTGAGGCCGAGGGGCTCGACGCGTCGGCGAGCACCTGCTCCATCACCGCCCGCGCCAGCACACCGGCGCGGAGCGTGTTCGTCGAGTCCATCCGCGAAGTCTGTGCCTGCTGCAGCATCGAGACCGAGGGCGGCACCAGCAGCGATACCACGATGACCACCACGATCGCCTCGACGAGCGAGAAGCCGCCTCGAGCCGCGAAGCGCCGGGATGAGTTCGTGCGCCGCTTCATCGTTCCACCAGCCCCGTCAGAACCCGCACCGTGATCGTCGGTCCCGATTGCACCGTGATCGTCGCGTCGGTGCTCAGGTCACCCACCAGCACGCCGGCACTGGTCCGCACCTGCGGCGTGCCGTCGTATGCGAACCACACCGCCGAATCGCCGCTGGGCGTCACCGACATGGACGCGATCGAAGTCCCCGTGTACAGCTGCGAGATGAGAACGCTCGAGCCCGCGTCGGATTCGCCGGTCGAACCCGGCAACGCCGTGGGTGCAGCGCCGGGCGCGGCGATGCGGAGCAGTTCGAGCTGCCCCGTCGAGGTCGTGACGCGCAGCCCGGCCGGCTGCCCGGTGCTTGCGGCCCACGCGCGGGCGAGCATGAGCCTTCGTTCGATCTCCGCACCCGCCCCGCGCCGGCGCGATTCCGACATCGCCCCGACCGCCGGGATCGACGCCAAAGAAAGCACACCGAGGATCGCCATGACGGCGATCAGTTCGACGAGCGAGAAGGCGTGACGGTGGGTCATGGCGCGAAGGGCGAGTGCACGGGTACCCCGCCGGTCCCCGGCGGGTCTTCAGTGCTGCGAGAATCCAGCCGCCGGGGACCGGCGGGGTACCCGAAGCCGGATCGGCAGCACAATCTCGAAACACACACGCCGAAGGGGACTCCTCCATCCCCTTCGGCGGTGCTATTCCCTTGTCGAAAGGCCGGGTCCGAGGCACGAGACCAGCGATCAGAGCTTGTTGGCGGTGATGAACCCGCCGGCCGGATCGACGACACGGGTCGCATCCGAGCTGTTGGCGTAGAACACCGCCGCGGGCGTCGACAGCGAGTTATCGACATAGAACCGCCAGCCGCTGGCGCTGGTGCCGGTGCCGACGGTGCGCGTCGCGGCGGCGGCCTCGGTGGCGGTGGCGCTGTTCACGCTGCTCAGCCCGTTGTACGGGTTGGCGGGGATCTGTTCCTGCATCACCGTGCCCACGGTGGTGAGCTGGGTGAGGGTCGGATACAGCGCGGTGCCGCTGACGGACTGGTCCGCGAAGTACTGGGCGACGCCGGTGCGGATGCCGCCCAGCGCGCCCTGCAGCGCCGCCGACTTGGCCCGCGCCGAGTAATCGATGTACTTCGGCACCGCGATGCCCGAGAGGATCGCCAGCACCACGATGACCGCGATCAGCTCCACCAGGGTGAAGCCACGATTCCCAGCGCGATTCTTGCTGAACTCATTCATGTTTCGACTCCTTGTTGCCGCCGGGGCTTCTTGCTCCGGGGGATGCTCCATGCGTCGCGGCACGGCCTTTCTTGGTTGAACGCGGCACATGCCGCGCATGGTCATCAGGTCGATCTACTGCATCAGATTCATCATGTTCCACATGGGCAGGAAGATGGCCAGGGCCACCATCAGCACCACACCCGTGAGCAGCGCGATCAGCACCGGCTCGATCACGGTGGCGGCGTTCTTCACCATGTGCCGCGTCTCTCGCCCGTAGTGCCGCGAGATGATCTGGCACATGCGGCCGAGCTCGGCGGACTCCTCGCCGGCTCGGAAAAGCTGCTTCACAAACCCCGGCATCGACGGGCAGCCCTGGAGCGCATCGCCCAGCTTGCCGCCTGATTTCACCTGCCGGATCATCGTCTCAACATCCTTCCGAATCGTCGCGCGCCCGGAGGCTTTGCCGGACATCTCCAGCGTGTCGATCAGCCCCAGCCCCGATGTCAGGCACAGCCCGAACACCGACGCGAACCGCGACACCGCCAGACCGATCAGTACCCCTCCAACAAGGGGCACACGCTCGAAGCATCGGTCAAGCAGCGACCTGACCTGAGTGCTCCGCAGCAGCACGCGGGACACGACGAACAAAACCCCCGTCCCGGTGAGATAGAAGAACCAGTAATCCTTGACGGACGTGCCCACCGCGTCGAGCATCTCCGTGAGAAACGGCAGCGCGACGCCACGCCCGCGGAACATCTCCGCGAACTTCGGCACCACGAACGTCACCAGGAACCCCGTTCCCAGAACCAGCGCCGCCACCACCGTGATCGGGTACATCAGCGCGCCCTTGATCATCCGGCGCATCTCGCCCTGCTCTTCCACCTGCTCCGCCAGGTGACCCAGCACCTTGATCAGATTGCCGCTGGCCTCGGCGGCGCGCACCGTCTGCACGTATACCTCGCCGAACAGCCCGTTGTGAGCCCCCAGCGCCTCGGTGATCGACTTGCCCCCCTGCACCGTCGCGGCGATATCGAGAATCACCTTGCGGAACGCGGGGTTCGGCTCATGGTCGGCGATCGAGCGGAAGCACTCGACCACCGGGATGCGGGCCTCGAGCAGCACGCTGAGCTGGTAGGTGAAGTGCGCCACCTCATGCGGCTTCACCCGCGTGCGGAAGCGCGAGATTAGCGATCCGCCGCCCTCGCGCGCCTCGATGATCTTGACGGGCGTGACGCCGCTGGACGCGATCCGTCGGTACGCATCCTGGCGCGTGCCGGCCTTGACCAGGCCCTGGGACTCTCGCCCCCGCGCGTCGACCGCTCGGAACTGGTAGGTGAGCTGGCTCACGCCGACATCCTCAACCGCACGGGTTCTTCCATCTCGAACGTCGCGACGGCCTGGGCCACCTCTTCGAGCGAGGTGATCCCCATGCGGGCCTTGTCGAGCCCGTCGCGCCACATCGGGACCATGCCGTTGCGAACCGCGAAGCTGTTGAGCTGGCCCGTGTTGGCACCGCGTTCGATCTCGAGCGCCACCGCCGGCGTGACGCGGAGCAGTTCATAGATGCCCACGCGCCCGCGGAAGCCCGAGCCGCCGCAGCGGGCGCAGCCGGCTCCGCGCATGAACTTGTCGTCGGTGGCCTCGACGCCGAAGCGGGCGCGGATCACGCGGTCGGGCGAAGCGACCTCGGCGCAGTCGCGGCACACCTTGCGGACCAGGCGCTGCGCGATCACGCCGAGCACGGCGCTGGTGATGACAAAGCCGGGCACGCCCAGGTCTTTCAGTCGGGCGATGGCCCCCGCCGCGTCGTTGGTGTGCAGCGTGCTCAGCACGAAGTGGCCGGTGAGCGAAGCCTGCGTGGCGATCAGCGCCGTCTCGGCGTCGCGGATCTCGCCCAGCAGGATGATGTCCGGGTCCTGCCGCAGGATCGACCGCAGCGCCGCCGCGAACGTGAACCCGATCTCAGCATTGGCCTGCACCTGACGCACGCCGTGCATGCGGATCTCGACAGGATCCTCGATCGTCACGATGCTGACGCTCGGCGTATTCAGCTTCTTCAAGCCGGTGTACAGCGTGCTCGTCTTGCCGCTTCCTGTTGGACCCGTGACCAGCAGCATGCCGTGCGGGTGCTCGAGGACTTCCTCAATCCCGTGCACCAGGGCCTCGTTCATGCCCAGGTCGGCGTAGTCGAGAATCTGCCCGTTGGGGCGCAGCAGGCGCATCACGATGTTCTCGCCGCACACCGTCGGGATCGTCGAGAGACGCACGTCGAGCGTCTCGCCGCGGCAGGTGAAGCGGAACTTCCCGTCTTGCGGGCGCCGCGTCTGCGTCAGGTCGAGGTTCGCCATCACCTTCAGACGCTGCACGATCCCCGCGTGAGCACTCAACGGCGGCCCCTGCCGAACCACCAACTGACCGTCCACGCGGATGCGGAGCTGCAGCTCGTGCTCGCACGGCGAGATGTGGATGTCCGACGCGCCCGAACTCGTCGCATCGTTGATGATCTGGTTTACCGCCGCCACGATCGGTTCTTCGCCCGTCGTCAAGTCGGCGGGCACGGCGTCGGCGTGGGCCTGCGGATCATCGTGACCCGAGGAGAGCGAGTACGCCTTGGCCGTCAGCGAAGCCAGCGCCTCGGGCAGGCACAGCACCGGCTCGATCTCGCCCTTGATCAGTTGGCGGAGCTGGTCGATCGCCTTGATGTTCAGCGGATCGGCCATGCCGACCGTCACCACCGCGCCCTGCACAAACAGCGGGAACGCCCGGTGCTTCTCCGCGACCGAACGGGGCAGCAGCCGCGCGTTGGCGATGTCCACGTCGTACGACGGCACGTCCACAAACGGCACCTCGAGCAGCGTCGCCCGCACCAGGCCAATGTCGCGCGGCGACACCATCCCCAGCGCCACCAACGCCTCGTCCACCGGCACCGAACGCTCGAGCGACGAACGCTTCACCTGCTCGGCCTGCGCCGTCGAGATCAGGTGCTCGTCCACCAGCGAACGCAGCAGATAGTCTGATCCGTTGATCATGCGGCACCTCCCCCACCACCCCCAGCCGCGGAGGCGGCCGCCAGGGCAACGCCGCACTCTTCGATCAACTTCTTCACCGCCGCCAGCGCCGCGGGTGAAGCATCAACAAACGAAGTCCCGATCAGGTAGGTCGGCTTGCGGTCGACCATCGTCACGCGCTGCACCCGCACCTTCAGATCAAGCCGCAGACGCGACACCGAGCCGTCCTCGCCCAGCACCCGCACCCGCAGCACCGAACCCCGCGGCAGATACAGCGGCAGCTTCAACCCCAGCCCGCCCGCGCCAAGATCAACCACGGTGCCGGGCATGCCGGTCTCGCTCACGCCGGATTCGGGGCTGAAGCGCAAGCGCCCGCCCATGAACGCTTCGACCCCGATGCACGGGGCCGGGTGATCGGCCACGCCCACAAGCGCCGCGAGCGAGAGCGCGTGGCGTTCGTGTCGGCGCACTGTCAGACCAAAGTCGCTGGGCATGGGTCCGCTCGCGGGGGGCTGCTCGGGGGGGGCCTGCTCTATGAAGTGAGAACCAGCGCCGTGCCGAAACCCCCATACAAGGGGAGACGACCACGGCGTCACCTCACTTCTTCGTCCTGAAATCAGCCCGAGTGGAGCGCCGCACCGGACGCGTCAGCCCCATCAAAGAAAAAGAGCCCGGGCCGCGGTCCGAAAACACATGGACCACCGCCCGAGCCCCAGTCGTTCTTTCTTCTGCAGAGCCGACGGCGCAAGCCGTCGGTCCAAAGTCCCCGATCATCATGCGGCCCAAGACCGCCCGCTCGCGCGGACGGCTCCGATCGATTCAACGCTCACGCTCGGGGCCAGCTGCGATCGCATCATCTAGAAGTTGATCACGACCGACAGCGTGACACGCCAATCGAACAGGTTCTCCTCGTCGTTCAGCTGCGTCTCCCACATGCCGCGGAAGAACACGGTCTCCCACGGGCGCAGCTCGCCGCCCACCCCGCCGGTCACGATCGGGTCGTCCTCGCCCTTGCCGAAGTTGCCCAGGTCGCCGCCCTGGAAAGGAAGCGCGGCGTCGCGGTCGTCCAGCGAGTGGTTCCCGTTGAACTCAACCACCGGGCTGAACCAGTCGGTGAGTCGATAGTCGCCGCGGATGTCCCAGTGGATGCGGCCGGACTGGCCCCAGCGTTCGTCGTCGTCGACGCCGAAGAGGAAGTTCACCGTCGCGCCCAGGTGCAGCTTCTCGAAGCCCTTGTCGATCGAGCCCCAGAAGCGCAGCTCGCTGTCGTTCTGCAGCACGTCGGCGTCGCCCCACGGGAACTGGTACCCGGCGCCGATCGCCATGTGGAACTGCTCCAGAACATCGCGGTAGAAGTTCCACTTCAGCCCCGCCGCCACGTCGTTCCAGCCCTCTTCATCCAGGTTGTCCGAGTCGATCCACAGGTACCCGTCCTTGTACGCCAGAAACTGGATGCGGTCGGTCAGCGCCACCCGCGCCTCGGCAGCGACCACCTGGCCGTTACCTTCGCCCAGCGGCGTCTTGTCGTCAAACTTCTGATACGCGTACCACAGACGCAGATCGGTGGTGACGAACGAGTTCTCGTTGAAGTAGGGCGACGTGCAGGGGTGCACAAAGGTGTGCTCCTTGGGCGCGTCGGCGAAGGCCGCGTCGGGCTCGCCGAAGAGCACGAACTTGCCGTGCTGGGCCGAAGCGGCTCCGCCCGCGCTCAGAACGATCACGGCGGCGGCCAGGGCGCGGGCCAGATGGCGGTGTGGAAGGTTGTCGGTGCGATGCATGGTTGAACTCCTCGTCTGGTTGTCTGAGGCACCGTCGTGCGGGCTGACTGGGCCCATGAAGAAAGGCGGCGGCGCCGAATAGCGAAATCTCGACCATAATATCGTAGTTTCCGCGCGCCGCCTTGCAACTCGGGTGCCGCCGACCCGCGTCCGCCAGCAACGCCAACCGGACATCTCGGTACCATGATCCCCCGCGCCTCACACGTCCGGGAATCTGTTGTGTTTTTGGTAGGGAAGCCCAGGACGGGCGTTGACACCCATCCATCTTCACCCCTCCGCACCTCCGAACCTTCGAACCTCAACCCTTTCAGGAGACCCCATCCATGCCGCGTTCGCTCACATCCGCCCTCAAAGCCGGGGCGGCGACGCTCTCGGCCCTTCTGGCCGGCCCGGCCCTGCTGCCCGCCGTCGGCGCCGCGGGCATGGCCCTCGCCGCCCCCGGCGCTTCGGCGCAGCAGGTCAACGTCGAGGTCTTCACGCTCGACAACGGCATGAAGTTCCTCCTCTACCCGCGCACCGAAGAGCCCAACATCATCGCCGCCGGCTGGGTCGCCAAGGTCGGCTCGGTGAACGAACGCCCCGGCATCACCGGCATCAGCCACTTCTTTGAACACATGATGTTCAAGGGCACCGACACCATCGGCACCAAAGACCCGACCAAGGACCGCGAGGTCCGCACCCGCCAGACCGAGGTCCGCCAGAAGCTGATGAACCTCCAGCTCGGCTCGCAGTACAAGCGCTGGAAGGCCGGCGAGATCGACGACCCGTGGGACATCCGCAACGACACCCCCGAGATGAAGGCCCTGCGCGAGGAGCTCGCCCGGCTGATGGAAGAGCAGAAGTCGATCACCGTGCCCAACGAGTTCGACAAGGTCTACACCAACCTGGGCGCCTCGGGGATGAACGCGTTCACCGAGTACGACATGACGTTCTACATCATCAGCGTCCCGGCCAACAAGTTCGAGATGTGGGCGTGGATGGAGAGCGACCGGCTCACCAACTCGGTCTTCCGCGAGTTCTACGCCGAGCGTGACGTGGTGCACGAAGAGCGCCGCATGCGCACCGAGAGCACCCCGACGGGCATCTACCAGGAACAGTTTGATTCGATGTTCTGGCAGTCCTCGCCCTACCACTGGCCGGTGATCGGCTGGACCAGCGACCTGAACTCGTACACCATGGCCGACGCCCAGGCGTACTACGACACCTACTACGGGTGCAACAACATCGTGGGCGTCGTGGTCGGCGACTTCAAGAGCGACGAGCTCAAGCCCGTCATCAAGAAGTACTTCGAGCGGCTCAAGCCCAGCGCGCAGCCGGTGCCCCCGGTGGTGACGCTCGAGATGCCGCAGCTCGCCGAGCAGCGGATGTACGCCGAGTGCGACTGCCAGCCGTCGGTCGAGGTGCGCTACAAGACCGTGCCCTTCAACCACGCCGATTCGTTCGCGCTGGCGGTGATGGCCGACGTGCTCAACGGCCGCACCGGCCGACTCTACAAGTCGATGACCGAGGGCAAGCAGATCGCCAACGACGCCGCCGCGGGCCAGGAAGACCGCAAGTACGGCGGGTATTTCTCCTTCGGCGCCGAGGTCAAGGGCGAGGCCACCCCCGAGCAGCTCGAAGCGGGCTGGTACGAAGAGCTCGAGCGGCTGAAGAAGGAGCTCGTGAGCGAGCGCGAGCTGCAGAAGGTGAAGAACCAGAGCGCCGCGAACGACTTCCGCCGACTCCAGAACACCTTCTTCCTGATGATCCAGATCGGCTGGGCGGAGGCCAAGGGCGGCTGGGAGTATCTGAACACGTCGCCGGCCCGCGTGCAGGCCGTCACCGCCGAGGACATCCAGCGCGTGGCCAACAAGTACTTCGAGCCCAAGAACCGCTCGGTGGCGATCTACAAGCGCAAGCCCGGCAGCGCCCCCGCCGGCGAAGACCCCGAGTTCACCCGCGTCACCGCCAAGATGCCCGGCCCAATGAAGTCCGGCATGAAGAAGCAGCTCGAGATGATCACCAAGGAAACCGACGCGGCCAAGCTGAAGGAAGGCCTCGCTCAGTTCGAGGGCATGAAGGCCCAGCTCCCGGAAGAGATGAAGCCCGTCGGCGAGTTCCTGGTCAAGAAGATCCAGGAGCGCATCGCCGAACTCGAAAAGGCCGCGAAGTAGTCAGACGAAACAGAACCCCGACCGTCAGGGAGGGGTTTCTCTTCGCTCGTCCCCTCCCCGCACCCACACACGGCGGCGCCGCCGCCGACACCAGAGCAACCCATGAAAAACCACAAACTCACTGCGGGCCTCGTGCTCGCCCTGGCCGCCTCGGCCCTCACACCCTCCGCCTTGGCCGATCTCCCCGCCCGCCCCGAGCAGATCGAGTTCAAGCCGCTCGCCTTTACCCCCCCCAACGCCAAGGACTACCGGCGCACGCTGTCCAATGGCGTCGCCGTCTACCTCGCGCCCTCGAAAGAGGTGCCCCTGGTCAGCATCAACTTCACCTTCCGCGGCGGGGCCTATCTCGAACCGCAAGGCAAGGCCGGCCTGGCACGCATGACCGGCTCGATGCTCCGCCGCGGCGGCACCGCCACCATCAAACCCGCCGATCTCGACGAGGAGTTCGATTTCCTCGCCGCCATGTGCATGACCTCGGTCGGCGGCACCTCCGCCTCGGCGTCGCTCAATAGCCTCACCTCGAACCTTGACCAGTCGTTCAAGCTGTTCATGGACGTCATCCGCAACCCCGGCTTTGACTCCGAGCGCACCGAGCTGCTCCGCAAGGAAGTCACCGAGGAAATGAAGCAGCGCAACGACGACGCCAGCACCATCATGGGCCGCGAAGCGTCGGCGTTCTTCTGGGGACGCGACCACTTCGAGGGCCGCGTCGCCACCAAGTCCGAGATCGACTCGATCTCCATCGACGACATGAAGGCCTTCCACGCCAAGCTCTTCCAGCCCGGCAACCTCATCATCGGCGTCACCGGCGACTTCGAAGAGTCCTCGATGCTGGCACGCCTCGAGCAGGCCATGCAGGGCTGGAACAAGGGCGACAAGATGCCCGACCCCCCGGCCCCCACCAACCAGATCAAGCCCGGCGTCTACCACGTCGAAAAGGACATCCCCCAGGGCAAGTTCCAGATCATGTCGCAGGGCATCAAACGCGACGACCCAGACGCCATCGCCATCGAGATGATGAACGACGTCCTGGGCGGCAGCGGCTTCACCAGCCGCATTATGAACCGCGTCCGCACCGACGAGGGCCTGGCCTACGGCGCCGGCAGCGGGTTCGCCAGTCGCGTCTACTACCCCGGCCAGTTCATCGCCCGCTTCGATTCGAAGAACGAGACCTGCGCCCTGGCCGGCAAGATCGTCTTCGAAGAGTTCAACAAGATCCGCACCGAGAAGGTGAGCCCCGAAGAGCTCGAAGTGGTCAAGAATGCCGCCATCGAAACCTTCCCGCAGAACTTCGCCTCCAAGGCCGGGTTCATCAACCTGTTCATCAGCGACGAGTGGACCAATCGCCCGGCGGACTACTGGCAGAACTACCGCGACAGAGTCAAGGCCGTCACCACCGACGACGTCCTCCGCGTCGCCCAGCGCACCATCGACCCCGCCAAGATGGCCGTCTTCATCGTCGGCAAGTGGGAACCGATCGCCAAGGGCGACGTCAACGGCCGCGCCACCATGCAGCACTTCACCGACTTCTTCGGCAGCGAAGTGAACCACCTCCCGCTGCGCGACCCGCTCACCGACGCCCCCCTGCCCGAGCAGCCCAAGGTCGAGGGCGGCAACGAGACCAAGCCGACGCGGTAAATCGGGCGAATCGCCGGTGGCGAATCGAGAGTGGAAGAACCCAGCCCCGGCGCGAAAGCGCCGGGGTTTTTCATTCCGCCCTTGATGCCTCGATGCCGCGCTGCCTCGATGCCTTCCCTCAGAAATCCCGCCGCGAGAACACCCAGCACGCGATCCCCAACACCAGGGCCTGGAACAGCATTGACGTCCCGACACTCCACCACAGCCCGCGCTCGTTGATCCGCCGTTCGATCTCTCGGGCCAGTCCCGGCCCAAACTCGCCGAGGTCGTCGTCACCGACTTCCCCGGGCTCTTGAACCGGACGCCCGGCCTTGGCCGCCCGCTCGCGTTCCCGCTCTTGCTGCATCTCGCGGAACTGACGCTGATTCTCTTCCGCCTGCTGCACCTGCGCATCGCGGAACTTCGACAGCTCGCTCTCGGGCAGCAGGTGCTTGGCCAGCAGGTTGGTCGTCTCGCTGGTCTTGGGCAGCAGGGCCTTGACCGTCCAGGCCACGTTGTGCCACTTGGCGAAGCTGGCCTCGCGCTTCCGCGCCACCACCAGTTCGCCCTTGATGATCGCCGCGCTCTCCGTCACCGGCTTGGTGCGGAACGCATCCGCAGCCCGCTCAAGAATCCCCTTGGATTCCTGCTTGGCCTTCTCCGCCGCCACATCCGCCTTCGACGGGTTCTCGATCTTCTCCAGCCGCTCCTCCAAGCGCTGGACGCGCTGCTCCGACTGCACGCGCATCGACAGCAGCACGCCGCGCTCGACGGTGTCCGCCGCGAAGATCCCCAGCCAGAACACCATCACCGCGATCAGCGCGAAGATCGTCGACCGCGTCAAGAGCCCCACCAGCGCGCACACGCAAAACAGGTACGAGTACGACAGCGTGACAATCGGCACCGCCAGCAAGATCCGCGGCTGCCATTCCCCGCCACGGATCCCGATCAGCAGAAACGCCGCCACCGAGAACACCGTCACCTGCAGCAGCGTAAACAACAGCCCCGCGGCGTACTTCGTCAAAAACAGCCGCGCCCGCGAGATCGGCTTCGACAGCGCCAGCTCCACCGATCCACCGGCCACGAAATCAGGGATCATCGAGCACGTCGCGATCAGCCCGATGATCGTCGCCGCCCACGTCAGCCACACCTCGATGCCCAGCGTCTGGAACATGAGCTTGTAAAAGGTGGCGTTCGGCAGAATCGCCGAGTTGAAGAACGGCAGCTCCAGGTCCCACACCAGAATCTTCAGCCCGCTCGGCGTCGTCGACACACACGCGAAAGCCCCCACCACCAGCCCGGAGATGAGCATCGTCACCCAGAACAGCTTCTTGGCGTTCAGCTCGCGGTATGCGTCGACAAACATCGCCCACGTCTGTCGCATCACCGGGCTCCTTCCGTCGGGGTACGTCGGCTCTCCGAACCGAC
>JBJXFG010000019.1:0-44827 GCA_046154665.1 Phycisphaerales bacterium | reverse complement strand
CCGATCTCCACCTGATGTGGGCGTGCCGCTTTTGATCTTCTCCAAGAGCCCAACGCTCCGCGAACGATATCGGAGGGCACCCGGCCACCTCGTCATAGGCGGAAGCATCACTCGCGTGTGCTGCCGGGCATCTGAATCGAGATTTCTCGCGAGCCATGCACCACTCGCAGGACCAGCAGTCGATGCCGATCGCGCCTGTAGAACACCAAGTGATCCCGAAACGGGAACGATCGCACATGCTCTCCCAGGTCCGCACGCTCGCGCCCGAGTTCCGGATACGCACCCAGACGCGCGAACACCGCGTCGAGTTCTTCGACGAATCGCTGCGCCGAGGGCCAGCCGAACGAGAAGAAGTAGTCGATGCGTTCCCTCGTGTCTTCGCGAGCGGCGTCGGTGAGTTCGACCGGAATCACGACGCCATCTTCCTCTTCGCCGCCGCGTCCGCATGCTTCTCAAAACGCTCGCGTGCCTCACGGAGTACCCGCTCGGGGTCCCAGGCCGACACCTCTCCGCGCTCTGCCTGATCCAGCCCGATCTGCACTTCCTTCCGCAGCTGCTCGAGCTTCCACTTCCGGAACTCGTCGCGCTCCTGCAGCAGCCGCAGCGCTTCGCGCACAACTTCGCTGGCGGTCGAGTACATCCCGCTCTTGACCTTCTCGGCCACCAGCATCTCCAACTCGGGCGTCAACGAGATGTTCATCGCCAACCTCCTGTTTGAACCAACGACCACCCGCTCAACCGCAGCCGCACCCCACGCTCATCGTAGCAAAAACAGCGCAACGATGAGCATAATATAACAGATTTGGTTATCATCGCCCGGACACCGCTTCACCCATTCCCAACCCCCCATCCGCACCTCGCTATCATCCGCCCCCCGGATTTACGCCTCCAACCAAAACCCAACCAGAGAGAACAGCCCATGGAAACCACCCTCATCATCTTCAAGCCCGACGCCGTGCAGCGCGGCCTCATGGGCCGTCTCCTTTCCCGCTTTGAGGACAAGGGCCTCCAGGTCGTCGGCTGCAAGCTGATGAGAATCAGCCAGGAACTCGCCGCCACCCACTACGAGGCCCACAAAGAGAAGGGTTTCTACAAGGGCCTCGTCGCCTTTATGACCTCGTCGCCCGTGCTGGTCCTGGCCCTCCGCGGCAACGGTGCCATCACCATCGCTCGCAACATGATGGGCGCCACCTTCGGCTCCAAAGCAGCCCCCGGGACCATCCGAGGCGACTTCGGCGTCTCCAACTCCTTCAATCTCATCCACGGCTCCGACAGCCCCGAGGCCGCCCAACGCGAACTCGGCCTGTTCTTCAAGGCCGGCGAAGTCCTCGAGTTCAACCGCGCCATCGAAGGCTGGGTCTACGACATGGCCGGCGGCAAGCCGGAGTAAAGTCATTTTCACCGCTGAGCACGCGGAGAGCGCGGAGTGAGCCAGAAGCGTCTGTGACAGGCATGCGCCGGCGCTCCGGGTGGCATGCTCACGTCTTCGTGAGCATGTGAGTCACTCTGGCGCTCGCTTGGGACTGGCACGCTTCTCAAGGGCCATGCTCACGAAGACGTGAGCATGCCACCCGCTGGATCGCAAAGGCGTACCCTCACGATCTCTCGCAAGGCCTACGTCTCCACCTCGCTGCCTCGACGCATATCCCTGCCTTTCTCCGCGAACTCCGTTCCTCCGCGCTGAAGCCTGAATCATGCTCGAACAACTCAACCATCTCGAACGCGAAGGTCTCGCCTCGCTGGCGAGTGTCGCCGACGCCGCCGCACTCGAGCAGTGGCGTATCGCCGTTTTCGGCTCCAACGGCAGCCACACCGCCGCGATGGGCGCGTTCAAGGCCCTCCCCAAGGACCAGAAAGCCGCCTTTGGCAAGCGCGCCAACGAAGTGAAGGCCGCTCTCGAGGCCGCCCTCGAGGCCCGCAAGTCCGAACTCGGCACGCCCCCCGCCCGAACCGAGGGCCCCGTTCTCGACGTCACCGAGCCCGGACTCACCCAGCCGCTCGGACGCCGCCACATCATCTCGCGCGTCCGCGCCGAACTCTGCGAAGTCTTCGGCAAGATGGGCTTCGCCGTCGCCGACGGACCCGAACTCGAAGACGACGAGCACAACTTCATCAAACTCAACATCCCCGACAGCCACCCCGCCCGCGAGCCCATCGACAACTTCTACATCGATGAGCCCGATGGCGGCAAGGGCGGCACCCCCCGCATGCTCCGCTCGCAGACCTCCACCGTCCAGGTCCGCGTGATGGAGCAGGCCCTGCGCGAAGGCTGGGGCCCGCCCATCAAAATCGTCGCCCCAGGGCGCGTCTACCGCCCCGATACCGTTGACGCCACACACTCGTTCATGTTCCACCAGATCGAGGGCCTGTGCATCGACCGGCGCGTCACGCTGATCGACCTCAAGACCACGCTGCTGCAGTTCGCCAAGGCCTACTTCGGCACCGACGCCCAGATCCGCCTCCGCCCATCGTTCTTCCCCTTCACCGAGCCCTCGGCGGAACTCGACATGATGATCCGCCTCGACCCCGACAAGCCCGCGCGATGGGTCGAACTCGGCGGCTGCGGCATGGTCGATCCGGCGGTCCTCCGCGCGGTGGGCATCGACCCCGAACAGTGGACCGGCTACGCCTTCGGCTTCGGCATCGAACGCATCGTCATGGGCAAGTACGGCGTGCCGGATATCCGCTGGCTCTACGAGAACGACCTGCGATTCCTGGCGCAGTTGTAGATCACGAGGATTTCAACGCGGAGATCGCGGAGGGCACGGAGACAAACGAAAAACTTGTGCCACGACTTTGGTGTCCTCACCAAAGTCGTGCTCTTCGGTTATCGCCATCGTGGAGAGGCACGACTTTCCGAGGACGGAAAGTCGTGGCACGATCAATGATCGTGATCACACTCCGCCCCATGCACGTCGATCACGAAGCGGGCGATGTGCTGCTGGCCTTTGTGCCAGAACTCGAGAAACGTCGCGTGCAGGCCCGGGGTGGTGAAGGTGATGGTCGCCTTGAGTTGGCCCGTGGCAGCGGACTCGATCGCCGAGGCCGTGACGAGCCGGCGTCGGTCGGCGCTGATGCCCGTGAGGAACGCGGACCCGTCATAGCGCCGCTCAAAAGTGATCCCGCCCGGAGCGGCCTGCTCATCGACGCGGTACACGATCTCAGCGGCTTCGCCCGCGTGGATGTGGGCCGGGAACCTCGCGCGGACGAGATAGCCGCTCACGAGCTTCGACGTCTCGGTGTCGGCGGCGAGTTTCTCGCCGGAATCCGCCGCTACGCCCGCGACCGGGATCGACTCGCGCAACGCCAGCGCCGAAGCCGCGCCCTGAGGGCGAGCGATCACGAAAAGCGTGTGCATCCCGGCGTGCGCGAATCGAGCCGTCAGCATCGCAGTTCCGTCCGCCTTCGGTACCGGTGTCTCGTGAGCAAAGTGAACCAGATCAGGGCAGACGGTCATGGCGTGAAACGAGGCCCCGTGAATCGGATCAAAGGAGGTGACCGCTGTGCCTTGAGGATTCGTGATGGAAAGCTCAACGGGAAGGGGCTGGCCCGCCACCGCCTGAGCGGCGCCGAGGGGCGAAACCACCAGCCGAGGTCGCGGAGCGATCACATCCAACTGCGCCCGCAGCGGCTTGATCTCCTCCCACTTCGCCACCACCACATCCGACTTCCCCGCATCCGCCGCGTGGTGCATCGCGTCCACGAGCTTTGCGAGGTCCTGCCCCAGCGTGTTGATGGCCCGCAGGTTGGCCGGGGCCGCGCCGGCCCGTGCCGCCGCGAGGCGTCCCAGCGCCCGCGCCGGGAACGCCACCCCATCAGACAGCGTGTGCAGCGCGTGCATGTCACCCGCGCCCACCGCTTCTCCGAGCGACTCCAGCCCGTCGCGGATCAGGCTCACGGCATGATCAAAGTCCTTTGCTTCCACCACCGGCCCGTGGGCATCGTGATGCTGGTGGTGGTCGTTGTCGCCATCGCCGGCCCACACGGGCGAAACCAGAGCGGCAGCGGCGAAGAAAACGGCGGCGGCGGTGCGGACGTGCTTGGTCATGGTGGGCTCCGTGCTTGTTGCAACACTGTAGCAACTCCGCACGCCCTACCGTCACCCCATGGCACGCACACGCATCAAGATCTGCGGCATCACCGAAGAAGACTCCGCCCTCGCCGCCGCCGAGTGCGGGGCCGACGCGCTGGGCTTCGTCTTCTTCAAGGGCTCGGCGCGGTACATCGAGCCGGCTCGCGCGTGGGAGATCGTCTCGATGCTCCCCCCGTTCGTTCACACCGTCGGCCTCTTTGTGAACCCAAAGCCAGACCAGGTCGACGACGTCCGCCAATCGTGCCCTTTCGACATGACCCAGCTCCACGGCAACGAGCCCGAGCCGGTGGTCCGGGCCTGCATGCCCCCGCTCATCAAGGCCGTGAAGTTCGATCCCGCGACCATCGAGCACGAACTCCGCAAGTGGAGCCTCGTCGAGGAAGTGATGGCCGTGCTCGTCGACGGCTCCTCCGGCGGCGAAGGCGTGGCGTTTGACTGGTCCGCGCTCGCCGCGGTTCGGGACGCCTGCGAACACCCGCTCATCATCGCGGGCGGGCTGACGCCGGAAAACGTCGGAGAGGCGATCCGCGTCGTCAGGCCGTGGGCGGTGGATGTCAGCAGCGGCGTCGAGCGCGCGAAGGGCGTGAAAGACGTGGGTCTGATCGCCGAGTTCTGCGAAGCGGTCCGGGACGTGGACGCGGAGCTTGAGGAAGAGGGCGCGTAGTCAGCGTTTGGGGTGAGTGGACAATGAAATCCTGCACTTGGCGGTGTGCGTTCGCCACGGGTGATCTTGTGCCCGCCCTCGCGTGCGCTTCGGGTTCGTTCAATGGCGACGGCAGCGAACCCGAAGCGCAAGCGAGGGCCGGTCCACGAACACCAGTTGCATCGATCGTGGACAGGGCACGATGTATTCGCTTTCACGAAGGGGTGCGGTGTGTAAAGCGAAACTCGAGAAGTCAACCGTTGACAGGTTGAACGCTTTACCTCGCCAGGATCGCCGCAATCCGCCATGGCACGAAAGTTGCGTCGCCAATCTTTCTTGAAACCGCGAGCGCCGATCGGTCCTCAAACGTACAGTATCTCATGCACGGTGCCCTCACCGCCCGAAAGGGATCGTGTCGGCAGAACGCGAAAGGGGACGTCATGATGACGAACGAGAGAACTCCCGCCGGGCCCGAAGAGGCCCAGAACAGACTCGACCGACTCAGGCCCTCCATCGGGCCTCTGCGCGCCCTCCCCGCGGCCGGACGGCCGCAGGTGATCATTGAGCGTCGTCCGACGACCGCCCCTGATCTCGATGGGCACGCCTCGCGCGTGTTCGATGAGATGATGGGGCACAGCACCCGCGACACCCGCGGCGAAGTCTCCGAACCGGTGAACTGAGCTGCGTCATCGTTCGGGCGAGCGATGAATGAAGCCGTCACTGAGCCGCTTTGGGCGAAGTGACGGATAGGCCCGTGCGTGTGGTATCCCGCGAGAACGCCACTCGCGCCCTCTCAGCAGCCTGCTGTTCACATCGAAAGGTATTCATCCGCCGGCGGTAGTTCGGCCCGGTGTGACTGCGCCGCCTCGCGCAAGTCAGCCGGCAAGACCGCGCACGCCGCTTCAATCAGTTCCACACCTCGCCGGAACACCTCGGCGGTCAGCGCCGAACCGATCAGCACCGTGACCTTCCCGCCGTCGAACCACCACCACGGCACCTTCTCCGCGCCGTCGATCACAGCGCGGAGTTCGGGCGTGAGCATGTGATCGGCGAAGGCGGGGTCGTCGGTCAGGATCGCCCAGTTGCGGGCGAACCCCGGCGGGCCTTCGGGCTCGTCGTCGTCGGGCTGGTCGCGGTTGCCGCCCATCAGGTCGAGAAACCACTTCGCCACCATCCCGCGCCGTTGCAGCGACACCTTCGGCCAGTCGGGCGACTCGACCGCAAACACCGAATGGGTGATGACGTGTACGCTCTTTCCCGTGCTGACGGCGTACTGATGCTCGAACACCGTCAGCGTGAGGCCGGAGTTGAGCGTGCCGTAGAGGACGTGCTTCGCGGTGCCGTTCTTGGAGAGCGGCTTGACGATGCTCCACGCCTTGACAAACGCCTTGTCGCCCTTGGGAAGATAGGTCAGCCCGAATGAGGCGGCGAGCGCGACAAGTTCGGCACGCTTCTTCGCGGCGGCGCGGGCGCTGGCGATGATCACCGCCACAATCGCGCCGACGACGCCGGCGATCACAAAGAGGACCAGAAGGAGTTTGGCGTTGGGGCTCACGCGCGGGGGACTAGTTGAGCGGCGAGAAAGTGGCACCGGGCAGCGCGTGCGTATTCACCAGGTCACCCGGCTTGAACTGGTCGGCACGCTGAAGATCGGAGAGCTTGAGCAGGATCGGCATCGGCGCCAGCACGGTGATGGTGCCCGGGCCGTTGGGCGAGGCGTTTACCTCGACGACGCGGCCCTGGATGATGCGCGGGCGGCCCATGACGGGCTCGACAAACTGCCCGCCGGTGCGGACCTGATCGATGCGCCGGACCTGGGCCTTGATGATGCCAAGGATGCGCTTGCCGGGCGGCGTGGTGACGGGCCGCTCGGGCGCGAGGTGGAGCTGGTAGTCGGAGCCCGGGAACGAGATCACGACTTTGGAGGAAGAGGATTCCACGAGCACGCCACGAGCCTCGGCGGGCGTGGCGGGCGCGGGGACGGCGGAGAGCGTGTTCAGTGCGACGGACATGGGGGGAGTGTAGGAGAAGGTGCGGAGGTGCGGAGATGCGAAGTGGCCAGACAAACGGTACCCCGACCGTCAGAGAGGGGTTTCTTCGGAACTGGTCAAGCGGCGAAGCTGCGACGAGGCGAAGAGAGGAAGAGGCGACGAGCATCAACCCAACGAAAAAACCCCTTCTCATCGGATGAGAAGGGGTGAAAAGTCTGAGCGTTAACGCCCTTCCCGATGCCCAGTCCCTGGTCTCCGGTGGCTCCAACCTTGATGCCTCGATGCCTCTTGCCTCGATGCCTACTTGATGAACAGCATCTCGCGATACGTCGGCAGCGGCCACAGGTCATCGGCGATGTGCCGCTCCAGCTCGTCTGCCGCCTCGCGCAGGTCGAGCATCGCCGGCAGCACCACGTCGCGCAGGTGAGCCGCGTGGGCCTCGTGGCTCTTGGCGTGATGCGAGGCCTTCTCCTCGACCGCCGCGATCGCATCGCGCAGGTTGGTCACCAGCGCGTTGAACTCTTCGAGGGCGTCGCGCAGTTCATCGCAGTCGACGCCCGCCGCCTGCGTCGCGCCCACCGTCTCGGCCATGGTGGTCTGGTGGCGCAGGGCCGCGGGCAGGATCGCGGTGCGGGCCATCTGCACCGCGGTGTTGGCCTCGATGGTCACGTGCTTGATGTACTGCTCGACGTAGATGTGGTAGCGCGACTCGGTCTCGACCTTGCTGAACACGCCGTACTTCTTGAACAGGTCGATCGCCTTCTTGCTCTTGAGGGCGGGCAGGGCGTCGACGGTGTTGCGGAAGTTGGGCAGGCCGCGTTTCTCGGCCTCGGCGTGCCACTCGGCGGTGTAGCCGTCGCCGTTGAAAATCACCCGCTTGTGCTTCTTGATGATCTCCTGCAGCAGTTTGGCGACGCCCGCTTTGAGCTTGGCCTCGCTCCCCGCGTGCTTTTCCAGCTCGCCCGCGATGTAGTCCAGGCTCTCGGCCACGATCGTGTTCAGCACCACGTTGGGGAACGCGATCGACTGGCTGCTGCCCACGGCACGGAACTCGAACTTGTTCCCCGTGAACGCGAACGGGCTGGTGCGGTTGCGGTCCGAAGTGTGCAGCGGCAGATCGGGCAGCGTGTTGGCGCCCAGGTCGAGCTGCTTGCCCTTGATCGTGCTCTTGGTGCGGCCGGCTTCGAGCTGGCCGACGATGTCCTGAAGCATGTCGCCCAAGAAGATCGAGATGATCGCCGGCGGAGCCTCGTTCGCGCCCAGGCGGTGGTCGTTGGCGGCGCTCGCCACCGCTCCGCGCAACAGGTCGGCGTGCAAATCCACAGCGCGGATCACCGCGCACAGCACCACCAGGAACTGCATGTTGGTGTGCGTCTCGTCCTTGGGGTCGAGCAAGTTGACGCCAGTGTCGGTCGCCAGCGACCAGTTGTTGTGCTTGCCCGAGCCGTTGATCCCCGCAAACGGCTTCTCGTGGAACAGGCACTGCATCCCGAACTTTGGCGCGGCCTTCCGCAGCACCTGCATCACCAACTGCTGGTGATCAGCGGCGACGTTGGCGCTCTCAAAGATCGGCGCAAACTCGTACTGCGCCGGGCTCACCTCGTTGTGCCGCGTCTTCACCGGCACGCCCAGCGCATACAGCTCACGCTCGCACTCGGCCATGTAAGCCTGCACACGCTCGGGGATGCTCCCGAAGTAATGGTCTTCGAGCTGCTGGTCCTTCGCGGCCTTGGCACCGAACAGCGTCCGCCCGCACAGCAGCAGGTCGGGCCGCGAAAGGAAGTACCGACGGTCGATCAGGAAGTACTCCTGCTCGGGCCCGCACGTGCTGAACACGCGGCTTACGCCCTGATCGGTCCCAAAAATCTTGAGGATCCGCATCGCCTGCTCGCTCACGGCGTCCATCGAGCGCAGGAGCGGCGTCTTCTGGTCCAGCGCCTCGCCCGTATACGACACGAACGCCGTGGGGATGCACAGCGTGACCGTGCTGCCGGAGCGGTTCAGGAAGACGGGGCTGGTGGGGTCCCATGCGGTGTAGCCGCGGGCCTCGAAGGTGCCGCGGATGCCGCCGGAGGGGAACGACGAAGCGTCGGGTTCGCCCTGCACGAGCGCGCCGCCGGAGAACTCCATGATCGCGCCCCCCAGCCCGTCGGGCGTGAGGAACGAGTCGTGCTTCTCGGCCGTGGTGCCGGTGAGCGGCTGGAACCAGTGCGTGTAGTGCGTCGCGCCGTTCTCGATGGCCCAGTCCTTCATCGCGTTGGCGATGGTGTCGGCGATCGAGGGATCAAGGCTCGCGCCCAGGCGGATAGTGCGCGAAAGACGCTTGAAGACGTCCTTGGGCAGACGCTCGCGCATCACGCGCTCGGAGAACACGTCGCGCCCGAACTGCGAGAGCGCATTGGTGGGCGAGTCGGACAGTTTCGGGTCGCCTTCGTGCCAGGCGGCGACAACACTGAGGGCTTCGCGTCGAGTGGTGGAGTCGATCATGGTGGTGGGGGGGGCTGGAGGCTGGGGGGCAGGGTTCGGGGATCGGGGCTCTGGTTAGCCCGCCGGTCCCCGGCGGGTGAGTGTTCAACAAGAATCGTTGAGATTGGAAACGCCTGAAAACAACGACAGCCTCGACCGACGGCGCAGCGGGTGAAACGCTTGACCGGCAATCGAGGCCTTCACTGTCGGCGTTGCTGGAGCATGGCTCGAATCGACACATGGACCGGGCGGAACCCTGACGTCAGGGCACCCCGCCGCTGGCCCGCAAAGATAGCACCCACCAACCTGTTGTGTCGAATGGGCGGAAAGGCGACCGGTTATCGGGGCCAAACTCGCACGTCGGGCATCACGCCGTCACGCCCGGCTCCAGAACACCAGACTCGGCTGCACCGTCGCGCCGACCGCTCCCGCCGCGGTCGCCACCAGCAGCCGGGTTCCCGGCTTCGATTGGTCCCACTTCACCGGCGCGAAGCAGATCGGCCGGTCACCCAGCATCGGGCTGCGCGTGGAACTCGTCACCGCACCCACCGGCTTCGCCTCCGCGCCCTCGACGCCGAGCAGCACCGACGCCCCCGTTTCCGGCTGGCGCTGAGGGGCCTCGTCCCCCGGAGTGGGGACGACATCGTCATCCAGTTTCAGCCCCACCAGCACCTGCTTGGGGTGCCCGAGGCTCTGCATCCGCGCGACGATCTCCTGGCCCAAATAGCACCCTTTGGTGAACGACACATGGTCAGCGAGGCACTCGGGCCCGGTCTCGTGGGCGAGGCTCTCGGTGCCGAAGTCGATGTGGAACAGGGGCCGCCCGGCCTCGATCCGCGCGATGTTGAAGGCGTGCCACCCGCAGGTGCGCAGCTTGAACCCCGCGAGCCCGCGCTCCAGCAACGCCTCATAGACGACGGGCACATCAGGGATTTCCACGATGAGCTCGAACCCAGCCTCGCCGGTCGAATCATCTCGGAAAAGCACCGCCGGCTTGCCCGCGATCTCGATCCGCCCCGCGCCGCGGTCCGACGTTCCCGAAGCCCCCGGGCCGACCACCGGTGACGAGACGGCATCAAGCAGCGCCGCCGCGGTCGGGCCGTGCAGCGCCAGCCGGTGCATCCGCGCCGACTCGTCCTCGATCTTCACATCCTCCGAAAACAGGAAGTCCGACAGCGCCGCGGCGGTGCGGGCGCTCACCAGCGCATCCGCGTCGATCCACATCTCATCCTCGAGTTGCACCATCGTCAGGTCGGCGTCGATGCGTCCCTTCCGCGACAGCCAGAACGAACGCCGCACGGTCCCGGGCGCGAAGCCCTTCATTTCCTGCGTGACCATGCGCCCCAGGAAATCCAGCCGTTCACGACCACCCACGCGGATCACGCCGCGGTGCGGCAGGTCCATCAGCACGCACCCCTTGCGGAGCGCGGCATACTCGGCCTCGAGCTCACCGAACGTCTCGACCACGGCGATCGAGCCCCCGCCCCCCGGGGAGTTGGGATCGCCCGACCCGTACATCACAAACGTGGCCTCGGCCTGCTGGTGCAGCGGGTTGAGCGGACTGACGGTGGCCATGAACAAGAGTATGACAGCGGCGGCGGCTACGCTGCCCGCATGGACCGCACCTACATCGATCGGTATGAAGCCGGCGCGACGATTCCAGCAAAGGCGATCGTCGGGCTTTCGCGTGAGCAGTTGAACGCCTTGCCCGTGCCGGGCACATGGAGCATCCAGCAGATCGTGGTGCACCTCTGGGAGAGCGACGCCACGGCGTTGCACCGCATGCGCCGGATCATCGCCGAGGACAAGCCCTTGATCATCGCCTACGACGAGACGGCGATGGCGAAGTCCCTGTTCTATGAAGACGAGGACCTGGCCCGGGTGTGCCGCATGTTCGAGGACGGGCGGCACATGATGGCCCGCGTGCTGCGCCGCCTGCCCGACGACACGTTCGAGCGTTGCTGCATCCACAACCACAACGGCAAGGTGACGCTCGCCCGCATGGTCGAGATGTATGTGAACCATTTGAGCGGGCACATGGAGCACCTGATCCGCAAGCGGGCGATGGTGGGGGCGCCGCTTGAACTGCCCGTGCCGTGAACTGACACACCCTCGCACCACCGCTCTTAATCCGCGGAAGAAAGCAGTCTCAAGGGCAGGCGGTCCCGAACAGCCCCAGGAACGTCGTGAGGTCCAGCGTGTTGACCACGCCGTCCCCATTCAGATCGCCCCCGGTCCACGGCGGAACGTTGGCCCCGAAGTTGCCCAGGATGACGGTGAGATCGGCGGTGTCGATCGAGCCGCCGTTGCCGCTGATGTCCGGGAGCACGGTCAGGGTGACGATCCTGGTGCGGATGGTGGCGCAGCCGCCGGTGATCTGGCAGAAAAAGGTGCCGGCGTCGGCGAGCGAGACGTTGTTGAAGATCAAGCCCGGGAGATCGGTCCCCCAGAGGGTCGACCCGTTGCCGGTGGGGCCGTCGTTCAGCGCGATGCCAAACCCGGACGAGGGGAAGTAGCGGAACCACTGGTAACTGAGAGCACCGGGGCTCGTGGGCGGGATGGCAAACACTGTCAGATCGGGGTTGTCAAAGGCACAGGCCGTCACGTCGGCCGGCTGAGCCTGCACGAACGGGCCGCAGAGGGGCGGGATGCCGGTGACATGCCAGGCGACCGGCTGGTTGAAGTACGTCCCGGTGCCGGCGAGTTTGGTCCCGTCATCGCTGACCCCCACGCACGATGTGAGCGTCCAGTTCCGCATGTTCACCCCGACCGACTGCAGGTGATCCGCGAGGTCGAGCCAGCCGGTCGACTTGGTCCAGAACCCCGCCCGGAAGACGCCGGGCGTGACTTCGAGAGTCCCGACGATGGCCAGGCCTTCGTTGGTCATGTCGGAAGCGGTGGCGCCGACCCCAGGCGGCGGCGGCGTCATCGTGGGGGTCCCGCCTTCGATCCACCTCCACGGGCCGACCGGCGAGTTCCCCAGAACAACCGTGCCGTCGAGGTTGACTCCCGCGACGGACACCGAGAACAGGGATTCGGGGGGGTTGCCGATCAGCGTCGTGCTCCCGTCCGGGTTCCATCGGTTGGTGAGCAAGGTGCCACCGGAGATCGCGGTGCGTCCGACGATTGACCGCCCGTCGCCGCTGACGGCGTCCGCTGTTGAGACGGACGGTCCGCCCGATACTTGGAGTAGGACAACGCCGGTGGATGAAGTCCAGCGGAATGCCCTGGGAATGCCGGTCCCGTTGGTGAAGAAGTTGCCGCAGAGGACCGACCCATCGCCGCTGACCCCGGCCGCCTCCGAACTGAAATAGCCCGGGAGGAGACCCAGGTCCTGGATCGCCGCACCGAACCAACGCGTCGCGGTGGGAAACCCCGACCCCGCAAAGAGGCTCCTCCCGACGACCGTGCCCCCATCGGAACTGACGTCATAAACAAGAGTAAGAGAGCCCGGAAGGAAACTGAACCCCTGTCCGCTAGTCCACACCCACGGCCCGCACCCATCCCCGGCGATGGCGTTGCCCGTGGGGCCGAGTGCCCGCGCGACGGGATTCCCGCAGCCCGTCGTCACCGGCGTGATGGTCTGAGCGATCGCGCCGCTGACAGAAACAAAAAACCCCGCCCAGCCGCACGCCGCCGCAAGCCGACCGCCCGGGTACTTGTTCTTCGCCATGGACCTTGCTCCCTTCGATCGAGACCGAGCCGGCAGCCTGGAAAGTCCAAACGCGGCACGGTCAACCGTACGATTCAGGAACTCGGACGCAACGACAACTCTTGAAACAATCATCTTTTTCCAAACATTTGAAGTCGCCCCGGGCACGGCGTGCGGCTTCAGATCGGCTTGGTCACGCCGCGCACGCGGGCCAGATTGGACGCGTCGCATGGATTCTCTCTCCCGTTGATATAATGCCCGCTTGAGAGGCATTCCCGACCCAGCCGCTCGTCGTTCGTACGCAGCGGCACCCCGAGCCCCCCAGACCATGAACACCGAACTCCTGCGTCGTCTGTGCGAAACCCCCGGCATCCCCGGCCGTGAAGAGCGGGTCCGCGATCTCATCCGGCGCGAGGTCAACGGCCTCTTCGACGACATGGAAGAGGACGGCATGGGCTCGCTCATTTGTCGGCGCGGGCCGCGCGGGGCGGGCGGCAAGCCCCTCAAGGGCGGCAAAACGGGCGGGACCGAGCCCACGCGGGTGATGCTCGCGTGCCACATGGACGAGATCGGGTTCTACGTCAGTTACATCGATGACAACGGCTTCATCCGGCTCAACGCCGCGGGTGGGTTCGACACGCGGAACCTGTTCTCGCGCCGCGTGCTGGTGTGCACGAAGCGCGACGGCGACCTCGTCGGCGTCATGAACCCGGGCGGCCGCCCCGTGCATATCGCCACCGAAGAGGACAAGAAGAAGATCCCTGAGGTCAAGGAGTTCATCATCGACCTGGGTCTGCCCGCCGCTCAGGTCAAGAAGAAAGTCACCATCGGCGACATGGTGGTTCTGCACGAGCCCTTCGTGATGGTCGGCGAAAAGGCCGTGAGCAAGGCGATGGACAACCGCGTGGCGTGCTGGCTGGGAATCGAGAGCGTTCGCGCCCTCGACGCCGCCAACAAGCCGCACGCATCCGAGATCTACGTCGCTTTTACCACGCAGGAAGAGGTCGGCCTGCGCGGGGCCAAGACGGCGGCGAGCAAGATCAGGCCGCACATCGGCATCGGGCTGGATGTCACGCTCTCGTGCGATACTCCGGGGGTCCCCAAGGAAGAGGCCGTCAGCGTGCAGGGCAACGGCGCGGTGCTACATGTGATGGACTCGTCGATCATCTCGGACTACCGCCTCATCGACGACCTCGAAGAAATCGCCAAGAAAAACCGCATCAAGGTGCAGCGTTCGATCCTTCCTCGCGGCGGCCAGGACGGGGCGGCGATCCAGCAATCGCTCGCCGGGGCGCGGGCGGCGGGCATCACCGTCGGCACGCGCTACATCCACACCGTCACCGAGATGATCGACCTCAACGACCTCAAGGCCGGACGCGATCTGCTCGCCGCGTGGATGGCCACGGTGAAGTGAGGCGGCCGCTCAACGAGCCCCGAGCGTCAGCGAGTGGGTGCCTTTGAGTGCCCTTCTGTTTCATCCGCACGTGATGGTTCATCCTCCCCTTGCTCACGCTCGGGGATCGTCGTTGGCAATCGCATCTCATGGCGCTCCGATTCGACATCCTCGCCCGCTCACCGTCGACCCGCGCCCGCGTCGGGCGCGTCACCACGCCCCACGGCAGCTTCGACACCCCCGCCTTCATGCCTGTCGGCACCCAAGGGACCATCAAGGGGCTCGCGCTGCCGCTGGTCGCCGCCACCGGCTCGCAGATCATCCTCGGCAATACCTACCACCTCATGCTCCGCCCGGGCTCCGAACTGGTCGCGAAGCTCGGCGGCCTGCACGCCTTCGCGGGATGGCCCGGACCCATGCTCACCGATTCAGGAGGCTTCCAGGCCTATTCCATGAGCGACCTCAACACCGTCACCGACGACGGCGTCACCTTCCGCAGCGTCGTCGACGGCTCGAAGGTCGAACTCACGCCCGAACGCAGCATCCGCGTGCAGAACGAGCTCGGTGCCGACATCATCATGGCCTTCGATGATTGTCCGCCGAGCATCGATCCAACCCAGCAGAGCCGCGCCGCCCAGCGGTTGATGGTCACGCAGCAGAAGACCGTCTCGCGTTCGAAGCGCCCCTACGACCACGCGCAGCGGCTCGACGAAGCCAACGAGCGAACCGTCCGCTGGCTCGAGCGCTGCAAGCGCGCCCACGCACGCCCCGACGATCAATCGCTCTTCGGCATCGTGCAGGGCGGCACCGATCTCGATCGCCGCAGCCGCTCGGCCCGCGACGTCACCGGCGTCGATCTCCCCGGCTACGCCATCGGCGGCGTCGCGGTGGGGGAGGGGTTCGACCAGATCGTCAAGGTGGTCGAGCACACCGCGCGGCTGCTTCCGGAATCGCGCCCCCGCTATCTCATGGGCGTGGGCTACGAGCGCGACATCGTCGCCGCCGTCCGCGCCGGCGTGGACATGTTCGACTGCGTGCTCCCCACCCGCAACGGCAGGAATGCGAACGCCTTCACGCCCACCGGCACGCTCCGTTTGCGCAACGCCCAATACGCCGACGACCCGCGCCCGCTCGATGAATCGTGCGACTGTCTCGCCTGCGCCCCAGCGCAGCACGGCTGGGTGTTCCCCGCCAGCCCAGACCGAACAACGCCTGAACACGGAGGCCTCCGCGCCACGGGCGTTCACTCAAGGGCGTACCTGCGACACCTCTTCATGGCCAAGGAAATGCTCGGGCCGATCCTGGTCAGTTTGCACAATGTTCGGCATTTCCAACGCCTCATGGTTGATATCCGGTCGGGAATCCGGGAAGATGACTGGTCCGCTCTTGCCCGGCAGTGGCCGGTGATCTCGGCGGTGTCCGCGCCGGCCTCGGACGATCCCGCTTCACCATCGTGAAACCGGGTCGGTCGTGCCGTCGGGATGCCCCAAAGTCCCGCGCCGCCCCGCTTTGTGTGTGCTGCTCGGCGGGCGAGCCCGCGTCGGCGTGTGCCTTCGCGGGTGGTGGTTGTGTCGCCTTTGTCCGTCCCGCCTCATGCGCGACGGTCGTCAGCCGGAGCCTTGACTCGATGAATCAGATCCACACGGAGCAGACGGGATGGAGTGAGTTCGGATCATGGGCCCTGATTGCCCAGGCTCCGCCGCCGCTGGCGGGCGGGAAGGGCGAGGCCTTGCCCGCGACCACCGCCGCCAGCGCGACCGGTGAGACCGGTACGGCGACCCAAGCCCCTGCGGGTGGCCCCACGGGGGGTCCCCCCGGCGGCGGGCCGGCACCCGCTCCGATGGGCGGCTTCGGCATGATCTGGATGATCATGCTCGTGTTCGTCATCATGATCGGCTTCTCGTGGTGGGGACAGAGCAAGGAGCGCAAGAAGCGGGCGGCGATGCTGTCGGCGATCGGGCGCAGCGACCGCGTGCAGACCGCTGGCGGCATCATCGGCACCGTGGTTGAGATGCGCGACGATGAAGTCGTTCTCCGCGTCGACGAATCCACAAACACGAAGATCACCTTCGCCAAGCACGCCATCCAGGGCGTCGTGAAGAAGGCCCACAGCAACGAAGTCGCCGCCGCGGCGGCGTAAAGAACATCGACACCTCTTCCGACTGCCCACTGCCCACTGCCCACTGCCCTTCCGCCCTCCCCCTCCCCCCCCGACTCCCCACTCCCCACTCCCGACTCCCGCTCCTTTATGCCCCATCTCCGCCGCTACATCATTCTGAGCATCGTCGTGCTGGTGGCCTGTGCCCTGGCGATCTATCCGCCAGAGCAGAACCTGCGGCTGGGCAAGGACCTGGCCGGCGGCGTCAACCTGGTCTACACGCTCGACATCAAGCCGGAAGACCCGCCGGACGTCGTTGATCGCACGATTGAGATCATCAAGGACCGCGTCAACCCTGACGGCCTGTTCGAGATGAGCTTTGTGCGGCAGGGCCGCGACCGGCTCGAGATCACCATGCCGCTGCCCAACGAGCGGGTGAAGAAGCTGCGGGCCGAGTACGACGCGGCTCTGGGCAAGCTCCGTGATGTCGACGTCGATCCCGACAGCCTGGAGCGGGCCCTGCGTCTCAAAGGTGATGAGCGCGTCAAGGCTCTTGAAGCCATCGGCGACACCCCCGAGCGCCGCTTCCTGGTGACGTCGATCATCGACGCGGCCCGCAAGCTCGACGAGGCGGCCGCCGCTCTGAACGCGGCCCAGGCCGCCGGGGCCGAGGCGACCAAGATCGACGAACTCGTCAACGCCGCCGGCGAAGCCAGCGAGGCGATGGACAAGGCCAAGAGCGCCGCCATCATCGCCAGCGTCCAGCCCGACGACGTGCGCGACGCCCTTGAACTCTCGATGCAGGGTTCGAGCGTCCGGCGCGGCGCGGGGTCCAACGACGTCGTGAAGATCCCCAGCCCGCGCGAGCGGGCGATGGAAGCGATCCGCGAGCGTGTGTCGCCGGTCCCCGGTGCCAGCGCCATGCTGGACGAGATCATCGCCAAGCACGCGGCGTACAAGAAAGAACGCAAGGGCTTTGACGACCCCGCCGACCTGGAGCGGCTGCTGCAGGGCGCGGGCGTGCTCGAGTTCCGCATCACCGTCCGCGCCGGCACGAACCCCGAAGAGGGCCGCCTCCGCCAAGAACTCCGCGAGCGCGGGCCCGAGGGCGTCGACAGCAGCAACACCGTGTGGCGGCCCGTCAACAAGCTCGACAACTGGTACACCACCATCGAAGAGTACGAGACGCTCATCGCCAACCCCTCGGCGTACTTCGTCAACCGCGGCGGCTACATCGTCGAAGAGCGCGACGGCAAGTTCTTCATGCTCCTCCGCGACGAGCCCGGCTGGCGCATCACCAAGGCCGAGGGCAACTGGCGACTCACCAACGCCGGACGCTCGCAGGACGACCTGGGCCGCACGGCGGTGTCGTTCCGCATGGACGAGCGCGGTGCCGCCCTCATGGGCGACCTCACCCAGGCCCACGTCAATCAGAACATGGCCATCGTGCTCGACGACGAGGTCATCTCGGCCCCCAACATCAACAGCCGCATCTCGAACAGCGGCATCATCCAGGGGACGTTCTCGGAAGAGGAAATCGCCTACCTCATCAAGACGATGTCGGCAGGGTCGCTGCAGGCCAAGCTCTCGAGCAAGCCCATCAGCAAGGACGTCCACGCCCCGGACCTGGGGGCCGACAACCTCGCGGCGGGCCTCGAAGCCTGCTTGCTCTCGTTCCTCATCACCGCCGTCTTCATGCTGTGCTACTACTTCATCCCCGGCTCGATCGCCATCATCGGGATGATCTCAATCGGCGTCATCATGCTGGGCATCATGTCGCTGCAGCGGGCCGCGTTCAGTCTGCCGGGCATCGCGGGCGTGGCCCTGACCTTCGGCATGGCGGTTGACTCCAACGTGCTCATCTACGAGCGCCTCCGCGAGGAAGTCCTCAAGGGCAACGACCCGCGCACCGCCCTGCGGCTCGCCTACCAGCGGGCGCTGACGGCGATCGTCGACGCCAACATCACCACCCTCATCACCTGCGTCGTGCTCGCCTACATGGGCACCGCCGAGATCAAGGGCTTCGCCATCACGCTGGGCATCGGCGTCGTCGCCACGCTGTTCTCCGCCCTCATCATCACCCGCCTGCTGCTGGTCCTCGTTATTGACAAATGGCGCATCCCCAACGCCGAGAAGAGCCTGCCGCTGGTCATCCCCGCCATCCAGCGGGCCCTGTCTCCCAAGGTTGATTGGCTCCGCATCCGCCATTTCTTCTGGACGTTCTCGGTCGTCGCCACCGTGCTCAGCCTCTCGGCGATTTTCTTCAAGGGCGAAGAACTCTTCGGCCTCGAGTTCCGCGGCGGGACCGCCATCTCGTTCACCCTCAAAGAGCAGACCAACCCCGACGGCACCAAGACGCCGATCACCGCGACGCGCGGCGAGGTGAAGGATCGCCTCGACACCATCGCCAAGGAAGCCGACGCCAAGAACGACGCCGTCCTCAAGCCGCTCATCAACGCCGAGGTCATCGCCATCAACCCGCAGGGCGACGGCGTGACCAGCAACCGGTTCACGATCCGCACGTCGATCACCGACGAGGACCGCCTGCGCGACGCCGTGGTGTCCAAGTTCACCGACATCGTTGAGTCGCGAGCGGCGCTGGTGTTCAAGGGATCGGACATCCCGAGGATCGCCGAGGGCGCCCCGGTCTCGCAGATCCTCGACAACGAGCTCGGCGCGAACATCGGCCGGCCTGAAGTGCGTAACAACGTCGCGGCGTTTGTCGGCGGTGCCGCGGTCGTCATGGACAACCTTTCGCCCATGCCCTCGCGGGCCGAGATCCTGCAGCGGCTCGACTACATCCGAAATCAGCCGGATTTCGCCGGCAAATCGCTCAAGCGCACCTACGAAGTGGTCGTCGTCGACGGCACGCCCGACGCCGTCAGCAAAGCGGTCATCCTGGTGCGCGACCCCGCCATCTCGGCGTTCGATACCGCCCGCTGGCGCGAGCAGTTCGCCCAGCAGGAATGGGACATGCTCCGCACCGCGTTCACGCAAACCACGCTCCTCGCCAGCGTCCAGAACTTCAGCAGCGCCATCGCCGAGACCTTCCGCGCCCAGGCCACCGTCGCTCTCATGGTGGCGTTCGGGCTCATCATGGTCTATGTGTGGATGCGCTTCGGCAGCTTCCGCTATTCGATGGCGTCGATCCTCCCGGTGTTCCACGACGTGGGCATCGCCGTGGGATTCATCGCGCTGTCGGGCTGGCTCTACGAGCACTTCCCCGTGGTGGGCGCCATCGGCATCCGCCCGTTCAAGATTGACCTGGGCATGATCGCCGGCCTCACGACCATCATCGGGTATTCGATCAACGACACCATCGTCGTGCTCGACCGCATCCGCGAGAACCGCGGCAAACTCGCCTACGCCACCAAAGATTGCATCAACCTCTCCATCAACCAGACCATGAGCCGCACGCTCATCACCGGCAGCACCACGATCCTCAGCCTGATGATCATCGTGTGGCTGGGCGGCGAGAGCGTCGCGTCGTTCGCCTACACCTTGCTGGTGGGCATCATCGTCGGTACCTACTCTTCGTTCGCCATCGCGGCCCCGCTGGTGTGGGTGAAGAATCCGCCGCCGGCGCCGTTCCCGCTGCCCGGAACCGGCATGCGGACCAGCGAAGGCGGCACGGGTCTGGCGACGACTTGAGAGGGACCACGAGCCCGGAGCGTAAGCGACGGGTCTTGGACCACTCGGAACCTTGGGCGTGCTCGATCCCATTGGCTGACGCTCGGGGCTCGTTCATTGGGAATCGGCGCAGAGCGGACTTCCGCGTGACGAGGTGACGCATGAGCGGATCGACACGGGCCGGGCTTGCCGCGCTGCTGTTGGTGGTCGTGTGGATCATCGTCTATTGGCGAACCACGCCCAGCGGCGGCCCGACGCAGTCCGCCGTGGTCGGTGGTATGGCCGAGCCGCCGCCGCCCGATGTCGCCATGCTGGCGGGAGTGCCGAGACCCCGCGTTGAGACTCCGCTCGCCCCGCCGGGGGTGTCGACGCCGACCCAGACGCCGACCCAGACACCGACCCAGACACCGATGCAGACGCCGGTGCAAGCCCAGCCCCCCAAGCCCGCCGAGCCGCAGCCGCAGACTCAGCCCAAGCCCGGCGAAACCATCCCCCCAACCTTCGACCGCTACGAAATCCAGCCCGGCGACAACGCCCAGATCATCTCCAAAAAGCGCTACGGCACCACCAAGCACTGGCGGGCCATCCTCAAGGCCAACCCGCTGCTCGACTTCACCCGGCTCCGCCCCGGCAGGGTCATCAACGTGCCGCACGATCCTGAGAACATCCAGGGCGTCGTCGTGCCCGTCGAGAAGGGCGACTACGTCGAATACACCGTCACCTCGGGCGACACGCTGATGGGCATTGCGCAAGCCCTTTACGGCAAGTCGTCCATGTGGCGCAGTATCCTCGACGCCAACCCGGACTTGAACGAAGACGGGACCAACCTCAAGCCGGGGATGAAGCTGAAGGTGCCGCCGCCGAACAAGCCCGCAACCAGTGGGCGGTGAAACGGATCAAAATGACTTCCGGGTGTTTGGTACCGATCGCTCGAGTGATCGACGCCTGGCTCACGCCCGGAGGGCGCGCGAGCTTCGCCAGGGGCGCGGCGAGCCACGCGAGCAAGCCCCTGGAATCTGAGCCAAAGAAGCGCTCGCCCGGAGGGCGAACGAACTCACTTTCGCCGCGCGATGGTCGCCACTCAAGATCACCCTGCCACGGATTGTCCGCGCTCCGGGCGATGAGCGTCAGCACCCCATGCATCAAGCATCGTGCATCGTGCATGTGCGTCGTGTGTTGAACGTCGAGTGAATCGCGAGGACACCTCACGGCGCGAGCCCGGAAATCAACTGGGATCTGTCTCACTCGGGCGTCACCGGCGCACGCGCCGGAGGCGGTGCCTCAATCACCTTCTTCAGCGCGTTTGCGATCGGCCTCCCGAATGTCTCGCGCTGCGGATCGGCTTTCAGGTGCGCCAGTTCGATTTCGCCCGTATCGGCACGCTTGTGCCACAGCGCGATGTGCTCGAGGTACAGGTCCGACGCTGGCCCGCGCCCGCCGTAGGTGCCGTCGCCGCACAGCGGCACGCCTAAGCCGGCCATCATCACGCGGATCTGGTGCAGCCGCCCGGTCAGCAGGTGGATGAGCGCGTGCGACTGCCCGGGCCGATCCGGCGCGGGCGCCGCGGCGAGCACCTCGAGGAACGACGGCTTGCCGCCGGAGCGGACCAGGCGGGCCGGTTCGCCGCTTTCGTCGATATAGGCCTTGTGCTTGCCGACGAGGTGCCGCTCGGCGAGGGTTCCGGGCGCGGGCGTGGGGATGCGGGCGAGGTAAAACTTCGACCAGTGCCCTTCGCGGATCTGCTCACCGTGAAACGCCGCGGCCTCGCGGGTGAAGGCGACGACCATGACGCCGCGGGTCACGCGGTCGAGGCGGTGGACGAGTTTGGGCGAGACGCCGGGCGCGACGCTGAGGCGCAGGCGCGACAGCAGCGACTCGTTCCGCGGGTCGCGGGTGAGTTCGGAAGCGACGCCGGCGGGCTTGAGAATGACGGCGTCGGCGTCGGACTCGCGGAGGATGGTCATGCCCAGGCGGGCGGCGTCGAGCATGTCGGGGCGAAAGTGGTCGGGTGGCGGAGTGCGGAGGAACCACATCCAGCATGCCGGTGCGAAGATTGGTGCGGTCAGTCGATACAGATCATGTGGCGTCGCGACCAACGCGCCTATGCCACGCGGAGCCTCGGCGGAATGATCAGTTCGATCTGCACGTCCGTTTCGTTGTGCAACAGTTGCGCAACCTCGCGGATGTTCCGAACGATCTCGTCAAACGTACGGCCCTGCGTGTGAACGCTGTCGTCTTCAAGGGCATGGGCGGCGAGCCAGCCTTCCTCGGCTTCTTCGATGATGACGTGGTAGGCTTTCAACGGATGTCCTGTTCGAGCTGATCCCAGGGGATTTCGAGGTTTTTGGCGATTTTTCGAGCGGTGATGCGGTTGATCTCTCGGTGCCGGGGCACGGGCTCGGGTCGACCGCCGGGGCGGCCGACGATGGTATGCGAGCCGCCCTCGCGGAGGACCACGACGCCGCGCGCTTCGAGAGCCTGCATGAACTTCTGGCGTTTATAGGACATGGCGCAACGAGGACGGACCGCCTCGGAACTTGGTTCTGGGGAGTGGGCGGCCGACTCGAGGTCTTCTTATCCCGCGTTCCTCAAAGCCCCATCTTCTTCTGGTCCTCACCCGCGATGGAGGCACGCATGTTCGTGTCCGCCACGACGTTTTTCATCCGGTAGTAGTCCATGATGCCCATGTTCCCGCTGCGGAACGCGTCGGCCATTGCCTTGGGAACCTCGGCCTCGGCGAGCACCACCAAGGCCCGGTTCTTCTGTTCCTGGGCCTTGAACTCCTGCTCCTCGGCGACCGCCAGGGCGCGGCGCTTTTCCGCTTCGGCCTGGGCCATCTTCTTGTTCGCCTCGGCCTGGTCGGCCTGAAGTTTTGCGCCGATGTTCTCGCCCACGTCGATGTCGGCGATATCGATCGAAAGAATCTCGAACGCGGTGCCGGCGTCAAGCCCCTTGGCAAGGACGGTCTTCGAGATGCGGTCCGGGTTCTCGAGAACTTCCTTGTGGCTGTTGGCCGAGCCGATGGTCGAAACGACGCCCTCGCCGACGCGGGCGACGATGGTCTCCTCGGTCGCACCGCCGATGAGGCGGGCGATATTGGCACGCACCGTGACTCGGGCGCGGGCCTTAAGCTGGATGCCGTCCTTTGCAACAGCGTCGATGGTCATGCGCCCGAGCTTGGGGTTGGGAACATCAATCACCTTCGGGTTCACGCTGGTCTGCACGGCCTCGAGGATGTCACGCCCCGCGAGGTCGATTGCGCACGCCGTGTCAAAGGGCAGGCTGATCTTGGCCCGGAACGCGGCGATCAGGGCGTTGATGACGCTCGGGACCCGTCCGCCGGCCAGGTAGTGCGTTTCGAGCTGGTTGGTCGAGATGTCGAGGCCGGCCTTCACGGCACGGATGCGGGAGTAAACGATCACGCGCGGATCGACCTTCCGCAGCTTCATGCCGACGAGATCGAAAATGCCCACCTTCGCGCCCGAGAACAGGGCCTGGATGTAGAGGTTCAGGAAGTTCAGGACCACAAAGAAGACGATGACGGCGACGAGGCCGAGGACAATCAGGATGCCGATGAGGAGGGGTGACATGGGGCCCATGATAGAGGGCAAGAACCCTCGGGGAGCGGTGGGGCGGGCTTCCAGCCCGCCGACGAAACGCAATGAAGATTGGAAGCCTGCCCCACCGATTGCGAGCCGTCCTCCGGCTTACCATCCGCGACATGTCCACTGCCCGGTTGAATGCCGTGACCGTCTATTGCTCGTCATCGAACGCCGTGCACCGGGAGTTCTTTGACGGGGCTTCGGCGGTGGGAATCGGCTTGGCCGCCTCGGGCCGCACGCTGGTTTACGGCGGCGGCAAGGTCGGCCTGATGGGTGAGCTGGCCCGCTCGTGCCGGGGAGCGGGGGGACGGGTGGTGGGGATTATCACCACGGCGCTGAAAGAGGCCGAACAACTCGACCCCGACAACCACGAGACCATCGTGGTCGAGACGATGCGCGAGCGCAAACGCCTGCTGGAATCGCGCGGCGACGCCGTGGTGGTGCTGCCCGGCGGCCTGGGAACGATGGAGGAGTTCTTCGAAATCCTCGTCGGGCGGCTGCTCGGCGAGCACAACAAGCCCATCCTCGTGCTCAACCAGCACGACCCGGGTTCGAGCAACGGCTCAGGCTTTTACGACCCCATGCTGCGGATGATCGACCATATGATCGAAGCGAAGTTCGCCAAGGCGGGGGTGAAGGGTCTGTTCACGGTTTGCGATACGGCCGCCGCCGTTCTTGCCGAGTTAAGGCGGCTGGAAAGTGTGCCGAGCGTGGTTGTGGATCGGATGTCGCTGGTGCCCTCGGCACCGGTTTGATGGGGTAGCTCGCCTTGGCCCGGACCGAAGTCCGAACCCGACCCGTCCTGACGCTGCCGGTTTGCCCGGCGCCGCCCATGCCATTGGGCCTCATCGCTTCGGGGGGCCTGCTCCCGGTGCTGGTCGCCAAAGGCATGCGGGCAGCGGGGCATCCGGTGATGGGGCTCGGGATGGCGGGCCAGTATTCCCGAGAGTTTCCAGGATCCTGCGACCGTTTCGAGGAAGCCGGCCTGCTGCGCGTCACGGCGTGGCCCCGGAAACTGCGCCGCATGGGGGTGACGCACGCCGTCATGGTCGGCAAGGTGGATAAGGCCAACCTCATGCACAATCGGGCGGCGCTGTTGCGGATTGTGCCCGATTGGTGGACGATTTCGACGTACTTCAAGATGACCCGCTCGGACACGCGCACCCACAGCATTTTGTCGTTGGTCGCCGAGCGGCTGGCCTCAGAGGGCGTTCAACTCATCGATTCGACCCTGCACATCCCGGACCACATGGCCACTTTGGGCACGATGACGCGCCGCGAGCCGACCGCGGCCCAGCGTGCCGACATCGACTTTGGCTGGGCCATCCTGTCCGAACTGCTCTCGCTGGACATCGGCCAGGCCATCGCGATCCGGGGCCGCGACGTGGTGGCGGTGGAGGCGATCGAAGGGACCGACCGGATGATCGAGCGTGCGGGGCAGTTGTGCTCGCCGCGCGGCGCGACGAACTGGACGCTCTTGAAAGGGGCGCGGCGCGGGCACGACCGGCGCAGTGACGTCCCGACGATCGGTCCGGACACGATCCGCACGCTTCACAAAGCGGGCGGGGGGTGCATCGCGGTGGCATCGGGGGATGTGATCATCGTGGACAAGCCGACCACGTTGGCGCTCGCCGACCAACTCGGGGTGGCGGTGGTGGGGATGCCGCGGGTGGAGTGAAGCGGAAGATCGGTGGAAAAGCTGTCGCGCCGAAGTGAGGCCCGCGTCTGGACGAGCCCCGAGCGTGTGCGTGTGGGTGCATCCACTTCTGGGCGCTTGAACCACGCCGGAAGACCCGCCGCTGACGTTCCGGGCTCGCGGTTTCCAGGTGACTTTCGCGTTGAGGTTGCTATACTGATCTTTACGACGATGAAGCACTTTCCTGACGGACCGTTCGAGTTGCTCGGTCCCCCGGGATCACCCGGGTCGGGGGGTGTTTTTTCCCTCTTTTTTCTTGACGATCGCCGCGTTTCCGCCCCACGTTGTGGGGTGGTTTTCTATCTGGGGCGTGCGGGCCCGATTCGCCGCGCGGAAGGGGGGCGGCGATGAGCGCCCCAAACGCAAGCCACATGCTCGAAGCCGCGTGGCGTGAGCGGCGCTCGGTGCTCTCGGTGGGACTCGAGCCTTGCGCCGAATATCTGCCGGGCGCGGGGGCGGGCGCAGGAGCGGGCGGGTCGCCGTTCGCGCCGACGATCGTAGGGTACGAGCGCTGGCTCATGGCGGTGGCCGAGGCCGCCGCTCCGTTCGCCTCGGCGTACAAGTTCAACCTAGCCTTCTTCGAGGCGCTCGGGCCGGAGGGATGGTCGCTGCTCAAGCGGGTGCGCGACCGCCTGCCTCGTGGGGTGATGGTGATCGCCGATGCGAAGCGCGGCGACATCGGCTCGACGGCGAAGCGCTACGCGCAGGCGACGTTTGAATGGCTGAACGCCGACGCGGTGACGCTGAACCCGCTGATGGGGCGCGATTCGGCGGAGCCGTTTCTCGCGTACGCCGGCAAGCTGTGCTACTTCCTGTGTCTGACGAGCAACCCGGGGTCGAAGGATTTCCTGCAAAGCGGGGATTTGTTCCTCGACATCGCTCGCGGAGTGTCCACGTGGGGAGACCCGGAGCGCTGCGGGCTGGTGGTGGGGGCGACTCACCCGGAGCAGGTGGCAAGGGTGCGCGAGGCCGCGCCGCGCGCGCCGATGCTCATCCCGGGCGTGGGCGCGCAGGGCGGTGAGATCGAGTCCGTCGCGGCGGCGGGGCGGTGCCTTGGTACGTCGGCTCTCAAAGCTGACAGGATTGAAGAGTCGGCTCGGAGAGCCGACGCACCTGCCGGACCCGGCTTGCTCTTTCATGTGACGCGCGGCGTGCTGCCGGGCGCGGAGGAGTCGGCATCGGAACCCGCTTTCCGTGCCGCGGTGGCGTCGAAGTGCGCCGCGTACCGCGATCGCATGGCCGCGGCGCTGGGCGTCGGTGCGAGCGCGGACATCGCTCGCGTCGAGAAAGTGAGCCCCGCCCATGCCTGACCTGACCTCGCACGCCATGGAGCTACTGGAACGCACCGGGGCCGTGAAATCCGGTCATTTCTTGCTGTCGTCCGGGCTGCACTCGGCGAAGTACTGCCAGTGCGCGGCGCTGTTCGAGCACCCCGCCGTGGCAGCCGAACTGGCCGACATGCTCGTGCGCCAACTGCCCGCGGACCTGAAAGTGGACGTCGTGATGGCACCGGCTCTCGGCGGCATCCTGTGGGGATACGAGTTGGCCCGCGCCCTGGGCGCGGCGCGGGGTGTGCAAGTCCGATCGTTCTTCGCTGAGCGACCCACCGGGCAGGGGTTCGAACTGCGGCGTTCGTTCGTGCTGGCCGCCGGGGACCGTGTGCTGCTCGCCGAGGACGTCGTGACCACAGGCGGGAGCGTCAGCGAACTGGTGCCGTTGGTCGAGGCGGCGGGGGCACGGGTGGTCGGCTTCGCGGCGGTCGCGGACCGCAGCCGCGGGAAGTTCCAGCCGATGGATCGCGCCGGGGCGCGAGTGCCGTTCCATTCGATCGTGAAACTCGACTTCGAAACCTACGACCAATCGGTGTGCCCGATGTGCCGCGCCGGATCGATGGCGGCGAAGCCGGGCAGCCGGGCGGTGCCCGTCGGGGCACCGGGATGAGGAGCGCTGCGCGGGTGGATGAAGACCCCTCGCTCACGCTCGGGGCTCGCTGGCGGCGACCGAGATGAAGCCACGCGACTCGATTGTTCGGAATCAACGAAAACCAGCCTCAAGCCTCAAGCCTCAAGACAAGCCCATGCCAACGACCACCATTGAATCGAAGCCCGCCGTCGTCGTTCCGAAGGCCAAGCTGACCGGCTGCGGCTGGACGGCTCGCTCCGCGCCGCCGGCGGTGCTCGTGCTCGAAGACGGGACGCGGTTCGAGGGCCGCTCATTCGGCCGCGCCGAATCCGTCGCCGGTGAGGTTGTCTTCACCACCGGCATGGTCGGTTATCCCGAGACGATGACCGACCCGAGCTTCGCCGGGCAGATCGTGGTTTCGACGTACCCCTTGGTCGGGAACTACGGCGTTCCGGCCGAACGCGAAGAGGCCGGGTGCGCGGGGCTGAGCGCCGTGTTCGAGTCGTGGAAGATCCACGCCGCGGGCATTGTGGTGAGCGAGTACTCCGAGCGCTACAGCCATTGGGACGCGGCGCGGTCGCTGCACGAGTGGCTGGCCGAGCAGGGCATCCCCGGCATCACGGGGATCGACACGCGCTCGCTGACCCAGCACCTGCGCGAGCGCGGCACGATGCTCGGAAGAATCACCGTCAGCGGGCGCGACGTGCCTCCCTACGACCCGAACAAGGAAGACCTCGGGCGGCTGGTGACGACGGACCGGGTCCGCGTCTACAAGCCGTTCCCCGGCGTCACGCCCTCGGGCCGCCGCGTGTGCCTGATCGATTGTGGCGCGAAGTACAACATCATCCGCTCGTTCCTGCGCCGCGGCGTCGAGGTGGTCCGTGTGCCGTACGACGCCGACATCTCGCAGGAGAAGTTCGACGGCCTGATGGTGAGCAACGGTCCGGGCGATCCGACGATGTACGAAAAGGCGATCGAACAGGTGCGAGGTGCCATCGGCCGCGGCGTGCCGACCTTCGGCATCTGCCTGGGTCACCAGCTGCTTGCCTTGGCGATCGGTGCCAAGACCTACAAGCTCAAGTACGGGCACCGCTCGCAGAACCAGCCGTGCATCGAGGTCGGCACCAACCGCTGCGTGTTGACCAGCCAGAACCACGGCTTCGCCGTCGACCACGACAGCCTGCCGCGCGAGTGGCGCCCGTGGTTCACGAACCTCAACGACGGCACCAGCGAAGGCCTGCGCCACAACTGGGGCCCGTTCCGCAGCGTGCAGTTCCACCCCGAGGCGACGCCGGGGCCGACGGATACGGCGTATTTGTTTGATGAGTTCATTGCGATGCTTCGGTGAGGGCACTGGGGAAGAGAGGCACGAAGGCACGGAGGCACACAGGCACGAAGTGGCAAGGCAAGCAGAACCCCGGCCGTGAAGGAGGGGTTTCCGAAGAAGTGGCCGAGTGGCGAAGTGGCCAAGTGACGAAGTGCTTCAAGACCAGGAGCCTCCCGAAGCCCGCACCCCGACACCCAGACCCGGATTCTCTCTCTCTCTCTCTCTCTCTCTCTCTCTCTCTCTCTCTCTCTCTTGAATTCCTCCGCGCACTCCGCGCTCTCCGCGTTCAACCTCTTCTGAATCTCTCCGCCAACTCCGCGTCTCCGCAGTGAAACCCGAATGAACAACAAGCCCAGCAAAGTCCTGATCCTCGGTTCCTCCGCCCTCAAGATCGGCGAGGCCGGCGAGTTCGATTACTCCGGCTCGCAGGCCATCAAGGCGCTCAAGGAAGAGGGCATCGCCACGGTGCTCATCAACCCCAACATCGCCACGATCCAGACGAGCGAGGAACTGGCGGACCAGGTGTATTTCCTGCCGGTGACGCCCGAGTTCGTCGAGCAGGTGATCGAGAAGGAGAAGCCCGACGGCCTCTTGCTCTCGTTCGGCGGCCAGACGGCGCTCAACTGCGGGCTGCGGCTGGAGGAGTCCGGCGTTTTGGCGCGTCACGACGTGCGGGTGCTGGGCACGCCCGTCGCCACCATCCGCGATACCGAAGACCGCGACCTGTTCAAGCAGCGCTTGAACGAGATCGGCGTCAAGACGCCGACGTCGAAGGCCTGCACCACGATGGAAGAGGCGGTGGCGTACGCCGGGCAGATCGGGTTCCCGGTGATGGTGCGGATCGCGTTCGCGCTGGGCGGGCTGGGGTCGGGGCTGTGCCGCGATGAGGCGGCGTTGCGCCAGCTGGCGGGGCGGGCGCTGTCGTACACGAATCAGATTCTCGTCGAGGAGTATCTCACCGGCTGGAAGGAAGTCGAGTACGAGGTGGTGCGCGACCGTCACGACAACTGCGTGACCGTCTGCAACATGGAGAACTTCGATCCGCTGGGCATCCACACCGGCGAGTCGATCGTCGTCGCGCCCTCGCAGACCCTCAGCAACAGCGAGTACCACAAACTCCGCGAGATCGCCATCAAAACGATCCGGCACCTGGGCGTCGTCGGCGAGTGCAACATCCAGTACGCCCTGCACCCTGAGAGCGAGGACTACCGCGTCATCGAGGTCAACGCGCGGCTCTCACGCTCGTCGGCGCTCGCGTCGAAGGCCACCGGCTATCCGCTGGCCTATGTCGCCGCCAAGCTCGCACTCGGCTACGGCATGCACGAACTGCCCAACTCGATCACGAAGGTGACGAAGGCGTTCTTCGAGCCGGCCCTCGACTACATCGTCGTCAAGATGCCCCGCTGGGACCTCAAGAAGTTCCGCGGTGTGTCGCGCCGCATCGGCTCGGCGATGAAATCCGTCGGCGAGGTGATGGCCATCGGGCGGACGTTCGAAGAGGCGATCCAGAAGGCCGTGCGCATGCTCGACATCGGGCGCCACGGCCTGGTGGCCAACGAGCCGTACCAATCCACCGACCTCGACCGCGACCTCAGCGAACCGACCGAAGAGCGGCTGTTCAGCGTGGTCGAGGCGTTCCAGCGCGGCTACAGCGTCGAGCGCGTCCATGAACTCACGCACATCGACGAGTGGTTCCTCCACAAGGTGGCCCACGTGGTGGACGTGGAGTCGCGCGTGAAACTGTGCCACGACTCTGCGTCCTCGCAGAGTCGTGCCGATGGACCGAGTGCGTCGCCGAAAAAGCACGACTCTCAGAAGACTGAGAGTCGTGGCACACTCACTCCCGAACTCCTGCTCGAGGCCAAGCGCTCGGGCTTCTCCGACCGGCAGCTCTCGCGGCTGACCGGGCTGTCACTCGAGACGGTGCGCGAGCAGCGCCACGCCGCGGGCATCCGGCCCGTGCTCCGCACCATCGACACCCTCGCCGCCGAGTTCCCGGCGCAGACGAACTATCTCTACCTCACCTACCACGGCGTCCACGACGACACGGCGCTTCCGGTCGAGAACAGCGTGCTGGTGCTCGGCTCGGGCGCGTACCGCATCGGGTGCTCGGTCGAGTTTGACTGGTGCTGCGTGAACGCCGTGCAGACGCTCAAGGCCCTGGGCTACCGCACCATCATGCTCAACTACAACCCCGAGACGGTGAGCACGGACTACGACGTGTCGGACCGGCTCGTCTTCGACGAGATTTCCATCGAGACCGTGCTCGAGGTCGTCGAGAAGTTCAAGCCCATCGGCGTGGTCGTCAGCATGGGCGGGCAGATCCCCAACAACGTGGCGCTCAAGCTGCACAAGGCCGGCGTCCGCGTGCTGGGCACCACGCCGCAGTCGATCGACCTCGCCGAGGACCGTCACAAGTTCTCGAAGCTGCTCGACGAGCTCGACGTGGACCAGCCGGGCTGGACCGAGGTGCGTTCGCTCGAAGACTCGCTCGCTTTCGCGCGCGAGGTCGGCTACCCGGTGCTGGTCCGCCCCTCGTACGTGCTCAGCGGCGCCGCCATGGCGGTCGCGACCGGCGACGAGGAGCTCACACGCTACCTCCAGCGGGCCGCCCGCGTCAGCCCCGAGCATCCCACCGTTATCAGCAAGTTCATCGAGGACGCCAAAGAGATCGAGTTCGACGGCGTGGCCAAGGACGGCGAGGTCGTCGTCTACGCCATCAGCGAGCACGTCGAGAACGCCGGCGTCCATTCGGGTGACGCGACGCTGGTCTTCCCCGCCCAGCGCATGTACCTGGAAACGACCCGGCAGATCCGCGCGGTGGCGAAGAAGATCGCCAAGCGGCTGAACATCAACGGCCCGTTCAACATCCAGTTCATCGCCAAGAACAACGCGATCCAGGTGATCGAGTGCAACCTGCGGGCGTCGCGGTCGTTCCCGTTCGTGTCAAAGGTGATCAAGACGAACTTCATTGACCTGGCGACGCGCATCATCGCGGGCGCACCGTTCACGCAGCCGGACAAGAGCGTGTTCGACCTCAACCACGTGGGCGTGAAGGCGCCGCAGTTCTCGTTCACGCGGCTCGAGGGCGCCGACCCCACCCTGGGCGTCGAGATGGCTTCCACCGGCGAGGTCGGCTGCCTCGGCGACGACTTTTCCGAGGCCTTCCTCAAGGCCCTGCTCAGCGTCGGGTACCGCCTGCCGGTGCGTTCCGTGCTGCTCTCGCTCGGCAGCGTCGAGAGCAAGGCCGAACTGCTCGAGCAGGTCCGCGCCATGCAGGCGATGGGCGTGAAGATGTTCGCCACCAACGGCACGGCGAAGTTCCTCAGCGAGGCCGGTGTGCCGGTGACGAGGCTCGAATGGCCGCTGAGCGAAGCGCAGCCCAACTGCATGGACGTGCTCCGCGAGCGCAAGGTCGACCTGGTCATCAACATCCCCAAGAGCAACAAGAGCGAAGAGCTGACTAACGGCTACATGATCCGCCGCGCGGCGGTGGACTACAACGTCCCGCTCATCACCAACCGCCAGATCGCGGCCCGTTTCATCGAGGCGGTGACGAAGCTGAAGGCCAAAGAGCTCAAGATCAAGGCGTGGGGCGAGTACTCGCACGCGTAATCGTTTCGCATCAACGAGCCCGGAGCGTGAGCGACGGGTGTCGCTTCAGACCCGCTCGCTGACGCTCGGGGCTCGTTGGGGTACCCTGTTGCGAATGAACGGCACCCCCTTCATCTCCGACCGCGGGCCCGAACCCGTGGGCCCCTACCCGCACGCGCGGCGCGTTGGCGATTTCCTCTTTATCTCCGGCATCGGCCCACGCCGCCGAGGCGAGAAGGACATCCCCGGCGTCACCCGCGACGCCGCGGGAAACGTGACGGCGTACGACATCGCCGAGCAGTGCCGCGCCGTCTTCCACAACATCCGCGTGATCATCGAAGACGCCGGTGCCAGGTGGGAAAACATCGTCGACGTGACGAGTTTCCTCACCGACATGAAGCGCGACTTCGCGGCGTACAACAAGGTCTACGAGGAACACCTCGGCCACGTCCGCCCCACGCGCACGACCGTCGAGGTGCGGGCCCTGCCGACGCAGATCAACGTGGAGCTGAAGGTGATCGCGTGGGTGGGCGGATGACGGGATGCTCGGTCTGCGTGCCGTGCGCTGTGCGCGATGCGCTGTGCGCCAGACAGTGATCCCCTGGCCGTGGTTGTCTTGAGCACAAACGCCCTCTGAGTTCACGCGGTTTCACGGTGGTGACTGCCTTTCTCTGGCGCACAGCGCACAGCGCATCGCGCACGACGCGCGGCGCCCTACCCTCTTGTCCCCATGAAATCCTTTACGGACATCTTCATCCGCAAGCCGGTGCTCGCGGTGGTCATCAACCTCATCATCCTCGCCATTGGGTGGCGGGCCATCGGGCAGCTGCCCGTGCGCCAATACCCGCGCATCGAGTCGTCGTCGATCATCATCACCACGGCGTACATCGGGGCCTCCGCCGAGACCGTCCGCGGGTTCATCACCACGCCGATCGAGCGGGCCGTCTCGGCGATCGACGGGATCGACTACATCGAGAGCAACAGCACCGCGGGCATCAGCACCGTCACCGTGCGCCTCAGGCTCAACCACCCGTCGAACGCGGCTCTCGCGGAGATTTCCGCCCGGCTCAACCAGGTCCGCAGCGAGCTGCCCCGGGATTCCGAGTCGCCGGTGGTGGACATTCAGCGGACGGACAAGCCGTACGCGACGTTCTATGTGTCATTCACGACGGATTCGATGTCGCTCACGCAGCTGAACGACTACCTGGTGCGCGAAGTGCAGCCGGAGCTGCAGACGCTCGCCGGGGTGCAGCGCGTCGGCGTCGAGGGGGCCCGCGAGCTGGCGATGCGCATCTGGCTCAGCGCCGACAGGATGGACGCCCTGGACATTACCCCCGCGGACGTGCAGGAGGCCCTGCAGCGGAATAACTTCCTGGCGGCGGTGGGGCGAACCAAGGGCAAGGACGTCCAGATCGACCTCCTCACGAACACCGACCTGCGCGACGCACGCCAGTTCGAGCGGCTGATCGTCCGCGAGAACGAAGGCTCGATCGTGCGACTCAGCGATGTGGCCACAGTCGGCCTGGGCTCTGAGGAACCGGCGGGTCAGTGCGGGTTCAACGGTGAGCCGGCGATTTATCTCTCGGTGTGGCCGCTGCCCCGCGCCAACGAGCTCGACGTCTCGGCGCTCCTGAAGGAACGGCTCGAACGCATCCGCCCCAGCCTGCCGGGCGGCGTCGAGATGATCCTCGCCTACGACGGCACCTATTACATGGAGAACGCGCTCAAGGAGATCACCAAGACCCTCGCCGAAACCATCGCCATTGTCGGCTTTGTGGTGTTCCTGTTCATGGGCTCTTTGCGGACGGTGCTGGTGCCGCTGGTCGCCATGCCGGTCTCGCTGGTGGGGGCGTGCCTGGCGATCCTGCTGTTCGGTTTTTCCCTGAATCTGCTGACGATCCTGGCCATCGTGCTGGCGGTGGGGCTGGTGGTCGATGACGCGATCGTCATCGTCGAGAACGTGCAGCGCCACATCCAGCAGGGGATGGACAAGATCGAAGCGGCCCTGCTGGGCGCCCGCGAACTCTTCGCCCCGGTCATCGCCATGACCATCACACTCGCGGCGGTGTACACACCCCTCGGGTTCCAGGGGGGACTCACCGGCAGCCTGTTCCGCGAGTTCGCTTTCACCCTCGCCGCGGCGGTGGTGCTGTCGGGCGTGGTCGCGGTCACGCTCAGCCCGATCATGAGCGCCGTGCTGGTGCCCCCGGGCGGACGCGAGACGCGATTCGCCCGCTTCATCAACCGGCGCTTCGAATCACTGAAGAACATATACGGCCGGTGCCTCTCGACCACCTTGCAACTGCGCTGGACGTTCGCGCTGGCCGCGGTGCTGATCGCCGCCATGGGCTGGCCGCTGTACGTCATGTCACGCACCGAACTGGCCCCGACCGAAGACGAGGGCATTGTGTTCACCGTGGTGCAGTCGCCGCCGGACGCGACGCTCGATTACACACTCCGCGGATTCGACCATGTGGCGAACGCGTTCCTCACCACGCCCGAGACGCGGTTCTTCTTCCAGGTCGCGTTCCTCACCGGCGGGTTCGGCGGCATCCAGACCCAGGACTGGGGCGACCGCGACCGCTCGACCCACGAGATCCAGCCGGAAGTCTTCGGCAAGCTGTCGACGATTGCGGGCATCCGTGCGTTCCCCGTGCTGCCGCCGCCGTTGCCGGGCGCCGGGCAGTTCGATGTCGAGTTCATCGTCACGAGCACGGACGAAGCGCCCGAGATGGCCCAGTACGCCGGCCAACTCGTCGGCGCGGCGTTCGGCAGCGGCAAGTTCCTCTACGCCGATACCGACCTGAAGCTTGATCTGCCGCAGACCCGCATCAAGATCGACAAAGAGAAGGTCGCGGACATGGGGCTCGACCTCGCCGATGTCGGCCGCGACCTGGCGGTGATGCTCTCGGGCGGGTATGTGAACCGGTTCAACTTCGAGGGTCGTTCGTACAAGGTCATCCCGCAGATCGAGACCGAGAGCCGACGCACCCCTGACCAGGTTCTGAATCTCAAGGTCCGCACACGCGACGGCGGGTCGGTGTCGGTGTCCTCGTTCGTGACTCTAGAGACCGAGACGGTGCCGCGGACGCTCACGCGGTTCCAGCAGCGCAACAGCTTCAAGGTCTTCGGCGGCGTGGCCCCTGGGGCAACGAAAGAAGAAGCGCTGCGAGCGCTGGAAGACGCGGCCAAGGGCATCCTGCCGCCGGGCTATTCGTTCGACTACGCCGGCGAAAGCCGGCAGATTCGTACGGAGGGTTCGAGCCTGGCGGTGACGCTGGGGTTCGCGCTGGCTCTCATCTACCTCGTGCTGGCGGCCCAGTTCAGCAGCTTCCGCGATCCGCTGATCGTGCTGCTGGGCAGTGTGCCGTTGGCGCTGTCGGGGGCGCTGGTGTTCACGTTCCTGGGCTTCACGACCATCAACATCTACTCCCAGGTGGGCCTCATCACGCTGGTGGGACTGGTGGCGAAGAACGGGATCCTCATCGTCGAGTTCGCCAACCACCTGCAAGAGCAGGGCCTGAGCAAGGCGCTCGCCGCGCGCGAGGCTGCGATGACGCGTCTGCGGCCCATCCTCATGACCTCCGCGGCGACCGTCTTCGGCCACTTCCCGCTGGTGCTGGTCACCGGCGCGGGTGCCGAGGCACGCAACTCGATCGGCATCGTGCTGGTCACAGGCATGACCATCTCGACTCTGTTCACGCTGTTCGTGGTGCCTTCGATCTATGTGCTGCTGGCGGGCGAGCACAAGAAAAAGGTTCGTGCCGACGCGGTGACGCCCGCTCACGCGCCGGTCGCGGTGCCGGCGTGATGCGGGCGATGCGTGAGTTTCACCTCGCGGCCCTGGTGTGCTGTTGCTTCCCGGTGGCACGCCTTCGAACCGCCCGGAGGGCGTCGCGATCTTTGCCAGGGGCGCGGCGAGCCACGCGAGCAAGCCCCTGGAGATCGTGTTCTTGATCCCGTCGCCCGGAGGGCGAACGAACTCGCCCCGGAGGCGTGTTGGGGGCGATGCCCTGAGAGTGAGTGACGCCGGCTCGTCCGCCCTCTGGGCGGCCTCGTTCGACACCAGATTCCACGGGCTCGCTCGCTGCGCGAGCAGCGCCCGTGGCAAAGCTCGTGCGCCCTCCGGGCGGAAACAACGGGTGCCGGAAACGCTGGTGCAAAATGAGAAAAGCCCAGCGGCGGAACCGCTGGGCCTGTGTCATTCGTGACGATTCGGACGAGCCTTACCCGCCCTTCTTCTCGAGCGCCGTCTTGTATTCCTCGAGCGCCGAGCGGAGCTGCTCCTTGAACTCTTCCTCCGGCGCAACGTCGATCGCCTTGGTCTGCACCTCGACCGCCTTGGCGATCTCGCCCTTCACGAAGTGGGCCCGCGCCAGCGTGTCGAGGATGCTGGCGTCCTTCCCGCCCTTGAGTTCGCTCGCCTTGCTGGCCGCGGCGAGAGCGAGGTCAGCGTCGGGCTTCAGGTCAGCGCTGAAGTCGCCCTGAGGGTCCACGATGGTCCACGACAGAAGATTCAGCAGTTCCGAGTCGCTCGTCGACTCCAGCAACGCCGAGCCAGCGGCCTTGGCTTCCGCGCCCTTGCCCAGCTTGCTCAGAGCGACATACTTGTATACCTCGACCTGCGCGTAACGCTTCGCGTCGAGCTTGAGCAGCTTGTCGGCGAGTTCGAGGCCCTTCGCGTGGTCGCCTTCGTTCGAGGCGCCTTGGAAGGCCTCCTCGATTTCCTGACGCTCGGCCTTCGCCTTGCCGTACGCCTCCGGGTCGAACTTGCCGGACACCACCTGATCGAGCACCTCGTCCATCCCGTCCATCGGGTGGCCGATCCACGCGATCTTGCCCTTCTGGTCGACGATGAAGATGCACGGGATGCCGTTCTGCCGGGCCGCCTGCATGTAGTTCTTCGCGAGAACGTCGTCGACATCCTCGGCGATGCGGTACGCCATGTCGTCGCCCTTGTCGTCGACGAACTCCTTGGTGGGCTTGATGCTCGGGCCGGTTTTGGTCCACACCGCGAGCCCAACCACGTTCACCCCTTTGTCCTTCATCTTCTTGTGGATGTCGTTCATGTGGGGGATGGCGCGGATGCACGGCCCGCACCAGGTGGCCCAGAAGTCGAGCACATAGACCTGCCCGGCCTCGAAGCCGCTGATGGGCGCGCCCTTGAGCCACTTGATGCCTTCGAGAGAAGGCGCGGGATCGCCGACACCCAGGCGTTTCTTCTTCTTGGCTTCGGGAGCCTTGGCGGGAGCGCCAGCGCCGTCGGCTTGGGCGATGGCGGCGGGGGAGGCGAAGATCACGCCGGCCAGCACGCCGGCCACCAGTTGCTTCATCATTGTGACATCCTTTTCAAGAGGGGGGGCAGAGCAGAAGAAGGGCAGAGCAGAAGGCGGGCAAAGCAGAAGGTAAGGTGTGCGGGCGCGGCGGAGGCTGCATCGCACCGGGACTCGTCCGCGGTCGGGAATGGTTCGGGAGGATTGTACCGGGGCCACCCTACAGGGCTGCGGTTCCTTCTCGGTGATCGGTTCGCGGACCTCGGCCACTTTCAGCGTTGGCATCGGATTGGATGCTGTCGGGGCCTGGCGGGTTCAGGAAGGGGTCCGCGGACCCAGTTCCTGCGCCAGGGCCTTCTTCGCCCACCGGCTGCACAGCATGACGACGACGAGGAACACCCCGACGCCGACGATGGGGCCGATGATCCGCCAGTGCCCGCCGGCGCTGCCGACCTGGTCGAGGCTGCCCACCGTGGCCCCGACGAACGCCGCCAGCATCGTCCGAGGTGCCATCCCGACCACCGTGCCCACCAGGTACGAGAGCAGCGGCACCTTCACGCTGCTCATCAGCATGTTCATCAGCGCAAAGGGCGAGTTCGGCGGCACCCTCAGCAGCGTCACTAGAAACAGCGTCCGCGGGCCTGACCGAGAAACCAGCGCATCGCGCACGATCCGCGCCTTCGGCTTGCGCTCGATCACTTCCAACACCCGCCGCCGCGCGATCACCCCCCACAGCGCGTAGCCGATCAGGGACCCGAATCCGGCACCGACGACGGCCAGCGGCCCGCCCATCTGCCACCCGAAGAACACCCCGGCACCAAAGCTCAACGCGTACGTCGGCATCAGCGCAAAGCCTGTCGCAACTGCGAAGAACCCAGCGAACGCCCACATCCCCATCGTGCCGTGCGACGCGACCCAGGGCTTCAGCGTCGTCGCCAGCGCGATGAACCCGAAGCCGCCCAGCGCCGGCAGCAGCGCCGCGACCAACGCCGGAACCGTCACACCCGGCCCGAGCTCCTTGGCGGTGCTGCCCAGGCCGGCGAGCGGGTCGAACGCCGCGCCGGGATTGTCGGTCTGATCGCCCGCCCGGTCGGGACGGTTCTCGGGCGTCGGGTTGCCGGGCGTGGGGTCGCTCATGGGGGCACTATATGGAAGTCGGCCCGGCGCACCTAGACTCACCAGTGATGAAAGCCAAGTGCGACCGCTGCGACCGCGACGCCACCGTCACCGAGGTCCTCGTCAAGGGAGGCCAGAAGATCGAGCGTCACCTATGCGAGTCGTGCGCCCGCGACGCCGGTGTCAGCGTTGCGCCCGGCACTTCGCTCGACAAGCTCATGGCGTCGTTCGTGATGCAGCACCAGCAGGCCGCGACCGCGGGCGGAGCGCAAGCGACCACCCCGCGTACCGTGGCCAATGCGTGCCGCGCCTGCGGCCTGGCGTTCGCCGAGTTCCGTCAGAAGGGACTCCTGGGTTGCCCGGAGTGCTACAAGGCCTTCGAGAACCAGCTCGGCCCGCTCGTCGAGCGGGCCCATCAAGGCGCTTCGTTCCACTGCGGCAAGGCACCGGTGCGTGGCGCGGCGGATGAAGTCATCACCCAGCGCCTCTCGGCGCTCCGCAAGCAACTCAACGAAGCCGTGGCCGCCGAGCAGTACGAACGTGCCGCGGCGATCCGCGACGAACTCGCCCGCGCCGATGTTCGCCCTCCCTCCTCCACGCCGCGCAGCGACGCGACCCAGGCACACACCAAGAAAGGGAGCGATTCGTGAGGGACGCCGGCGAACCAACACCAGCGCCGATCCCCGAGGGCGACCCGGCCCGCCCGCAGCCCACGCCGCGGGCCCGGAAAAAGCCGGCGGATGCTGCCCCGCGCGAGAGCGCCGCGGCCCGCCCGCGCACCGCGATGGACACCTCGACGATGGCCGAATGGATGCGCGGCGACGGCCCGGCCAGCGACGTCGTCCTCTCGTCCCGCGTTCGTCTGGCTCGAAACCTCACGGGGTTCAAGTTCGTGTGGCGCTGCACGCGCGAAGAGCGCGCCGAGATCATGTGCGCCGCCCGCGACCATGTGCTCGCGGGCGTGGCGGGGGGCTGGGGCGTCCCGAGCGACGCGATGGCGAACCCGGCTCACGCCGCCGAACCTGCCGGGGGGGGCGCGGGTGGCACCGGTTTAGCGTGGGTGGACCTCACCGAAGCTTCCGAACTCGAGCGATCCGTGCTCGTCGAACGTCACCTGATCAGCCAGCAGCACGCCAAGGGCACCGAGCCGCGCGGCGTCGCCGTCAGTGTTCCCGATGAGCGCCTCTCGATCATGGTCAACGAAGAGGACCACCTGCGCCTGCAGGTGATCCGCGGCGGGCTCTCGCTCTCTGACGCCTTCGCCCAGACCTCACGCGTCGACGACGCCATCGAATCGCGCACCGAGTTCGCCTTCTCGCCACGCTTCGGTTATCTCACCGCGTGCCCGACCAACGTGGGCACCGGCATCCGCGTCAGCGTCATGCTCCACCTGCCGGGGCTCAAACTCACCGGCGAAATCGAGAAGGTCAAACGCGCCGCCAACGCCATGAACCTCGCCATCCGAGGCTTCTACGGCGAAGGCTCCGAGGCTTTCGGCGACCTGTTCCAACTCTCAAACCAGACCACCCTGGGCAAGTGCGAGATGGACATCCTCGCCGAGTTTGAACGCGAGATCGTGCCCAAGGTGATCGAATACGAGCGCGTGGCGCGAAGGACGCTGGTCGAAAAACGCCGAATATTGCTGGAAGATCAGGTCTACCGAGCCGAGGCCCTGCTGCGCGCCGCAAGGCTGATGAAGAGCGACGAAGCCATGCAGGCCCTGAGCATGATCCGCCTGGGCGTCTGCCTGGGCCTGTTCCCCAGCGTCACCCTCGCATCAGTCCACGAGATGATGATGTTCACCCAGCCCGCGCACCTGCAACGCCTCGTGCGGCGGCCGCTGGACCAGGCCGAGAGGCGCGTGGAGCGGGCGCGGGTGCTGAGGGAGCGGTTGGGGGCGGGGTGACGAATGGGCCTGCGCAAGCCGCCGAATTCAAGAGACGCTGTCGTCTGGAGGCCAGACTTTCTTCACCCACGGGTCGACTCCGCTCCACTGCCTAAGGCTGTCAGTCCACATGTCGAGCATTTCGCGGAGGGCGTCAGGTGGTAGTTCGCCGCGTACCACGATATGGAACTCATGGTCCCACTTGTTGGTGATTTCGAGCCACACACCTCGCCATCTCAGACGCCATTGGTCTTCGCCGTCGGACCGACCGGGTTCTTTCATGGCCTTTGCCGCCATGGCATCTGGAATTGGTGAGCGGTCTACCCGCTCGGCGACGCCTATCGGTGCATGCCCCTGCTTTCGCCTCGCAGGGTCATCAGGCCGGACGTTAATGCGCCATTCCGAAGCTCCCGGGTTCCACTCGATCCGCGACCACGTCAGCGATGCGAGGTCCAGCCGGTGGCGATCCACATTCTTTCTGAATCGCTCCTCACCGTTGTGCAACTCGAGCACGTTGCCGCTGAACACGTCAATCGCCTGCCGAACGCGGTCAAGTTCCGCGGAATGCCGGCCGATCCAGCCAGGAGCGGCTCCTGACGGCGAGAGTGTGCGAATCTCCATCGTACGGAGGTCAAGAACTCTCACCGGTGTTTCTCCGGGGCGACGGGCGTCCCCATAGCCCACGTTGCCGATAAGGTAGATCGATTCATCGACGAGCGTTGCCGAGTGGAAATCTGTGGGTGGGAACGCCGCTTCTGGGTAAATGCAAAACTGCACATCGCCTTCTGGAGTGAGCACGACCACGTCGTTGTAGATGCAGAAATCTGAGTCGTACCAGTCTTCGTGTTCGCCGGCGACATAAACCACTCGACCGTCGGGCAATGCCGTTCGAGTCATCCCGAAACGGTCAAAGCACCAGTCGGGTTTTCCGCCCGGCGAAGCTCCCAGAATCTTTCGAGCTTTCCAGGCGGAATGTCCCGTCCGCACCGCCCACTCCCAGAAAGCGACATAAATACGCTCCGGGTTGGCTATCCCGAAGCGACGCTCGCGACCCTCAAGATATTGCTGCATTGAGATCATCTTCATGCGTTTAGAGTATCGCGGCCCATCTGCCAGCGCGGTACCTTTACTGTGTGCTGCCGACCGATTCCAATCAGCGCACGCCCGCGAAGCCCTTCGTCTGGCCGCCGGTGCGCGTCGAGGTTCTGCCGGAGTTGCTCGTCCCACCGTCCCCGCCGGCGGAAAACCCCGAGCCGGCGCGCACGACGCCCGACGCCGCGCCCACGCGAGCAGCGGCGGACTGGTGGCGCGAGGCCGAACGCATCTGGCTCGCGCCGACGCACGCACCCCTCGATCAACAGATCGCCGAGTCGGGCTGGACGCCGGACAGCCCGACCGCGTACTGCGAGCGCTGCGGCACCTCCATCGGCCCCGGCGAAGCCGCCGCGAGGTCACTCTCAGACGCCGAGGACGAGTTTGGCTGTGCCGAGTGTCGTGATGCCCCGCCGCCGTGGGATCGGTTTGTGCGGCTCGGTGCCTACACGGGCGAGCTCGCCGAGTGGGTGAAGCAGACCAAGTTCACACGCTGCCACTGGATGGGCGAATCCCTCGGCGTCGAGCTCGGACGAGCCCTGCGCCGATCGGCGCTTTTCCCCGCGGATTTCCAGTCTTCACACGCCGTCGTGGTGCCCGTCGCGTCGTCATTCTGGCGGCGTGTGCACCGCGGCATCGATCACGCCCGCGTGGTCGCCTCTGGGGTCGCGAAGGAACTCGATGTGCCGATGCTCGCGGTTCTGCGCCGCGCGCACCGTCCGACGCAGCGCGGCCTCTCCGCGACAGCCCGCGAGCAGAATGTCGCCGGAGCCTTCGCGCTGCGCAGCTCGATCCCCGCGCGGGCTCGCACGGTGATCCTGGTCGACGACGTGCGCACCACGGGTGCCACCTTGCGCGAAGCCGCCCGCACCATTCGGCGGGCCGAGCGCGAGGTGAGGCGGGCGGACCGCGATCGTGCCCGAGCCACCCCGAACGGAGCGGGACGCACGAAAGTCAATCGCAGCGGCGCCGACGCCCCTCGGACGTTGCAGATCGTGGTTGCGGTGCTGGCTGTGACCCCGGAAGCGTCTCGGCGCGAAGGGCTCCCGGCCAGCGCGGCGGACTCGGATGGACCTGGCTCGAGGACGCCGGAGCATCGCCGGCTCTGACGCGATGCTCCGGGTGAACAAACCCTGGGTGAGTGATCGTCAGATTTCGGAACGGCTGGACCCGTCGGATCGGTCGGACCGGGACGGCTGGGGGTGAGAGGCAGGGGACGGGAGGGCCGGAGGACGGGACCCAGCGAGTTCCATCGCACCCACAGATCTGGGCCCACTCATCCCGAGCATTCGCCGCGAGAGCCGACAGGCAATCCCCGTCCGATTCACCTTATCCACATGTATTTCGGGTACGATCGTGGGTATCAAGCCTTGATTCTGGCCCAAAAACGCGGCTTTTGACCAAAGGACCGTACGGGGCTCTTCCCAGAGTGGATTCCAGGCGGCGAAACTGCACAAGGGCTTGACACACGCGGAGAGATGGGTACACTCTTCCTCCCGACTTCGGTCGGCCCGAACAACCCGCCCAGTGGGCCGGGCGTGACGCCCGCCACTGTGCATCGCAAAGGTGAAAGCCGGAGCGAGCCGAGGCGAAAGCCAGAGCAAGGTCGTTCGTCCTCTTTGAAAAGTGAACAGTTGGGTCACCACGAGAAGATGCGATCCTCGCAGGCGTTGAAACGCCGTTCTCACCGAACAGCGAGGGTCCAATCACAAAGGTGCCGGCGTGTCACAGCATGCCGGAGCCGATGGGAATCTTTCGTGGTGACTGATATGCCACAAGCATACAAGTCAACCAGAATTCCTTTCATTGGCAAGTATAACTCCCGGATTTGCCGTCCGGGAGCATCGGCCGCCGGGTTTGCCCCCGACGGCCGGTGAGACCTCCATTCGCGAATGCGGATGGTGCTAGGCAGACCTTCATTTGATGACTATGCCCCTCCTGTCGGCTCGGTAACGTGTCGGTGGGTTGGGTGTCAAAGAATAAACAATTGAAGAGTTTGATCCTGGCTCAGATTGAACGCTGGCGGCATGGCTAAAACATGCAAGTCGAACGAGAACCCCGCAAGGGGGGACAGTGGCGGAAGGGTGAGTAATACATTCGAACGTACCCCGAGGTGTGGGATAGGCATGGGAAACTGTGCGTAATACCACATGAGATCTCCGGAAGACAGCCGTAAGGCGCCTTGGGAGCGGCGAATGTCCTATCAGGTAGTTGGCGGGGTAAAGGCCCACCAAGCCGAAGACGGGTAGCCGGTGTGAGAGCACGGCCGGCCACATCGGGACTGAGACACTGCCCGGACTCCTACGGGAGGCTGCAGTAACGAATATTCCGCAATGGGCGAAAGCCTGACGGAGCAATGCCGCGTGTAGGATGAAGCGGTTTCGCCGTGTAAACTACTGTCAGGCCCCAGGAACCATGACCGGGGCCAGAGGAAGGGTCGGCTAACTCTGTGCCAGCAGCCGCGGTTATACAGAGGACCCGAGCGTTAATCGGAATCACTGGGCTTAAAGGGTGCGTAGGCGGACCCGAAGGTGCATCGTGAAATCCCTTGGCTCAACCAAGGAATCGCGGTGCATACCACGGGTCTTGAGGCGAGTAGGGGCGGTCGGAACGCTCGGTGGAGCGGTGAAATGCGTAGATATCGAGCGGAACGCCGAAGGTGAAGACAGGCCGCTAGGCTCGTCCTGACGCTGAGGCACGAAAGCGTGGGGATCAAACAGGATTAGATACCCTGGTAGTCCACGCTGTAAACGATGTGCACTAGATCGGTGCCGGTTTGACCCGGTACCGGTCGGAGAGAAATTGTTAAGTGCACCGCCTGGGAAGTACGGTCGCAAGGCTAAAACTCAAAGGAATTGACGGGGGCTCACACAAGCGGTGGAGCATGTTGCTTAATTCGAAGCAACGCGAAGAACCTTACCTGGGTTTGACATGCACGGATTAGTCGGTGGAAACATCGATGACAATCGCAAGAATGGAACGTGCACAGGTGCTGCATGGCTGTCGTCAGCTCGTGCTGTGAAGTGTCGGGTTAAGTCCCTTAACGAGCGCAACCCCTGTCGTTAGTTGCTAACGCGTCATGGCGAGGACTCTAACGAGACTGCCGGTGTCAAACCGGAGGAAGGTGGGGATGACGTCAAGTCCTCATGGCCCTTACATCCAGGGTTGCAAACGTGCTACAATGGCGTGTACAGAGCGACGCGAGGCCGCGAGGCGGAGCAAATCGCAAAAAACACGCCCCAGTTCGGATTGGAGTCTGCAATTCGACTCCATGAAGTTGGAATCGCTAGTAATCGCGTATCAGCCATGACGCGGTGAATGTGTTCCTGAGCCTTGTACACACCGCCCGTCAAGTCATGGGAGCTGGGAGCACC
>JBJXFG010000018.1:0-101085 GCA_046154665.1 Phycisphaerales bacterium | reverse complement strand
CGCCCCCGCGCCGGAGCCCGACGTGAGCGCCACACCCCCCAATCACACCGCCGCCGCCGACCTCATCGAAGGGCGCTGGCGCCCCATCCCCGGCGATCAACTGCGCTCGCACAACCCGGCGCGCCCCGATGAGACCGTGTGGTCCGGCACGCCCGACCTCGCGCGCGTCGATGACGCGGTCGCCGCCGCGCGCCGTGCGTTTCACCAGTGGTCCGCGTGGAGCTTTGACCGGCGCGTGACGGTGCTCCGTGCCGCCCAGGCGCTGATGCGGGCGCGTGCCGAGGCTTTCGGGACCCTCATCATGCGCGAGACCGGCAAGGCCGCGTGGGACGCGCTCGCCGAGGCCAAGCTGCTCGCCGACAAGATCGACATCACCCTGGAGCAAGGCCCGAACACCGGCATGGCCCGTGTCACCGGCTTCGAGCTCAACCTCGCCGCCGCACGCGCCGGCGTCACGCGCTTCCGGCCCCACGGCGTCATGGGCGTCGTCGGCCCCTTCAACTTCCCCGCCCACCTGCCCAACGGGCACATCGTCCCCGCGCTGGCGATGGGCAACACGGTGGTCTTCAAGCCCTCTGACAAAGCGCCGGCGTGCGGGCAGATGCTCGCTTCGATCTTTCAGGACGCGCTCGACTCGGTCGGTGCGCCGCCGGGCGTGATGAATCTGGTTCACGGCGCCGCGCCCGCCGCGGCTCGGCTTGTGGCGCACGAGGGGCTCGACGGCGTGCTCTTCACCGGCTCGTGGCCCGTGGGTCGGCGCATCCTCGAAGCCAACCTCGACCGCCCCGGACGGATGATCGCGCTGGAGATGGGCGGCAACAACGCCGCCGTCGTGATGCCCGACGCCGACCTGCGTCAGGGCGTCATCGAGTGCGTGCGCAGCGCCTTCGTGACGTCGGGCCAGCGCTGCACCTGCACGCGCCGCATCATCGTGCACCGGGCCGTGAGTGAACGCTTCCTCGCGGCGTTCGAGAAGGCCGCGCGAGCGCTGGTGGTGGGGGACCCGCGCGGCGTGAACGGTGACGCCGCCAAGCCAGTCTTCATGGGTCCGGTCGTCCGCGCCGAGGCTCAGGCCGCGGCGCTGGCGTTTCAAAATGACCTGCGCCGCGCCGGGGCCACGGCGCTCATCGAAGCGAGCACGCCCGAAGTCGCGGGCTGCCCCGGCGGTCACTTCGTCTCGCCCGGTGCGATGCTGGTGCCGCGGTTCACGCTCGCCGAGAACCCCGCCCGCGACGCGGGTTGTGACATGGAAGTCTTCGCACCGATCGTCCGCATCAGCATCGCTGATTCGTTCGGCGACGCCCTCGAACAGGCCAACGCCTCGCGCTTCGGACTGGCGGCCTCGCTGTTCACGCGCGACCGCGATTCGATCGATCGCTTCATGCGCCTCGCCAAAGCCGGATGTGTCAACGTCAACACCGGCACCGCCGGTGCGTCCAGCAAGCTCCCCTTCGGCGGCGTCGATCGCTCCGGCAACCACCGCCCCGCCGGCGCTTTCAGCCTCGATTACTGCGCCTACCCAGTCGCCTCGATGGTCGAATCCGGCACGGCCGCGACCATCCCCTCGGGCATGACGTGGGACGACGCCTGGGTCGGCTGAAGATTGGCCGGAACCTTCACGAGCGCGACCCGGTGGCGGGCGAAGAATCTGGTCGTGATGCGTCGCTGGCTGGCCATCTTCGCGCTGCTTCTGGCCCAGGCCTTCCCTGCGGGGTTGGTCTGCGCGTCAGTCTGCGACGGGTGTCCCTCGGCCGGGGTGGCGGGCGGCGTGTGCTGCGCGTCGCCATGTGATGATGCGTCCGAGAACTCGTGCTGTTCGGCGTGCGACGAAGAGCCGGCACCGGTCCGGTGCCAGCCGCTCGGCGACGACCAATGCGGCTGCGTGCTGTGCCCGAAAGGTGGGCCGCAGGATCGGACGCAGGACCCGACTTCGCGTGAGGCGAAATCGGCGGTGGAACTGGCGCTGATCCGCGCCGGGCTGCCCGGTTGGTACCCGGCCGTCGAGCCGGGCGACTCGACGTGCATCGCTTTTTCTGGGTGCTCCGCGCTCGCGCCCGACGCCGACGCCGGCGTGACACGGGCGCGGCTGTGCAGTTGGACCATCTGAGCAGGGGCCCGGGCTCGCCGGTCCCCCCGTCGAACCGTCGCGGCGTGTGCCGCGCGGTGACCTTGCTTTATTCCAACTGCATTTCACGGAGATTTTCCCATGATGACTCTTCTCGCCGCCATCGGCGCTTCGGTTCTTGCCATCAACGCCTCGGCGTTTGTCCCTGCCTCCGCCTCCGCCTGCTCGTGCGCGTGCTGCCCCGAGGGCTGCACCGGTTCGTGCTGCGAGAACTGCGAATGCTGCGCCGGGGGCGCCTGCACCTGCGGCGACGAGTGCGCCTGCTCCTGCTGCGATGAGGGCTGCTGCTCGTCGTGCGATGAGGGCGGCTGCAAGGGCGGCAAGTAACCCGCACCCCAACCACTGCGGCGCAGCCCGAAGCCGACCCTGAGGCTCTGCGAAGGGTCGGATCGAGCGCTGAGTGAATGTTCTTCACCCCGCCCCCGCTCAAACGCGCGGGCGGGGCTTGGATTCCCTGCCAGTTTCCAGCAAGAAACCGCAACCCGACCCAAATCCGCCCGTTTGAGTCGGTACGACGTTCGGTATTCACCCGAGCGCCAGCCCCTTTCGGGCGAACCAGCGTTGTCGACAGGTCGCCTTGTCGTGTGAGTGGCTCTCCTGCTCCCTTCCAACCGCCCCCGCCGCCTCTGCGGGAAAACCATCATCCACCGCCCCCTGTCGGGCGAGCATCGAATCGTCTAGACTCTTGTGCTTCGAAGCTCGGAATCATTCAGGGCTCCCTCCGGAACGGACCGGTGGCGAGAAACCCCTGCTCGTCATGCTCACCCTTTTTCCCCGGAGAGATCCAATGAAGAAGTCTCTGCTCCTGATCGGCGCCATCGGCGCGATGATGCTCGTCGGCTGCGCCAAGGGCCACCGCGGCGACGCCCAGATGGGCGCTGTCTCGTCTGAGTGCAGCAAAGAGAAATGCTGCGGCAAGACCGAGTGCAAGAACGCCGACAAGGCCAACATGGGCGCTGTCTCCGGCGAGAACTGCAAGAAGGACTGCGCCTCGAAGTGCTCGGCCGACAAGGCCAACATGGGCGCTGTCTCGGGCGAGAAGGACTGCTCGAAGAAGTGCACCGGCGACAAGGCCTCGATGGGCGCAGTTTCCGGCGAGACCTGCACCGGCAAGAAGGCTTGCTCGGCCAAGTAATCTCCGCATCCATGCCAATACGCCCCGGGCCCGCTTTGGTGGGCCCGGTTCGTTTTTGGAGATCAACCGCGTGCGCGAGGCGAGCGGTTCGACGGGCGATCCACGCCGACGATGAGCGGAGTCTTCGAAGCGAGTCGTCGCGCTCGCGAGCGAGTTTGGTCGCCCGCGCGAGAGGTGCTTCCGCTTCCGGCACCGCGTGCATATGCTTCCGGTTGGCGGACTTCCGCCGCTCGGATGGGCCCGATTGGGTGCCGAGGTGTTGAAGGCCGCTCGTGAGGGTGATTCGCTCGTGCAGCACGCCGGACAGGCAAGCCGACCCGATGACTCCCGCGTCAGCGCGGCGGGGGTCTCGTCGGTTTCCGCCGCGGCGACCGAAGGGCATTCCTCGGCCCACGGGTCGCGCGCCAGCACGCTCCCGCGCGAACAGCGCGACGGGTCGGCGGGGGTGGATGCGGGTCGGGCGGCGGGCACGGCGATCGTCGCCCCGATGAAGCGGTCGTACCTGATGGGCCGCCCGCACTTTGCCGCGGGGATCGCCACGCGCGCCGGTGGGCCCGCCGATGATCGTCCCAAGAGCTTCACCGGCCGCAGCCAGATCGACCTGATGCTCAAGCAGTGGCACGGGCTGATGAGCACGATGCAGCGTCACGGCGCGGACGTGCTGGCGGCGATGCCCGATCGGGCGACGCCCGACCTGGCGTTCATGGGTCTGGCTGGCCTGCTGATCGATCGCTCGGCGCGCCGCGCCGTCACCGACAAGGCCGTCATCACGCCGACGCTCGACGGGAAATCGCGCCCGCTGCAAGAGGCGCTCACGCGGACCATCAAGGCGCTGGGGTTCCGCGTCGAATCGCTCGAGCACCGCTTCGGCGGGGCCGGCGATTTCTTCCGCTGCGGGCGCGGCTATGTCTTCTGCTGCGGGCCCGAAGCCATCGACGACGACGAGGCTTCGGGCGCCAAGCGGCTGATCTCGATGTTCACGGGCAAGGCCGCGCCGTGGTCGAGCGATCCGCGGCTGCGCGAGCCGCTGGCGGAGATGGTGCCCGGGGCCGAGGTGTTCCAGTTCACGCTGGTGGACCCGCGCTACCCGCGCGGCGACATGGTCGCGACCTCCGTCGGCGAAGAGCGCACGGTGCTCATGGTCAACGTCAAGGCGCTGCACGAGGACGCGCAGCGGCTCATCCTGGGGCGCAAGGCGCGCGTCAGCGGCACGGTGATCCCGGTGAGCGAACAGGACGCGGCGATGTACGCCACCGGCTGCATCCAGCTCCCGGCCCGAAAACCCGGTGAGAAACCGGTGATCATCCTGCCCGACGGCGTGTCGAGCGACCTCACCGGCAGGCTCGAACGCGCCGGCTGCGCGTGCGAGCTGGTCAACCTCTCGGAGTGGATCAAGAAAGACCGCGGCGGCCCGGCGGCGCTGGTGCTCGACCTGGGCTATCTGCGCGACGACCGCCGATCGGAAACGACGGAAATCCGCGACCACCGCGCGGCGATGCGGCAGGGGCTCGACAAGGAACCGACGGCGGGCTGACCCGATCGTCTCGCGTTTTCGTTCACGCCAGCACGCTCATCTCGATCGTGATCCCCGGGCCGAACGCGAGCAGCACCGCGGGCAGAGCATCCCCGCGCTTCAGGATGGCGTCGAGAATGAACAGGACCGTCGCGGACGACATGTTGCCGTGTCGGCGCAGCACCTCGCGCGAATCACGCAGGGCTTCGTGCGGCAGCGCGAGCGCTTCCTCGACGCTGTCGAGCACGCGCGGCCCGCCCGGATGAACCGCCCAGCCGCGAACGTCCTCGATCCGGATCCCGTGTTCTCCGAGCGCCTCGCTCAGCCAGGGGCGCAGGTGCTCGCGGACCACCGCGGGGACGGTGGGAGAGAGCGTCATCTCGAACCCGGCATCGCCGATGCGCCACGACATGAGATCGCGTGTTCCGGGCACCACGCGCGAGGCGGTGGCGAGCAGGCGCGTGATTGGCGCAGCAGCGGCGTCGTCGGCGCGCGGCGCGTCGAACTCGCTCCCCGCGATCACGCACGCCGCGGCACCGTCGGCGAAGAGCGCGTTGGCGATCATCGCGTCGGTTCTGTGCGAGGCGTCGAAGTGGAGCGAGCACAGTTCGGCGCAGCACACGAGCACGCGGGCGTCCGGCCGGGAAGCGGCCAGCGCTCGGGCGACGCGCAGGGCGTTGATGGCCGCGTGGCAGCCCATGAATCCCAGGTGGGTTCGCTGCACGTCCGGGCGCAGAGCCAGCGCGTCCATGAGGTCAAGGTCAAAGCCGGGGCTCGAGGCACCGGTGCATGACGCGGTGACGAGGTGCGTCACGCGCCGCGGAGCGGTCGCGCCGTTCGCCAACGCCGCCTCGGCGGCACGGCACGCCAGCGGCGCCGCCGCCCGCTCGTACAGCCGCAGGCGCTCGGCGGTGGTGGGCACGCGCCCGGACTGGTAGAACGGAACCAGCGCGCCCGTCGCCGACGCGCCGGGATCGATCAGCACGGTTCCGCGCCGCTCGATGCCGCAGCGCCGGTGCATCGCCTCGACGCGCCGGCGCTCATCGGGCTCCAGTCCGGCCAGATCGCCCGCGACACGGGCGGCATCGGACTGCTGGATCGACCCCTCCGGCACCGCGAGGCCGATCGAGAGCAGGCGTGGTCTTGGTGCCGTGTTCATGGGGTGATCCCGGCCAAGGCGCGTGGGAGCGGGCGCGCGAACCGGCCCGCGATCCAGGATGCGAGCGCGGGGGCGGCAGTTCCCGCCATCACCGCCGCCGTGACCAGCGTCGGGGCGCGGACCAACGCCGCCACGGCGCGGCACGAGCGCAGCCGGGCGTCGAGCAGCCGCCGGTGGGCCGCGCGCCACGTTGCGGCACTCTCAAGCGCCTCCCGGCCGATGCTCGCGGCGATGATTCCGGCGGCCTCACGCGCCGACGTGAGGGCCCAGGTCATGCCCTCGCCCGTCATCGGCTCGGCGTAGGCGGCGGCGTCGCCCAGCAGGAAAATGCCTGGGATCGCCGCGGAGCGGGTCCGGGTCAGCCGAGGCGTGCCCTTCCACACCACGCCGTCGTCGTCGTTCGTCTCGATGCCGAAGCGGCTCAGCAGCGGCGCCAGCGCCCTGCGCGGACCCCCGGAGGCCTTCATGAACTCGGGCGCAATGCTGGCGGCGATATCGCAGCGCCCATCGGCCACACGCACGGCCCCGGCGTACACCCCGTGACCTACCATCATGCGCAGCACCCCTGAGGGTGGCAGGCAGCGACCGAGCTCCACCAGAGCGCCGATGCCGACTCGCGACCCCGACCAGGTGCGCGGGCGGAGGGTTGCAAGGTGTGACACGGACGACGCCGACAGCCCGTCGGCGGCCACGAACGCAGCGGCGGCGAGCCGCACCGATTCGCCGGCACGCGTCAGCGTGGCACTCAGCGTGGACGCACCGGGGAGGCGAGGACCGTCAACGCGAAGAGCCGCACCGTCGATCAACGTCGCGCCCGCGCTCACGGCGTGGGCCGCGAGCTTTGAATCAAACCATTCCCGGCACACCACCACGCCCCCAACCGGCAACCGGATCACGGCCTCGCGCGTGCCCACGCCCAGCCGCATTTCGCTCAGCCTCACGGCGTTCGGCTCATCCACAAGGTCGCCCAGGCCGAGCTCGCGCAGCACCCGCGCCCCCGCCGCCGAAAGGCACCCGCCGCAGACTTTCGCCCGAGGGAATCGGGCCGCGTCCGCCAGCAGCACCCGCAGCCCCATGCGGGCGAGCAGGACGGCGGCGACTCCGCCCGCCGGACCCGCGCCCGCGATCAGCACATCCCAACGCTCCGCCGCCAGAAGATTGAGCGGGGCTGGGCTCATGGGCCCTCCCACGTCAACATCATTCGGAACGGGAAGACGTGACGGATCGAGGCCCCGTGGAGCCCCGCCTGCCGCGCCATGCCCCGGAACTCTTCGGTCGTCCACGCCGCCTGAGCCGAGATGACCGCGTCGGTGTGGACCACGTCGCTGCGGGTGAGCAGGCGCGACCCAAGCCACGCGAGCGCGGTCCCCGAACGGCAGCGGCGCAGGTCGTTCACCGCGACCACCCGCGAGGCCCGCGCCATCAGCGCCAGCACGCGGGCGCAGGCCTCGGCGTCGAGATGGTGGAAGAACAGCGAGCAGATCGCCAGGTCGTACCGCCCCGCGGCGTCTTCGGGAATGGCGTCGCGCGTCGCATCGAGGCGGATGGCCCGTGCCGCAACGCCCGCGCCGGCGGCGCGGGCCGCCGCGAGTTCGAGCGCCGTGGGGCTGATGTCGCACAACCCCAGCGAGGCCTCAAGACCCATCCGCCGCGCGGACCGCGCGAGAGCCACGGCGACGTCGCCCGATCCGGTCGCCACGTCGAGAATCCGGACGGCTTGTTTGCCCATCGTGGCCCGGCGCAACGCCGGGATGAACGACGCGGCGCTGCGGCTGATGGTGTTGATTCTTTCGAGACCGCGAAGGGCGTGCTCGTGGCGCGTCCGCGGGAGCGATGGATCGTCCATCACTTCCGGCTGAGCGTGCCTGATCGGTGCTGCGGTCATGGTGAACTCACTCCGAAAACCGAAACCGGCACGGAGGATTCGCTGCCGACCAGAGGGCGGATGCTGCGGGGTCGCTGGCGGGTCGGCGGAGGGCCTCAAATCGCTGGAGACGGTACGCCGGGGACCGGGGCGGTCCCACGCACCGGCGCGCGGAGCCGAAACTAGGCGTCCGTGCGGCTGATGACCTTGAAGAACTCGCGTTCGCCGTTGCCGCGGACGGGGTAATCCTTCCGCAGCGGGTGGGCGGGGTACGACTCCCAGGTGAGGATGCGGCGCAGGTCGGGGTGATTGCGGAAGCGGACGCCGAACATGTCGAAGACTTCGCGTTCGCTCCACTCGGCGCCGGGCCACAGGTCGCAGACCGAGTCAAGCCACAGGGCGGGGTCTTCCTCGATGCCGTCGGTGGGCTTGGAGGGGTCGAGGTACGTCTTGACAAACAGCCGGTCGGTGCGCGGGTACGAGCACAGGTTGTAGCCCACGGCGAAGCGGCCCGGTGTCGGCGTCGGATAGCCGAGATAGTCGATCCCGAAGACGTCGGAGAGAAAATCGAAGTCGCAGCGCGGGTCGGCCTTGAGGAACCCGAGGATCGCGTGGGAGTCCTTCGGCTCGACCACCAGCGTCGTCTGCCCGCGGAACTCGGTCGCCCGCAGCCGGGCGCTCGGGAAGCGCTCCTTGACCAGCGGAAGCACGGGATGGCTCAGCGTCGGCGTCTTGGACATGGGGGCAGTGTATCGGCGTGAGGGTGGAGGGGCGGAGGTGCGAAGGCACCGAGGCACGAAGGCAAGAAGGCACGAAGGTGCGGAGGTGCGAGAGCGGTGTTACATCCCCGGCTTGTCGTTCTTGCCCGCATCGGCCTTCGCCGCCGAGGTCGATCCCGGCCCCCCGCCCGGCCCCCCGCCCGGCCCCCCGCCCGGCCCCGGCTGCCCAGGCGGCGTCAGCACTGGCGCGGCGGGGTCGCTGGGCATCACCGCGACGCCGTCGCGGAGTTTGAATGATCCGCTCGCGGCCACGCGCTCGCCGGGCTTGAGGCCTTCGAGCACGATCACGTCCGAGCCGATCGACGCCCCGGTGCGGACGAAGCGCTGCACCGCCTTGAGCGTCGGTGGCGGGGGCATCCCGGGCGGCGGCGGTGGGGGGGCGGCGGCCCCTGGCTCCATTGGCTTGGGCTCGATCGGCACGATGACGAAGATGTGGTCGCCGAAGGGCGCGCGGCGGATCGCCGTCGAGGGCACCGCCAGGAACGGGCGCTCTTGGTCCACCGGCACCTGCACGTCGACGAACATGCCGGGGCGGAGCCGCTCGTTGGGGTTGTCGACGATCGAGCGCAGGCGGATGTTCCGCGTGTCGCGGTTGGCGGCGGCGTCGATCGCCACCACCTCGATCTTGACCGGTTGATCGCCGAACACCGACGCTTTCGCCATCACGATCATCCCTGGTGTCACGCGCGCGAGATACTCCTGCGGGACGGCGAAGTCGACATAGATGCGGTCGTCGATGCTCTGCAGCATCGCGATCTCGGCACCCTCTTGCAGGTACTGGCCGGGATGCACCGAGCGGATGCCGACGCGGGCCTTGAACGGCGCGGTGAGGGTCTTCTTGGCGATGATCGAGCGCGTCTGGTCGGCGCGGGCGCGGGCGGTCTCGATCTCGGCCTTCATGCGGTCGCGCTGGGCGCGGCTCGAGACCAGGCTCGCCTGGGCCTCATCCATGTCCATCTCGGGCGCGGCCTTGTTGTCGACGGCCTGGCGCATCCGCGTCACGCGCGTTTCGGCGAGCGCGATGTCGCTCTCGACCATGCGCACGTTCGCCTCGGCGGCGCGGATCGCCGCTTCATAGGCGGAGAGTTCGGCCCGCTCGGTCGCCGCGTCCATCGTCAGCAGCACGCCGCCGGCCTCGACGATCTGGCCCGAATCAAACTTGATCTCGCGCACCGTGCCCGCGACTTCGTTGCTCAGCACCACCGATTGCAGCGCGAACACCGTGCCCACCAGCTGCGCCTCGGGACGCCAGTTCACGGTCTTGGCGTCGACCACCTCGACGGCCTCGAACATCTCGAAAGGCGGCGGCGGCGGTGCGTTCATCTGCCGGTACTTCCAGAACGCCAGACTGCCGCCGACCAGTGCGACCGACCCGATGACGCCGATCCCCACCAGGATGGTTTTGGCTTTGCTCATGCGAAGAAACTCCCCCGGCGCGGCGTGCGAAAAGGGTCGCGCGCAAGGAGAGAATGATAGGGTTCGCCTCGGGGAGAATCCACGCGGAGCACCTCAAGGGAACCGTTGGGTGCTGCCGCGGCGCGTCAGGCAGTTCCAGCCTCGCCACCATCATTCCGCCTGCAGGTCCCTGAGGTACGCCGACAGTTCGGCCTGCTGCTTCTCGAGGGTGTCGCGGAGGACGGTGCGCTGGTTGGTGAGTGCTTCGACGCGGGTTTCCTGCTCGCCCAACTTGGTCATGTAGCGCGCGTACAGATCGCTGTTGCGGTCGATGCGGGCCATGTTCTCGCGCACGCGCGACTGGTCGACGGTGATCTCGCGGGTTTCGCTCTCGTTGCGCTCGACCTGGGCGCGGGTGTCGTTGACGCGGGCCTGCAGTTCGCCCGCCTTCTTGATGGCGTCGGCGACCGCCGGGCTTGCCACGCCGCTGCTGACGTAGTAGGCCAGCGTGTCGGGTGCCACGTCGCCGACCGCCATGGTGGTGGACTGCACAAACGTCTCGACGACCTGGAACTGGCTGGGCTTGCCCGCCGGGAGGTCGAACTCGAAGCGGTGCAGGCTGTCGGTGGTTTCGACGGCGGCCTTGGGCTCATCGAGCGTCCAGCCCGGGCGGCGTGGGTGCTCGATGATCAGTGTGCGGCCTTTGCTCGCGTCGCGATTGTCAAAGAGATACTTCGCGACCGCCTTGAGCGTGGACTTCTGGATGAGCGTGCCGTTGGAGATGGTGATGCGGGTGAGCTGCTGGCCGCTCTCGTTCTCGGTGCGGGCGCTGACGTCGAGGTCGAGGGCGTAGGCGAGCAGGCGCGAGGCGCCGCGCGAGGTGTGGGGGATCTGGGCGTCGCCGGCGTAGACGCCGGCATCGAACACCAGCACCGGTCCGGGCATGAGGTGCAGGCCGGTGGAGTTGGTCATCGAGAGGCCGCGCATGGGGACCTTGAGGCCGTCGTTGGGGTTGTAGATCGAGATGCGCCGGGCGACGACCTCAGCACCCATGATGGGGATCATGGCCGAGCGTTGGCGCTCGATGGTGACGGGTGTCGAGACGGTGTAGAGGAACTGCTCGCCGGCTTCGACGCCTTCGGCTTGCGCAGAGGACGAGAGCGAACTGGTGTCATACGACGAAGGCGATCCAGCTGCCCCACCAGACTGGCCCTCAGTCGCATACACGGCACCCGCATCGCCGATCGCCTGTCCCGCGACCATCGAAGCTCCGCGCCGGCCCGGCTCATCGACACGGTTGAACGCCATGCTCGCCGGCGACGGTGCCGACGCCATCTTGGCCGCAAGCTCGAACGGCCGCGTCCCATCCTCGTACGACCGGCTCGCCAACGCCCCCGGCACGGGCACCGGCAGGCTCGGACGCACGCCGAACACCGGGCGGTACAGGTCCATCGTGAAGCTCACCGGCCGGCCCGAGGCCAGCGATAGCGACACGTTCTTCCAATCCGTGTCCGTCGTGTTCTCGACGATCGCCCAGCCCTGGATCAGCGGCTTGTTCTCCTTCTCGCCCGGCAGCACGACGCGGTATGAGGCCTTCCACACCGGCATCTCGTGGACATACGTGGCGACCACGCGCCGCGCCTTGCCCGCCGGCCCGTTGAACGAGAGATCGACCGACTTCATGCGGTCGGCGCGCTGCTCGGCGATCGCCGCCAGGGCCTTGTTCAACTCATCCGCCAGGCGCGGATCGGCGAACTCGAACGAACTCACACGCGAGATCGCCAACGCGCGCACGCCCTTCTCGGTGACCACGGTGACGTACGGCTCATCAAAGTGCCCGGGGCTGCCGCCCTGCGTGGGCGCGATGATCGTCTTGCGGTTTTCGACGTTGAGAATGGTTCCGTCAATCGTCGAGTCCGGGGTGACGAGCTTCACCTTGGCGCCGCGCATGGCCCGGAACAGCGCGTCGACGCTGGGGGCCGACGAGAGATCGATCTCGAACCCGGCGAGGCGTCGTTCGAGCGGGGCCTGTGATGAGTACGCCACCGCGCCGACTTTTCCGCCGTCGAGATCGAGCAGGACGAGGCTCTTGAGGATGTCGTTGACCTGCTCGGTTTCGAAGCGGAGCGAGACGGTCTGGTCGCCTTCGATGCTGCCCTGGCGCTCGAACGAACCGACGCCGGAGCGGTAGAGCGTGATGCGGGTCAGCGGCAGCTCGGCCTGGGCGAGCGCGACGTTGACGGCGGAAAGAGCACACCCGGCGGCGAGCACGAGAGCGGTGACGGGAATACGCATAAGTTTGTCCCCTAATGAAGTGGCGAGTCCGATCGCGGGTTGTCTTCGGGCAATCCACGCCGACGATGAGCGGAGCGAACCGTTGCGCTCGTGGCACGACTTCAACCGTCGATTCGAGTGGAGCAACCCGACCGCGAAATCGTGCCCAAGCGAGCGATGTGTTCCCCGGCATGGTACCGGCAGGAAACCCGCGGGGTGCGGCGAATGCAAGCTGTTTCCGCAGTGGTACCGTGCCACTCCTGGCTCCGTCCACGGAGACAGCAGTGCTTGCATTGGTCGGTCATTGGCGTCGCGGCACTGATGTCGGTCCCAAGGCGGACCGCCATCAGTGGCACGCCAGTGATCTTGCGTTCCGCCGGGGCGCGGAGACGTCACCACTACGCCCGCGTCACGCTGTGCGTGATCAGCACCACCAGCACGAGCACGGACAGCCCCAGAACCACCGCCGCGGCGATCCACGCCACACGCCGCACGACCGCGTCCTGCCGCTCCGCCCGCGCTTTCGCTTCCGCATAGGGCGTCCGCGAGAATGTCACCATGTGGTACAGCGAGGTGTACCACTTCGGGAACACGCTCTCGAGCACATGCTCGACGCGCTTGCGTCGCCGGAACGCCGGTGACCCCGCCTTGTCGCGCATCTCGATGAAGTTATCGAGCGCCAGCTGGGCCAGCGCGTCGGTGTTGGGCTTGCGCTCCTGGGCGTAGCGGGCGTACGCCCCCGATAGATCGCCGGGCGATTCCCGCAGCCGCCGCGCCAGCGCCGAGCAATCCTCGAAGCTCGCGTTCATCCCCTGCCCGTAGAACGGGACCACGGCGTGGGCCGCGTCGCCCAGCAGCACCGCCCGCGACCCGCCCCCGGAATGGTTCCACGGCCCGCACCGCACCGTCACCAGCGACGCGGTGGGGTTGTGCGCCCAGTCGTCTTTGAGATTGGGGATCAGCGGCACGCTGTCGGGGAACTCGTACTCGAAGAAGCGCAGGGCCTCTTCGCCGCTGCGCATCGACTCGAACGAGTTGGGCCCCTTGTAAGGCCAGAACAGGGTGCAGGTGAACGAGCCGTCCTGGTTTGGCAGCGCGATCATCATGAACGTGCCGCGCGGCCAGATGTGCAGCGCGAAGGGGTCGAGGCGGAAGCGGGAAGGGTCGATGGCACCGAACTTCGCGGCGACATCCGAGGCAGGCTGGAAGCCTGCCCCACCGATTGCCGGCGGGATGGTGAGTTCTTTGTAGCCGTGTTCGAGGTAGTCCTGGCGGAACTCGAACCGGTCGCGCTTCTGCATCGAGCCGCGCACGGCGGAGAAAGCCCCGTCCGCCGCGATCACCGTTTCGTTCTCGATGAACTCGGTGGTGCCGTCGGGCCGCGCGATCTCGGCGCGGCCGGTGTCGAGGTCCATCCCGACGCAGCGCCGCGCAAAGGTGATCGTGACGCCGGGCTCACGCTCGGCGGCGCTGAGCAGCAGGGCGTTGAGGGCCCCGCGCGAGATCGAGTTGATCGCCAGCTCGCTGTTGCGCGAATAGGGCTGGAACGCCAGCGGCGATCCGCCGAGGGCCCCCCGCGGATGGATCATCCGACCACGCATCGGGATCGCCGACGCCAGCACTTCGTCGGCAAGTCCGACCTCGCGCAGCGCCTCGATGCCCCGCGTCGAGAGCGCCAGGTTGATCGACCGCCCCCGCTCGGGCGAACCCACGCGCGGGTCGCTCCGGCGTTCAAACAAGTGAACCCGGTGGCCCGCCCGCGCCAGATACACCGCCATCAGCGCGCCGGAAAGCCCCGCGCCGAAGATGGTGAACGTCGGGCCGTTGGAAGACATCGGGACAAGCGTAGCGAACCGAGCGGCACTCGACGACTTGCGAACCGCACCCGATTCATCCGCCACTTCGCCCACACGTCGCCCACCCCGCTCCCCGTCCCCCCTGAGCTGTGGCTCCGTGCCGGCTTATGCGTCCGTGGATGTGGGGCGACGCAGAAAAAAAACTGACCCGCGAGCGGGTCAGTTGAAGGGGTCGCTGATTCAGTTCCGGGCCGCTCAGTTCCCGAAGGGGTTCTTGAGCGAGTCGCTCAGTCCGGGGAAGGCGGTCTCTTCTTCTTCCTTTTGGATGAGGATGGTGGGCTTGAGCAGGACGACCAGCGTCTGGTCTTCGCGGGTCTCGATGCGGTTTGTGAAGAATCGATTGATGATCGGGATCTTGGAGAGCACCGGGACGCCGGTCTCAACCTCGACCTCGCTGCCCACGCGCTGGCCGCCCAGCAGGAGGGTTCCCTGATCGGGGATGGTGACGCCGGTCGAGACGCTGGTGACGGTGGCAGTGGGGAGTTCGACCGCCGAATCCGAGGTGATGGGAGCACCGGCACCGTCGCCGCCGCCCGCCGCGACCGAGCTGATCCGCACCGAGCGGAAGGGCCGCTGCAGCTGCGAGATGCGGGCCTGGATGTCGGTGGTGACATAGCGACGGTCGGCGGACACCACGCCGCGGACCAGCAGCGTGAAGCCCTCGGAGATCGTGCTCAGCGTCGGGTCAAACGCGACGGCGGAGGTGCCGACCACGGGCGTCAGGTCCGACACAAACGCGACCTGGTTGGCGACGTAGATGTTGGCCGTGCGCCCGTTGGTCATCGTCAGCCGCGGGGCGGTGAGGGCGACCGAGCGCCGATCGGCCTGCGTTGCGGTGACGAGGAAGTCGACCTGGATGTCATCAAGGAACTGGCCGGCGATGCCCAGCGCGGGGTTGACGCTCAGCACGTCCTGCGCGAACTGGCTGCCGCCCAAGATGGTCTGGGCGAGTGCGTCCGAGCCGTTCTGCACCGGGATCACGCTCCAGTCGTTGGGCGTGACGACGGAGAAGGGCGTGTCGGAGAACTGGTAGGTGATGGTGCCGTCGTCATCCACCGCCGAGACGTTGTAGTTCGTGGTGGTGTTGGTGCGATCCGAGGTGCCCACGAGGTCCGAGGGCAGGACGCTGACGCCTTCGCCGAACGAGTCGACGCCGAAGAACCGCTGCTGGCCCTTGGCGGACTTGTACTGGTTGTTGTTGGCGTTGAAGTAGATGTCGAGGTCGAAGCCGATCTGTTCGAAGAAGGCCTGCGAAACGACGAGGAACTGGGTCTGGACGTTGATCTGGAGATTGCGGACTTCGCGGAGCTGGTTGAGGAGCCCCTGGATTTCGCGGTGGTTGCGTGCGGTGTTGGTGATGATGAGGTTGCCGTTGAGGTTCTGGACGACGCCGGTATCGCCGCCGTTGTCCCTCCAGCCGTTGAAGTCGACGTTGTTCTGGATGATCTCGAGGAGCAGCGTGAGTTGTTCGTTCTCGATCTGCTCTGGGGTGCGTGGGTCGCCGCCGGCGCCGGCCCCGCCGCCGCCGCCGAAGAGCGAGGAACCGCCGCCGCCGCCGCCGCCTCCGCCGCCGCCCGCCGAGCCGCCCTGGGAGAGCACGCTGTTCAGGTCAAGGTCGGGGACGACGTTGTAGTTCGGAATCTGGAAGAGCAGGTCGCGCACGTCGTAGATGACGATGAACTTGTTCTTCTGAAGCGCCGCCTGTGACGAAACGATCACCACGCCGTCCTGCACCGCCCAGCTGGCCCGGCTGAACTCGTCCTTGCTGGCCTTCTGCAAGACGCGGTCGAGCACCGTGCGGGCGGTGACTTCACGCAGCTCGAGCGTGACCTTGGTGTCCTTCTCGACGCCGATCTCGGTGAGCTGGTCCCAGTCGACGTCCATGTTCACGTTCGTCACGGTGGCGATGAACGAGAGCACGTCCGCCAGCGAGTTGTCCTGGAACTTGACGGGGATCTTCCGCGTGTCGAGCGTGGCCATCACCTTGCGGTCGACGGGGCTCTCGGTGTACGACTGCACGTCGCCGCGGCGGAGGCTGATCTCGGGCCAGTCCGGCGGGAACGACATGAGCTCCTGCGGGATGACCATGGCCTTCTGGATTTCGAGCAGCTCGTCCGAATAGCCGTAGTTCTTCTCGCGCTGCAGGCGGTCGTAGGTGCGGTACTGCACCGTGTCCTTGAGGATGTCGCGCATCAGCATGGCCGCGGGGTTGGTCGGGTCGAGGAAGAGCACCTCGTCGACGACTTCGATCGCTTCCTCGTACTTCTGCTCGGCCTGCAGGGCGCGGAGGCGGTCGAGGCTCTCGTTGATGCGCGACTCGCGCTCGGCGCGGGCCCGCTGCTCCTGCGTCATCTTGTCGGCCTTGAGCTTCTCGGATTGCTCGGCCGAGGCGCGGGCCCGAATCTCCTCGGCGGAGGTGTCCACCTGGCGCACCAGCGCGTCGATCTCGTTCATCTTGGCCTTGAACTGCTCGGCGCTGAGCAGGCCGTTGGCGTTGGCCTCGTTCCACTTCAGCCGCGCGGTGGCGGCGGCGGTGCGGGCCGCCTCGGGGTTGCCCGCCGCCAGAGCGTCCTGGGCCGTCTTGATCTGGTTCGCGACGACCGCCTCGGCCTCCTCACGCATGATCTGGCGCACGCGGAGTTCCTGCTGGGCGAGATCGCCGCCCGCGGCCCCGAATCCGCCCAGGCGGACCTGCGACTCGCGCCGACGGTCCGCCGCGCGGTTTACTTCATCAGCGCGGAGATACTTCGAGTATTCCCCGGCGCACTTGCCGTACTTTTCAAGGGCTTCGCTGTAGCGCCCGGCCTCGAACGCGGCGTCCGCCTCGCGGAGCATCCGCTGCGCGTCGAACGTCGCCGACTGGTCGAACAGGTTGTCTGACGCGGCCATCGGGGCCGGCATCTCGCTCGCCGGCGGCGGGGTGTACGAGGGCTCGGTCGCCACCGGCTGGGCCGGGGCTTCCATCATCGGCTCAGCCGGAGCGGGCTGCTCCATCATCGGCGCGGGCTGCGGCTCGGGCGTCCGGGGCTTCACCGGCACGGGCGTCTGCGGAGCATTGGGCAAGGGCGGGCGCGTGCCGCCCGAATCCACCGGCGTGCCGAAACCATCCTGACGGGCCAGAGCCGCGAAGCCGATCGGGGCCGAGTCAAACGGACGACCGTTCTTCTGCTCAAGGTCAAGAATCTGGTGGTGGGCCCGGTTCAGCAGCGCCTGCTGCGTCTGGTCGAGCTTCAGACCCAGACGGCTCACGCTGGCGATGCCCGCCTTGGCCTGGGCATAGTTGCCTGACTTCATGTCACGCAGCGACTGCTCGAGGGTGGCGTGCGCCGCCGGGGCCAGTTCGCTCCGCAGACGGGCGCCGCGGTCCATCAGGTCCGACGCGGCCTGTTTCTGCGCCTGCGAAGCCTTGTCGGATCGAAGGATCGCCGCCGCCTGCCGATCGGCCCCGCGGAGATCGCCGACCTTGAACGCGTACTCGGCCTTCTGGGCGCTCACTTCGAGGTCGTCAAGGGCTTCGATCTTCCGATCCGCCTCGGCGAGCAGGTCGACCAGCTTCAGCCGCGCCTCGCCCTCGCCCACCACGCGCATCAGGCTCACCGCTTCTTCGCGGGCCTCGATCACCTGGCCGCTGTCGATCAGGCCGGCGATCCGCTCGGCCCCTTCCCCGGACACCATCGGCTCGGCGCTGAACGCCGTCCCGGCCACGGAGGCCACCAGCATCGCGGCCTTCACAAACATCTTGGCGGAACGGACCATGGGCATGGGCATGCGCAATCTCCAGGACTCAATCGGAACGCGACTCGAAACAATCGAAACCCGACGCCGAACAACCAACGACCCCAACCACCCGGCGCGGAGTCTCGGGTTCGGACGCTCCGGCCCAACGGTTCCCGCCATTCCACCGGCCGACCGGCCAGGGGAAAGGTGAACCGCGCGTGGACCGCCGCGCCCGGGCCCGAAGAGGCTCCCGTGGCGGACGAAACGGGGGCCGCGAACATACAGGCGGGGTTTGGTTGCCGCAACCAATCGAAGGTTCCCGAGATCGCCCCGAAAAGCCGGGCCGGACTCGACCTGACCGCTCGACGCGCCCGGACGCCTGCTACCTTCAGCAACGTGGACCCAGGCCTCTTCCCAACCCCGGACACCCAGCCCGCCTCGGGCTCGCGGCGGGTGCGAGTGGTGGTCGAACGGGGCATCGACATCCTCGGCCCGGGCTGGGACGGCCTGACCTACGCCGTGCCCGATGCCTGGCCGGAGGTCCGCATCGGGCAGCGCGTCGAGGTGCCGCTGGGGCGGGGGAACAAGGTTGTGCAGGGGGTGGTGGTCGAAGCCGTCGGCGCGACTTCGACGCCGACGACCGCCCCGTCGTCGGCCCCATCGTCCGTGTGGTCAGGCGAGCTCAAACCCGTGGGAAAGGTGATAGGGACCGCTTTTCCCCCGTCGCTGGTCGGCCTGGCCCGCTGGATCGCCCGCTACTACTGCTGTCCTCTTGGGATGGTGCTGGGCGCGATGGTGCCCGCGGCGGTGAAGCGCGGCACCGGGTTGGTCCGTCAGACGGTACTCGAACAAGTACCTGACGCGGTGTTGCCCGAGAAGTTGACTCCGATGGTCCGCAAGGCTTGGGACGCGCTGATCGCCCTGCCCCCGGGCGCGTTGCCGTTGCCCGCGCGAGACCTGGCGCGCCGGCTCGAACTGCCCAGCGTGGCGGCGATCAACCGTTTGGTTGGGCTGGGTGTCCTGAGAGAGACCGTGCGCGAAGGCGTGCGCGCCCGAGGCTGGGAGGCTCCCTCCGGTGATGGCCCCCCCGAAAAGCCCCCCGAACTGACCCCCGCCCAGTCTCGCGCGGTCGACGCGATCACCGCCACGCTGGGGCGCTTCCAACCGCATGTGCTGCTGGGGGTCACCGGGTCGGGCAAGACCGAGGTCTATCTGCGCGCGTTGGAGCAGGTCATCGCCCGGGGTGAGAGCGCCGTGGTGCTGGTGCCTGAGATCAGCCTGACGCCGCAGACGGCGGGGAGGTTCCTCGCGCGGTTTTCGAGCGTGGGTGTCGCGGTGCTGCACTCGGGGCTCACGGCGTCGCAGCGCCACGAGCAGTGGAACCGTGTGGCCCGAGGCCATGCGCGGGTGGTGGTGGGAGCCCGCTCGGCGGTGTTCGCGCCGTTCTCGCACCGCGACGATGCGACCGAACCACGAGCCGCGAGCGTGAGCGAGGGGTCCGTTGAACACCGAAGCGATTCAAAACCTTCAGACGCACTCGCTGACGCTCGGGGCTCGTTGGCCCTTCCGGGGGGCGTTTACCCGCTGGGCCTCATCATCGTCGACGAAGAGCACGACCACTCGTACAAGCAGGAGCAGGCCCCGCGCTACCACGCGCGCGATGTGGCGCTGCGGCGTGCGCAGCTTGCCGGTTGCCCGGTGGTGCTCGGGTCGGCGACGCCGTCGCTCGAATCGTGGCACAACACGCGGCCCGGCGATGCGAGGGCCGACCACGCCGTGGCACGGTTCAACCTCGTCGAGCTCACCGAACGTGTTGGGGGCGGCCGGCTCCCGCGCGTCGAGATCGTTGATTTGGTCGAGGAACGCCGAGCGCGAACCGGCCCGGATTCCCGACTGCTGCACTCGATCGGCCCGAAACTCGAGCACGCCATCGCCCACACGCTGGGCGAAGGCGGGCAGGTGATCCTGCTGCTGAACCGGCGCGGCTACGCGAGCTACATCTGCTGCCCCGACCACCGCTGCGGCTGGCTGCTGACGTGCCGCTACTGCGACGTGACGATGGTGTTTCATCGGGGAAGGCACGCAGGCACGGAGGCACGGAGGCACGAAGTGACGGAGGCATCAGACCCTTCGTCCCTTCGTGCCTCCGTGCCTTCGTGCCTTCCCACCCCCCTCTGCCTCTGCCACCACTGCCAGGCCGAGCAACTGTTGCCCGCGCAGTGCCCGGTGTGCGCCAAGCGCGTCAACACCTTCGGCTTCGGCACCCAGCGCCTCGAAGAAGAACTCGCCCGCAAGTTCCCGCGCCTGGTCGAGGGCCAGACGATGCTCCGCCTCGACAGCGACACCATGACTCGCGCCCAGGATTACTTCGAAGCCCTCGAACGCTTCCGCACCGGCGAGGTCCGGGTCCTCCTGGGCACCCAGATGATCAGCAAGGGGCTCGACTTCCCGAATGTGCGTCTGGTGGGCGTCATCAACGCCGATGCCGCCTTGAACCTCCCGGACTTCCGCGCCGGCGAGCGCACGTTTCAACTCGTCGCCCAGGTGGCGGGCCGCGCGGGTCGCGGCCTTCGCGACGGGCCCGGCCTCGACCGCGTCATCGTTCAGACCTTCAGCCCGCGCGAGCCCTGCATCGTCGCCGCCGCGGCCCACAACTACCGCGCCTTCGCCGACCGCGAACTGGCCCTGCGCCGCGGCGTGGGCCTGCCCCCGGTGGGACGCATGGCTCGTGTGGTGTGCCGCGACGAAGACGCGGCGAAGGCCGAAGCGTCGGCGGGTGTCATCGCCGATGCCCTGCGGACCGCGGTCGAGCGCGCACCCGTCGAAAGTTCGGGCAACGTGCGGGTCAAAGGCCCGATGCCCTGCCCGATCTCCCGCGTGGCGGGCTACTACCGCTTCGCCGTCGAACTCCTTGCCCCGGGTGCGCGTCAGGTGCAGGAGGCCCTCACGGCACTGCGGAACCAGAGCCTGCTCAAATCCGACGACCACACCGCCGTGGATGTCGACCCCGTATCCCTGCTATAGTGAGGGTGTCGCAGGGGAATCGGAGAGAGCCCTGAGAAATCGTGGAGGTCTCAAAAACCGGTTCAGCACGGGCTTCGGAAGCCCGTGGCTCGGATTGTCCGCCCCCTCTTCTGGGCCCCGGAGCTTCAGAACGAGTAGGGCCCTGACCGTCCCTGTGCTTGGCTGTCCGCCGACGTCGTGAGTCGTCGGGCGCGGCGTCGCGCCCGTGTGTCGTCGGTTTTTCGAGTTTGGCATCGATCCCCGGCTTCATCGCCGGGGCCACCGCATTTCATTTGAGGAGTAAAGAGTTATGACCACCCGTTCTGTTGCCGTTCTGTCGGTTCTCGCTCTCGCCGGCGTCGCCAACGCTGAGGCCATCATCGGCCTGCGTTCGGACAACGTGCTCGTGTCCTTCGATTCGTCCACCCCCGGCACGATCGGCGGCACCGTCGCCGTCTCCGGCCTGCAGGCCGGCGAGAACCTGCTGGGCATCGACCTGCGTCCCGCCACCGGCCAGGTGATCGGCCTGGGCTCGTCGAACCGCCTCTACTCGATCAACACCATCACCGGCGCCGCCACCGCGCTCGGCCCCGCCTTCAGCCCCGTGCTCGACACGGGCGTTGAGTACGGCATCGACATCAACCCCACCGTCGACCGCCTCCGCGTCGTCGCTTCCAACGGCGGCAACCGCCGCTTCAACCCGGTCAACGGTGCCGCTGTGGTTCCGCTCGACACCAACCTGTCTTACGCCAGCGGCGGCGTTCCCCGCGCCGTTGCCGTCGCCTACACCAACAGCCTCGCGGGCGTCCCCGCCGGCTCGACTCGCGAGTACGGCATCGATTCGGCCAACGGCTCGCTCATCGAGATCGGCACGATGGCCGGCGGCAACCCGTCGTTCAACGGCGGCGTCTCGGCCATCGTCGGCGCGCTGGGCTTCACCACCAGCGACCTGGTCGGCCTCGACATCTTCGGGCCCACCGGCAACGCCTTCGTCTCGCTGACCAACCCCACCAGCGGCTTCAGCTCGTTCTACAGCCTCAACCTCTCGACCGGCGCCGCCACCCTGCTGGGCGGCGTGGGCGACGGGAGCGTCACCCTGCGTGACTTCACCGCCGTCCCGACCCCCGGCGCCGCGGGCGTTCTGGCCCTGGGCGGCTTCGCCGCTCTGCGTCGCCGTCGCGCCTGAGCTTGACGCTCAGCCGGCCGACCTAAAGATGACGTGAATCCTCTTCGCGCACGCCCCGGCCTTTGGCCGGGGCGTGCGTCTTTTTGGTCCGGCGATGAAGGTATCTTTGCCGACGCCGCGCATCCGCCGATTGCTCGGTTCTCTCTCCACTTCAGTCGTCGACATTCATCCTTCTCTCGCACCTGCTGTGGAGCCCACCCATGCAAATGATCCGTTCGTCTGTCTTTGCGCTTCTGCTGTGTTTCGCGCTCGCCGGTGCGAGCCCGGCCCAGGCTCGCGCCGAGGCGAGTGGCGCTTCGAGCCCGGTGCTCTTCCTGCGCGAACTGGCGGGCATGGGGAGCGAAAGCACCGACGCCGCCCTGCGGCTGACGGGCCCGCAGCGCGAGGCCTTGCGGGCATTGCAGAAGGACTACGCCGCGGCCCTGCAGGCGCACCAGCAGACGATCTCGTCGTCGGCCAAAGACCGTTCCGAGGCCAACAAGGACGTGCAAGAGGCGGTCGAACAGCGCCGCGAGAAGAACCGCGCGGCCCGAGCCAAACTGGAGGCCGCGCAGGCTGAGCGTGAGCGGCTCCGCGACGCCATCCAGGCGTCGAAGCCGGGGTCGCCCGAGCGCGAAAAGCTGCGCGTGCAGCGCGATGCGGCGATCAAGGAGGTCGATCGACTCCGCGCCGAGTTGCAGGAACTCGCCGAGCAGGAGCGCGCCAATGTCGCGGCCGAGCGCGAGAAGCGCGACGCCACGGGGCAGACCCCCGGCCCGCGCCCCGACTTCAACGCCACCCGCGCCAAGATGCTCGCGGCCCTCACCGAGGCTCAGCGGGCCGAGCTGGCGCGACGGATTCAGGGGGCCGAGTCGTCGATGGACGAACTGCTCGGCGTCTCGTGGCGCGGAGCGGGCTCCGACGATTGAACCGGTCTCCAAGCAATCAAGCCATGCCCGACGCGGGACCAATCGCGAACGCACCGTGAGGGTGCCGCGTCTTCAGGCCTCGTCTCGCTCAGCACGCCCGGGCGCGCCAGCGCCGTGAGGCCCGAGTGCATGATTAGTTGTCCGAACCGGGGCCGCGTCAATCGAGGCGGTGTCGGGACGTGCCAGTCTTTCCGCGCCGATTGGGTGCGGTTTGGGCAGCGCTGGTCTCAGAGCGTTGCCGGGGGGATGGGTGAGCGCGGGCGCGGTTCAGGCCAACCAACGCCCCCCATCAAGCCGAACGATCTCGCCGGTGACATACGTCGCCTCCAGCGCCAGCCAGCGCACGGCCTTGGCCGCGTCCTCGGGCGTGCCGGCGCGTTTCAGCGGCACGCGCTGGAGATACCGCGCCTGCATCTCGGGGTCGCTCTCGTATCCGCTGTCGGGGAATGCGACCACGCCCGGTGCGACGGCGTTCACGCGGACGTGCGGGGCCAGATCGACGGCGAGCACGCGGACCATCTCGGTGAGAGCCGCCTTGCTCATCGCGTAGGCGCTGAAGTCGCGGCGCGGGCGGCCCAGGACGTGCATGTCGCTGAACGCCACCACCGAGCCGCCGCCGGGCAACGGGCTCTGCGCGAGACGCGCCGCGAGGGCCCGCGTGAGCAGCAGCGGGGCGGCGGCGTTGACGCGGTAGTTTCTGAGCAGATCGTCCGCCGTGACGGTCGCGAGAGGTGTGGGCGCGTAGATCGACGCGTTGTGAATGAGCACATCGACGCGGGGTGTTTCAGTGGCGAGGCGTTGCCCGTAGAGTTCGACCGCCGCGAGGTCGTCGAGTTCGAGTGGATCGCATTCGGCGGAGACGCCGAGGCTGGCGAGCTCGTCGCGCAGCGCCAAGGCCTCGCGCTCGCGCGTTCGATAGGTGAAGCGGATGTCGCAGCCGGCGCGGGCGAGTTCGAGGCACACGGCGCGGCCGACACGCACCGCGCCGCCGGTGATCAGGGCGAGGGGTCTGGCGTCTGTGGGCGAGGGTTGGGGTGGTGCGGTGGGCAAGAGTGGGTGCAAGAGTTGCGGACGAGGGGAAGCCCCTCCCTGACGGTGGGGTTCCTTTTTGATCAGCGATCGTCCAGCGGTTCGGTGCCGGGCACCGGGCGGGTGCGATCCGGGTCGTCGTCGAGCGGTTTGGCGCGCTGGCCGGCGGCCTCCCACGGGCTGATCGGCGGCATGACGCGGCGCTTGCTGTCGATATCGCGGCGCGCCCGCGCCGCGCGCCGGATCGTGGTGATCACGATCAGGGCGCCTAACAGTACAACGGCGATGCCCAACGCCGCGAGCATCAGCTTCACCTGTGCCCCGTGCGGCAGCGCTCCCGAGGGGGCGCGGGGCTGGGTGGCGAGGATGATGAAGTTGAACAGCGCCACGGGTTGCACCTGTGCCCGGCTTTGGGGCGTTCCGAACCAACGGGACGCCGAGGGCCGCGCCCGGACGATATCACGGACCGGCTGCGGTTCCCCGTGCCATGAGCCCAGAGCTTGAGCGATGGTTGTGTTTGATGGATGAACGTGAGCCGATTCCAGACCAGTTCGATCACGCTCGGGGCTCGTTTGGGAGGGATTTTCATGAGGCCCCCCTGTCGCGCCAGCCGTCGCGTTCGACACCCGTGCCGACCCCGAACCGGAGAAACCCGCAGCGCCCTTCGCGTCCCGGTCGATCATCACTCGTCGGTTCCTGCGGCCCAGAGAAAGCCCGCCGGTATCCCTTTTGAAGGGGAACGTCTGAGAACCCGCGGAACAGCATGCCCGTATGATCGGTGGCCGTCAGGGCATCCCGGGCCGCTGGACCGCGAAAGCACCTTCGTTGGCCTGTGCTCGATTTTCCATAAGGACTCACTTCATGAAGCGCACGCGTGTGACTCGGACCGGACTGGTTTCCACGGCGGCTTGTGTGTTCGCGCTCGCCGTTGGTGGCGCTGCTCCGGCCCGCACGCCCGAGGTTGCGGGCGCCGAGGGCCCGGTGGCGACCTGGTCCACGTCGCTGTGGGAATCGGCGCTCAAGCGCGAGGGGCAGGCGAGCCTTGATCTTCTGAAGAGTCCCCCGGTTGATGTCGAGGCTCTGGGCGGTTTCCGGGCTGAGGTCGAGCGGTTCAAGCTCAACCTCGCGGCGTCGGAGAGCCACCGCGTCGAGCGGGTGGCGCTGGTGCGTGAGCGCCTCGCCGAGGCTTCCAAGAAGGGCGACCTGCTCGAAGGGCTGCGCAACGCGATCGAGCTGTACACGCTGGAACGCGACAAGACGACGGTGACGCGTGACCCGCAGGTGATGGAGCTCGAAGACGCCGCCATCACCAAGGCGCGTGAGCACGAGAGCGCCGGGCGCTGGCTCGAAGCCCACGGCCTGTTTACCCGCCTGCACCTGCTGCACGAGACCGAGGGCACCTACAAGGGTGATCTCAAGCGTCTGAGCACGCGCATTTTGATGATGCGGACGTACACGCCGGAAGCTCTGCACGAGGCGCGGAATCGGCAGCGCGTCGCCGAGGGTGAGGAGAAACTGCCGCCCTACAACGACATGGGCGAGAAGTGGCAGGAGCGTCTCGCGGGCGTCGATGAGCGGATGGTCTTGCAGGTGATGATGAACTCGACGGCGAACCACGTCGAGCGCACGCCGCTGAAGAACATGCTGGGCGGCGCGCTGAGCAACCTGCTGACGCTCGCCACCACGAGCGACCTGGCGGCGGCGTTCCCCGGCCTGGGCGACCAGGGCAAGCGCGAGACGTTTGCCAAGGCGCTCAACGCCGAGATCAACCGCCTCGAAGCCGACGCCGACCGCGTGGACGGTTATTACCTGATGTCCGTGTTACGGAACGTCAAGAAGACCAACGAAGAAACCATCGGGCTGCCCATGGAGGCGCTGGTCCACGAGTTCGGCAACGGGGCGACCTCGACCCTCGACGATTACTCCGAGATCATCTGGCCCGACGAACTCGCCTCGTTCTCACGCACCACCACCGGCGAGTTTTCCGGCGTGGGCATCCAGATCACCCTCGACGACGCGATGCAGCTCAAGGTCGTCACGCCGCTGGAGGGCACGCCAGCGCAGAAGGCGGGCGTAAGGCCCAATGACATCATCCGCAAGATCAACGGTCGGGATACGACCGGCATCCAGCTGCAGCAGGCGGTGGACCGCATCACCGGCCAGCTGGGCACCAATGTGGCGCTGGGCTTGGAGCGCGAGGGAGAAGACGGGCTGATCGAGGTCGATCTCACCCGCGCCAAGATCCCCGTCCACTCCGTCAAGGGTTGGGAGCGCGTCGGCCCTGGCGAACTCGACTGGGATTGGTTCGTCGACCGCGAGCACGCCATCGGCTATATCCGGCTCACGCAGTTCACCAAGGACACGACCGCCGACATCCGCAAGGCGCTGAACCAGATGAAGCAAGCCGGCGGCCCGCGCGGGCTCATCCTTGATCTGCGCTACAACCCCGGCGGCCTGCTCGACGAGGCCGTCAATGTGTCGAGCCTGTTCGTCAACGACGGCGTGGTGGTCTCGCAGGAAGACAACAAGGGCCAGCAGACCGACGTGCAGCGCATCCGCACCGGCAACGCGAAGGACCTCGAGGGCGTCCCGGTCGTCGTGCTGATCAACGAAGGCTCGGCGTCGGCGAGCGAGATCGTCGCCGGCTGCCTGCAGGACTACGGGCGCGCCGTCGTCGTCGGCGAGCGCTCGTTCGGCAAGGGCAGCGTGCAGCAGGTGTTCCCGCTCTCGGGCGGCACGGCGGCGTTCAAGCTGACGATGCAGTACTACAAACTTCCCAACGGCCGCCTGGTCCACCGGCGCGACAACGCCAAGGCCTGGGGCGTCGAGCCCGACGTGAAGGTCGAGATGCTGCCCAGGCAGGTCGAGCAGACGCTCATCCTGCGACAGGACGCGGACCTGTTCACGACCGACGAGGCGGGCAAGCGGATCGAACCGATGGTGCGGGCTCTGAAGCCCAAGAAGAACCCCAAGCCCACCGATGCCGAGGACAGCAAGCACTGGCCCGTCGGCCCCGCCGACCCGGACCGACTGCTGAACGAGGGGATGGACCCCCAGCTCGAGACGGCGCTGCTGCTGGTTCAGGCACGGACCTTCGGCCTGCCCGCAGTGGCGGCGGCCAAGGGCGGCGGGGCGAAGGTGGAAGTGAAGAACTGAGGGTGCGCGACCATTGGTTTGCCCGCGAAGCGGGCACGCGATGGTTGCCAGCAGCGAAGCCGCTGGGTCGCGACCGAGACTCACCTCCGACCATGAAATGGTCGGGCCAAGTGTGTTCAACTGATGCTCGCTCGCCCGCTTCGCGGGCGAGTCTTCTTCTGCGCGCCGACCAGCGGCTGCGCCGCTGGCAACCATCGGGCACCCGCTTCGCGGGTGCATCGCACCGCAGCCTTACCCCTTGCCCATCGCCATCATCGATACGGCGATCACCGACATCACCACCGCGATGATCGTCACCGCCACGCTGAACCACACCAGCTTCTGCACCGAGGGGTGGTTGAAGGGCGAGGGTTGGCGGCTGCGGTCTTCGACGATGGTCGTTGGGGTGTCGCGCTCGGACTGCGCGACTTCGCTCAGCGCCGCCACGCTTGCTTCTTTGTGCGCGATCGGTGGCAGTTCGCCGCGGCGGACGGCGCGCAGGTCCACCAGCAGGTCCGCCGAGTTCTTGTACCGCTGACGACGGCTCTTGGCCATCATCATCTCGATCACTTCGCTGATCCCCGCGCTGAGCTTGGGGTTGACATGGTCCGGCGGGACCAGCGGCGTCTTGAGGTGCTTCTGCATCACCTCGGTGGGGTTCTTGCCGTTGAACGGCACGTTGCCCGTCACCATGTGATAAAGCGTGGCCCCGAGCGAATAGATATCTGCTTGAGGGCCGATGTTCAGTTCGCCGCGGATCTGCTCGGGTGAGATGTAGTACGGCGTGCCGTAGGCCTTGCCCTTTTCGGCGAGCGCGGCCTCTTTGTCGTCGATGGCGCGGGCCAGGCCCAGGTCGGCCAGCTTGGTCACGCCCTGGGGCGTGAACATGATGTTCTTGGGCTTGACGTCGCGGTGGATCAGGCCTTTTTCGTGGGCGTGGCGGAGCGCGTCGGCGACGTTGATGATGATGTCGAGGGCTTCGGCCTCGTTGAAGCGCTTGTTCTGGGTGATGAGGTCGTGGACGGTCTGGCCGTCGACGAACTCCATGACGAAGTAGTGGAACTCGCCGGCCTGGCCGACGTCGTACGCCTGGACGATGTTGGGGTGGTTGAGCTGGGCGGCGGCGCGTCCCTCGGCGTAGAAGCGCTCGATGAACTGGCGGTTGTTGCCGAACTTCCGCGGGAGCACCTTGATGGCCACGATGCGATCAAGGCTGAGCTGCTTGGCCTTGAACACCGCCGCCATCGCGCCGGCGCCGAGCTTGCTCTGCACCACATAACCGGGGATTTGCTGCTGGCTGCGCTCGGCCTCGGCCTGCGTCCGCAGGCGGGAAAGCTGCTTCTCGGTGACGATGCCCTTGGCCACCAGCGCCTGGGCGAGCGTCTTGCCGGAACCCGCCTCGGCGGCGGCTTTCGACTTTGCGGCTTCTTCGACTTCCTCAAGGGTGGCGAGGCCCTGCTCGACCACCATGTGGCCCAGCAGCGTGTCAAGATTGCCTCCACCCGGACCCCCGGCCAGTCCGGGCACGCGGGTGCCGGAGAACGAGCCGCCCATCGAGCCGGTGCCGGGCGCGGCTTCGCCCGAGCCCCCTGGATCGCCGCTGCTTGAACCCGAAGAGGGTCCACCTGATCCTGAGGGCGCTGAGATACGCGACGACGGCCCGCGCTGGGCCGCTGGGGCGCGTCCGGTGAGAATCTCGAGTGTGTCTGATGGCCCGGGTGCGGCGGAATCTGAACTGGCGATGGCCGCGCCCCGATCGTCCGGCATGGGAAGGCGCGTGCCCTCGCCAGGATTCGGTTTGCCCGGGGAGGGGTTGGGGGGGCCGGGTTGTGGTCGTTGGCTGCTGATGGGGCTACCCCGCTGATACCCGTCCAAACCGCCCGTGGAGTTTCCCGTCGCCGCCTTCGCACGGCCGTTCGAGGGCCTCGACTGGTCTTCGGCCCGCAAGAAAGTACGGCTGATGGCGGGGGGTGTCAACGCCTTCGATGAAGGGACCGAGCGGTTGGGTTCAATTGTGGTCGGTTCGGAGCGGTCGGCGGGTCCCAGAACGGAGCGAGCCGGGACGTGCTTGCCGTTGGCACCCGTGCCGGTGCCGGAGGGCTGAGCTTCTTTCGACGCCGAAGTCGAGGGAGATGAGTGCAGGGGCATCAAGCCGAGGGACATCCTGGTCCGAAAGGGAGCGGGCAAACAGAGTCAGCGTGCAACAGCGTGGCGGGTGGGAGGTCGGAACGAACAATCAAGGACGCTTCACGGCGTCTTGTGGCAGACGGAGTCATCCAACAGCGGCGTTCGGGGTTTCCCCAACGACCACTCCCTCCCGGCTCTTGACTCTTCGCATGCGGAGCGGGGGGGTTCCGGGGGGTTCTGCCGCGAGGGGGTCTGATTGAGGGGTGGGAGCGGGATTCGCCCTGGGGGCGGCTCGATTGCGCCGAAGACCGTCCATTTCCGGGCGTTGTCCGGAATCCGGAGGTGGCTGTCGGGGGCGAACGGAAATCGGTCTGCGCGGGGGAGCGCGGACGGCGGGCCCTCGATCATGCCCGGTGCCCGGCATCGGGGCTCGGTCGAAGCTTCGCGGGAGCAGTTCAGCGACGGCGTCAGGGGCCGGGATTCCGAGCGGTGACCAAGCGCTACGACCCCGCCAGCGCCGCCCGGAGCCGCCCGCCGTGATGCCTCAGCAGTTCCTCCGCGTGGTCGCGGGGTAGCCCGCGCAGGCACATGACGGCGGCGACCTTTGGGTTCCCGCCGGCGTCCGCGAGGGCTCGCAGCGAGTCGTCGCGGTCCAGCCCGGTCAGGGCGTCGACGATTCGGGCCGCGCGGTCGCGGAGCTTGGCGTTGCTGGCCCGCAGGTCGACCATCAGGTTTCCGTGAACTTTCCCCAGCCGGACCATGAGGGCTGTGGAAATGGTGTTGAGGACGAGTTTCGTCGCCGTGCCTGCCTTGAGGCGTGTCGAGCCGGTGATCGCTTCGGGCCCGGTGGCGACGATGATGTGGTGGTGGGCCTCGCTTGGCTGCTTGAGCGGCGCGCACGAGAGCAGGCCGGTGAGCGCGCCGCGCCGTCGGGCGATCGCGATCGCGCCGAGAACGTACGGCGTGGTGCCCCCCGCGGCGATGCCCAGCAGCGTGTCGCGCGGGCCGATGCCGAGGCGTTCGAGTTCGTCGTCGGCACCGTCGGGCTCATCTTCGCGTGACTCGCTCGAGCGGCGCAGCGACGCGTCGCCGCCGGCGATGATGCCGTGGATCATCTCGGGGTCGATCTGGAAAGTGGGCGGGCACTCGCTGGCGTCGAGGACGGCGAGGCGGCCGGAGGTGCCGGCGCCGATCGAGACGAGGCGCGGTCGACCGGCGGCGTACCAGTCGAACGGGGCACCGTCGGGGAGGCCGGCGCGCATGCGCTGCTCGAGGGCTTCGATGAACGCGGCGATCTCGCGCTCGGCGGCACGCACCGCCGCGGCGACGGTGGCGTCTTCGTCGTTCAAGGTACGGACCAGCTCAAGCGTTGTGCGTTCGTCGAGGTTCTCGGTGCGCGGGTTGCGCTGCTCGGTGAGGATGTGGGAGCGATCGGGGGGAGGAGGAGGAAGCGGTGCCGTGCCACTGAAGTCGGTGTCTTTACCGACTTCAGTGCTCTTGATGTTGGACGACCCAGAGCACTGAAGTCCCGAAGACGGGACTTCAGTGGCACGGCCGTACCACGCGCCGGCGACCGGTGGCCGGCCTTGCACCCGCGTGACGCCTGGCAGTGTGATGGGCACGCCGTCCATCGAAAGGGCCCCGAGCACGGCCATCTCGGCGGCTTCGCGCACCGAGATCGGCACGCCCAGATGGTCGGAACGTTCGACGACGCCGCGATCTCCCACGCGGCGTGAGAGCTCGCGCACCAGGGCGGCGTTGTACGCGCCGCCGCCGGCGAGGATGACGCGGAGATGCGGGCGACTCGATCGCGTCGAGAACGAGCCCCGAGCGTGAGCGAGTGGGTCTGATGCGATCGGCGCGCGTTGTTGATCGACGGACCGGTCGCTCACGCTCGGGGCTCGTTGCTGGGGGCTCGTCACCGCTTCGGCGATGACTTCGCCGAGTGCCGCGGCGCAGCTTGCCAGCAGGTCGGGCCCGCTCAACCGTTCCTGCCAACGTGCGACCCAGGCGGTGGCTTCGTCGCCGCTGCCCAGGGAGCGGCCGAGTTCGGACTGGCGGCGTAGGGCTCGGGCCAGTTCTTCGTGGGCGGTAGCGTCGGTCATGCCTTTGAGGGCGTTTTCGCCGGAGGGGTCGAAGTCGAGCCCGAGGGCTGCGCGCGCGGCGGCGTCGAGGAGGTGGTTGCAGGCGCACACGTCGCGGCCGGAGACTTGCTCGTGCCACGGAAGTCCTGCGCTGAGGAATTCAGTGCTCTCTCGCGTGGGCGGAACTGGTTGCACTGAAGTCGGCGAGGACGCCGTCTTCAGTGGCATGCAAGCGGTGGGGGCGATGGGAACGTGCGTGATGTTGCAGTAGCCGCCGAGGTTCATGACGACGCGGTCTTCGTGCTCGGAGCGGAACAGCACCCAGTCCGCGATCGGGGTGATCGGCGCGCCCTGGCCGCCTTGCGCCAGGTCGGCGCCGCGCAGGTCGCTCACCACCGGGCATGCGAGCGCGCGACGGATCGGCCACGGGTTGACCATCTGCCAGCTCAACGGCGGGGCGTGGAAGACCGTCTGCCCGTGGACGGCCACCAGCGCGGGTCGGCCGTGGCGCTCGGCGAGGTCCTCGGCGAGGGCGGCGCAGGCGCTCGCGTGGAGTTCGCCGAAGTCAAGGGCGAGTCGCGCGATTTCTCGCGCGGTAAAGGGCTGGCTCTCGGCGAGAGCACGCAGACGCGGGGCCAACGATGCGAGTTCGCGCGTGAGCGAGCCGACGACTTGTGCCCGCATCGCCAGCCCGTGCCCGTGGACGAGGATCGCGGCCACGTCGAGCGCGTCAAGGCTGGTGCCGGTCATGCAGCCGAGAACCAGGCGTGGTCGGGTGCTGTTGGTGGTGGTCACGAGGGTTGGGTCCGGGAAGACGGTCTGGATGGGGGCAGATTATCGGCGCACGGGCGTCGCCCGCCTTTGGGCATGCCATTCGCGGAGTTTTCGTCGCATCCGCGCGGGGTTGCTCGCGTACGATTCTTGAGGAAAAGCCCCGAGGAAACGAGCCCCGAACGTCAGCGGGTGGGTTGCCTTCACGGTGCCCGGAAACCCGTCGCTCACGCTCCGGGCTCGCGTCGGAACGTTGGGTGTCGTCCCGAGTCGAAAACGTTCGAGAGAGCAAGAGAGGCCGCCATGTCATCGCCGGGAATGGGTGGGTTGGTTGCTGGTTCGTCGCGCCGCGCCGGTTGGTTGGTGCTTGGTGCGGCGGCGCTGGTGTTGAGTTCGACCGTGGCGTTCGCCAAGGACAATGGTCGCTCAAGCGGTGCCGGACGCGAGCGCTACGTCGACGCTTCAGCGCGCCATGCAAGCCGCGATCGCTGCGACACGCCGACGCACCGATCGCACGCGAGCCGCCGCGATTCCTACGGCTGGTACGGCTCGACGCACCGCGGCGTGTCGTCCTGCGGCACCACCGTCTCAGTCCACACCAGCTTCGGCCCGGTCATCGTCCACGACCGCTTCGGTCGGCAGTGCTCTTCGTACTCGGGCTACGGCTACCGCTCGTACGGGCCGTACTACCGCTATCGCACTTACTACGGCAGCGAGCCGTGGTACAGCGGGCCTTCGACGCGGTATCGGTTGGTGTACGTCGATCCTGATGTTGCCGCGACGCGTGTGAGCGCCGCCGAAGTTGCGGCGCTGTCGCGCTCGGGGTCGGAGTATCACCAGTGGCAGGCGCAGGTGCGGGCCCAGGCGGCTCTGACGGGTGTTCAGAGCGCCGCGCCGGTTGTGGGGAACGAGTCCGCGCCCGCGGTCGCGGCGCGACCCGGCCCGGCGTCGGTGTCGAAGTCTCCGACGGCGGCGCAGAAGGGGGCTGCTGAAAGTCAGGTGAAGCCCGATCCGCCTCGGGTTGAGCCGCTGAGTGCTGATGAGGTGAAGCAGGCATGGTCGGCGCTGGAAGAGGGGCGTTTTCTCGAGGCGCACGCGTTGTTCGCGCGCGGCGCGGATGTGCCGGCGATGCCCGGTTCCGCCGACCAGCGTGCGGCCTTCAGTGTTGGATATGCCGTGGCGGCGTCGATGCTGAACCGCGAAGAAGCGGCGGCGTGGGCGCTGCGTCGTGCGGCGGACCTTGATGCTTCCTTCGCCACGCGGCCCCCGTGGACCGAGGCGCTGAAGCAGCGCGTGCGCGAGGCGGCTGGGCGTGCGGGCGAGCTGCACCGTTCGCAGCCGACGCCGGACCGTGCGACGCTGGTGCGGCTGCTGGGGGCTTTGGTGGAGTGAGCGGGTTTGGTGGGCCGGCTCCAGGTGGCACCGGTCTCCGACCGGCGCAGGGTCTTGTGCTGATCGGCGCAAGGGCGTTGATTGTGTCGTCGGTGGAAACGGCCAGCACCGGTCGGAGACCGGTGCCACCAAAGGCAGCGGCGCGTGTTTGCTACGCCTTCCGCTTGCGCTCGGTCTCGCGCTCGAGCACTTTCATTTCAGCGCGGCTGAGGCTGTCCATGCCCGTGGCGGCGATCTTGTCGAGCACGCGGTCGAGGTCGGCCTGTTCCGCGGCGGCTTTCTCGGCCTGGCGGCGATCGTGCTCGGCGCGGCGGGCGGCGGCGCGCTCCTCGGGGGTCTCGTCGCGGAGTGTCGAGTCCCACGGGCGATCGCTCGCGTCGGCCTCAACGGTGCCGCCTCCGCCTTCACTTCCCAGCAGATCCGCCTCGCCCCGCAGCCTCTTCAGTTCGGCGTAGCACGACAGCGCGCCGAACACCGCGATCAGAACCAGCATCGCCTTCTCGAGCAAGAGCGCCGCCACGCCCAGCACCATCGCGCCCGCGAAGCCCACCAGCACGGCGATGTGGGTGGCGCGCCGGTAGCCCATCGAGCGCCACAAGAGCGCGTGGATCAGTCGCCCGCCGTCGAAGGGGTACATCGGCAGCAGCAGGTTGAAGCCCAGCAGGATGAGGTTGACGGCGTGGAACCAGAAGAGCGTGACTTTCGCCAGCACGGCCGCGTCGCCGCCGCCGGAAATCGTCGAGATGGCGCTGATCGGATTGAACGGGTTGAACAGCACGGTGTGACCCAGCCCGCACGCCCACAGTCCCAGTGCGAAGGCCGGCGCGAGCGCGACGTTGACCAGCGGCCCGCCCGCGGTGGTGACGAAGTGGGCCCGCCAGTCATTCGGCGGCTGGGTGAGGGCGAGGCCGCCCCAGGGCAGCATGACGATGCGGTCGGCGCTGCCGCCGGCGTATCGGCAGGCAAAGCAGTGACCGAACTCGTGGGCGAGCACCAGGAGAAACAGGGCGAGCATGGCGGGGGCGACGAAAAGGAATCCGCCGTGGGACTGCGGAATGGACCAGAGCAGCTGCCCGAGGAGGTAGACCACGGTGAGGAGATGGACGCGCGCGGTGATGCCGCGGGCGGTGAACATCTTGAGGGACCATCCGAGAGGGTTCTCGGGGTTCTCGAAGAGTCGTCGCCAGAAGCCGCGGTTGCCGGGGGGGGTGGTTGGAAACGTGGGTGGCACGGAGCGGGGAGCGAGTCTGGGGTGTTACGAAGTGGAGAGCTTGCCCTGGCGGATTGCCAAGAAGAGCGCCAGCATGCTCTTGGCATCGACCAGTTCGCCGCGGTCGATCATCTTCAGCACCGCCGAGGCTTCGACGATCTCGACGGTGATCCGCTCGTCTTCCATCAGGTGCTGGCCCACCTGCGTGAGGTCGGTGGCGAGATAGGCATGCATCAGTTCATCGGTCATCCCCGGGGTGGTGTAGAACGCCCCCAGCCGCTCGACCCGCCCCGCCCGGTACCCGGCCTCTTCCTCGAGTTCACGGGCGGCACACACCTCCGTCGGCTCTGGCGGTTCGAGGGTACCCGCGGGAAACTCCCACAACTCGCGTCCGAGCGTGAAACGCCGGTTGCGGATCATCACCAGACGGGCCCCACGCCCGCCCGCGTCTCCCGCTTGGCCCCCCTCCAGCACCGGGACCACCACCACCGCGCCGGGGTGCCGGATCATGTATTGGCGGATCGGATCGCCGTTGCGGCCCTCCAGCGTCACTTCATCAAAGTCAAACTTCGGGCCGCTTTGAATCGTCCGGCGTTGCTCGCGTGTCGTCATCGATCAATACTACGGCCATGCCCGAGGACCACAGCGAGTCTCTTCACGAAGCGCCGCCCGCGCCAGCGGACTCGGGACACGACCCGGGCCAACGCACCGGCGGTCACCGCATCGTGCGCTTTGAAGACGTCCACAAGTCATTCGGCAACCTCGTCGTCCTTTCCGGAGTGAGTGTGGGTTTCGAGGAGGGACGCACCGCCGTGGTCATGGGGCCCAGCGGCACCGGCAAGAGTGTGCTGCTCAAGCACATCGTCGGGCTGCTGCGCCCTGACAAGGGCTCGGTGTGGTTCGACGCCGCCCGCGTCGATACCCTCAACGAGGACGGCCTCGCCCCGGTGCGCCGCCAGATCGGCTTTGTGTTCCAGCTCTCCGCGCTCTTTGATTCGATGACCATCCGTGACAATCTCGCGTTCCCGCTCGTCGAGCACATGGACCTGTCCGACGACGAGATGTCGGACCGCGCCGAGGAGGCGCTGCGGATGGTCGACCTCGCGGGCGTCGGCGGCAAGCGCCCCGCCGAGCTGTCGGGCGGGCAGCAGCGCCGCGTCGCCTTCGCGCGGGCCATCATGCTGCGCCCCCGCGTGATGCTCTACGACGAGCCCACCACCGGGCTCGACCCGGTGCGGGCCGACGGCATCTGCCAGCTCATCCTGAAGCTTCAGGCCGAGCTCGGCGTCACCGGCATCTGCGTCACCCACGACCTGGTGAGCGCCCGCAAGATCGCCGACCGCGTGGTGATGCTCGGCGGCGGCCGGATCATCGCCGATGGCCCTTTCGAAGCGATCGAGAAATCGGACGATGAGCATGTGCAGAACTTCCTGCGCGGGCACTACGAGCCGGAAGAGGAGCCTCGTTACATGAAGAAGCAGCCCCGGGCCCGCGCCCGCGCCGCCCCGGCGAACACAGGGGAGCCGTCGTGAAGCACCCGGTCCGCGATTTCGTCATCGGTTCCACCGCCATCGTCGGGCTGGTTGGCCTGGGTGTTTTGCTGTGGCTGATGGGCGAGATGTCCTGGTTCCGCACGCCCTCGTACAGCATCGGCCTGCAGATGGACAACGCCGGCGGGCTGGTGCCCAGTGCGCCGGTGACGCTCAACGGCGTGCGCGTCGGCAATATCAAGACCGTCAAGACGTCCGACGACCCGCGTCAGGGCGTTCGCTTCGAGCTGCTCATCGAGCAGACCGTCAAGGTGCCGAAGGATGTCTCCGTCTCGATCTTGCGTGACTTGGTCGGCCAGGCGCAGCTCGCTCTCACCGCCACCGCCACGGCGGGCGGGCCGGACGGCGTGGTCGACGAGAACGACTTCTTCAAGCCCGGCGACACCTTCACCAGCAAGGCCTACGCGCCTGGTTTGATGGGCGAGATGTCGAACCTGCTCGACAAGCGCTTGGGAGCGCTCGACACCGCCGTTACCAAGTTCAACACGCTCGCCGATACCTACACCGACGTGGGCCAGCGCCTCCGCGCCATGCTCGAGCCGCGCACGCTGAAAGAGGTCGAAGCCGGCACCGCCCAGCCCAACCTCGTAAGCGCCGTCGAGAGATTTGATCTCGCGGTGGCCGACGCCCGCGGCTGGCTGACCGACACGAACCTCAAGGCCGACGCCACCGGCGCGATGAAGAAACTCACCGAGACGCTCGACCGCGTCGCGGGGCTGACCGACGAGTGGAAGAAGACCGCCGGGGTGGTGAGCGACAGCGCCAAGGGCGCGACGGACCAGTTCAACAAGACCGCCGCCGATCTCGCCGCGGCGTCACGAGAACTGGGCGCGGTGGTGCACGAGGTGCAGGGATTGGTGGCGAAAGCGTCCGGCGGCGAGGGCACGGTGGGACAGCTCTTGAACAACCCGGACCTGTTCCGAAACTTGAACGACGCCTCGATGCGGCTCGAGCAGGCCCTGACGGAAGCGAAACTGCTGATCGAGAAGTATCGGAAGGAAGGGATTCCGATTCAGTTCTGATCGCTGCGAGATGGACGCGCTCAACAAGCCTGCCCGAACCGCCCCAAAAATCCGGTCAGGTCCGCCGTGTTCACCGCGCCGTCGCCGTTGAGGTCGCCCTGCGTGTACGGCGGCACGGTCGTTCCGAACCGCGCGAGGAACATCACCAGGTCCATGGTGTCGACGGTGCCGTCGGCGTTGAGGTCGCCGGGGCAGGTCGGCGGCGCGGGGTAGACGGGGTTGTTGACGTCCTGCTGGTCGACGTCGCCGTCGTAGTCGAGGTCGTGGATGATGAAGTTGGGGCCGAAGTTCTGGATCTTGACCACGCCGTTGGCCGTGGCGTCGTCGTCAAAGATGGTGCCGTCGAAGTTGGTGATGACGGATTGAATGTCGGCCTGGTCGACGGCGTTGGCGAGGGCGTCGCCGGTGGTGTCGCCGAAGCGTTCGCCGAAAGCGACGTCGGTGTAGAGGTATGGGAACGGGCGGTTGTCGGGGTACGCGGTGGCGGCAATGACGGTGGGACGCCACTGGTTCGGGTTGAGGAACGCGCCGGGGTTCCGACCCGCCCAGCGCGATTGCAGCACGAAGTTCGGCCCGATGAGCTGGCCCGAGTTCGCACCCGCGACCAGGTCGATGAGCCCCTCGAATACGCAGTTGTCGTTGGAGACGTTGAGGTCCGGCGGCTCGATGGGGCCAACGCCGCGGAGTTGCTGCGCGCCCTGCATGGTGAGCGGGTACACCAGCGTGACGCGCGTACGGCCCGCGGGCTCAGCGGGCAACGGCGAAGCGTGCGTGAAGCGTGCCTCGACCACCGGGTCGTACGCGCCGAGCAACGAGCCGCCGAACGCCGCGCTACCTTCTCGATAGCCGCCCGCGCGCCGGAAGAAGCGTCCGCCGATGATCCAGTCTTCGTTGGGTTCGAAGGAATCGTCGCCGTCGCCGCTGATCTTGGCGAGCACGGTGATCTGCTCGCAACCGCAGAAGAGCAGCGACCAGTCGGCGCCGGAGCGTTCGAACTGCGGGCTGGTGAAGAAGTCGCTATCGACAAACGTGCCGGAGATCGGGGCGCGCAGCAGCATCGAGCTGGCCACCGGGCCTCCGGCGCTGGGCCGACCGCCGAAGCGGCACACGTTGGCGAGGTAGCGTTCCTTCGCTTCGTTCCCGAGTTCGCCGCCGGTGTCGATGTCGTTGTCGATGTCGATGTCGATGAACAGATAGAGCGGGCTGCGACCGTACAGGGTCGGCGAGAACTTGCCCGTCATTCCCAGTGGCCCGGGCGGGGACAAGAGCCCTGCAAACTCGGCTTGCAGCCGCAGGAAATGGAACGTCTCGCCCGCGAGGGGCTCGCGGCCGATGTACCGATCGATGGACGGCTGCTGCGGGATCCAGCCCGTCATCGACAGGCTCAGGATGTCCGGGTTCACGCGCCCCGGCGGGAGCGTGACGGGCGGGCCGGTGTTGGGGTCCACGCGGTGCGGGTCGGCGTCGCCGCGCGGGTCGTTGAACACGGCGCGGCCCGACGCCGCGGCGCTGAGTGTGAGCGCGCCGGCGAGTGCGAGGAAGATGGAACGGCTCGAGCACACAGAGAGAGGATGTTCAGGCGGGGGCCTTCTGAACGAGATGTTCCAGGTTGGCCCGTTCGATACGGTAGCGCAGGCTGCCGCGGTTCATGCCGATGAGGCGGGCCGCTTTGGAGACGTTGCCCTGCGCGTGGTGCAGGGCCTGGATGATGAGCTGGCGCTCGACTTCGTCGGCGCTGCACGGGCCCTTCGAGAAGTCGAAGCGGACGGCGCCGTTGGTGAGCGCCGCGCCGTTGACGGCGTCGTGGTGCGACGCGTCGGCACCGGCAGCCGGATCGAGTGGCGCCGACCGCAAGGGGTTTCCGCATTGTGGGAGCGCCAGGTCGGCCGCGCTCACTTCTTCGTGCTCGCACAGCATCGCCGCGCGCTGCACGGCGTTGGCGAGCTCACGCACGTTGCCCGGCCACTGGTGCCGGCGCAGCGCCTCCAGCGCGCCGGTCGAGAAGCGCCGCGCCGTGCCGCGGTACGCGCGAACGCTCCGCTCCAGCACCGCCTCGGCGAGCGGGACGATGTCGTCCGCACGGTCGCGCAGGGCCGGGATGGTGACGGTGAACGCGCTGAGGCGATAGAACAGGTCGGCCCGGAACAGCCCCTTGCCCGCGCGGGCCGCCAAGTCCTGATTGGTCGCGGCGATGATCCGCACGCTGGCGCGGCGCTCGCGTGCGCCGCCCACGCGCCGGTACGCCGCGTGCTCGACCACCAGCAGCAGCTTGCCCTGCAGTTCCAGCGGCAGGTCGCCGATCTCATCGAGGAAGATCGTCCCGCCCTCGGCCATCTCGAACAGGCCGGCGCGGGCCGACCGGGCATCGGTGAACGCGCCGCGTTCGTGCCCGAACAGCTCGCTCTCGATGAGCGCCGAGGGGAGCGCCGAACAGTTGACGTGGACGAAGGGCGCGTCCGAGGTGGTTCCCAGACCGACCGCCGTCGCATGAACATGCCGCGCAAGAACGCCCTTGCCGACCCCGGTTTCGCCCAGAAGAAGGATCATCGGCACCGGTGCGGTCGCCCCCTCGCCGGCGGCGGGCAACGGCAATCTGGCGAAACGTTCCGCCAGGCTGATCGTGCTCAGCCATCCCGGGGAGCGCCCGATGGGGCGTTCCGCCTCGGCCCGGGCCGCCTCGCCGCGCTCGTACAAGGACAGTCGCGCCCGTGTTCGGCGCGCTTCGAGCGTGCGCGCCACCACCAGCGAGAGTTCGTCCAGGCGCAGCGGCTTTTGCAGATAGTCGTCGGCACCGAGCCTCATGGCTTCGACGGCCTTCTCGACGGTCCCGTACGCCGTGATGACTACCGCCGCCCCTTCAAAGCCCTCTTCGCGGAGCGAGCGGATGAGGTCGATGCCTGTGCGGTCGGTGCCAGGGCTAGGGTCCGGGCCGGGGCCAAGGTTGACATCGGTGATGACGCCGTCAAACGCCGTGTGGCGCAGCAGTTCCGAGGCATCGTCGAGGCGCGCGGTCTCGACGACCTCGTGCCCGTCCTTGCGGAGGGCCCGCGTGATCGAGAACCGCAGGTTCTCCTCATCCTCGATGACCAGCAGCTTTGCCATGCGTTGAATCGTTCAGGGTGGCGGTGGCACAGACGTCCCGCCTGTGTCTGTTTTTCTCGGCATTTCATCACGGGCGGGACGCCTGTGCCACCAACGGCGGCTTCAGAGGCAAACAGAGCACGAACCGAGCGCCGCCGGGGTCCGCTCGCTCGGAGGACTTTTCGCGGTTGGAGGCGGTGAGGGTTCCGCCGTGGGCGCGGACCACATGGGAAGCCACTGCAAGCCCGATGCCATGTCCGCCGGGCTTCGAGGTGAAGTGTGACACGAACGCTCGGCGAAGCAACTCATCTGGCAATCCCGGGCCGGTGTCGTCGACGTGGATCGTCCAGTGGTTCTCGGGCGTGCGTTGGGCTCGGATGGTGACCTGACCGCCGGCGTTCGCGGGCGTGGCCTCGAGCGCGTTGGTCACCAGCGCGACCAGCGCGTGCTCCAGGTGCCGCGGGTCGAATCGCGCGGCGCTCTCTTGGGGCGGATCGGGCGGCGCGGCGGCGTCGTCCACGGTGAGCGTCACGCCCTTGCCGCGGGCCATCGGCTGGTGTGCGTCGGCGACGGCGCGCAGCAGCGCACGCGCCGAAGCGGCCCGCGGCGCGACCGCGATCGGCGAGGTTTCATCGAGCAGCTCCGTCAGCCATGCCTCGAAGCGGTCGACCGAGGCGATGATCCGCTCCTGCCCCTCGCGCGCGTCGCTGCCAGGGGGAAGGTCGTCTCGCGTCAGCTCCGCCACCGCGCGGATGCCCGCCAGCGGGTTCCGGAGATTGTGCGTGATGCGGCGCACCGTCTGCCCCACGGCGGCGAGGCGCTCGGTCGCCACGCGGTCGTCCTGCATCCGCCCGATGGTCGACGCCATGTGATTGACCTCGCGCCCCAGCGCGTGCAGCTCGTCGCCACGGCCGGCGTGCGCTTCGACTGGTACGCGATGGTCGAAGTCACCCGCGCCGATGCGCTCCGCCGCGCGACGGAGATCGGCGACGGGCCGCTCGACCCAGCGGCGGAGCAGCGTCCACCCAAGGAACGCCGTGAGCGTCGAAGCGCCCAGCGAAAGCCCGAGCAGCCACGCGACTTTCGCGGCGATCTCGCTCGACGCCGACGACGCGAGTTCGGCGTCCTCCATCAGGCGCGACTGCAGCATGCCGCACAGGCGCGCCAGCCGCGACGAGGCCGCCTCGCGCGCCGGGGCGTCCGCCGCCGCGATGACGCTCTCGACCGCCGACGAGAGTTCCGCGCGGCCGCGCAGGCCCAGGCGTTGGTCAACCCGCGCCACGCCTTCGACCGCCAGCAGCCGCTCGCGCAGCGTCTGCTCATTCGCCGCGGCTTCGGACGCCGACGCACCAAGAGCCCGCAGCGACTCGAACAACCCCGCCGAGCCCGCGAACGACGCCTCGGCGTGGCCCGCCATCAACCGCACACCCCACCACGACAGCCCCAGGCTGGTCGCCACGGTCGCGCCCAGCAGACCCAGCAGCACGGCGAACTTGGTGCGCAGCGTCATCGCGGCACGAAATCCCAGCGCACCCCCGGCAGCGACAGTGGGTCGTCCGTCGCCCGCGCGCTCCCGTCCATCAGCACGATGTTGTTCCGACCGCCGTGGCGCAGCGAGGGGTTCCAATAGCGATCGCTCGCGTACGCCCCGCCGGCGCCGAGTGACGGCGCCGAGAACGACGTATCGCTCACGCCCTTGGCGTTCGCCGCGGCCGCGTCGGTGTCCCACACCAGCGGCACGCCGGGGTTCGAGAGGATCGACTCACGCAGCCGGAGGAACCCGATCGACGGCTTGCCCGGCGCGGGCGGGCGCTTGTGCAAACGCAGATTGAACCCGTACGAAACCCGCGACGGCGGCGAGATCCCGCCGCCAGGACCGCCGGTACACGGGCCGTTCGACAGCAGCACCTGGCCCTTCACCTCGGGGCAACGCAGGATGTGGTCTTGCGGCAGCGGTGCCCAGGATCCTGCTCCACCCCCCGAGCCGCCCCCTGCGCCGCCCCCCGATCCGTTCCAGAACTCGGAGATGCCGAACTCGCTCTCGATGAACGTCGAGAGATAGAACTGCCCACGCGGCAGGTTGCGGTCGTCATCCCCCCTCGGCGTGCCGGCGTTCGCATCGGCGAACAGCGCGAAGTCGGTGGCGATTCGGCGCAGGTTCATCAGGCACGCGTGCCGACGCGCCGAGCCTTGTGCCGCCCCGAGCGCCGGCAGCAGCAGCGTGAGCAACAGCGCGATGATCGCGATCGTCACGATCGTCTCGACCAGCGTGAAGCCGGCACGCCGAAGCCGGCGCGGGCGGACGACGCCGCGGGTGCGAGCGGGTTGTTCGGCGCGAAGTTCCAGCGGGCACGCTCCTGCAAGCCAAGTCCCGGCGAGCACCATCACCCCCCAGTTGTAACCCGGCGCGTCGGCGGATTGCAAGAACCATTCGGTGCCAAACAGCGGGCCAATCTCGGGAGTGTGCGGCGGAAGTTTTCGCCGGCGTCGGCCCGGCGGCGGGATCGCGAGTCGCGGAGCGTGTCATCGACGCAGGGGTGGGAAGCGCGGGGCGTCGCACCGGGGCAAAAAGAAAGGCGGGGAGCCGTGGGGCTCCCCGCCGTGGGGTCATCGAGATTTCAACTCAGGTGAGTTGGGTTTCCGCGGGTGCGGGCGTTTGCCTTATGGGCAGGGGACGCCGAACACGCCGAGGAAGCCGGTGAGGTCGATGGTGTTGACGAAGCCGTCGTTGTTGAAGTCGGCGTTGCTGGGGGCTGGGGGCGAGGTGCCACCGAAGACGCCGAGGAACGCGGTCAGGTCAGCGGTGTTCCGCAGGCCGTCGTTGGTGAGATCACCCTTGCAGCTGGGGGGCGTGCAGACGGGGCGGAGGCTGTAGTTGGAAGAAGCCGCGCAGCAGACGCGCTTGGTGCCGTCGAAGTCGGGGCCGACCACGAGCCAGTAGGTACCGGCGGCGAGGGCGTTGACGGTGAAGTTGGCGGCGATGTTGGGACGGACGAAGGTGCGGCCGTCAACCACGGTGAGGTTGTCGCAGCCGGCGGGGCCCTGGTTGCCGGGGCGGAGGACCGAGACCTGGCCGTAGAAGGCCGAGGTGAAGGCGATCTGGAGGTTGCCACCGGGGTGGGCGATCTGGTACCAGTCGAGGTCACGGATGCCGCCGATGAGGTCGCCGGTGCCGCAGACGGTCTGGTTGCAGGCGATGGCGCTGAACACGGGGGTGTCGGCGTTGCAGCCCGGGTTGACGGCCGAGAACTGGCAGAGGGTCTCGTTCTCGTTGGTGCCGGAGCAGGTGACGGCCGAGCCGGTGCAGGGGCCGGTGATGTATTCGATGTAGTACTGCGCGGCGGGGGTGGTGCCGCCGGTGCAGGGGACGTCGTACTCGAGGAGGCCGAGGTCGACGCTGACGTAGAGGACGCTGCCCTGAGTGAGGCAGTCACCCAGGATCACCAGGTCGGTGTCGCAGGGGGTGACGGCGGCGGAAGCGACGGCGCGGTCGCCGAGCTCAGCCGCGGTGGGCGGGCAGATGACGCCGGTGGGGCGGGTGAAGAGGCTGGCCGAGATGGCCACCTGCGAACGGATGGCGACGCCGGCGTAGGAGTCAACACCGGCGGGGACGGTGAGCTGGTACCAGTCGGTGTCGCCGCGGAGGGCGAAGCCCGAGGTGGTGGAGCAGACCTTCTGGCCGGGGTTCATGACGGAGAAGGGGTTAAGGGTGTTGCCGTCCTGGCAGCCGCCGTTGAAGTTGTCGGCGGTGTCGATGGTCGACGCGTTCACGCAGGCGTCCGTGGTCGCGGTGCCGGCGGTGCGGGGCAGGGCGTTCTCGGTGGTGGTCGAGCCAGTGCAGGTCAGGGTGCCCGAGCAGCAGGTCGAGGTGGCGCACAGGGTGCCTTCACCGAGCGAGATGCCGCCGGCGGCGAAGCAGGCGGGGCCGATGGAGTTGTTGCAGACGCCCGCGAGGGTGCAGCACGCGACGCTATTGCAAGCGCCGGTGGTGAGCTCGAGGGTGTAGGTCGGGCCCGAGGGGCTGCCGCAGTTGTAGGGAACGCTGGTGGGGGTCACGCGGGTGAGGACCAGGGTGCCAGCGGGCACGCAGGCCTCGAGGACGGTGTCACGGGTGGCGTCGGTGAGCGCGAAGCCGTAGCCCACGCCTTCGGCGCAGGGGTCGAGCGACGCGGCATCGGCGAAGAAGATCTGGAACTGGGCGGGGAACTCGGCGTCCAGCGTGAACTTGACGTTCTGCTGAGCGACGGTCTCGAAGGTGTACCAGTCATCATCCACCGTGAAGGTGTTGAAGTTGGTGCCCAGACCGGCGCCGCTGAAGCCCTGGATGATCTGGCCAGAGGAAAGCGCGTCGGCGAAGAGGGTGAATGGGGGAGCGGTGCCGACGCAACCCTGGTTCTGGTCGCCGGCCTGGCTGGCCGGGGTGCAGCCGTCACGGGTGGCACCTTCGTTGGCGGTGAAGGGGGCGATGTTGCAGGGGACGGTGCCGGCGTTGATGGTCGCGCAGGTGGTGCCGTCGCCGCGATAGACGCCGTTGAGAGCGCCAGCGCCGGCCACCTTCTCGCAGTTGAACGAGAGGGTGTTGTTCTGGCAGGCGCCGGTGGCGATCAAGCAGCAGGCGCCGGTGGGGGTCCCGGTGCCGTTGCGGCCCGAGGTCTGGACCATGTACTGCGTGTTGGGGGGCAGGGGGACCGAGGGGGGGGTGAGGTTGGCGAAGGTCTTCGGGCGAACGAAGACGAAGTAGGTGCCCTGGGGCAGGAAGATCGACCCGTTGCGGGGCCAGGCCCAGGTGGTGTTGGGAGCGCCCTCGGGGCCCTTGCTGGCGGCGGGGGTGTTCGGGTTGGTGGCCGAGAGGCCGCCGGCGGAGTTGCCGATCCAGCCGTGCTCCTGGGGCGGAGTGTTGGTGTCGGCCGGGTCGGTCCAGCACGAGTTGTGATCGCCGGGCTCGGGGAAGTTCTTGTTGACGTAGAAGATGGCGTCGAACTCGTTAGCAGCGGTGACGAAGATACGGAAGTCCTCGATGCCGTTGGGACCAACGACGAACTCGAGGGCGTCCTGGTCGCGCTGGTTGGTGGTGAGGGCCGGGGGGGTGGCGTCGAGCGTCGCGCAGCCAACCGGGTTGGTGGGCAGGCGGGTCGGCGTCGGGGCACCGGCGTCGGGGACGTCGAACAGAGAGATGCCCGCGCCGTTGGCGGCGTCGTTCGGGGCATCAAAGTTGCTGATGAAACCGCACACACGACCGGCAGGGACCAGGTTGGCCGTGTAGTTGAAGCTCACCGGCATGGCGAAGCGGTTGGCGGGGTTGATGTTGCCCGCGCAGGCGGTGATGATGAAGCAGCCCTGGTCCTGCAGCCACCTGCCGGCGACGGCCGGAGCGGTGTTGAAGAACGCATCGCCCCAGGTCGTCCACAGGGTGGGGAGGGCGGTTTCCTGGGCGGTGGTGGCACCGGCGGTGCACACGCCGCAGGTCACCAGATCGGAGACCGTGCTATCGACGCCGAGTTCGGAGTCGGTGGCGACGGGGCCGATGGCGGAGAGGAAGGCCGCGTTGCCGTAGCCGTCATCGGGGGCGGGGGGCATCTTGGCGACGCCGAGATGCTTGAGACGGGGGTCGGCCGAAGCCCGCCCAATCTCCTTGACGATCTTGATCCCGGCCGCGGTGACGCTGCCGGCCTGGTCATTGACGATGTTCGACTCAGCGGTTGAGACGCTGGTCATCGCCAGCACGCCGCCGGCGATCGCCGAAATCCACATACACTTTCCCACTGCTCTCACTCCTTTCACTTCCTCTGCCGTAGGGGGACTCGTCGGCACAGTTGCTGACGGGGACCATCCACGGCCATCGAGGTCGCGCTTGGATTGGATCGAAACGGGGTCCACACACAACACAACACCGAACCGGGTCACGCCCCGGTTCGGGGATCACGCACACAAAAGAGAACTGTTTTCTTCAAAGACCGGATTGGAAGGCTGGGTCGGAAGGGTCACTGGGTTCACCTATTATCAACCAAGATTCATCAGGTGCAAGCGGAATCCGAACAGAAACACCGAACCGAGTTCGGTTTCGAGCCGCGCGGGCCCGCTGGTTCATCGGCTGTCTTCAGCACCACCCGAGGTCGGGGTGGGGATTTTTTGGGGGGGTTTCTCCGGAGTTCGTTCCGTTTGGGGCTCTGGGGGGACTGAAGCTCCAAAGGTCCGAAGGCGAGTTACCCAGATTCACTCCGATTCGCGTCTGCCTTTCCGAAGGGTCCCGGTTCTTTTGAGCCATTTTCAGTCTTGAGATGTCCGGTAGTTTTCGGACGTTTGGCACGGTTCAGCAGGCGGTGCCGAAGACGCCGAGGATGAAGGTGAGGTCGTTGACGTTGACGAGGCCGTCGCCGTTGAAGTCGCCGCTGGTGTTGGGCGTCACGCCGGTGGCGAAGTTCCCGAGGAGGATGACGAGGTCATTGATGTTGACGATCTTGTCGCTGTCGATGTCGCCGGGGAGGGGGGCGTTGAGGGTCATGTTCGCGGTGCTGGCGTCGGCCCCGGTGTTGCCCTGGGCGTCGACGGCGACGACGCGGATGCGGGCCTGGGTGTCACAGAGGTTGGGGACGACCCAGTTGAACGAACCGTTGCGGGGCTGGCCCGAGGCGATGGTGGTGGGCCAGGTGTTGCCGCCATCGAGCGAGAGCTGGATGGAGACGGAGGAGACGAGGTTGTCGTCGTCGGAGACCCAGGAGATGGACTGGTTGGAGCCGGGGTTGAGGACCTGCCCGCCGCGGAGGGTCTGGAGGTAGGCGGTGGGAGCGAGGCCGCCGTTGGTTCCGGGGGTGCCAAGGTGCTTGGGGACGTGCATGGCGATGCAGTGCATGACGCCGGCGGCGGTGACGATGGCCTGGCAGGGGACCTGCTGGATGGTGTAGCCGGCACCGAGGGCGCTGGTCCAGCTGGTGAGGGCGTCGGTGTTGCCGTTGTTGTTAACGACGGTGGTGTTGGTGTAGGTGGGGAGCAGGAGCAGGTTGTTGCAGATGACCACGTTGGTGAAGGTGTAGTGGACGCCGCTGACGCTGAAGGCGGGCACGCGGGTGACGGTGAAGCCCTGCGAGGCCATGGAGACGGCGGTCGAGTCGCAGATCTGGTCTTGGGTTGAGCCGGGCTGGAGCGGCCAGTCGCTGATCATGACCTTGTTGTCGCCGAGGATCTGCATCCACATGTCGATGTGCTGGGTGGCGTCGACGGAGGCGGGGAAGGGCTGGGTGATGGTGACGTTGAGGGCCTGGTAGGTGTTCCACAGGCCGGTGATCTGGCCCTGCGTGAAGAAGGGGTTCTCGTTGTTGATGAGCTGGGTGGCCCAGGCGCGGTTGTTTGCGTCGAGGTGGAAGTTGCCGCCGCCGTGGACGAGCTGCTGGGCACCGATGCCGATCGAGTAGAGCTTGTGGCCCTTGAAAGCGGCGAAGGCGTCGGGGGTGAGGTTGTCGTTGGGGCGGGGGCGGTTGTATTCGTGGTCGGTGACGACGCGGACGTTGCCCTCGTAGCAGTAGCGGGGGCCGTAGTCGCGGATCCAGATGGAATCGCGGACGACGTCGACGAAGACGACCTTGCTCATGTTGGCGCCGAAGGCCTGGATGTTGGCCTGGGCCGAGGCCAGGGTGGCCGAGGTGACGCCGACGTAGGCGATGGCGTTGCCGGTGGTGGTGATGCCGGCGGCCATCTGGCAGACGATGGTGAGCCAGGAGCCTGGGCCGGCCCACGAGAGGAAGATGCCGTCCATCGGCTCGTACTCGGCGACGCACTGGATGGGGCCGACGGGCGGGGCGGTGACGGCGCGATCGGGGTTCTGACCCAGCGGGTTGCGGGCGATCCACTCACGCTCGGTGTTGGTGAGGTAGCGCGGGATCGCGGCACCTTCGGGATAGACCAGCCCGGCGTCGGTGACGATCGGCTCGGCGTTGGTGCGGGCCGCGTTGGCGCCGGCGTTGGCGCTCGCCGCTGTGCCGGCCAGCGCGGTCAGGGCGACGAGGCGAGCGAACGAGTGGACGCGCTGGAGCGTGGTCATGGTGGTCCTTGCGGGAAGAATCTGGCGCGGTGTTTTTGTGGGCCGCCCCCCGTGCCCCCGTGCGAACGGGCGGCGCCAACAGACATTGACTCGGCTTGAACGTACAGGCGGGCCAGAGCGCGTTCAAGCGCGACGCGCGGCAAAGGCCGAAAACGGGTGCGATTGTCGTGAGAGGGGGAGGATTATCGGGTGGAGGGCAGCCGATGTGGGCGCGGGTCGCGAGGGGAACGTGCTGGAAAAGCGTTTCACCAAGGCGGGCTTTGTTGAGGAAGCGTTGGAACTTGGGGCGCAGGCTGATCCGTCACTTCGCTCAAAGCGGCTCAGTGACGGCTTCGCTGCACGCGATTGACTCGGACGAAGCGCCTCACTCCAGCGTCGGTCGGCGGTTCTGCAGTTTCGGGCGCTCGTGTTCGTAGAACGCTCGCGACAGCGCCAGGCCCAGGGCCGAGGCGAGGTTCTTTTCGACGACGTTCTTGTTGATCTGCTTGGTCAGCGATTCTTCGGGGAGTTCGGCGGTAATCGGGAATCCGCCTTCGTCAGGGAAAATGCGTTCGTTGTTGAGGGTATCGAAGAGGCGCACGTTGACGACGGTGCGGGGGGCGATCTTTTGGCCGTCGGGCGAGAGCGACCAATCGACGACCTTGGCGTAGATGACGACCTCGGCACCGACGCGGCGGCCGATGTCGACGACGCTGAGTTTCGGGCCGGGCTCGGCGCCTTTGGCGGCGTTGAGGGCGCTCTTCGATGAAATCAGCTTGCCGGCCGCGTAGGTCTTGCTGCGCATCAGGTCTTCGTCGGCGATCTGGCCGGCGATCAGGCGCAGCTCGCGGCGCGGCATGCGATTGCCGGGGTCGTCGATGAGGATCACCGTGGTCCGGCTGGTGTCGGGCTCGTAAAACGCCTGCACCTTGGGCGGGCCTTCGATGGCGTAAGCGATCGGGATGGCGATGTTGCAGCCGGCCAGCAGGGCGGCGGAGGTGATGAGCGCGATCGATGTGATTCTTGAAGCAAGTGGCATCGGTTTCGTCCGCCCGCTTCGCGGGCTTTCTGGTTCTTTCCGGCGGAGCCAGACGCTTCGCGTCTGGCAACCATCATGCGCCGCTTTCAGCGGCGGCGTGGGTTCGGGCCCAACTGTTTCCTCCGCGATCCCCCCCAGCTCCGCGTTGAACTCTGTCTCTTCTCCGCGCCATCCGCGAACTCCGCGGTGAGGTGGTTCTTGGGCGACCTAGTACTTGATCATGTTGGCCTCTTCGTGTTCGAAGAAGAGCCAGGCGACGCGGTCGGAGAAGCGTTCTTCGAGGTTGGCGACGACCTGGGCCCGGGGCATCTGGTTGGTGGTGACGCCGGACTGGTCGGGGTAGGCGACGCGGATGTCTTTGGTGTAGACGAAGTCGTCGGGGCTGTCGCCGTCGGCTTCGATGACGCCGACTTTGCCAGCGACCGAGCCTTCCCAGAGGTAGGCGTTGCCGGGCTCGCCGAGGCGGTATTCCTGGAGGTCGATGAAGATGAGGACATCGACGCCGAACTCGTCGGCGAGGCGACCGAGGGACCAGGCGCTCCAGCGCGGCTGGTTGTATTGGAGTTCGAGGACGCGCGGGCCGGGCACGAAGCCGGTGGCGCCGTGGACGTCGGCGGCCTGGGCGAGCTTGCGGGTGATGGCGTTGGTCAGGCGCGAGACGGCTCTCGCGTCGTTGCCTTGGATGACGCGGTCGGCGTCGATGACCACGGCGTAGGTCTTGCCGCGCAGGCCTTCGTAGTCGGCGGGGACGTCCTTTGTGCCGGTGCGTTCGAAGGTGTCGGCCATGACGCCGACGATGGCGGCGGCTTGGCAGCCGGCCAGCAGCAGGGGGGCGAGGGCCAGCACGACGGTCAGGAGGATGGCGGCGAAGGGTCGGAGGTTCACGGGAGGTCGTTGGATGTACGAAGCCGTCGGCGGTTCCTGCTCGGCGGTGGGTGGATCGCGCGGGGAGGAAGCGTAGTGCTGATTGCGGGGCTGTGTATCGCGTGATACCCATCCCCAATCCCCGGCCTTTCCCCCCGACTCCCGATTGCCCACTCCCGACTCCCCTCTTCTTACCCCTCCCACGCCATCATCTTATAGACCCACGACGCGACGAATCCGGCGATGAATGCCGCCCAGACCCACCAGCGGAACAGGCCGCCCACCAGTTCGAGCACCCTTGAGCCGGTGAGGGCGGTGTGCAGGCAGAGCCAGAAGGAGGTCGCCGTGACCACGGCCAGGAAGGCCCCGAAGGGCTGGGTTTGGATTGAGGCGAGCAAGTCGAGGTTGGCTGCGTGGGCGAAGGCGGTGGTCATGCCGCAGGTCGGGCAGGGCTTGCCTGAGAGGGCGGCCCAGGCGCATGGGGCGAGGCCGAGCTGGGTGTGGGTGTTGTAGCCCTCGGGCGAGGGGGTGATCAAAGCGGCGGCGACGAGGACGGCGAGCGAACCCGCGGCGGCGGCGGCGGCCCAGATTCGCGTGCCGAGGGGGGCTCGGCGCGGGCCGGTGGTTCGGGAGGATTTGGTGATGGAGGAGGGGTCCATGGGGGAGCGGCTCGCACACGGGAGATACAAATCGGCGTGCCACTGCTGGCTCCGGCCGCGGAGACAGCAGTGCGGGTTTCGGCAGCTTCCGGAGTTCGGCACTGATGTCGGTCTGAGGCCAGACCGCCATCAGTGGCACGGCATTCGATCGTCCGCGCGTCTTCTGGTGCCCCGATCGAGAACCGTGGGAGACTGTATCGTTCCCGCCGCGAATGAACCCTTCGTCCTCCAACACCGCTCCTGCCGCCGCTCTTGAAGTGAAGGGTCTGCGATTCCGTTATCCGGATCGGCCTGCTTCCGACGGGTGGACCGTGAATGTCGGGTCGCTTTCGCTGGCCCGGGGCGAGCAGGTGCTGCTGACGGCGGGGTCGGGGGCGGGCAAGAGCACGCTTCTCTATCTGATCGCGGGGTTGATCGAGCCGAGCGCCGGTTCGGTGCGTGTGGCGGGGGTCGAGATGGGCTCGCTCCACGGCCAGAGCCGCGACCTGCACCGCGGGCGGCACATCGGGATGATCTTTCAGACGTTCAACCTGCTGCACGGTTTCTCGGCGGTCGAGAACGTGATGGCGAGCTTGATGTTCTCGACGGTGCCGGCGCGGGAGCATCGGGGGCGGGCGCTGGCGCTGCTGGAGCGCCTGGGGATCGAGAGGCCCGACGCCGACCCGGACCGGCTGAGCGTGGGGCAGCAGCAACGGGTGGCGGTGGCGCGGGCGGTGGCGTGCGGGCCCGAGCTCGTGCTCGCCGACGAGCCGACGGCGAGCCTTGATCCGGTGAACGCGGGGGCGGCGATCGAACTCATCCGCTCGGTGTGCCGCGAGACCAACGCGGCGCTTTTGTGCGTGAGCCATGATCCGGCGATGGCGGAACGGTTTGAGCGCCGGGTGAGGTTGGAGGAACTGGCGGCGTGATCGGTTTGTGCCACGATGGTGCGCCGCACCGTCGTGCTCGGTGAACCAGAGACCACGACTTTGCTTCGCAACGTCGTGGCACAAAGGAGACTCCCATGGCCTACGCGGACGGGTTCGTGCTCTCGATCAAGAAGAAAAACCTGGCGGCGTACAAGAAGCTCGCCGGCGTCGCGTCGAAGGTGTGGATCGAGCACGGGGCGCTGCAGTACTGCGAGTGCGTGGGCGACGATCTGGCGCCGAAGATGCCGGTGCCGTTCTTTGCGTTTCCCAAGATGGCCAAGTGCGGCAAGGACGAGGTTGTCGTCTTTTCGTGGATTCTCTACAAGAACAAGGCGCAGCGCGACCGCGTGAACAAGAAAGTCATGGCCGACAAGCGGCTGACCGAGGCGTGCGACCCGAAGAACGCTCCGTTTGACATGAAGAAGATGGCGTATGGGGGGTTCAAGACGATGGTGATGGCGGTTGGGTGAGGGCTGGCTTGGCCCGGAGCTTGCGCTCGGGGCTCGGTTGATGTGATGAGGAGCATGGAGTGGCGTTGACAGATTTCACCATTGTGCGGCGGAGCATCTTCGGGCGCTTGTTTTCGAGCGTGGTCACGGTCATTACCGTCGCTGTTGCTGTCGCGCTCATGCTGGTGCTCATCTCGATGCGGCACTCGGGGCGGCAGGCGTTCGAGCGTGGCAGCGGGAACATGCACCTCTTGGTTTCGCGTGATGCTTCGCCGCTGGCGGCGGTGCTCAACGGCGTGTTCTACGCCAATCCGCCGCAGCGGAGCATCAAGTGGTCGGAGTATCTCGACCTGACGGCGAAGTTCCCTTTGGAGTGGGCGATCCCGACGCAGATCGGGGATAGCTGGCGCGGGTATTCGGTGCTGGCGACGACCACCGAGTTTTTCTCGCGGTTCGAGCCGGTGGTGGGTGAGCCGTGGAAGTTCGCGATAGGCAAGCCCTTTGATCGTGAACTGCAGATCGTGGTCGGTGCCGCGGTGGCCCGCGAGACGGGCGTGAAGATCGGCGAGAAGATCGTGCTGACCCACGGCGTGAGCCTGTCGGACACGGCGCGGGAGGCGATGCTGGCCTCGGGCCGCCCGATCGCCGAGCCGCATGTGCATACGGAATACAAGTTTGAGGTGGTTGGGATTCTGGAGCCGTCGGCGAGCCCGCACGACCGGGCGCTGTTCATGAGCCTGGAGAGCACGTGGATTCTGCACGGGCACGACCGGCGCGTGGCGGAGAACGCCGAGGCGCCGCTGATGACGGTCGGAGAGATCGAGGAGGTGGACCGTCTCATCACGGGGATTTATCTGCGGCTGCCGACGCGGGCGGGGTCGGACGTGCCCGCGAACCTGCCGGCGGTGTTCGAGCAGTTGCGGCGGGATACGTCGATCACGGTGGCGAACCCGAGCCGGCAGATCGAGCAGCTCTTCAAGATCGTGTCGAACGTCGACCAGGTGTTTCTGGCGCTGGCGGCGGTGGTGATGCTGTCGAGTGGGATCGGGATCATGCTGGCGCTGTACAACTCGATGGAGCAGCGGCGTCGGCAGATCGCGGTGCTGCGGGTGCTGGGGGCGAGCCGTTCGCGGGTGTTCGGGCTGATCCTGACCGAGAGCGCGCTGCTGGGGCTGGCCGGGGCCGTGCTGGGCGTGGTGCTGGCGCTGGTGGGGAACGAGCTGGTGGCGGCGGTGATGAAGCAGCGGCTGGGGCTGGTGATCCAGCCCAACGTGTCGCCCGAGTTCACCATGATGCTGATCCTGGCGACGACGCTGCTGGCGAGCGCGGCGGGGGTGGTGCCGGGGGTGATGGCGTATCGCACGAGCGTGGCGCGGAACTTGAAGCCGATTGGGTGAGGGGGAAGGTGCGGAGGTGTGAGGGTGCGGAGGTGCGGAGGGTGGATGCGGCGGCGCGTCGTGTGCCCCCGTCGATTTCCCCTTCGCACCTCCACACCTTCGCACCTCCACCCTCCGCCTGATACCCTTTCCCCCGTGCCACCCGCCGCCAAGCACTCCTATACCTACACCACCGAGTTCCGCGACGAGCTCGAGGAGCAGCGTCTGGACCTGCTGCGGTGGCGTTTCCTGTGGTACTGCGGCGTGATGATCGGGTTTGCGGTGATCGGGCTGGTCATCGGCCTGGCGGTGACATGGTTCGGCGGGCGGCTGTCGGACGACGTCGGCGAGGCCTTCTCCCAGCCCGTGATGCTGTTCGCGTGGGTCATCACGGCGCTGAGCACGCTGGCGTATGTCCTGGCGTTCTCGTGGGTGTACCGCAACCCACAGAAGAAGGACCAGGTGTTCCGCATCGCGTTCTGGCTGATCGTGTTCTCCGGCGTGATCGCGCTGGCTCAGGGGCCGATCAGCGCGGTCATCGCGAAGCCCAACGCCGACGGATCGATCAGCTCGGGTCCGGTGACGGTCAACACGAATGACGACGGCGAGCCGGAAGATTTGACGGTGGGGGTGACGTCGAAGACGCTGGGGCTTGAGCCGAAGCAGCCTGATGCGGTTGAGCCCGCCGTGCCCGCCGAGTCCGCCGCGCCTGCCGAGTCCGCCCCGGGTGCCGAGCCCGCGTCGGCTTCCGATCCGGCGGCACCGCAGGCGTTGCCTCCACCCGCCGAAGCAGCGGCCCAGGCCACGGCGCAAGACGTCGGCGAATCAGATCGAGACAAAGCCGCGGCGGCGAAGACCGCGGCAACGGGCGTGAGCGCCGCGGCCAGCGCGGCGCTGGTCACCGGCAGCGGGCTGTGGTCGGTGTTCGTGTCGCATTTTTTCGCGTGCTGCTTTCTGCCGTGGACGCCTCGGGAGTCGATGCGGCCGATCGTGCCGCTGCTGATTTTGAACGCGGTGATCCTGCTGTTCTATGTGCGCGGCAGCCCATGGGGCATCCCGATCGCGATCGTGCTCTCGCCGCTGGTCGCCGCGCCGGGTGCGGGGATCTGCTGGTGGCGCGGCAGCAAGATCCGTGACACGTTCACGCTCAACGTGCTGAAGGGGCGGTACTCCGAGATCAAGCGCGAGCTCGTGGACGCGCGGCGGATTCACGAATCGCTGTTCCCCGGGCCGTTCGAGGCCGGCGGAGTGTCGCTGGACTACCGGTATGAACCGATGCGTCAGATCGGCGGGGATTACCTCTACGCCCGGCGCATCGGACCCGCCGAAGGGGCGCCCCCGGGCCGCGACTACACGCATGTCGTCATCGTTGACGTGACGGGTCACGGCATCTCGGCGGCGCTGACGGTCAACCGGCTGCACGGCGAGATCGACCGCCAGCTGGGCGAGCGCCCCGATGCTTCACCCGCCGACCTGCTGACCGGGCTCAACAACTACCTGCACCACACGCTGGCGAACCACTCGGTGTACGCCACGGCGTTGTGCATGCGCGTGGACTCGTCGCGCGACGAGCTGACGTGGGCTAGCGCCGGGCACCCGCCGGCGTTTCTGCGCGCCGCCGACGGCACGGTTGATCAGTTGGATTCGACCACGATGGTGCTGGGTGCGTGCAAGGGCGGCGACTTCGACGCCAACCAGCAGACGATGCGGTTTGCCAAGGGCGACTCGGTGATCGCATACACCGACGGGGCGATTGAGGCACGCAACGCCGCGGGGCGGATGCTGGGCGTCGCCGGGATGCGGAGCATGGTGGCGTCGATTGCTCGGAATGGTGGGAGCGGGGACGGGCGTGCGGGCACGGGTTCTTCGCCCGCGCCGGGCCGGTCGGGGTCTGGGCTCGCCGGTGGTGGCGGCTTTGCGGGCGCGGGCATCGTCGGGGGTTCGGCGCTTGATCCGCTCATCCGTGCCGTTGACCAGCACCGCTTTGGCCCGATCCAGGACGACACGCTGCTGGTGGAGCTTTCGCGGCCGATCCGGGGGGCGTGAGGAGAAGGCTCCGTCGCGAGTTTCGAGGCTCGAGGTGTGCGTGGCGTTTGTTCGCGCTGCTTCGCCCCCTCCGGAAAGAAGGACTCGAAGCCCGATTCACGGTCAAGGTGCAGTTGTCGATTCACCGCGCGTTGAGGCGGCGCAGTGCGTCGCGGGCGCTCGCCGGGCCGGACGTGAGCAGCTTTTCGGTCGTGTTGGGGTCTTTGCGTCTTCCCTCGATGACGAGCGTTTTGAGGTGCGTGTCGCGTTCCAGTGCAAACCGCTTGAACAGCGCCTCGAGCTCGTGACGGTTGAAGCGAGTCATGGGGTCTTTGAGGCCGGTCTGGGCGGCGGCCCAGTCGATGAGGGCGCCGCCGTGCTCGCTGAAGCGGTAGAGTTTGAGGGTGGCTTCGATGCGGGACTGCAGGGTGTTGAAGGGGTCGCGGGCGGGTTCCGGCAGGCGGGACATGAGTTCTTCGACGGTGCCGTTCTCGAGTTTGGTGAGCCAGGTGTCGGGCTGGTTGCCGGAGACGGGGGCGGCGGGGTGGGTGTCTTCGGTGACGAGTTCGAGTTCGGCGATGTTGGTGGTGAGGGTCTTGAGGCCGGCGCGGTCGAAGCGGACGGTGACGCGTTGACAGTGGACGCCGGCCTCTTCGACGGCTTGGACGGCGCTGACGACGCCCGAGCCCCATTCGGGCTTGTGGGTGTGGATGAGTCGGTCGCCGAACTTGAAGGTGGTCTGGGGCATGGGGGGCCGGAGCGGGAGTCGGGAGTGGGGAGTGGGGAGTCGGGGGACGGGGGCGGAAGACGGAATCGGAACAAGCGACTGCTCGGGGCCGCACCGGGGGGGTGGGCCTGGAAGGGGTGTGGTTGGGGGCGGGGCTCGTTCGGTCCTGATTGGGGATCGCCTGTGGGCCCGCTGAAAACGGGCTTCGCGACCTGGTCCCCTGTGGGGGGGCCGCGGTCTGGGATCAGGTCAGGACTTGGATTTGAGCCGCCGGTGGGAGGATGATACACTCTTCGGCTCGCCCGATGGGGCGACCCCACCCGAGTTGGACGGAATTTTCGACCGGCTTCTTCAGATGAAGGCGGCGGGGGTGGCCGCCCTCACATGTCGTGAGGGTTTACAAAGTCGAAACACAGCGCGGCGAACTTACACGAGGCACGAACGAATGATCGAAGCCCTGAAGAGCGAAGAGATCGTTGAAAAGGTCGGCGGGCGGTTCAAGCTGTGCGCGCTGATCCAGCGCCGGCTGGCGCAGTTGATGGACGGGGCACGCCCGCTGGTTGACCGGCGCGGGCGCACCGATCTCGAGATCGTCATCGACGAGATCCTCCAGGACAAGATCACCATCGACCCGGACCGGCCCGAGCCGATGCGGCCTTCGACTCGGCGCTCGAGCTTCGCGGCGGACTGAGCGGGGAAGCTTTAACGCGGAGATCGCGGAGGGCGCGGAGGAAGGCAGAGAAGAGTGCGTGGGAGAGGCGCGAGATTCGAGCCACGAGCCCCGAGCGTGAGCGAGGGGTTTGGGTTGTTGAGGATCAACGATCAGACTTGGCCGGCATTGGCCCGCCTCTGATGCTCAGTTTTTTTCGCATGGTCGAAGCGACTTCTCAAGACGACGCGGCGCGACAGGCCCTTTCGGGTCGACGGATCATCGTCGGCGTGAGCGGGGGGATCGCCGCGTACAAGACGTGTACGTTGGTGAGCCGGCTGGCGCAGGCGGGGGCCGAGGTGACGGTGCTGATGACGCCGGCGGCGACGAAGTTTGTTGCGCCGATCACGTTCCAGGCGCTGTCGGGGCGGCCGGTGTACACCAGCGCGTGGGATCACGTGGAGTCGTCGGACCCGCAGCACATCGCGCTGGCGCGGCGTTCGGAGCTGGCGATCGTGGCCCCTTGCACCATGGACTGCCTGGCGCGGCTGGTCCACGGGATGACCGATGATGTGGTGACGCTGGTGCTGTCGGCGGTGGACCGGGCGGTGACGCCGGTGCTGCTGGCCCCGTCGATGAACGAGACGATGTGGCGTCAGGCGTCGAACCAGCGGAACCTGGCGCAGGCGCGGGCGGACGGGTTCGAGGTGATCGAGCCCGGTGAGGGTTGGCAGGCGTGCCGGACGGTGGGGGTGGGGCGGATGCCGGAGGCGGAGGAGCTGTTGGCGAAGGTGATGGGGCGGTTGGCGGGACGGGTGTGAAGCTTTGAATGAGGATGGACGGGTGAGGTGGGTTCGCGCGCCCGTTTCACGGGCGAGATGGTGGTTGCGCAAGGCGTTTCTGGTTGGTGCTTTCCAGATGCTTGCTCGCTGCGTTCGCGGCGCATCTGGCAACCATCGGTGGCCCCTTTCAGGGGCCTCAAGCGCTGGGCGGCCTGAGACCGCTTGATTCTGGGGCTCGTGGAGAGCGCGACGATTCGCTCGGAAGCCTCGCTCATCGTCGGCGTGTTGAGCCCGGACCGCTTGCTCGATTCAGTTCACTCACGATTCGCGGGCGTGCTTGCGGCGCGTTAGGCTCGCGGGGCCATGGGTGAACCTTCTTTCAACCGTCCGCACGGGCCGATCACGTTTGGTGAGTTGACGGCGGGGCTGGTGTGGCCGCGGATGTTGCGGGCGCTGCCGATGTCGCTGCGGCCTTCGCGGATGCTGCTCGGGATGGTCGGCGTGCTTGGGATGATCGGGGCGGCGAAGGTGGTCACGCTGCTGACCGAGGCGGCGCGGGCCGACGGGACGCGCCCGCGCGGGGTGGGGGAGCGGGTGCTCGTCGACATCGGCGACGGGGTCGGCGGTGCCGCGGCGGCGCTGCTGCGGCTGGACGTCGGCGACGCGGCGTCGTCGCTCGAACTCGCGTCGACGGCGCTGAGCGTTCACGGGGATCGCTGGGGGGCGCTGGCGCTGTCGATGGCGCTGATGCTGCCGATCTGGTTGCTGGTGGGGGGTGCGGCGGCGCGATCGAGCGTGCTCGAGTTTGCGGGGCAGAGCGACGTGCCGCTGAGGCGGGCGGTGGTGTTCGCGCTGCTGAGAATGGGGGTCTTGATGCGGGCGTTGCTGCTGCCGCTGTTTGTGGCGGCGCTGGTTTCGGTGGGATTGAAGATTGGCGGGTGGGCGCTGTTCTCGCTGCCGGGGGTGAGCGTGGTGGGGGCGCTGCTGTACCCGGTGGCGTTTGTGGGCGGCGTCGTGCTGGTGCTGGTGTGGGTTGGGTTCGCGCTCGGGCACTGGCTGCTGGCACCGGCGGTGGCGGCGGAGAACAGCGACGCGACAGACGCGGTGCAGCGGGCGTTCTCATATGTTCTTGGGCGGCCGTCGCGGACGCTGGCGTACTTCGCGTTGGCGGCGCTGCTTGGGGCGGTGGGGTTTGTGGTGGTGAGTTGGGTGACGGGCCACGCCGAGGGGCTGACGCGGGCGGGGCTTTCGAGTTGGTTGAGCGCGGAGCGTGCGGGGGTGGTGGCGACGCCGAGCGGGCGAGCGGGCGCGTCGGCGTGGATCGTGTCGGCGTGGGTGTGGGTGATCGGGCTCATCCCGGCGGCGTGGGGTCTGAGCTACGCGTTCACGGCGTCGTCGGTGCTCTACCTGCTGCTGCGGCGGGTGCATGATGAGCAGGATGCTTCGGAGGTTTGGGGGGTGGGGAAGGGGTGAGGCGAGCGAACCGCGGCAGATGGCAAAGTGGCCTGCTGAGTTGCTGCGCGTCCGTGCCACTGCTGGCTCCGTCCTCGGAGACAGCAGTGCCGACATTCCCGCGTCCCCGGTCACTCCGCACTGATGTCGGTCCCCAAGCGGACCGCCATCAGTGGCACATCAGTCGTTGTGCTTGTGCCGCAGGCGGGCGCTGGTGCGGAGGATCAGATGCACGCGCTCGAACTCGTTGACCCAGTCTTGGATGACTGCGGCGGCTTCGCCCGTGTCGGCCGCGGCGCCGGGGACGGGGCACGCCGGGCCGAGTTGGGTGGCGGCGATGGCGCGGTAGCGCGTCAGCGTGCGGTCGCCCATGAGGTGGACGAACTCGAAATCCTCGGCCATCCAGATGACGGTGGGGACGCGGTGTCCGCCGCAGATGCGGACGTGGTCGGCGAGGATCTTGTGCTCGTCGCGGTCGACGAACCGGAGGTCGATACGGTCGGGGTTTGCTTCGGCGATGCGTGCGAAGAGGGGGCACTGGTTGACGCAGTCGCCGCACCAGGTGCCGCTGGTGACCAGGACGGGCATTCTTCTTGTGAAGGATGCGATGAGTGCGTGCTGGGCGCTCGTGAGGCGTGCGGCGTCGTAGACGCGGCGGAAGTTGGCCTGCTGGTCGGGCGTGCCGGTGGCGACGTAGGCGGGGTAGGGCCTGGCGAGTTCGAAGTGGTGGCGGAGGGTTTCGGGGGTGAGCATGGTGTCAGGCTTTCTTCTCGGCGTTGCTCTTGGCGACTTTCGAGCCGAACACATAGCCGAGCAGCAAGGTCAGGATGGGGAGCAGCAGGGAAACGAGGAGCGTCTGTGCGATGTCCTTCGCGGTCGTGGTGTGGGCCGATGTCAGATTGGTCCACAACTCGATGCGCTGCGCGGGGTCGATGGCGACCTCGCGTTTGAGCATGTCGCCGAGTTCGTCGGCGGTTACGTCCGGGCCGGCAATCTGAACAATCTCCTGCGGCGAAAGCGGGCGCGTGGTTGGGACTTGATCGATACCCGGCTTGGCCCCCCACCAAAAGGCCAGCACGAGCACGGCGAGCACGCCGATGAGGGCGAGTACAGCACACGAGAGCAACACTCCGGCCTGCTCGAGCCAACTGTCCGGGCGCACGGGCTGGATGTCTGCCGAACCGTTGGCGTCGGGCTCGCGGAGGTCGGCATCAGACGCGGCGCGTTCCTCGATGCTGATCCTGCGATCGAAGTCCGAGTCGCCGTTCTCACGCATTTCCTTTTCAGGGGGCATGCGAGAATCGTACCGACGCGATGCCGATCACGAGGTCAACACAATTTCCTTGATGACCTTGTCGTTCTCGTCGGAGATGGTGAGTTTCCGCTTGCCGGACTTGGGCTTCGCGCGGGTCTCTTCCTTCGCGACCTTGTACAGGGTCAGGGCTCGGCGCAGGGCGTTCACCTTGGTGGTGGATTCCTCGGCGGCAAGTTTTTCCAGGAAGTTGTAGATCTCGCTCGGAAAGTCGACGGTCATCCGTGGCATGGGAATCCTTTCGGGGAGAATCCGGGGTGGCTCAAGGGCCTCACAGATTATATACCGGTTTTGTGCGATTTCCACTCTGTTGAAGTTTCGCAATAGCGTCCAGTGTTGGGGTTGGATCTGCGGGCGCGACTCGCTCGCCCGAGAACTTGGACGGATTCGGTCCTAGAGCATCCCCGAATCCACCGCGGCCTTCGCCTCTGCGAGGCCCAGGCCGGTGCGTTCGCGGTAGAGCTTGATGGCCGAGATTTTCTGTCCCTGCGCGATCAGTTCGCGGATGTCGTCCATGCCGTCGGATGGGGATGCGAGGCCCTGGGCTTCGAGCAGCAGGTCGAGTTTGCGTTCGATGCGTTTGAGGGTGGGCATGAGTTCGGGCGGGGTGGTGTTGCCGCCGGAGAAGAGCAGGTCGAGCATGGGGGCTCCGTGGTGCGGGGTTGCGTCAAAACCTCTCCGCGTCGCTCTTGGGCGAGAGGTTCCACACCTCGCTCTTGCGTCCGTTGATGGTGCTGCCGTTCTGCATGGTGTTGATGACGAAGTTGAGGAAGTCGTGGGGGAAGTTCAGCGCCGGCTTCGAGACCTCGTCGAGTTTCATCATGTCGGCGTCGGTGAGGGTGACGTCGAGTGAGCGGAGGTTGGCGTCGAGCTGCTCCATCGTGCGGGCACCGAAGATGGGGCTGACGACGCCGGGTTTTCGCAGCATCCAGGCGAGGGCGACTTCGGCGATCGTGGCGCTTCGTTCCTTGCCCACGGCGGCGCAGGCTTCGATGATCGCCACGTTGCGGTCGGTGAGTTTGTCGTACATCCACGCGCCGCGCCGGCCTTCGAGGCCGCCTTTCTCGGCCTGCTCGGCCTTGGCTTTCTCGGCGTCTTCGCGACGGTACTTGCCGCTGAGCAGGCCCCCGGCGAGCGGGCTCCAGGGGGTGATGCCCATGCCCTGGTCGAGTGCCATGGGGACCAACTCGCCTTCAACGGTTCGTTGAATAAGCGAGTACTCGATCTGCAGGGCGCACAGCGGCGTCCAGCCGCGGAACTGCGCGAGGGTCTGGGCCTGGGCGCAGCGCCAGGCTGGGGTGTCGCTGAAGCCGATGTAGCGGACCTTGCCGGCCTTCACGGCGGCGTCGAGGGCGGACATCGTCTCATCGATCGGCGTGAAGGGGTCGGAGAAATGGAGCCAGTAGAGGTCGATGTAGCTGGTCTGCAGTCGGCGGAGCGATTCGTCGAGCGCGGCGTGGATGGTCTTGCGGGATGCGCCGCCGCCGTGGGGGTCGTTGGGGAACAGGCCGCCGCAGAACTTGGTGGCGATGACGAGTCGGTCGCGTTTGGAGTGGTGGCGACCGATGTGGTCGCCGATGATCTTTTCGGAGTGGCCTTTGGTGTAGATGTTGGCGGTGTCGAGGAAGTTGCCGCCGCGGTCGATGTAGGCGTCCATGATGCGGCAGGAGTCTTCCGGCGATGATCCCCATCCCCATTCGTGTCCGAAGGTCATGGTGCCGAGGCAGAGAGGGCTGACGCGAAGGCCGGAGCGGCCCAGGGTGAGGTAGTGGTTGAGGGGCATGGGCTCAGCGTAGTGCGCTGATTCGATCGGCGGGGCAGGCTTCCAGCCTGCCTTTTCGCTGATTGGCAGGCTGGAAGCCTGCTCCACCGAGATTAGGTTTTCGCGCCGTCGGCGATCATCTTCTTGAGCTCGCGCAGGGCATCAAAGGCCTGCAGCGGCGTCAGCGTGTCGAGGTTGGTGGTGCGCAGAGCGTCGACCGCCGGGTGGGGGACGAACTCGGTGAAGAGTTGGAGTTGGCTGGCGTCGGCGATGGTGGAGCGCTGGCGGCGGTCGGCGTCATCGGCGGCGCCGTCGGTTTGGTTCACGCTGAGTGATTCGAGCAGCGTCTCGGCGCGGGTGACCACCGGCGCGGGAAGGCCCGCGAGGCGGGCGACGTGGACGCCGTAGGAGCGGCTGGCGCGGCCGGGAATGATGCGGTGCAGAAAGACGATGTCGCCCTCCCACTCGCGCACCGCGACCTGGAGGTTCTTCACGCGCCCGGGCAGGCGCGATTCGAGGTCGGTCAGTTCGTGGTAGTGGGTGGCGAAGAGGGTGCGCGGAGCGCCGGCGTGAGAAGGTGCCGGTGTCGGCGCACGGCGTGAGCGTTTCTTCTCAGCGGGGAGAATCTTCGCGATGACGGCGGCGTCACCAGAGGCGACCTCGACCGCGCCCGCCGCGCCGGGTGCTTCTTCATTTGCTGCATTGCTGCTCTGCTGCTTTGCTGCTCTCTCGCTTCCGGCGAGATGTTCCGCGATCGCCCACGCCAAGCTCAGCCCGTCCAGCGTGCTGGTGCCGCGGCCGATCTCGTCGAGGATGATGAGGCTGTGCGGGGTGGCGTGGTGGAGGATCGAGGCGGTCTCGATCATTTCCACCATGAAGGTGGACTGGCCGGCGTGGAGGGCGTCGTCGGCACCGATGCGGGTGAAGATGCGGTCGGTCACGCCGATGGTGGCGGCGCGGGCCGGGACGAAGCTGCCGGCGTGGGCGAGCAGGGTGATGAGCGCGGTCTGACGGATGAAGGTGCTCTTGCCGGCCATGTTGGGCCCGGTGATGAGCGCCAGCGTGGCGGCGTCGGCCTCGGATTCAGTCTTTCCCTTCGTGCCTTCGTGCCTCGGTGCCTCCGTGCCTAGCACCAAATCATTCGCCACGAACTTCTCGCCCAGGATGACTTCGAGGACGGGGTGGCGGCCCTGCTCGATGTTGAGGACGGGGTGATCGGTCATCGTCGGGCGGGTCCAGCCGCGCCGAACTGCTTGTGCCGCGAAGCACGCCGTCACGTCGAGCTCGGCGAACACGCGGGCCAGGGCGGCGGCTTCGGCGGCGGCGTGGGAGACCATCGTGCAGAGCTGGAAGAACATTTCGCCCTCGCGCTGCACCGCGCGATCCGCGGCGGAGAGGACCTTGTCCTCGTAGGCCTTGAGGTCGGGGGTGATGTAGCGCTCGGCGTTCTTGAGGGTCTGCTTGCGCGTGAACGCCGCGGGGGCGCGCTTGGACTGGGCGCTTGGGAGTTCGATGTAATAGCCGAAGATCTTGTTGAAGCCGACCTTAAGGCTTGGCAGGTCGTGCTCGCTCACGAGGCGGGCCTGGTACTGGGCGAGCCACTCGCCGCTGTCTTTCTGGAGGGCGCGGCACTCGTCGATGACGCTGTCGATGCGGTCGCGGATGAGGCCGCCGTCGCGGAGATTCGCCGGCGGGTCGTCGACGCAGACCCGCGCGATCTCGTCGGCGACGGGCGCGAGCGCGGCTTCGAGCGGATCAAGCGCTTCGGCGAAGCGTTTGAGGGCTCCGCCTTCGAGGGCGCTGACCGCCTCGCGCACCGGCTTGAGCCGCTGCAGGGATCGGGCCAGGGCGACGAGGTCTCGCGGCGTGGCGCGGCCCAAGCCGACGCGGGCGCCGATACGGGGGATGTCTTGCACGCCCTCGAGCGCGGCGCTCAGGGCGGCGAGACGGCGCGGGTCGGTGGCGAGGGCCTCGACGCTGTTGTGGCGGGCGCGGATGATGTCAATCTGGCGCGAAGGGCGGCACAGCCAGTCGCGGAGCAGGCGTCGGCCCATGGCGGTGGCGCAGCCGCGGAAACCGCCGGTGGAGGAGGGGCCGCCTTGGCGCGCGAAGATGCCCAGCAGTGAGCCGTCGCTCTCGGTGCCTCGGTTTCCCGGGGCGGCGGAGGAGCGCAGCGTGGCCTCGACTTCGAGGGCCCGCAGCCCGGCGGCGTCGATGAGCAGGCGGCCGTCTTCGGGCGGCTCGCGGCGCGGGGGTTGGAGGTGGGCCAGGCTCTTGGCGCGGAGGCGCATCGCCGACGCGCTGCCGCTGGACGAGCCCTCGCTGGTGGCGAGGTGGGCGGTGTCCATCGCCTGGGTTTCGAGGAGGTAGCGGAGGATGACGCCGGCGGCGGGGAGGGCGGGGTCGTCGACGCGCAGTCCGAAGCCCTCGACGGTGGCGACCTTGAACTGCGCGAGGACGGCTTCGAGGGCTTCGTTGCGGCGGAAGTGCCAGCTGGGGCGCGGCGTGCCGGGGACGCGCAAGAGATCGAGCACACGGCGCGTGCGTGGGGGCGCCTTGTTGTCGGCGGTGGGGCAGAACATCAGCTCGCTGACGTGGCGTCGGGCGAGTTCGTCGACCAGGTCGGCGGCGCGGCAGTCAAGGAGGGTGAACGCGCCGGTGGAGAGTTCGACGACGGCGACGCCGACGCGACCGGCGGGGTCGTCGCCGGTGCCCTCGAAGGCGACGGCGGCGAGGTGGTTGGGGGCGTCGTCGCGGAGCAGGGCCTCGTCGACCAGCGTGCCCGGGGTGAGCACGCGGGTGACGGCACGCTCAATGACCGCCGAGCCCTTGACCTCGCGCGGGTCCTGCACCTGGTCGCACACGGCGACGCGGTAGCCCTGGTCGATCATCCGGCGCAGGTAGTTCTCGACGGAGTGGTAAGGAACGCCCGCCATCGGGATGCCCTCGGTGCGCTGGGTGAGGGTGATGCCCAGGGCGCGGTGGCAAGTGAGGGCGTCGTCGTCGAACATCTCGTAGAAGTCGCCCATGCGGAAGAACAGGACACAGTCCGGGTAGCGACACTTGAAGGCGTCGTACTGGCGCATGGCGGGGGTGTCGCGGTTGGGGCCGGGCATGGGGGGGGACGGGGGGGGACGGGGCGGGGCGGGGGAGTGGGCAGTGGGCAGTGGGTGTTGGGCAGTCGGGGGGGGGCGGGGGGGGCGGAACAGCAAAGCAGCAAAGCAGCAAAACAGCAAATCAGGCGGGACCGGCGTTGGGGTGTATTGGGGGGGGGTCGTGAAACACAAAGCCCCGATCCACTGTGGACCGGGGCTTTGGGGTTGACCAAGTGGAGCGAATGAGATTCGAACTCACAACCTCCTCGATGCGACCGAGGCGCTCTCCCAATTGAGCTATCGCCCCAAACCGGTGCGTGGGCGGCGTGAACCGCTCCGCCGTTCGGAGAAAGGCAGTATAGCGGGGGTCGGATGTGGGGGCTACCCGCGTGCGGTTTGAGCGTTGGTGAAGGTACCCGGGCGTCCCGGCGCGGTGGGGGCCGGCGCGGTATGATGATGCCACTGAGTTGCATCTCGTCAGCGGGGACTTCGCTATGCCCATGCCCACCTCCATTGACCGTCGGCCCGCGCTCGGTTGGCTCTTGCGGGTGCTCGCGGTGGCGGCGGCGTTGGTTGTTTCGGCGCGACCGGGGGTTGCCCAAGACTCGACCGCGGCGCGCCCCCCGGCTGAGCCGGTGCGGGTGGTGGTGACGATCCCGCCGTTGCTGTGGCCCGTGCGGGAACTCTTGGGCAGCGGCGAAGACGAGATCAAGGCTCGGGTGACGTTGATCCTGCGGCCGGGGCTGTCGGAGCATGGTTTTGAGCTCACGCCGTCGCAGGTGGAGGACATCACGCGCGCGGACGTGGTGGTGATGGCCGGGCACGGGCTGGAGCCTCGGGTGGCGTCGCTCGCGGCGTTGCCGCCGGGGGGACCATCGGGGGGCGAGTCTTCCCGGGAATCGAGCAAGGTTGTGAGCTTCGAGGGGCTGGTCGAGGCGTTGCACGCCTCGGGCGATCACTCGGCGTGCGGGCATGATCACGACCACGGGGATGAGGCGACGGAGGGGGACCAACACAGCGACGGCCCGGAGGGTCGTGCTTCCGCCGATCCGCACATGTGGCTGGACCCGGTGTTGATGCGCGGCTTCGTCGGGCGCGTCGAGGCGGCGCTGGCCGGCGCGATCGAGCGGCGCGTCTCTGACGCAACTGAGCGGGATCGGTTGTTGGCCGGGCTGAAGGATCGTGCCGCGCGGGCTCGGGCGATCTGCGATGAGGTGGATCGTGAGCACACCGCGGCGCTGGGGCCGCTGAAGGGCCGGGCCATCGTGACGCACCACAACGCGTGGGCGTATCTGTGCGCGCGGTACGGCCTCAAGGTGGCGGCGGTGGTGCGTCCGATCGAGACGGTGGAGCCGACGCCGGGGGACGTGATGCTGGCGGTGAAGGCGATCCGCGAGCAAGAGGCGGGCGCGGTGTTTGTCGAGCCGCAGTTTCCAGGGGGCGTGGCGGAGCGGATCGCCAAGACGGCGAAGGTGAAGCTCGAGACGCTCGACCCACTGGGTGCCGGTGACTGGCCGGCGACGATGCGGGCGAATCTGGCGGCGTTGGTGCGGGGGCTGAAGCCCGATTGAAACATGGCGCTCTTGAGCATGCGTGTGTTTTTGGTGCGTCTGGAGAACGCGCCGGAGATGTCCCGATGTGGCGTGATGCGGCCGCGGGAGCGGAAATCGGGTGCTGGACTTGCGCGGGGGGGGTTCTGAGTTTTGGGTGTGTCGCATACGATCGAGGCACGGGGCAAAGGCTTCGCGTCCGTCCGCACGATTGAAGGGATCACCATGCAACCATTTCCCTCGTCCGCAAAGCCACTCCCCAAGCGTGACCAAACGGCGAACCCGCCCGGGGTGCTCGGACCGCTGTTCGCGGCTTTGGATGGTTACGGCGGGGTGATCCCGATCCAATCGCTGCAGCGCGAGGTGGCGGCGGTGATCGTGACGCCCGAGCAACTGGGCGACGCGATCGCGATCGATACCGGCGCGTACGTGCGGACGTTGGTGCGCGAAACCGAGCACTACGAGGTGCTGGTGATGGCGTGGCTCCCGGGCCAGCGCAGCCCCATCCATGATCACGCGGGCTCGGGCTGCACGGTGCGGATCGTCAGCGGCACGGCCCGCGAGTCGCGGTATCTGCCTCGGGCCGACGGGCTGGTGACGCGCGACGCCACGATCACCTATCTGCCGGGGCAGGTGGTGAGCTCGTTTGACCGCGATATCCATGATCTGGGGAACGCGGCGGCGTGCCCGGCCTCGCCGCGCGACATCCTCGTGACGATCCATGTGTACTCGCCCAAGCTGGCACCGACGCGGAAGTATGTCGCGGCGAACGACGACGCGGCCGTGGCATGAGTGCGGGCACCGAGACGAAAACGCGGGTCGCAATCATCGGGGGCGGGTTCAGCGGCGTCATGGTCGCGGCGAACTTGGCGCGTCTGCTGGACGCGGCGGGCGCTGGACTCGGCGTCGAGATCGTGGTGTTTGATCGCACGGGCCGGACGGGGCGCGGACCGGCGTATTCGACGGACGACGCGAGTCATCTTTTGAATGTGCCGGCGGCCCGGATGGGGGCGTGGGCGGATGCCCCGGGAGACTTTCTGGCTTGGTTGACTGCGGGCGGGCACGGCTACGGAGCGACGGACTTCGTGCCTCGGCGGGTGTACGCGGCATACCTGGATTCGATCTGGCGCGGGGCGTTGCGCGAGGCGGCGCGGGCTGGGATCGTGCTGCGCGTCGAGCCGGTGGAGGTGCGGGAGGTGGCGCGGGTTCAGGGCTCGGCGCGGCTGCGCGTGGGCTGGGCCAGCGGGGATTTCGCGGGCGATGCGGTGGTGCTGTGTACAGGGAATATGGAGCCCGTGGCGGAGCGCGAGGGTGGAGGCGGGCGCATCATTTCCAACCCGTGGGCCCGTGGTGATTCTGGCTCGTCGCTCGCCCATTTCATGGGCGAGGATGCCGGCCCGGCGCGAGGTCCCGACGCTGCGCGTCTGGCAACCATCGATGGCCCGCTTCGCGGGCCTGAGGATGGCGTGTCGGTGACTGGTGGTTCGGATCGAGGCGCGGGCGAGGTGTCGCGCGGCGTGTCGGCGCTCGATGCGGTTCAGGCTGGTGAGCACGTGGTCATCGTCGGCTCCGGGCTGACGATGCTGGATGTGGTGCTGAGCCTGATGGGGGGCGCGTGGGGGAGCGGTGCGTCCCGCGGCGGAGAGGAAAGGCCGGGCCGGATCACCTGCGTGTCACGGCATGGGTTGATGCCGCGCGTGCACCGGGCGGACCCGCTGAGCGCGATCCCCGCCGCCTGCGCGCTCGATGCCGCGGCGGCGGCGCGGGAACTGGCTTCGCCGATCGCGGCGCTGCGGTGGGTTCGGCGGACGATCCGGACGATCGGCGCGGGTGGGGCGAACCCGAGCGCGGATGAGTCGGCGCACTGGACGCACGTGATCGATGCGCTGCGGCCGCATACCTCGGCGGCGTGGGGGGCGTGGAGCGTCGAGCAGCGCGGCCGGTTCGTGCGGCACCTGCGGGCGGTGTGGGACGTCCACCGGCACCGGGCGGCGCCGAGTGTGCTCGAGCGGGTGTTGGCGCTGCGGGCGGCGGGGAGGTTCGAGCTGCGGGCGGGGCGGCTGCTCTCGTTGGATGAGGATTCGCGCGGCGTGCGGGTGACGGTGTGCGCACGCGGAGGGGCGCGGGGGCGCGGGGGCGAGCGTGAGGAGATTGTGTGCGACCGTGTGGTTGTGTGTACGGGGCCGAACCCGGACATCGCGCGGTCGCGCGATCCGCTGATGGCGTCGCTGCTGCGCGAAGGTCTGGTGGAGCGCGACGCGCTGGGGCTGGGGGTGCGGTGTGAGCCGGGGATCGAGGGCAAGGTGCGTGCGGCGGGACGCGGGCCGGCGCTGTTCGCGGTGGGGCCGCTGCGCCGCGCGGATTTGTGGGAGAGCATCGCGGTGCCGGAGCTCCGCGCGCAGGCGGCGGCAGCGGCGCGGGCGGTGGCGCGGCGAGTTGGTGTAGCGAACACTGGCTGAGCGAAGCGCGTACAGGTCGGATCGCACTGGGCGCGTCAAGCCGTCAACTTTGAGCGCGACGATTCACTGCGAGGACTCTGCTCATCGTTGGCGTGGTTCGCGCCAGGCGGCGTGACGGCAGGCATCAGTTCTTCCTGAAGAAGATCTCGTGGGCCATGCTGGCGATGTAGTTCTCGAAGTTGCGGGCCCCGCTCGGGCAGGTGGTGGTGTTGTTCGCGGGGTCGGCGGTGACGGCCTCGCCCTTCTTCAGCGCGCCGGCGGCGACGATCTTTTTCTCGCTGGGGTTGTAGACCCAGAACTCGCCGTCGCTGGTGGCTGTGAAGGTGAGCTTGCCGGTGCCGCGGGCGACGCGGGAGGCACCTTTGAGCTGCGCGGGATGCCCGGCGCCGCCGGTCTGGCCTGAGTTGCTGTCGGGCTTGCCGGTGCTGGGTTTTTCGGGCTTGGGGTCCTTCGGGGGCTTGTCGCTCCCACCGCCGCTGCCGCCGCCTCCGCCCCCGCCTCCGCCGCCACCGCCCGGCGGCGGCGGGTTGGAGGGGCCGCCCTTTTCGGCGCGGAAGAAGATCGAGTGTTCGTTGCGTCGAACGAGGTCGCGGTCGAAGATGACATCTTCGTTCAGGCGGACCTGGTCCTTGGCGGGGTCGACGGTGACGATATCACCCTTGCGGACCTCGGCGGAGACGATCTGGCGTTCGCGGTCGTCGTCCCCGACCCAGACGCGGCCGTTCCTGGTGATCTCGTAGCGCTGCACGCCCGAGCCCGAGCGGGCGCGGGAGGCGGAGGTGGGGATGCCGTCGTAGCCCCCGCCGGCGTCTTCGTCGCGGTCGGGGTCGTCGCTGCCGTCCTCGCGCTGGAAGAAGATCGAGTGCGGGTGCTTGCGCTCGAGGTTGCGGTCGAAGATGACCTCGTCGGCGCGTTTGATGCGGTCGCGCTCGGGGTCGACCTCGACGATGTCGCCTCGGCGGACTCGGGTGGAGATGATCTGGCGTTCGAGTTCATCGTTGCCGACCCAGACTCGACCGACGGCGGGGGCGCGGAAGCGGAGCTTGCCCGTACCGGACTGCTCGACGGTGGCGCGGCGTGGGATGCCGTCGTAAGCGCGGTCCTCGGCGCGGCGTTCGTCGTCCTTGTTGGCGCGGAACGGATCGGACCAGCTGGGGCCCTGGGCGGGGCTCGGCGGCGTGAACGCGGCGGAGAAGGCGAGGGCCAGGAACGCGGCGAAGAGTCTGGTTTTCATGGCAAACCTTCCATCGGCTTTTCAGGCTGTGCGGGTGTGCCGAACGGCGGAAGGATATGAGGTGTACCGGCGCGGTGCGTGCGGGGTGCGGCGGGTGCGCTCAGCGGGATTGCGCGACGGGGTCGGCAACTTGCGTGGATTCGAGAATCTTCGCGGCCTTCGCGGCTGGAGAGTTCTCGTCGGACGGAATCGACTGCGCGGTTGGCTTGCCGGCGGGGATCGGCGGCGTGAAGCGGGTGGCGTCGTTGCAGCGGCGCATCAGGTTGGCGCTGGGGAAGACCAGGGCGATGACGCTCGCCGCGGAGAATGCTGCCGCGAAGCCCCGCGCGGAATACGGACAGGCGCGCGGCGGTTCGTCGCCGCCTTCGGCATCCGCAAGGAACGGCGTGAAGACCAGCCTGAGGTAGTAGAACGCGCCGATGGCGGAGTTGAGGCCCATCACGATGACCAGCAAGAGCTCACTGGCGCTGATGGCGCTGGTGAACAGGTAGAGCTTGCCGACGAAGCCGAGCAGGATCGGGAAGCCCAGCAACGAGAGGGCGCACAGGACCATGACACACGCGAGGACGGGGTGGGTCTTGAACAGGCCGCGGAGGTCGTCGACGTCTTCGATCTCTTCGCCCGTGCGAGCGTTCTCGAGGCACGCCAGCACGGCGAAGGCACCGAGGTTCATGAAGCCGTAGCACATGAGGTAGAAGAGCATGGCGGCCAGGCCGTTGGCGGCGAGGCCACTTTCATCGGTGGTCGCGCCGACCGCCGCCGCCGCGCCGGGGCCGACGAGCAGGCCCACCAGCATGTAGCCGGAGTGGGCGATGGACGAGTAGGCGAGCATGCGCTTGACGTTGCTCTGCAGCACGGCGAGCACGTTGCCGACGGTCATGGTGAGGGCGGCCATGACCCAAAGGAGGATGCGAAGGGTGTCGGGCAGTCCCGCGGCCTGCCCTTCCCCTCCAGCGGCTGCTCCCCAACCCACGCAACTCAGCAGCAGCATGAGGACGATGAAGCCGGCGGCCTTGGGCACAAACGCCAGGAACGCGGCGACGCTCGCCGACGAGCCCTGGTACACGTCGGGCGTATAGAAGTGCATCGGGACGGCGGCGATCTTGAACGACACCCCGATGATCGAGATGACCAGCCCGAGCATGGCGAGCGTCGAGAGTCCGCCGCCCGCGATCTGCGCGCTGAGGATTTGGGCGATGCCGGGATCAGTGGCGGTTCCGAACAGCGCGGTGGTGCCGGTGGCGCCGTAGAGCAGCGCGAAGCCGTAGAGGAAGGTGGCGGCGCCGAGCGCGCCGAGGAAGAAGTACTTGACGCCGGCTTCCATGCTGCGGGCGCGGGCCGTCGAGATGCTGACCATCACATAGGTGGGCAGGCTGGTGAGTTCGAGGGCGAGGAAGATCCAGATGAGATCGTCGGCACCTGTGCAGAGCATCAGGCCGGTGAGGGAGAACAGAAAGAAGGCGTAGAACTCGGCGCGGTTGGCCCGCAGCGCGTCGAAGGGCTTGCCCTCGTCGAGTTCCTTTTCGAAGCCGCGGTCGACGGTGCCGGCGAGGACCATGACCAGCAGCACGCCCACGGCGGCGATCATCACCTTGGCGAAGGGCATGAAGGCGGGGAACGGGCTGCTGGGCATGCTCGGGGTGTGGAGCGCAGCGAGGACCCCGGCGATGACGAGGCTGATGCCGCTGATCCACGCGCACGAGCGGCGCAGGGCACGGTTGGGCGAAAGGCCGATGATCATCACCACCACGGTGGCGGCGAACAGCACCATCTCGGGGTAGAGGTACTGCAGCTTCTCGACCATCGGGTTGGTGGCGAGCAGGGGGGGGCAGGTCAGCGTGGGGAAGGTGGTCACTGAGAAGTTGGTCATTGGGCCGCACCCTCGTTGACGGGGGTGGTGGTTGCCGATTCGGGAGTCGGAGTGGATTCAGCGAGTCGGCTCGGAGAGCCGACGGACCCGGACTCGGCGCTGAGCGTCTTGCGGAGATCGACCCTGCCGCGCTCGACGAGCACGTTCTGGGCGGGTTTGAGCGTCAGGTTGATCGGGTTCTCGAGCGTGCGGATGACGGGCGTGGGGAACAGGCCCAGCACGACGCAAGCGACGGCGAGCGGCGTGAGGACGCTGATCTCCCGGAACGTGAGGTCGGCGGGCAGCGTGCCGTGGGCGTGGTCGTCCTTGTCATCGTGACCATGCCCCCCGCCATGCCCCCCGCCATGCCCATGTCCATGCGGCTCTTTCAGCGGACCGAACACGATCTTGCCCACCATGTAGAGCAGGTACATGGCGGCGACGATCATGCCCACGCCGGCGACGGCGGCGTACCACGGGCCGAAGACACCGGGGGCCGCGCCGATGCCGACAGCGCCGCTCGACGCCGCCCCGCTCTGGAACGTGCCCATGAGGCACATGAACTCGGAAATAAACCCGTTCAAGCCGGGCAGGCCGACCGAGGCCATGGTGAAGAAGACCATGAAGAAGGCCCAAACGGGCATCTTGCTGGCGAGGCCGCCGACTTCATCGAGGCTGCGCGTGTGGTAGCGCTCGTACATGAAGCCGATGCAGAAAAACAGGGCCCCGGTCGAGAGCCCGTGGTTGATCATGTAGAGGATGCTGCCCGCCGCGCCGACGGTGTTGAGCGCGAACAGGCCGAGCACGCAGAACCCGAGGTGGGCGACGGACGAGTACGCGACGAGCTTTTTGACGTCGCGCTGCACCCAGCAGATGAGCCCGCCGTAGAGGATCCCGACGATCGAGAGCACGCCGATGAACGGGGCGTATTCAACGACGGCCTCGGGCACGAAGGGCAAGACAAAGCGGAACATCGCGTAGGTGCCCAGCTTGAGCAGCACGCCCGCGAGGATGACGCTGCCGGCGGTGGGGGCCTCGGTGTGGGCCAGCGGCAGCCAGGTGTGCACCGGGAAGAGCGGCACCTTCACCGCGAACCCGCACATCATCGCCAGCAGCACCCACGCCTGCTCGCTCGGGCTCAGGCTGGCGGCGGCGAAAGACTGCAGCATCCCGATGTCGAACGACCACAGGCCGTCGCGGCCCGCAGCGGCCTGCGCCGCCACCCACACCAGCGCCGCCAGGGTGATAATCGAGCCCGTAAACGTGTAGAGGAAGAACTTGATGGCGGCGGCGTGCCGGTTGGTGCTGCCGAAGAGGTTGATCAGCACATACATCGGCAGCAGCGTGAACTCGAAGCAGATATAGAACAGCAGCAGGTCACGGGCCGCGAACACGCCGACCATCACCCCTTGCAGGGCCAGCAGCGAGGCATAGAACGTCTTGCGCCGTGTGTCGATGGCGGTGAACGAGCCGTAGACGCACAAGGGCCCGAGGAAGCCGGTCAGCGCGATGAGCCACAGGGCGACCGAGTCAACGCCGATGGAGAGGCGGATGCCCAGGGTGTCGATGAGTGGGTAGGACGAAGCGAACTGGTGGAGGCCCGGGGCGGCCCAATCGAAGGCATTCATCGCCGCCGCGGTGAGGGCGAGGGCGACGAGTGAACCCATCGCCGCGATGTGCTTGGCGAGGCGCTCGGGGGCGATCGCGATGAGCAGCGCGGTGGCGAGCGGGGCGAGGATGAGTGAGGCGAGGAGCATTGGGGCGGGAGTGGGGAGTCGGGAGTCGGCAGTCGGGGGAAGAGAGAGGCAGTGGGCAGTGGGGCTTGGGCAGTCGGGGGAGAGGGAGGGAGCCCGAATCAGGTGGAACTGAGCAGCCAGACGATGACGAGGATGAAGACCAGGCCGCCGGCCATGCTGGTGGCGTAGGACTGGAGCACGCCGTTCTGGCTGGGGCGCAGGCCCCGGGCCAGCATCTTGGGCAGAGCGCCGAAGAGGTCGACGACGCCGTCGACCAGCAGTTTGTCGAGGGCGGCGAAGATGTGCGAGAGGACCAGCAGCGGCTTGCGGATCAGGAAGTCGTAGAACTCGTCCACGTACCACTTATTCTGCGCCCACTTGGGGATGGGACCGAGCATCGGCAGCAGCTTGTCGGCGTTCGAGACGGCGGCAGTCTTGCGCCCCGCGAGGTGCAGAATGAACGCGACGAAGATGCCGATCGCGCCCACCACGCCCGAGACGTAGTACATCACCTTGTGCGGGTCATAGCCGAGGAACGATTCCGCCGGCGCGTCGGGGTTGAAGGGCTGGGCGGTGATGTTGCGGGTCTTGGCGGCGTCGGTGGCCTCGGCGGCCATCTCCGCCGGGGCCGACTCGTGGACCACGCTGTACGGATCGAACGGGCTCTCATAGTGGGCGCTCGACGCGTGGAGCATCGAGCCCACCCAGCCGTGATGCTCCTTCTTCACGAAGTACGCGCCGGCGGCGAGGATCGACGCGAGGGCCAGCACCGCCAACACCGTGTTGATGGCCCACTTGGGCGGGTGGGGGTGGAAGTCATGGGGGGCGTCGGCCGCGTGACCGTGGTTGTGCTTGTGATCGTCGTGGCCCCCGGTGTGCCCATGATCATGGCCGTGGTCGTCGTCATGCCCGTGAATCTCATCGCCGGGCTCAAAGTGGGCCGGGCCCATGAACACTCGGAAAAACACGCGGAAGGTGTAGTACGCCGTCAGGCCCGCCGTGACCAGCAGCAGCCAGCCGAGCGCCTGATAGCCCGGCGTCGTAAAGGCCTCGGCGAGGATCATGTCCTTGCTGAAGTAACCGGCGGTGAATGGCACCCCGGCAAGGTTCAGGCAGCCGATGAACATGGCGATCGTGACGATCTTCCAGCCGGGCTGCTTCCACAGGCCGCTGAGCTTGCGCAGATCAAGCTGCCCGGCGAAGCCGTGCATCACCGCGCCGCACGAGAGGAACAGCGTGGCCTTGAAGAACGCGTGCGTGAACACGTGGAACGCCGCGCCCGTCGACGTCAGCACCCCCAGCCCGGCGAACATGTAGCCCAGCTGCGACACTGTCGAATAGGCCATGATCCGTTTGATATCAAACTGGGCCATGCCGATGGTGGCGGCGAGGAACGCCGTGATCCCGCCCGTCCACGCCACGATATTGAGCGCCACGTGGTACTGGTCCGCGAGGAACACCGGGTACATCCGGGCCACGAGGTAGATGCCCGCGGTGACCATGGTGGCGGCGTGGATGAGCGCCGAAACGGGCGTCGGGCCTTCCATCGCGTCGGGCAGCCACACATACAGCGGGAACTGGGCCGACTTGCCGAACGCGCCGACCATGATGAGGCAGGGGATGACCCACGACTGCCAGGTGCCGACGGTCGAGAGGCCCTGCCCGTCGACGCCTTTGGCGACCATCTCGAACAAGGGCTTGTATTCGAGCGTGCCGTAGGTGACGTAGATGAGGAAGATGCCCAGCGCCAGGCCCAGGTCGCCGATGCGGTTGACGATGAAGGCCTTCTTGGCGGCGGCGACGGCGGACGGCTTCTTGTAGAAATAGCCGATCAGCATGTACGAGCACAGACCGACGCCCTCCCACCCGAGGTAGAGCAGCACCAGGTTGTCGCCCATCACCAGGCAGGCCATCGAGAAGACGAACAGACCGAACGCGGCGAAGAATCGGCCGTAGCCCTTGCCGACGTCGTGCTCCATGTATTCGCTGGCGTACAAGCAGATCGCGCTGGCCAGGCCGGTGACAAAGAGCATCCACAGCCACGACAGGCCGTCCATGTGGAAGGCGAAGTTGAAACTCAGCAGTTGTTCGTTGGGCGCAAAGCCCCAGTTCACATGCACCCAGTCCCAGACGTGAACCAGCATCGTCGGCTGACCCCCGGCGTTCCACTGCGAGAAGCCCAGGAAGGTGAGCGCGAACGAACCGAGCAGCAGCAGGAACGTCAGGAAAGCCGGTGCCTTGGACTTGATCTTGAACGCCAGCGTCAGCCCGCACAGCACGCAGGCGAGCAGCGGCAGCCCGGCGATCAGGGCGATCCACCACGGGCCCGTGGTCGCTGCGATCGGCGCATGCTGCTCGGCGTGCGAGGGTTCGGCGGCGAGAATGAGCGGGAAGAGGTGCAAGGGTTCGGGGGGTCGGGGTTCAGGGTTTGGGGACGGGCTTGAGGCTTGAGGCTTGAGGCTTGGGGCTTGAGGCTCGGGGCTTGGGTTTCGCACTTCGTGCCTCCGTGCCTCAGTGCCTCCGTGCCTGCTTCTCTACCCCTTCAACTCCGCCCAACTCGACGCATCCAGCGTCTCGCGGCGACGGAACAACAGGACGACCAGGGCCAGAGCCAGCGCCGCTTCCGCCGCGGCGATGGTGAGCACGAAGATCACGAACACGTCCCCGGACTGGTTCATGTGGTAGCGCCCGAAGGCGATCAGAGCGATGCCCGCGGCCTGGAACATCAGCTCGGTACACAGGAACATGATGATGAGGTTGCGCCGCGTGAGAAAGCCGATGAGCCCCAGGACGAACAGGATCGCCGACACCAGCAGGTAGTGGTAGAGCGTGATCGAGGTCATGGCCTCGACGGCAAGGATCAGCGGGAAGGAGCTGGTCACGCGACGTCTCCATAGCCGCGCGGGCCCGCTTGAGGAGGCGTATCCGCGGATTGAGCCGAAGCCCCGGCGTGCCTCGCCGCGGCGGCGATCTTCTCCGCCTCGCCGAGCTCGACCTGCTTGCGGGCCAGCACCACCGCGCCCAGCATCGCCATCAGCAGGATGATGCCGGCGAGCTCAAGGGCCATGGGGTGACGCGCCACCAGCGCGAAGCCCACCAGTTCGACGTTCTGCACCGTGAGGTCTTTGGGGATGCCCACGCGCACGAAGGTGGCGTTGGCGTTGATCTTCACTTCCGGTGCGGCGGGGGCCGCGACCGCGTTGCCCGCCTCATCGACATCGGCGCTGGGCTTGCCGAAGCCGCCGCCGGGCATGCTCTCGCGGATCTTCTCGCCGCGGATCATCGCCAGCGTGTCGCGCGCGCCCTCGGGGCCCCCGAACAGCTCGTTGAACTTCGGGTCGTCCACGCGGGCGGCGAACTTGTCGAGCTTGGTGCGGTCAAGCCCGAGCAGCACGCTGTTGGTGCGCGGGTCGATCATGTTGCCCAGGCCCGCGAGGGTGGGCCGGTCGAACATCTCGAACACGCCGCGGGCCGCGAGGGCGTCGAGCGCCTTGCGGGGCATCTGGTTCAGCAGGGCCGAGGCGTTCGTTTCCGTCGCGCGGGGGCGAAGGTCGGTCATCGCCCGAGCCATGTACCCGGTGAGGCACGCCAGCAGCACAAACCCGAGCGTCACCGCCAGCACCGGCTCGCGGCTGTACGAGTCGTACTCGCTCAACGCCTCGGCCTGGTCCTCGGTCGGCGCCTGCGTGGCCAGCATGATCACGAAGAGATAGGTGATCAGGATCGCGCCGGCGTAGATGATGAGCAGCGCGAACGCCATGAACTCCGCGCCCATCAGCAGGTACAGCACCGACGAAGACAGGATCGTGAAGATGAAGTACAGGGCCGCGTACACCGGACGCGGGTGGCTGATCACCCGGATGCCCGAGAGGATCGCGATGAGGGCGAAGATGTAGAAGAAAATCGGCTGCGGCTTATCGGTGGCGGCGATGTAGAGGAACAGCCCACCGAACCCCGCCGCCGCGATGATCCCGCCGATCAGCTGCGGGCTGATGCGCGGGCGCGGGAGCGAGAGCGCGATCCCGACGGCCCCGATTGCGAGGAAGGCGTAGAGGGCGATGGGAGAGAGGATCCAGGAAGCCATCAGCAGGAGACCGGGTGGTGGAACATCGAGTTCAGAAGGCGGGAAAGAGAGGTCGGGCGGGAGACCCTCGCGGCCGCGAGCCTACCGGAAGGGCGCTGGCGCGGGGTTTTCGAGGCTGAGGTCGATCGCGGGAAGACAAGGGGCGAAGGTCGAGCTCTCGCGGCGCTGTTTGTTCGGTTTATATTTGGGTCGAATCGGCTGGGGGAAGGATCGGATTTGGGTCGCGGAGAATACGGTCGGGTCGAGCGGTCGGCAACCGCCGCGGGTTGGGGGCAAAGTGCCGCGTGTCACAGGCGGTGGGGTCGGCGCGGCGCGCGGGGCGGGGGGGGGGAGGGGTAGAGGGGGGGCAAGTGAGGACGGCAAGCTGGGCAAACTTGGGAGTCGCCGCGGGGGGGAGGGGAGAAGGCGGCACAAGTTTGAATCGAATCGTGACAAACTCCTTGCTCGGAGCCTGAATTCGGGTACCTTCAAGGTAGGAAGTTGGACACGTCGCGCTCCCCGTGAAAGCGCGCTGGCCTGCGGTATCGCAGGGCCGGCAACATCGGGACACGACGACATCTGAGGATTTTCCACGCTGGGCGTCCGGCGTGGTTTGTGTGAATCGTCCGTCGGCGCGGGCCGACGCTGTCGTCTTGGTGTGGGGCTGATCGGGGCCGTTTCCCCGGGTTGACCTCGCCGTTCTTTGTAGAAGGAGAAGGAAACATGCGTCACTCGACTCTGCTCTCGGCGGCGGCCCTCTTGGTCGTCAGCGGCTCGTCCCTTGGCCAGGCTCTGTACAGCAACGCTGGCGGCTACGGCAGCAGCGCCATCGGCCTCTCCACCGGTGCCACCACCGGCAGCGGCGTCGCCGCCCCCGCGGGCTCCCTGTGGAGCGAGGCCCAGGCCACCGCCGGTACCGCCAACACCAGCGCCGGCTTCAGCGCCTTTACGTCCACAGGAGGAAACTTCCGCCTCGCCGATGACTTCACCGTCCCGGCTGGCGGATCTTGGAACGTCACCAACATTCTCACCTACGGCTACCAGACCGGCTCCGCCGCTGGCACCCAGCCCATCACCGGCGGCACCATCAACATCTGGAACGGCGCGCCCAACGTCGTCGGCTCCAGCATTGTCGCCAGCGGCACCTACGGCGGCTCGACCAACACCAATCTCTTCCGCGTCTTCAGCACCACCACCCCCGCTCCCGGCTCCGCTCCGGGCACCACCCGCCTGATCCGCCAGGCTTCCTGGAACTTCTCCAGCGTCACCCTGAACCCCGGCACCTATTGGGTTGACTTCCAGTACACCGTCTCGGCCGCCGCCGGCACCCTCTTCGTCCCCGCCATCACCATCCCCGGCACCCGCACTCTTCCGGGTTGGAACGCCATTCAGGCCAACGCTGGCGTTTGGGCGCCCGCGATCGACACGGGCAATCCGGCCACCGGCCCCGATGTCGCCCAGGATTTCCCCTTCGTCATCATCCCGGCTCCCTCGGCCGCGGCCCTGCTCGGCCTCGGCGGCCTCTGCGCCGCCCGTCGCCGTCGCGCCTGAACGGTGCTCGGGCTTTCGGCCTGACCCGTTTCAGAGATGTCTTTCCTCGCCGCCCCGCGTGTTTCGCGCGGGGCGGTTGTTTTTGCAAAGCTCTGGGGGCGCGTGCCGGCCTCCGGCGTCACGGGCTCGTCCGCATCTCACGATTTGCTGGTGCCGATCGTCCGGCAAGCTCGCGCCGCAGCGCGACGAGTGCGCCGGGGCATCCGCACCTCGCTCGCGTGAACCCGTCGATGGTCGATTGCGATTGCTGCCTCCGGGCGAATCGCGGGAGCGCTGCGACACCCTTCGCTCGTCCGGAGTTTCCACGAGACGTGTCTCGGTGGGCACCTTCGCGGACACCGCGGTTGATTTCACATGTCTTGGGCGACGACCGCGCATATTCTCCGCCCCTCAGCCCTCCCCCGCTGACGCGCTTCCCTCACCCGTTCGCCCCCCGGAACTCTCTCACACTCTCGTTCCAACCATGCACGACCTCCTCTTCCTTGCCGCCGAAACCGCCGCCAACCCTGCCAACCTCAAGGTGTGGGCCTATGTGGGCTTCATCGGCCTGGTGATCGTGTTCCTGGCCCTTGACCTGGGGGTGTTCCACCGCGAGGCCCACGAGGTCTCGATGAAAGAAGCCGTCACCTGGTCGGTGATCTGGCTGACGTGCGGAATGGCGTTCTCGGCGTTTGTCTATCAGGCGTACGAGAAGCACTGGCTGGGGCTGGGGCTTGATACGCCGAAGTACAACCAGGCGTATGACGCCGGCGACCCGGCCAGCCAGCTCATCATCAGCGGCGAAGTCCTCGGCAAGGACGCGGCCACCCAGTACCTCGTCGGCTATGTCGTCGAGAAGTCGCTCGCGATGGACAACATCTTTGTTATCGCGCTGATCTTCTCGTTCTTCGCCATCCCCGGGAAGTACCAGCACCGCGTGCTGTTCTGGGGCATCATCGGCGCGCTGGTCATGCGCGGGGCCATGATCTTCCTCGGCGCCGAGCTGATCATGAAATATCAGTGGATCCTGATCATCTTCGGCGGGTTCCTGATCCTGACCGCGCTCAAGATGGCCCTGATCAAGGGCAACGACGATCCGAGCCAGAACATCATGGTCAAGTGGTGCAAGCGGATGTTCCGCACCACCGACTTCTTTGACGGGCAGAAGTTCTTCACCAAGCGGACGCTCAAGCCGACCTACTCGACGGACCCCAAGACCGGCAAGGAAGTGATGGACCCGCCGCCCGCCGGCAGCCTGAGCGCCAAGTGGGCGATCACGCCGCTGTTCCTGGCGCTGATCCTGGTCGAGATCACCGACTTGGTGTTCGCGGTGGACTCGATCCCGGCGATCTTCGCGATCACGCCGGACCCGTTCATCGTCTTCACCAGCAACATTTTCGCGATCCTGGGGCTGCGGGCGCTGTACTTCTGCCTGGCGGCGTTGATCGCCAAGTTCCGGTTCCTCAAGCCGGCGCTGATCCTGATCCTGGCGTTCGTGGGCGTGAAGCTGCTGCTGCTGAGCGTGCCGCCTTACCTGGACGTGATCGGCATGGAGGCGAGCAAGCCCATCAAGATCGATACGACGGTGTCGCTGATCGCGGTGCTGGGGACGCTGACGCTGGCGACGATCCTGTCGATCCTGATCCCTGGGAAGGCCAAGCACTGAGCGGTGTTGTGCGGTGCGACTTGCGCGGTGACAAGCCCAGAGCCGTGCCACTGCTGGCTGCGTCTTCGGAGACAGCAGTGCTGCTTCCTCGCGAGTCGCCGGAGTTCGGCGCTGATGTCGGTCCCAAAGCGGACCGCCATCAGTGGCACGGTGGACATCATGTGTTCGCCCCGGGTGTGCGACGGACCGCCCTCGGGTCCGCGCCGCCGGTCCTACCGTCGCCCATGAACCCCTCCGCCCCGAAGCCCCCCGCTGTCCGCCGCTTCGCCGACCTCCCCGTCGACGCGCCGATGCCGCTGCTGGAACGCCGGCGCGTCATCGGCGAAAAGGCGATGATCTCGCACATCACGCTGCGCCAGGGGTGCGTGGTGCCGATGCACAAGCACGAGAACGAGCAGTTCTCGGTGATGGTGTCGGGGCGGCTGCGGTTTGTCTTTGAAGACGGGCTGCCGCCGATGACGCTCGGTGCCGGCGAGGTGATTCACTTGCCCTCGAACCTGCCGCATGGTGCCGAGGCTCTGGAAGAGACGATTGTGCTGGATGTGTTCAGCCCGCCCAGCGCGACCACCGGCATCGACCGGCGCTGAAGCGGCCTCCGCGCAGGGCGGCGGTGCCGGGCCGGCCGCGCAAGCGGTCGGTCCCAATCGAACAAGAAGGCAAGAGCTTCGGACCAACCGCTTGCGCGGTCGGCTCGGTGTCGCTGTGTTCGATCCGAGATCGCTCAGACTCTTCGCGCCCCCGGCGCGTCGGCGCTGGACAGGTGCGTGGCGCACTCCAGCCCGGCCGAGGCGAAAGCCGACTTCATCGCCGCCGCGCTTGCCTCGGCGTCGAACCTGCTGCGGCACAGGGCGAAGATGCTCGGGCCCGAGCCGGAGATGCTCGACGCGATGGCACCGGCTTCGAGCGCCGACGAGATCACCGAAGCCCCGCCGGGGATCAAGCCCACGCGGGCCCGCGTGACCGGATCGCCCTCTGAGAGCGCCCGCGCCAGCAGGCCTAGGTCTCCCGAGTGGCACGCGCTGATGAGCGCCGCGATGCCCGCGGTCATCTTCACCATCTCGCTCAGCGGCACCTCGCGCGGCAGCGCTGCGCGTGATTGCCGCGTGAGCAGCTCGAACCTCGGCGAAGCGACGGCGACCCACAGATTCTCGGGCACCGGCACGCGCACGACGTCGAGCGGGTCGAGCGAGCGGACGAGCACCAAGCCGCCCAGGATCGCCGGGGCGGCGTTGTCGGCATGACGCCCGGCGACCGTCGCCTCGGCCTCGAGCACAGGCTCGATTAGCTCGGCGCGGCGCAGCGGCGACCCGAGCAGCAGGTTGACCGCGAACGCCGCCGCCGCCGCGCTCGCCGCGGACGAGCCGAGGCCTGAGCCGATGGGCAGTCCCTTGACGATGTCGAGCTCGACGCCGGCCTGAATCCCGGCGCGCTTCAGCGTGTGGGCCGCCGCGATCGCGGCGGTGTTGCGGTTCGGGTCCGTCGGCAGTGGGGGGGAACCCGGCACGGATGACGAGACCGACGCGATGCGGACGCCGGTGGCATCGGTGAGGCGCGCGGTCACGGTGTCGCCCGGCCCGCTGAGCGCCAGGCCCAGCACGTCGAAGCCGACGGAGAGGTTCGAGACGGTGGCGGGCGCGAACGCGGTCACTTCGTGGCTCATCAGCGCACCGCCCCTTCCGTGCGAAGGCGAAGGATGTCGGCGAGCACGCCCATCGCGGTGCCCACCGCGCCCGCGCCGCGGCCCGAGACCACCAGCGGGCGCGGGTCGTAGCACGCCGTGTGGAACACGAAAATGTTGTCGGTCCCGCGCAGCGCCCCGATGGGTGAATCCAGCGGCACCTCGGCGGGCCCGACGACGATCGACCCCCGCTCGACTTTCGCCACAAATCGCAGCACCAACCCGCGTTCCTTGGCGGTCTTCACGCGGGCCGCCATCGGCGCGTCGAGCTTCTTGATCTCTTGCATCAGGCGCTCGCGCTCCATGCCCGCGAGCGAGCGGTCCACCAGCCCGGTGAGCGCGGCGGGCTCGTCGCTGGTCGAGATGCCACTGAGCCGCGCGAGGATGACGGCCTTTCGGGCGACATCGGCGCCGCACAAATCCGTCACGGGATCGGGCTCGGTGTAGCCGAGTTTGATGGCTTCACCGACCGCGTCGGAAAACGCCGCGCCGTCCTGCAGCGCCGTGGTGACGAAACCAAGCGTGCCCGAGAAGCAGCCCTCGATGCGCGTCACGCTGTCGCCGGTGGCGAGCAGCATGGCGAGGGTGTCGATCACGGGCAGGCCCGCGCCGACGGTGGCCTCGACGCGGAGGGTGCGTCCGGTCTGGCGCGAGGCGTCGCGGAGCCTGACGAAGTCGGGCCACGAGTCGGCGATGGGGCGCTTGTTCGCCGTGACCGCGTCCATGCGCCGGCGCAGGGCCCGCTCGAGCAGCGGGGCGGAAGCGTCGGAATCGGAGACATCGACGACGACGGGGGAGGCGAGATGGAGCTCTTCCGCCGCGGCGAGCATCTCGGCGGGTCCGCCGCCCGAGGTCTTCGCCGCCGTGGCACCCTCGACGGTGGACAGTGATTTTCCCGAGGACTTCGCGGCAAGCAGCCCGTCGAGCTGGTTCGGCGTCAGGCCCCCCGTCTTGAGTAGGTATGCGCCGCGATCCGCCACGCCGACGATGCGGAGCCGCTCGGGCAGGTCGACGCGGGGGGCACCGGCGCCGCGCTTGCGGACCAGGTCGATCAGCGCCCGCCCCACCTGCCCGCAGCCCATGATGAGCAGGTCGCAGGTCTTTCGGCCCCGCGGCGTGACGCCGCCGCCGTCGAGCGCGAAGCGGTCGTGGATGGCCGCGATCGCCGCGGCGGTCTCCGCTTCTTCCACCGCGAGGGTGATGTTGAGTTCGCTCGAACCCTGGGCGATGGCCAGCACGTTGACGCGGCTCTCGCCGAGGGCCGAGAAGAGCGAGCCCGCGACGCCCGGGGTGTGGGCCATGCCCAGGCCGACCGCCGCCACGAGGGCCACGCCGCCGCGCACGGTGACGTCTTCGATGTCACCGCGGGCGATGTCGGCGCGGAACTCGCGCTTGATCGCCGCCTCGGCTTCGAGCGCATCGGGTCCCGGAACGGCGAGGCACACGCTGCTCTCGCTCGAGCTCTGCGAGATCATCGTCACGCTGATGCCGCGTGCCGCCAGGCACGAGAAAAGCCGGCCGGAAACGCCCGGAACGCCCGACATGCCCTTGCCTTCGAGCGAGAGCAGCGCCTGGTCTTTCACCGCGGTCACGGCCTTCACGGGGTGGGCGGCGTCGGCACGGTCGGGGCTGGTGCCGTCGACGACGCTGCCTCGGGCGCTCGGGTTCAGCGTGTTGCGCACCCACACCGGGATGCGCTTGCCGGCGACCGGGATCATGGTGCGCTGGTGCAGCACCTTCGCGCCGTAGTACGACATCTCGCCCGCTTCGCGGTAGTTCAGTTGGCCGATGAGGGCCGCGCCCGGGACGATGCGCGGGTCGGTGGTGAACACGCCGTCAACGTCGGTCCAGATGGTGACCTCGTCGGCGTTGAGTGCGCCGGCGAGCAGCGTGGCGGTGAAATCACTGCCGCCGCGCGAGAAGGTGGTGGTGGAGCCGTCGGGCGCGCGGCCCATGAAGCCGGTGACGACCGGGATCTGGCCTCTGTCGAGGCGCGGGCGCAGGAACGATTCGATGCCGCGATCGGTCACGAACGGCAGCGGGTTGGCGTCGCTGTAGGTCGCGTCGGTATCGATGAAGGTGTCGGCGTCGATGGCCTGGGCGTCGCGCCCCCTTTGGCGCAGAATGAGCGCGATGATGCGGACGCTGAGTTTCTCGCCGGTGGAGACGATGCGGTCGCGGGTGCGTGCGGTGACTTCGCCGACGAGTTCGGCGCCGCGGAGGACGTTCTGCAGATCGTCGAGAATCCGTGTGATTTCCGTGCGAACCGGGCCCGAAGCGCCCTCGACTTCCGCGAGCGCTTGCTCGTGCGCGGTGCGGATCTTCGCAAGGCATTCGGCGGCCTTGTCGCGCCGGCCGGCCTTGGCGTGGGCGGTGGCTTCGACGAGCACGTTGGTGACGCCGCTCATGGCGCTGGCGACGACGACGATGCCGGTGCCGCCGGCCGTGGCGTTCCGGGCGGAAGCCTCGATGACCAGATCGGCGACACAGCGCATCCGCGCGGCCCCGAGCACGCTCGTCCCGCCGAACTTGTGGACCTCAACTCGCATGATGGTTCCTCATGAGGGGCGGATGATATCCCCGCTCTGGGGCGCTGATTGGGTCGGTTGATCACGCCAGCACATCGTGACGCGACTCCGTGCCACTGCTGGCTCCGTCCTCGGAAACAGCAGTGCGGACGGACCAGCCCGCATGGTGAGCCGACACTGATGTCGGTCCCAGAGCGGACCGCCGTCAGTGGCACGACAGCGGTTCTGCGCGGCGTTGGGTCATCCCTCCGGCGTGAGCGGGGAGTTCTCTACGCCTTCCCCGCGGTTGCTTTCTCGCCCCCAGCCTCGTGGCGCAGCTGCCCGCACGCCGCCGCGATGTCACGTCCGCGGCTGGCGCGGATGTGCGTGTTGATGCGGCGCGTCTTGAGCACTTCCTGGAAGCGGCGCACGTCCTCGTTGGTCGGCCGCTCGAAGGGCAGGCCCGCCACCTCGTTGTAGCGGATGAGGTTGACGTTGGCCCGCAGCGTGCGGGCGACGTCGGCGAGCTCGCGCGCGTGGTGTTCCTGGTCGTTCACGCCGCCGAGCATGATGTACTCGAGGGTGATTTCTCGGCCTGTTTTCTCGAACCATTTCGAGCACGCGCCCATCAGCTCGTTGATGGTGGTGTAGTTGGCCCAGGGGATCAGCTCGCGGCGCAGCGCGTCGTTGGGCGCGTGCAGCGAGAGCGCCAGCGTCACCGGCAGTTCCATCTCGTCGGCCAGTCGATCAATCGCCTTGGGCAACCCCACCGTCGAGATCGTGATCTTCCGCGCGCTGATCCACGGCCCCCACTGGGCCGCCAGCGTCCGCACCGCCTTGGTCACGGGCGCGAAGTTGCTCAGCGGCTCGCCCATGCCCATGAAGACGACGTTGGTGATGCGCTCGACCCCGGGCAAGCGCCCCAGCCGCCACACCTGTTCGACGATGCGCCCGGCGGTGAGGTTGCCGTCGAGCCCGCCCAGGCCCGAGGCGCAGAACTTGCAGCCGACGGGGCAGCCGACTTGGCTGGAGATGCACGCCGTGCGCCGGTCTTCGGTCGGGATCATCACGCACTCGGTCTGCCGCGAGCTATCCAGCGTGTTGCCGGGCGTGTTGTTCAGTACGGTCAGCCCCGAGGAGCCGGCCTGTTCGCTGGTTGTCGCAGGGCCGCCGCCCGAAACATCATCCCACTGGATGAGCAGCTTCGCCGTGCCGTCGGAGGCGGTTTGCTGCGAGACGGTGCGGCCTGAGAGGAAGGCCATCTCCGCCGCGAGCAGCTCGCGTTCGGCGGGCTTGATGTTGCTCATCAGCGCCGGGTCGGCGACGCCCTTGCGGTAGACCCACTCGAGAATCTGGTCGGCTCGGAAGTGCGGCCAGCCCTTCTCGGCGCACCACGTTTTCAGCGAGTCGAGGGTGTGGTCGAAGATGTGGTTGGGGGGGTTGATCAAGGAGGTACCGGGGACCGGGGATCAGGCATCAGAAGAAGGCATCGAGGCAAGAGGCATCGAGGCATCAAGTCATAAGGGCAGGCGGCGTGGCAACTGCGGGCGAGGCCGCGCGTTCGCGGTTTCGTCAGCCGCTCGCCCCAACCGTCAACGGCACCGCCCCGTACACCTCTTCGGAAATCACCGGTGAACTCACGCGGATGCGCCTCGATTCCGGGTTGATCCCCTGCGCTTTCATCATGGTGCCCAGGGCCGCGGGCAGCTTGAACTCGGTGTCTTCCTCGACGATGTTCCGCACCTCGATGGTGGCGTCAAAGCGTTTCACGAGCTCGCGAGAAAGGCCCGCGACGAGGTCTTCGGGGGCCGAAGCGCCCGCCGTGACCATCACCGCCTCGACCCCCTCGAACCACTCCGAACGCAGTTCTGACACGTCGTCGATCAAGTGGGCTGGGCAGCCGACGTTCTCGGAAATCTCCGTGAGACGCTTGCTGTTGCTGCTGTTCTTGCTGCCGATCACCAGCACCAGGTCGGCGTCGGGCGCGATCTGACGCACCGCGTGCTGGCGGTTCGTCGTGGCGTAGCAGATGTCGCTCGTCGGCGGGGCTTGGATCTTCGGGAACGCCTTCTTCAGCGCCTGAATAATCACCTCGGCATCGTCGGTGCTCAGCGTCGTCTGCGTCAGATACGCGAGCTTCTCGGGGTCCTTGATCTTGAGACGAGGAATGTCCGCCGGGCTCTCGACCACCTGGATCATCTCCGGTGCTTCGCCGAGGGTGCCCTGCACCTCTTGATGGTCTTTGTGCCCGATGAGCAGCATCTGGATGCCCTGCTTGGCATACCGGATCGCCTCAACGTGAACCTTCGTGACCAGCGGGCAGGTGGCATCCACGGCGGTGAGGCTTTTCTCTTTGGCGATGCGCCGGACCTCGGGCGACACGCCGTGGGCGCTGAAAACGACGATCGCGCCGTTGGGCACGTCGAGCAGGTCTTCGACAAACGTGACGCCGCGTTCGCGGAAGCGGTTGACGACGTGCTTGTTGTGGACGATCTCGTGGAAGACGTACAGCGGCTGGCCCTTGCACAGGTCCAGCAGTTGGTCGACGACGTCGATGGCCATGCGGACGCCGGCACAGAAGCCGCGGGGGTTGGCAAGAAGGATGCGCATGTGCGGAAGAGAGTGAGCGAGAGAATGTCGGCGTCGGTCGCGCGACCGGGCGGAGATGTTCGGAAGAAAATCGGGTTGCCGCGAGAAACCATCGGCTTCACCCGGCGTTCGGGCATGATAGCCTTGCCCCGCGCCCACGCCGAACGTCCGGGCGGAATTCCGGCCTGCCCCACTTGCCTCGTGAACTCTCCAACACTGGCCATCTCGATGCCCGGCGACGCCCCGCTCGGCGTGGGCCCCGGCTCCGCCGCCGAGCATGTCGATCGCCTGGCCCGGACGCACTATGAAAACTTCCCTGTCCTGACGCGGTTGGTCCCGCGCGATCTCCGCGCTGATTTCGGCGCGGTGTACGCCTATTGCCGAACCTGCGACGACCTCGGCGACGAGACCGGCGTCGGACCCGAGGCCCGCCTGCGCTCGCTCGAACTGCTCGCCGAATGGCGACGGATGCTCGAAGGGTGCGTGGCGTCCGCCTCGGATGAGGCCGCGCCGGCGTCGGTTCCCGCCCCCACCCATCCCGTCTTCGTCGCGTTGGCCAAGACGATCCGCAAGCACCGGCTGCCTGCCGCGCCGTTCCACCACCTCATCGACGCCTTCGAGCAGGACCAGCGCATCACCCGCTACGAGACGTGGACGCAGCTGCTCGACTATTGCACGCGCAGCGCCGACCCCGTCGGTCGGATCATCCTGCACCTCAGCGGCGTGCGCCCCGAGCACCCCGATTGGGACGAACTCGTCACCATGTCCGACGCCACCTGCACGGCGCTGCAACTCACCAACTTCTGGCAGGACGTGCGCCGCGATCTGCTGGAGCGCGACCGTGTGTATCTGCCACGGGCGGAAACCGGCCTGAGCGATGCGCAGCTCCGCGCGTGGCTGGATGAAACCGACGGCGCAGCGGGTTCACTGCCCGACAATCGCGTGCGCTACATCCGCGCGGTGCGCGCGCTGTGCGAGCGCACGCGGACGCTGTTCGAGCGCGGCCGACCGCTTCCCGGGCGCCTCGGCGGGCCGATGGGGCGCGTGGTGTGGATGTTCGGCGCGGGCGGCGAGCGGGTGCTCGACCGCGTCGAACGCGCCGGCTGCACCACGCTGTGGCACCGGCCCAAGCTCGGCAAACTCGCGAAGCTGTCCATCGTCGTCGCCGCGGCGTTCCGATCCTTCGGGCCGGCGCGGCCCGTGCCGCCCGGGGGGCCCGGGGGACGCGCATGACGGCCCACGCCGCCGCGCCAATCCCCCCGCAGCTCGAGCCGGATTTCGAGGCATGCCGCCAGCTTGTGCGGGCCCACGCCCGCAACTTTTACTACGGCCTGCGCCTCAGCCCCGAGCCCAAACGCTCGGCGATCTACGCGATCTACGCGTGGATGCGCACCGGCGACGACGATATCGATCTCGCCGAGACGCCGGAGAGGCGCGCCTCGCTGCTCGACCAGTTCACGCGTCGATCCGAGCGTCTATTCGCGGGGCTGGGGCTCGATGAGTTTGCCCAGCAAGACCCGGTGTGGCGTGCCTTCGCGCACACCGTCGCGTCGTTCCCGATCGATCGCGCCGACTTGCGCGGGCTGATCGAAGGGCTGCGCGAGGACACGCTCAACGACGCCGCTCATGTGCCCGGACGCCCCGTCTATCAGACGCGCGAGGAGCTGGAGCGCTACTGCTACCGCGTGGCGTCGGTGGTGGGGCTGATCTGCATCGACATCTGGGGTCTGCGGCCTGGCGTCGACCGTGCCGAGGCGCGGCGGCTCGCGTCCGCGCGGGGCCTGGCGTTCCAGCTCACCAACATCCTGCGTGATTTCGCGGAGGATCACGACCGCGGGCGTGTGTACATCCCTTTGGAAGACTTTGAGGCCGCGCGCCTGACCCCGGCGGAGCTGCGCGGCTGGATCGACCACCCGCGCTGCGCCGCGCTCGTGCGCCGCGTGGGCGACTGGGCCCGGTCGCAGTACACCCTCTCGGCCCCGCTCGACCGCATGATCGAGCCCGCGTGCCGCCCGACGCTGTGGGCGATGACGCGGATCTATTCGCGGCTGCTCTCGAAGATCGACGCCGACCCGAGGAGGGTGGTCTCGCACCGCGTGCGCGTGCGGGCGGTACACAAGGCGGGCATCGCGGTGGCGGCGGCCCTTCGGGCGCGGGTGAGTGTGTTTTGAGGCGGCTGTAAGAGCGCTTCGTTCGTCCCACGCCGACGATGAGCGGAGTCTTCGAAGCGAATCGTCGCGCTCACATGCGAATCGGGTGCGCGATGGTTGTCAGCGGCGCAGCCGTTGGTGGGGGGGACTTCTTGCGATGCCGCCTATGAAACGGGCGCGCGATTCGTTACGGCGATGACACGCCCGCCCGCTTCTCGGGCGGTGCAAATCTCCTGCGATCGACCAGCGGCTGCGCCGCTGGCAACCATCGGTGGCCCGCTTCGCGTGCCTTCAATCCGCCTCAGCACGCCACCCCGAACCGTCCGAGGAACAGCGTCAAGTCGGCCACATTGACGACATTGTCGCCGTTGAGGTCGCCCGACAGACCAGCCCCCGCCTGACCGAACTGCCCGAGGAAGATCGTCAGGTCGGCCACGTTCACGGCGTTGTCGCCGTTCAGATCGCCCTGGCACGACGGCGGCGGCGGAGCGCAATCCAGGAACACGATCTCGACATCGTCCACACCCGCCTCGACGATCGAGCCCGAGCCCAGATCGCGCGCCAGAAAGCGCACCCGCATCTGGCTCGTCGGCGTGACGAAGTCGGCGATCCGGAACTGCTTGGGACGCCACTCGCCCGCGTTCTCCGTCACCAACTCGAGTTGCACCCAGTTCGTGCCGTTGTTGTTCGAGATCTGCACCGGCATCGAGTCGCTGTTGGGCGCGGCACCGGTGTTGTTCGAGTACCAGCGGTAGTACGAGATGTACGCATCGGCCGCCGGGGGACCGCCTGTTGCATTCAGCACGGGTGATGTCAGCGTGGTCGTGCCGCCGTCCACGTCGGCCTCGCCCACGGTGCCGTTCACCGTGCCCTGGCCGGTGACGAAGCACAGCGTGCCGGTGCCGGCGGGGTTGTCGTTTTCGGGCTGCGCCGCGGTGCCGTTGGGATCGACGCGCACCCACCGGCCCGCGGTGGCGTTGTCGCCCGCGGTGAGGGTGCTCCAGCCGTTGTCGACCTCGAAGTTCTCGGCGAAGGTGGTCGTGGTGTCGTACGCGACATTCGCGGTGAACACCGTCCCGGGATAGCGGAACTGGATGCCGTTGTCGGCCTTGGCCGAGAAGTAATACGTGATCTGCCCGCCGCAGGGCAGGTTCGGCAGGCTGGCGCCGAACTGATCCGGCACGCCGGTGGCGGTCATGGGAAGCGTGGTGCCCGACCCGCCGTTGACCGAGTACCACAGTTGCACGGTGTTGGGCTGCACGCTGGCACCGTTCAGGCCGGTGACCTTCACCTTGATGTTCGTGCCCACCGGGGGCGCGGGGTTGGGGTTGGCCGGGTTCGAGGAATCAAAGCTGAGCTGCTGCGGCCCGACCCACCAGACGAACAGGCCCTTCTCGATGTCGCTGCCGATGACGATGTTGCTGGGGAAGAACGGGTAGTTGTTCCAGAGGCCGTTGAAGTTGTCGCCGTCGTTGTCCGGGTAGGTGTCGAAGAAGGCGATCTCGGTGGGGCTGGTGGGGTTGGTGGCGTCGAAGACGCGCAGGCCCGAGCGGTAGTTCGACTCGTAGATGCGGTTGCCCTTGGTGTAGAGGTTGTGGTCGATGGCACCGCCGCCGTTGCCGAAGGTGCCGACGAAGAACGGCGCGGCGATGTTCGACACGTTGAACACGCGGGTGAGCGTGGGCAGGTTCAGGTCCTGCTCGTCGAGTTCGTCGTTCAGATAGAGAAACTGACGGTCTGGCGACAGCCATCCCTGGTGCGAGAACCGAGCATTCGGGTACGTCACGCGCGAGACCAGGAAGATGTTCGACTTGTTGGTGACGTCGACGATGTCCACCGCCGGGTTCACGCCCGTGCCGGTGTCGTTGGCGAAGCAGAAGGCAATCTCGCGCCCCGCGAAGGGTCCGGTGGTGTACGAAACCACCTGCGTCTCGTGGACATAGCGAGGCGTCCACTGCCCGACGAACGCCGGTGCCGCCGGGTTCGCGAGTGAATACACGCGCAGCCCGCCCGGGCCGTTGCTGAACCCTTGTCCGCCGCAGCGGTAGAGGTAGCCGGACTGCTCGTTGATGAACATCGTGTGCGTGGCGGCGGTGTCCGGGGTGTTGACCGTGCCGACAAGCGTCACCACGCCGTTGTCGATGTTGGCCAGGTTCATGATCTGGATGCCGCCGCCGCCCTCGCTGACGGCGTAGCAGAAGTTCTGATAGATCTTCATGTCACGCCACAGGCTCACCGGGCCGGTGATGTTGGCGACGACCACGGGGTTGGCCGGGTTGGTCACTTCGACGAAGCAGGTGGTGGCGTTGGTGCCGATGATCGCGTACTCGCGCCCCGAGGGCGACACATACCCCCAGCAGGTGTTGGCGCTCGAGAGCCCGTTGGCCAACTGCGTCAGCGGCAGCCACGCCAGCAGCTGCACGTTGTTCGAAGGAAAGTTCAGCGGTGGCGGCGTCCCGTTCTCGATGTTCCACGCCGGCCCGGACCACGGCTGCTGCGCGTCGGCCTCGTGGTTGTGACCCGGGTGGGCGAGCGCGACCAGAGTCACGGCGGCGCCAGCAACAAGAACGGCAAGTGTGGTGCGCTTCATAGGGTGTGATCGAGGGGGGTGGTGCGGACGTTCGCGTGACGGGGTTCGGAGTTCGGCGAAGGTGCGAGCGCTGACGCGTCGCTTCGGCCACTACTCTAAGACAGGCCACGCCGATCCTCGACACCTTTTCGGCCCCATTTCCGGGCGAGTCACGCCGCAGGTGTCCCGCTATTGGCAGCAAACGCCGAGATTCTCGCCCCTTGCGCGATCCGACCGTTTTGAGGGGCGTTCGCCCGGTCGGACTCGGTGCGTCGAGTGGCCGTCCGCGGCAACGCGCGATGCAGACAGGGCTTTCTCCTTCGTCCGACAGCTCTGGGTGAATCCATCCGGCCCGCGGGACACGACACCTACAATCCGCGCGAAGCGACGGAAGGCCGAGGCTCGGCCAGCAAAGACCGGCTCGCACAACCGCCGCCGTGCGACCATCTCGCTCTTCGAGTCTCTCTTTCTTTGCGTTCCTCGGAGCCCTCGGCGATCTCCGCGTTGAAACTCCCACCCCGAACCCGCGAGCCGCGGGCAGCCACAAGGACACGTCATCGATGAAGATCGCCATCGGAGCCGACCACCGCGGGGCCGAAGCCGCCGGGAAGATCGCTGAGCGCCTGAGGAAGCAGGGGCACGAGATCGTCGCCACCCAGATGCCCATGAGCGGCGAAGCCTGCGACTACCCCGAGCCCGCCTACGCCGTGGGTCAGATGGTCGCCAAGCACCAAGCCGAGACGGCGGTCCTGATCTGCGGCACCGGCGTCGGCATGTGCATGGCCGTCAACAAGATCCCCGGCATCAGCGCGGCGAACGTCCACGACGAGATTACCGCCGAGATCAGCCGCAGCAGCAACGATGCGAACGTGATCTGCCTGTCGGCGGACCTGCTCGGCTTACGCCTGATGGAGCAGGTGATCGATCAGTGGCTCAAGACGCCGTTCGCGGGGGGACGGCACGAGCGGCGACTTGCCAAGATCGTGGCGATCGAGCAGGGGAAGGACCCGCGGGCGGTGGGCATGTAACCCGAGGTCATAGCGAAGTCGATTTCGAGACGGGTCACTTATCTACCCGATCCTGATTCCACCCGCGTTGCGCATTGCTTCGAGATCAGGGAGTGCTGGTGCATCGCTGCGCCGAGCCCCGGCAATCAGTTTATCCAGAGTTGGGCCTTCAATCTCGCCAATAGAGATGATGGGCGCATCACAAGACCAAGGGGCACCGTCTTCTCGCGCGGCCTCGATGTCGTAGTTCCATCCAATAATCAGCCAGCCGATGTTCAGCCGAAAGAAACACTGTTCGAAGTGTTCCATGCCCCAGTCGTCTGAAATGTCGAGGGGACTCAGACAAGCGCGTTGTCGGAATTCTGAGCCGAGCGCGAACACGGCCTTGTAAATCGCGAACGTCAGCCGCAGCTTGGTGCGAAAGCGGCGATGGGAAAGCAAGGCGACGAGATGCTCTGGGACGGGGTGGCCTGCGCTTGCGAGCCGGCACCCAAATGCCTTCACGAAGTACTTGTAGAGGTTGGTGGCTGCGTGAATAGCATCACGCTCTCCGAAGACCTCAAACAAATTGACGCACCGGCGTGCAAAGACCAGATCGCGATTCTCAAATACCCAGGTGAGGAAGTCGGTGTAGGCCTTGTCCCACGGCTGGGATCGGTTGGAGTTACAGCGGCGACAAATGACGGGGACGTACTTCAAAAAATCTGAATTCGGCCCTTGAAGTACGCGGGGTTGGTATCCGTCGATGCAATGCACCAGCCCCCCGTCTTCCGTAAAGGCGCCGGTGCCGAACTCGCGCACAATATCCGACCGCTTTATCTTGTGTTCGCGGCTATCTGAGGGCTCTCCACATATCCAACAGGGACGCGGCACTGGACCAACGATATCACAGATGCGGTCCATGGGGCGCGCAGAAATCTGCTGACGATCGCTCAGAGCAGCCCGATCCTCACCCCGCCAGCACCGGCGCACGCCCCACGGAGTAGTACGCGAACCCCGCCCGCTCGATCTGGTCCTTGCGGTACAGATTCCGCCCGTCGAAAATCACCGGCGACTTCATCACGCTCTTCATCTTGGTGAAGTCGGGGGTCTTGAACTCGTCCCAGTCGGTCGAGATCACCAGGGCGTCGGCACCCTTCAGCGTTTCGTAGAGGCTCGGGACGATCTCGTATTTGCCGGGGTTCTCGCGCTTCACGTTCTCCGCGGCCACCGGGTCAAAGCCGCGGCAGGTCGCGCCGGCCTCTCGGGCCATTTCCATGATTGTCAGCGCGGGGGCTTCGCGGATGTCGTCGGTCTGCGGCTTGAAGGCCAGGCCCCAGAAGGCGAGAGTCTTGCCTCTCAGCCCGCCCGAACTGGCGAAGTGCTTGGTGATCTTGTTGAAGAACAGTTCGCGCTGGCGCTGGTTCACGTCGTGGACGGCCTGCGAAAGCTGCGTGGCGACGCCGGATTTGCGGCCCATGCTGATGCAGGCCAGCGTGTCCTTGGGGAAGCACGACCCGCCGTAGCCCAGGCCGGGGTAGAGGAACTGGTTGCCGATGCGTTTGTCGGCGCACATGCCCTCGCGCACGGCGGTGATGTTCGCGCCGTAGGCCTCGCACAGGTTGGCCATCTCGTTGATGAAGCTGATCTTGGTGGCCAGGAAGTTGTTGCTGGCGTATTTCACCATCTCGCTGGACAGGATGTCCATGATGTAGATGGGGTGGCCCTGGCGGACGAACGGGTCGTAGAGCTCGCGCATGACGGCGCCGGTGCGCTCGTCGCCCACGCCGCAGACCACTCGGTCGGGCTTGTTGAAGTCGTTGATGGCGGCGCCCTCTTTGAGGAACTCGGGGTTGTTGGCGATGCCGAAGGGGATATCGCCGACGATGGCCTTGATGCGGCGCTGGACTTCGAGCGAGGTGCCGACGGGGACGGTCGACTTGACGACAACGACCTTGGGTTCCTGGTTGGGCCCGAGGGCCTTGATGACCCTGGCGATGTCGTCTGCGGCGGACCAGACGTACTTCATGTCGGTGTCGCCGTTGTCGCCGGTGGGGGTGCCGACGCAGATGAAGATCATCTGGGCGTCGCGGTAGGCCTTCTCGGGGTCGGTGGTGAACGCGAGGCGTCCGGCCTTGACGTTCTTCTCCATGAGTTCGGTGAGGCCGGGCTCGTAGATGGGGCAGCCGCCTGACTTGAGGGTGTCGATTTTGCGTTGATCGACGTCGAGGCAGACGACATCGTTGCCGGTGTTGCTGAAGCAGACGCCGGTGACGAGACCGACGTATCCGGTGCCGACCATGGTGAGACGCATGAGAAACCTCGGGAGTGGGGAATCGGGAGTGGGGAGCGAGAAAAGCCTGGTTCGCTGGCGTTCTTGCCACAAACATCGGCGGTGCTTTATCGGCGGATTCTCGAAGCGGGTTGGGCTCGATCGAGTGCCGCAGACCGCTAAGAGCAACTGCAAAAGGAGGGGGGGAGATGATAGCCCCGGAGAGACGGGAGGCCCCGTGATTGCGCAATACTCGCTTCGGCTTGAGCGACGCAAAGCCGAGAGCGCGGGCTGAAAGGCCCGCACCTTCTTGGAGCTCGGACGTGTTCAGGCAGCCGACACTTGGGATCGGCGCGAATCGATCTCGCAGCCAGGTTGGGTTAGCGAGCTGCGACCAGGATCAACACGGCGATCGCGGCGATGCCCACGAGCAGCGGGATACCCGGCCGATCCACGATTTCCTGCAAGAGATTGACTCGAGGACGCGCGACGCCGCTCGGAACCGCAAGCCCGCCGATGGACTCGACCCGGCCGACTTCGACATGAACGGGAAAGTCGTCGACTTTCCGGTTGGCGTATTGACGGGCCAGGCGCTCCTGCGTCTTGGTGTCTTCCACGGCGACGATGAATCGGAGCCGGTCGTTGCGGTCAGCGATCCCCACTCCGACCACGCCTCTCGCGCCGAACTCTCGTCCGTGGCGCTGGATGATCTCTGCGGCGTCCTTGAATGAGATCGACTGTGGCATGAAGCGGACTCGGTCGGAGTGATGAACTATTTCACCGCGTGCCGCCGACACCTACGGCGGCTGCGACGGGATACAAAGCATACCGGGCTGCGCGGATGCTCGCCCACGCTTAAAATATCGCTCAAGAAGCCTCCATCGAGAAGGTGAACCCGGCATTCCCGAGCAGATACCAAAAATGACCGCAAGAACTGGGAACTCTTGGCGGTTATCGGCCTCCCACATAGATGCGAGCGGACTTGCCGATCTCGTCCAGCACGCGTTGGATGGGGACCGCCAAACCAAAGTCGCCCAGCCCGTCCTTGCGGATGCCCACCAAAAGACCGAGCGGCTGGGGCAGCCCCTGTTTGGGGGCCGTCAAGAGCAGCGCTCCAGAATCGCCTTTCTTGCAGAAGTCCGGGGTGTTCTGCAGGTCAGGCTTTACCTCGATGAAAGGCGGACTGAGCGTGTAATCCGATTGAGAATCTTCGGCGCTCTTTCTCTTCTTCGCCGCGGTTCTCGTATAGGTCATGGTCAGAAAGACACCGGACGCGGCAAATCCTTTGGCGTGGGTCGAGACCGCGCCCAATGACTGGACGAGCGCGCGTCCGTTCAGAGTATTGCTTGGCACGAATGAAAGGGACTCGATCGGAAAAGGCGTCGGGTCAACCCGGCCCACGCTCGGAGGAAACGTGGGTAGTACGCGCGCCGACCAGTGCGACTCGACCAGTGCGAAGTCTTCCGAACGAACGACTCTTGCGAGTCGGCCCACGGTGCGTTCGGACACCCCGGATCGGATGTCGAAGCAGATCGCGCCATCACCCGTCTTGCCGCGCTCAAACACATGCGCGCAAGAAAGAAGGTACTTCTTTCCCGCGTGCCAGACCATGCACCCGTATGTTCCGAACCGCTCCTCACCCTTTCGAGCCCGTTCGAGCATGATCGTCGAGCCGGGACGGACCGGTCTCTGAAACAGTCGTTTGACCCAAACCATGATCCCTACGAGCACATCGACCACGCGAGAGCCTCCACGACCGATTTCGCTCCGTTGTGGCTGCTGCCATCGGTTCTGTGAAGATAACGCAAAATCGATATCAATGCGGCGTGCGGGATGGCGCGTCGTCTATCGAAGAAAGCCCTCGGCTTGAGGGCGGACCGTTTGAGAAAACAAGGAATCGGCTCTGCTCCCCGGCCTCAACGCAAGCGCTACCCGCGCGAAGAGTAAGAGTTCATCAGTAGTTCGGCGTGGGTGCTCTATAGGTCGACATGTCGATCGAGCGGAACCACTCGATGGTCTTCTTCAGACCTTCCCGCAGCGGCACCTTGGGTTCCCAGTTGTTCAGGTGCTTGCGGGCCAGGGTGATGTCGGGCTGGCGCTGCAGCGGGTCGTCGGCGGGGAGCGGCTTGAAGACGAGCTGGCTCTTGCTGCCGGTCAGTTCGACGACCAGCTCGGCGAGCTGCTTGATCGTGAACTCTCCGGGGTTGCCGATGTTGACCGGGCCGATGAACGAGTCCGGGGCGTTCATCATGCGGATGATGGCCTCGCACAGGTCGTCGCGGTAGCAGAACGAGCGGGTCTGGGAGCCGTCGCCGTAGAGCGTGATGGCCTCGCCCGCCAGCGCCTGGCGGATGAAGTTCGAGACGACGCGGCCGTCGTAGGGGTGCATCCGCGGGCCGTAGGTGTTGAAGATGCGCACGATCCGGATGTTCACCCGGTTCATGCGGTGGTAGTCCATGAACAGGGTCTCGGCGGCGCGCTTGCCTTCGTCGTAGCAGGCGCGGGGGCCCAGGGTGTTGACGCTGCCGCGGTAGCTTTCGGGCTGCGGGTGGACCTCGGGGTCGCCGTAGACCTCGCTGGTCGAGGCCTGGAGGATCTTCGCGCGGCATCGCTTGGCCATGCCCAGCATATTGATCGCGCCCATGACCGAGGTCTTCATGGTCTTGATGGGGTTGTACTGGTAATGGCCCGGGGCGGCGGGGCAGGCGAAGTTGTAGATCTCATCGACCTCGAGCGAAATCGGCTCGGTGACGTCGTGCCGGATGAACTCGAAGTTCTTCTTCCCGAGCAGGTGCTCGACGTTGCTCTTCTGGCTGGTGAAGAGGTTGTCGAGGCAGATGACATCGTGCCCGTCGGCGACGAGGCGCTCGCAGAGGTGCGAGCCGAGGAACCCGGCCCCGCCGGTGATGAGGATTCGCTTGGTGACGGACAAGGCTGAACTCCGTGTGTGGACCGAGACTCGGGGGCCGTGGGTACGGGGCTGCGGACGGTGTTGGGTCTGACCGCCCGCCCGTCCACTTTGTGGAGAGGGAAGCGCGTTGCACCACGAACCTCTGCGCCGTAAACCCTTGACGCCGCGGGCTTTGTCCCCTGTTCCGAGCCGGAAAAGGCGTCGGGAGGGTGGATACCCGAGAAAAGAGGGCCGATAGTGTAGCGGCACACCGCCGCCGGTCACGATCATCGACCATTCCAAGCCCATGTCTCAGGTCAACTTCACCGACCCTTTGCGCCCGACCTTGACAAGCCCCGAACAGCGTGCCGAATGCGAGCGGGCAATCGTGTCGATCGCGTGGCGATCGATCCGATTTGCTGCTTTGCTGCTTTGCTGATTTGCTGCTGTCCTCACCCGTGCCCCACCGCATCGACCATCCCCCGGTTCCTGTCACGAACAAGCAGCCCGCGCCTTCCGGCCGGCGCCGCCGCGCGCTCATCACCGGCGTCACCGGCCAGGACGGTTCGTACCTCGCCGAGTTCCTGCGCTCGAAGGGCTACGAGGTCCACGGCATCATCCGGCGCTCCTCGTCGTTCAACACCGGGCGGCTCGAGCACATGTACCAGGACCCGCACGAGTCCGACCGGCGGCTCATCCTGCACTACGGCGACATCACCGAGGCCGCGTCGCTGTCGGCGATCATCCAGCGCGTCGAGCCCGACGAGGTCTACAACCTCGCCGCCCAGAGCCATGTGCGCGTGAGCTTTGACATGCCGATCTACACCGCCGAGACGGTGGCGATGGGGGCGCTCAAGGTGCTCGAGGCGGTGCGCACCTATGAGCGCGAGTCCGGCCGAGCCACCGGCGACCGGGTGCGCTACTACCAGGCCAGCAGCTCGGAGCAGTACGGCGAGGTGGCCGAGACGCCGCAGCGCGAGACGACGCCGTTCCGTCCGCGCTCGCCCTACGCGGCGGCGAAAGTGTTCGCGCACGACATGACGGTCAACTACCGCGTCGCCTACGGGATGCACGCGAGCTGCGGCATCCTGTTCAACCACGAGTCGCCCCGGCGTGGCGAGACATTTGTGACGCGCAAGATCACCCGCGCCGCCGGCCGCATCAAGCTGGGGCTGCAAGACAAGCTGTACCTGGGCAACCTCGACGCCAAGCGCGACTGGGGATTCGCGGGCGACTACGTGCGGGCCATGTGGCTGATGCTGCAGCAGGACAAGCCCGAGGACTATGTGATCGCCACGGGGGTTTCGATCAGCGTGCGCGAGTTTCTGGAGCGCGTGTTCGACCACGTGGGCGTGGAATGGAAGAAGCACGTCGAAGTCGACCCGAGGTATTTCCGCCCGGCGGAAGTGCGAACGCTGCAGGGCGACGCGGCGAAGGCCCGGCGCGCGCTGGGGTGGTCGCCGACGGTGGATATCGACGCGCTGGCGCGGATGATGGCCGACGCGGATCTCGAGATTGCTCGGCGCGAGCGGACGCTGAGGGACGCAGGGCACGGGACCACGGGCGACGCGGGGCGGCTGGGGCAGTCGGTGTGAGCGACGGTGATTCAGGGGGCACCGGTTCCTGCTCGCCCATCGTTCAGCGTGAAACTCAAGGTCATCATCCACGACGCCGAAGAGGGCGGTTTCTGGACCGAGGCGCCGGCGATCCCCGGCTGTGCGACCGAGGGCGAGTCGCTTGATGAACTCCTGCGGAATCTCGATGACGCGATCGACGGCTGCCTCTCCGTCGATGTGCGCTCAGTTTGAGAGAGTAAGCCGCGTACAAGACTCATACTCAAACCACGTGATTTCCGGGCGTCCGGTCTTCGTGCGCCGGCCCTCGCTTGCGCTTCGGGTTCGTTGACGGGCGTCGATCACGAACCCGAAG